>NZ_JAWOUX010000006.1:0-285268 GCF_033339595.1 Vibrio sp. 2096
AAGCAAGTGCAGGAAGCCGAAGCAAAAGACATTCGCCCGTTCTGGAAGCGTTGGCCTGTCGTCGGAACGGTGGTGCTGTTATCGCTTGGGTTAGTTTTCAATATCTGGGCTTGGTGGCCGGAGCCAGAGCAACCACCCGACCCCGTTAAACCACCGCAACCAGTACAAACGCAGCTGCCTGATGGAACGCCAACGGTAGATACGGCAGAAACCAAAGCGAAGAAGAAAAAGAAAGCATCAGGGTTCGGGCCTTTGGAAGACTACGACTTCTATATCACCGGATACGCAAAGCAAATCGCCTACGCAAAACGGCTGAAGTATGCTGCCGAACTCGACCGTGACCTGACGTTCTACAAGATATACATCGATGTGTACGATGGTCGCGACAAGCTATTCAGTTTCGACCATCTGGACTTGGTAAAGATTGGGTATCAGTTCGAAGTGTTGAGCGACTGCGTATATCGAGTGACTTGGGAAGAAACAGAAAGGATCTTCACGTGCGGCCAAAGAGAAAAGCCATCAGATATATTGCAGCAAAACATGCCTGTCCATATCTAGACCGCTCGCCACAGCGTCGAAGCTAGCGCAGTCTGCGTAGACCGAGGAAGCGGAACATGTAGGACACCAAACCTTGGCACTTCCACACCGAACTTAATCATGGGGCTCTATACGAGCCCTTTTTATTATGTGCGCGGTATTGCGAGCATTTTGGGAGGGGCCCGCTTTGCGGGAGGGACCTAAAAGCGGAGCAAACCCCCGAATCTGTATTACGGGGGTAAATTCCCACTCGGTGCTATCCTTGCGTGCTGATACAAAAAAGCCAAACTATAAAGTTCGGCTTATCTTTTTAAAATGTGCATGATGGCATATGCCTAAAAGCTTTATACATCTTTTTAACCCTACTTCCGTTCTAAATTAGCAGGTGCTACAATTACTGTATGGATGAACAGTAGTGGTGTTTTTTTATGTTAATCTCCTATATTAAAAATCACAGTGGATACCTCCTTGACTCTAAGGGTTATGATATCCACGGTAATTTAATTGAAGTACCTGCTTTACTTCGTAATGGAGATTACAGGTACGACAGATATAGAGGCGTGATTAATGTTTTTGAATGTGACTCTTTTCAACGAGTCAAGCTAGTTGGCTTCGAAGAGTATAGCCTAGATAGTGGTAAGACTTGGATTAAGGTTGAAAAAAATCAGTGTCTTATAGGGGTTAGAAAGTGGGGAGAATTTTACGTCGTACTTTTTAATGGCAAACCACGAACAATAACTTATACACCAGTATCTCCCGTGCGTTACTTCAATAATGTTTACCATATTCACGGCCCAGATAACTAGCAAATTTGACTGTTATCACATTGTCATCAACTTACTCATTACTATAACGTTGATGAGATAAACAAAAATACTTATACAAAATTAATAATCATAGCTCTACGTGATATCCATACTGTACTATCACAATAGCATCAATACGCATATTATGGATTTCAATAAATGAAACTAGATCTAATTATTAAAACTGAAGAGCATGCCGTTGATATGAAAGCGGGGCTTGATACTATTTCTGGCGCGTCTGAAGCTGTTCGAAGTGTTGTAGAGGCTGCGGTTACAGACACGGTTTCTCAACGAAATACTAGCTCGAATAAGTTGCGCAACAAAATGATGGAGTCTTTTGAGGGCTCTTACGGCTTGGTCTTTGAAGTTGCGTCAGAAGATCCGGAAATAAAAGCCAAAATGTCTCGCATAGGTAATGAAACCATGTGCCAAGTCGTTAGCTATTTCATTTCTGAGGCTATTTATCAGGACAGCCCACCATTATCTAATGAGGCTACAGCATTAATTGCGGAAATTTCTGCCGAAAATCAGGAGGCTCTTGTCGAAAAGCTTAGACGTAGCCCGTTGAAAAATGCAGTGTCTGTTCCTAGCCATTACGGCTACAATGTTGTGCTAAAAGCCCACGTGGGCGAACTAGATAGGCGAGAAATCATTACCTTAACTCAAGCTAGCAAGACTAATTTGTCACCGAAGGTGAATGATCAAGTGCTTCGTTTAAGAGCTTGTATCACACGTCTGAATATCAATACAGGAAATGGTCGGTTGCTAATTGAGGGCGAAAGTGAGACTGTTGCCTTCGGTTTTCCATCTGCGTATAAGGAAGTTCGTATTGCTGCTAAAAAGCGGTTTTCGGAGAATCTTGATAAAAACAATGGCATCCCATCAGATGAGTGGGAATACATAGATATCACTGCTAAGAGTTTAAGACTTAAAAGTGGTCATATCATTAAATACTTGATATCAGGTTTTGAGTGATAAATGAAAAACGACAACTACATCTATGCTGCAGTGCTATGCATCTTAGTTGTATTAGGTTTGTATGCCTTGCAGTTCCATAATTATAAGCTTTCAACAGATGTTGACCATTGGAATCAATTTGGTGGTTATGTAGGTGGTGTTTTAGGCCCGCTGTTTAGCTTTTTATCTTTTGTTATGCTTATAAAGTCATTGAACTTGCAAAATGATTCGAACACTACTCTCAGAGAAGAAGCACAACTCAACATTAAGAATGAGAAGATGAGGTCTTTTGAAACACATTTTTTCAATTTGTTGAGTGCACAAAGAGATTCTTTTGAGTACTTCAAGCTCACACTAAACGGTAAAGTGTATTCTGGCGTTGAATCTGTACGCAAACTTGAAGATGCTATTGAAAGCTTGCGAGCTAAAAATGCTACTGACGCTGAAATAACTAAGTTCATAAAAGAGGCAGATTCAGATGAAAAACTCTACAACACTCAGCGTATATTTTTTATTATCACAAAAACGATTAACCAAAAGCTCTCTGATGAAAACGGATTTACTCAAGAGGAGCGTAAATCTCAGCTTGAAACTATGATCAATTTTACTGAGTTTTCACAGCTTCGCTTGATCTTAATTAGCATGCAGTTTTTGAATTATAGGTCATCGAAACTTTTGAGGGAAAACCAAGAGTTTCTGTCGATACTAGAAGAGTTGAAGTTACCAATAGATAATTACTAAAAAGCTCCATCAGGAAACATTTTTTATTAATCCTTTCATAGTTATGGATTTGATGTCCTAGTATCAAGAGGCTGTAATGAAATCAAAGGAAACATGGATTGTTGTAACAGCAGCGGTATTTATACTGATTGTCTTTGTTGTTTATAGGGTGAATTTTTCTGGAGATTTTTCTCCGAGCCATATTCGTTGGGCTGAATTTGGAAGCTTTTTTGGTGGTGTCCTTGGCCCGATATTGGTTTTCTTCTCGCTTTTGTTTTTATCTCGACAACTTGAATTACAGCGTCTCGAAATAAAGCGTAGCTCTGAAGAGTCTGAACTCAGGTATAGAGAAGACTATATTTCTCGAAATCTTAACTTGTTGCAAATACAGTTGGGTGAACCTGTGAATGAGAAAACTTTTAGTCACCTCATTCTTTCTATCTATCGAAGTAGTGATGTTCGAAAGTATAACGAGGTGTTTAAGAAAGGTATGTCATCTAGAGCAGAAGCACTTATAACGTGGGTAAACATATCGATAGCTTTAAGTCGAGTAAAGTTTGTTAATCACGAACGGTATAATGAGCTATTGGTTCTTATTATAGTAACTATCGGAAATGAATTGTGTTCTGCATTGGATGAAGTTGTTACATCCGCAACCGATATATCAATAAACCAACACTTTAAGAATAAGTAGCACTATTAAAGAAAAGGCTCCTAAAGGAGCCTTTATGTATTAAATCAATTTCTTCAAAACACGTGCATATTTGAGAATTTGGTGTGAAATCTTAATATCATTTGATGCACCTAACTCTAATAAGGCGACTCCAACCAAAACTTGCTGCGCAGTAACCAACTGACCAGTTGGAAGCTCTAAGCGATCATGCCTCATTACGAAGTTTTCCCAATCTTCACAAGAGCTCAATTCCCTACCCTTGTTCATCCTCATCAAGCGTTTACACTCTGGAGGAATGGATTTCCCCTTGTCCCATTCTTTGACCGTTCTCACAGTTTTCAAACAAAGTTTGGCAGCTTCTTCGACGGTTAAACCACATTCAAATTCACGAAAAATATAGTTTTTAGTCATTTCGTGATACTTCATTGAATTGTCCCTCAAAAGAGAGACATTTTATAGGATACGCATATGCAATCGTATTCAACATAAGCGCCCATAATGCGAACTTAAGGGTTAGAAGATTATCATTGGTGAAGTCAGTTTAGTTACACCGTATTTGGCTGTTGCTGCTTTGCAAGCCTCATCAGCTGTCTTGTATGGACCGTGAACTTCGATTTCACCACAGCGACAACTTGATAATAACCAGTCATCAACTTTAAAACCGTGTGGCTAATTAAGTTCCTTCATTGTATCTTGGGTTACGTTCAACACAGTACACGTTGGTTCTGCGTCTTGCTCATTCAATATGAGTCAACATGGACACGCATTTGCTTAACCCAAACGTGTAAGTACTACATTAGTTTTATAGGAACAAGGAATCTAACAGATGTAAACTCTCTACTTTTCAATTATACCTAGATCTTTCTTCATATGTTCACTCAACTCCTTAGTGGCTCTTACATTAATCTTATGTTTGCAATGATGGATTCTCAACTCTTCACCTAATTTTACTAGTGATTTGGTATACAAAGTACTAATATTATTTATTATTCTATACAATGTATCTTTCTGATAAACAGATCTTTTCGAATTTTGTATTGCAGTCTTCATATTTAAATATCCTCACACGTTTAACTTTATAATTTAAAGATTCAATTTCAACTTTTATTATTACTTTTTTCGATATGGAATGAGTCATTATCAATGATGCACAATCAAGAATTAAATCACCCGAATCCAACTTAGTAATTTCACGAGAAAATTTTTTTATTTTTAAATCTTTATTTTCTATATTTAATCCGATTGAGTTAATTTCTTCAGGATATCGGTTTAACTTAATATCCAATATGGTTTTATTAAGATAGTAGTCAGCCTTTATTTCATGGCGGCTTTTAAATATCATTGTCCCCCTCCGATGAAGCAAGTTATACTTTCCCACCAGTTAAAAGACAACGTGACTCAGAGTTGCAAAAAGGTAACAATCATGGAATTGATGAACAATGAGTTGATCTGCTTTGCAGCCATTTGTAAACACCTCTCTCTTACAGAGGCATCAAAAGAACTTGGAAAGTCTAAAGCTCAAGTGAGCAGGCAGCTAGCAGCATTAGAAAAACAACTTGGTGTAACACTTGTCCACAGGACAACAAGGAAACTCGTTTTAACTGATCATGGCGAAAGCATTAGAGAGCTTGCTATCAAGACGTTAGAGAGTTTGCACGAGTTAAATTACAGAGCTAGCTCGTTGAGTGAATGCATTGATGGAAAGTTTAAAATCACAATGCCCAACTCTATAGCCTCTTCTATTTTTGGTTCTGTTCTTAAAGACTTACAAGAACGATATCCAAAAGTTGATTTTGAAATATCATCAAGTAACAATGTAGAAAATTTATTAGAAAGCAATGTAGATTTAGCGATTAGGCTTAATAATGTTATTGATGACACTCTTATTGCACATAAAATTGGTGATTATAGTGATATTTTGATATCTAGGGTAAGTAATGCCAACCACAAAACACTATTAATCTACAAACATCATTCGAATAAGGAATCAATTAAAAGTCAATATACTGATGTTATCGAAGTTGATAACACCTCTATTTTAATAAACTTTGTTTCTGAGGGAGTTGGGGTTGGTGTCATTCCAAACTACCTTATTAAAAGTAACTATATAGACAAAAACATCCGAATATCGCAAACTTTTGATATAGAACGTTCCATGTATATTGCCTACCCTTATCAAAACCCTTTGCCAAGAAAGCTAGCTGAGATATCTACTTTTATTAGGTCTGAGTTATCACAAGTATTGAAGAGTGAGTCATTTTAGGGCGGTTGTTCAGATTTAGAATTTTGCGTTGTCTACTCAACTAGGCCTAACGCCAATCTTTGTAACATATTGTTTCAGCGGTATTTATTAACACCCCCATCTTTATGCTTGCTATCACAATGTGAGATGCTCTGCCGTCTTGTTATCAAGGTTTTGCGTGGAATAAATCACGTGGGGTAAACGATAGATTGACTTACATTAAAATTTTCATCAAAAGCAACTTTATATAAAATTGATTTCATACCAATCTATGTGTATCTTCTACCCATATCCCCACAATAACCAAGGAGAATGCCATGGATAAGCTACTCGCGTCTGCATTAGAAATTAAGCAGCGAACTATGGTGACTGGCTTTTTTGCTAGAAATGGATTCAAAATCGCTATGACCGATTTTGATGATGTCACTTTTGAGCGAGAAGGCGTGCAAGTTAACGTACATTTTGATCTGCAGTCAAACGCGGAGTCTGCATCTGTTTTATCTCATGAGGCATCAATCATTCCTGGCTAAAAACTTTTATTCTCACCGATATACCAAGCCGAACGTTTATGTTCGGCTTTTTAGTGACAAAAAATGATAAGTGCGAACAAGAGTTGTCGATCACTCGTCTAAATAGACGATTAATAAATCAGCTTCAACCTCGTTCACAACCTTTGGTATCGATGAAAAAAAGCGACTCAATAAGTTGTGATGATGGCCACAGACAACTAAATCTATCCCCTCTTTTTTGACGATTCCCGATAGTTTTATATGAAGATCGCCGATTACTACCATGGTCTCGTTTACTGGATATAAGCATTTATCAGCGAGCTCTTGCAGCCTTCTTTCCAATTCTTGCTCTTCCTTCGCTTCCATGACTATGCGATCAACATCTACGTAAACAAATGAGAGTTTGCTGCTTGAGTTATCTGCTTGCATTATTGCTTTTTCGATAACGGCTTGGCTAGATTTAGATAAGTCGACAGCAACCAAAACGTGCTTGTAACCCATCATTCCTCCCTTGGTTAGTTTTTGTTCTCATATTAAGTCTAGTCCACATAGAGCGAACACAACATCAAAACTACTGCTACATGATAGTTAAAGGAGTTTAGTGTAAAACAGGCAAATAGTTTTCATTGCAACCTTGTTGCTTCCTCTCATCCAAAGATCAACGATGTTTTTCCAATTTCTTCTCTAATTATCGGACGGACTATTTAACAGGAAGGATGCCAGGAAACATTACGTTGTAACACACGTTACTGCTCTTGATTTCTACTACTCTTGAGGTTTCATATTACCCACTTCAACGTCGCCTAGTTTAGTAAAACTACTTTAGATTAAGCATATTCAATATGTAACGCTCCGCTCAAATCCAGGAGACGTATTTCGGCTAAAAAAGCAGCTCAATAAGATGAATTTAGATTCATCTATTACATATGTCTGCAAGTGCTTACTGTTCTTATATCGCTTATTTAATAACTCTAGTTTAATTATCGTTATAAGTTACGGTGTCTCTTTTTTCTTTTTTTAGCATAATCTTCTGTCTGAGAACGAAGCTCTCTTGGGTTTTGTAATTAAATTACAAGATCAATCGCGACCAATATGGTTGGCAGATTAAAAGACCGAGGTAAACAATTGATATAATAGAGTTTAACTTATAAGTTCTTTAAAAAATGCCTAACTACCTGCACTGTGTAAGCCAAGGTTAATATGATGAGGTAAAATTTTACTAACCCGCTATTTAGTTTTAAAGGTAATTGAACAAGATTAAAATCATAGAGGTATAGTAAATTTTAGTTACAGCGTAACCAGGGTGGTGTTTGGGAGTGTAAAGGAATAGAAAATAGAAAGGCAAAAAAACAGGGCGTATGCCCTGTCCATGAATTGATTAGTTTTGTTGCTGTTGTTTTTCTGCGTACTCAGAACGAATCCGTTCGGCAACAATTTTGATAGCTTCTGCAGTACTTGTGCCCTTCGCCATCAATTCTTGAATTCTCTCTACAGCTTGTTGTTGCTCTTGGTGAGATAGAGGGGGTAAATCGTCAAACATAAAAAGCTCCTCATTTTGAGGAGCTGACTATAACGATTCAATTAATAGGTAGCAAGGAAATTAATGGATGCACCCATAGCGTTCTCGTTTGTGTACTGAGCTGCGATATCCAATTCGAACAACTTAAGTGGAGACAACCCGATACCAGCAGTAATGGTTCCTTCGTCATTACTTCGAGCTAAGTTCTTCATATACCCTGCTCGTAATGCCATCTGACGCAAAATATCAAATTCAATACCAGCTCGAATCATTTGCGTATTATCATCAAAGGATGAAAAACGTTTTTCTTCGTTGAGATCGTAGTCAACACTCATCGTAAAGTAATCGGCAACAATCCCTGCCCCAACAGTGTATACAGGACGCATGCTATATTCGTATGATTTTATCGTATCACTGCCATACTGGAATGATTTTGTTTTAACGTCTCTTCCGATCAAATTTTTCGCTGAAATACCGAGACGATATGGGCCAAAGAACCAAAGTGCGCCGGCGTCTAAGTTAAACATCGTTTCCGCGGTCTCATTTTCACGTAAGTCTTTAGTATCAAAATTCTGAAAACTCGTGGCGTATGAGTATGTGTATATACGCTGAAGTTTAGGAGTAACACCAAAAGAAATGTGTTGGTTCATGAAATTAGTGTATTTAGCAAGTGAAATACCTGCTTCAGCCACGCCAATAGAAACACCTTGTACATAGCTATCATCTAATGGATTAGTACCTGAGGTATCAACATTTGGTTGTACGAATGATTCAGTGTATAGCTTACCGTATGCAGTTGCAGATAAGAATTTGTTGGGGATACCAATGGCAACGACACCACCAAGATCAAAGTCTGTCTTTTTCCCATCGATAGCATCCATCGATTTTTTGATTTCATCGACGTCTGTCAATTTGCTGATGCGTTCGATCTCATCAACTAGATCATATTGATCATCGTAGCTGCCACCAAAACTTGGCACGATCATGCCTGCATCGTCATTTCGGCGATAAATCGCAGTAAGAGCGGGGTTGAAAAAAGGCGCAGTTAGATAAGTTGCTGATACGGTACCAACGCCACCCATTGCATCACTACGAGCCTCTATCGCATAAGTAGCAGCAGAAGCAGCATTAGCGAAAAGAATAGTAGCAACAGAAGTGGCAAGAATTTTATATTTGTTTTTCATACTACACTTGTGATTTTAGTTCGTCCTGAACCTTTATCGGCACAAGTAGTATTTCTTTAACTATTCTTCCTGAGAAAGATCATAGGTTCGGCTAATAGTTTGAGCCTGCTCAACAATTATATCGCCCTGCCAACGGCGACTATTGATACTTACCGCCAATACGTATCTATCGTTTGGGACACCCGCTAGCTCCAATGAATTTGGATAGTTAGACTCGTAAGTCTTTTTCCACATTTGCTCGTACTGGCCATCAATGTAGTCATACAAACCGACTTCAAGTTGCGGTAATGGACAATGGGGATTACGAAGTGCGCTCTTTTCTACTTTCCAATTCTCTTTAGATGTCCAACGAACATATTGAGAAGAGTTTGAATCTCCAAGTATTACCCAAGTTCGATACTCTTGTTTATCAGTAGAAACAACGGTTAAGTGATATAAACCAGCTTCTAGTTTACCTGTTAAGTTATAGCGTTTCGAGTAGCTACGCTCGTTGGCAAGTTCTGTCCCGCTCGGCTGTTGTTCATAGCTGAATGAACTGTCCGCGGATATAGAATCATCCACCCATCGATTAAATGAAATATTTTCGATGTCAGTTGTAGCTCTTAGCTTGATCACCAATCTAAATGTATCTCGCCCAGGGCTTTGAATAGTCTGACGAATAACGTTCACACCACTTATCCAATCAGGCAGCGTTACACCAGTGAGAGCCTTGCCACAGTTTTTAGATAGTGACTGACCAAGAAGATCATTAAGGTGAGGAGTCAAATCTTTACTTGGTTCCGTTTGCCAGAGTTCAACAAGAGAGTTGAACATACCCGCAAGATCATCTTCAAGTAAGTGTTGATGTGCCTGTGTTAAAGGCGTGTTAGTTTGAAACCAGTCCATCGCATGGACTGGTTTCACTAACGCTAATGAGAGAACTACAGGGAGTAGTATTTTCATTACGACTTATGCTTTCATCTTGTAGCCAACACCACGAAGTGTTTCAATTTCCAGTCCTGGCAGTTTTTGACGAAGCTGTAGTACATGTGTATCAACCGTACGTGTTGTCGGGAAGTGATTGTAACCCCAAACGTGGTCAAGTAGCTCATCACGAGTAAACACGCGACCTAAGTTTGACGCCAAAAATAGCAGCAAATCAAACTCTGTTCGAGTAAGCGTAATTAGCTCGTCTTTATAAGTCACTTCACGAGTCGAGCGGTCAATCTCTAAGTCTTTTGTAATCACTTTATCAGCGTTGCTTTGTTCTGCTGAATCCGGTGCTCGTAGCTGTGCACGGATTCTCGCAAAAAGCTCCGCCTCAGCAAAAGGCTTTGTTAAGTAGTCGTTCGCGCCGGAATCAAGGCCTGCAACTTTATCTTTTACGGTAACAAGTGCCGTTAACAAGATAACTGGTACGTCTTTAATCTGTTTCCATTCTGGGAGACATTGTACAGAGTCACCATCTGGGAGTTGGCGATCGAGAATTACCAAGTCAGCTTTTTTCCATTGTGGCTCTACGTCTGCAATACGCTCCACATGTAAACACTCATATCCTGCTTGTTCCAGGCTTACTAACAGGCCGTCAGCCAAGTTTTTATCGTCCTCAACGAGAAGCAGTGTCTGTTTCACAAGGTATCTCCAATATAAAAGTTGTAGGTGGTCCCATTAAGGACATTTTTCCGCCCATGCGGCCTACCATAGATTCAACGATTGTTAATCCAAGTCCTAACCCGCTCTTACTTACGAACGGTTTCTTCAAATTTGCCCAATCTTTAGCCGTTAGGCCTCCTGCATCTCGGACTTGGAATACTATTTTTTCTTCACTAGTTGAGACATCCAATTCAACCGGTGCGACACCGTACTTAAGCGCATTACGAAGCAAGTTATCGATACAAGTTCCTAACCAGTACACATTAACTTTAGCAGCCACATCTTCATTGATGTTAAAAAGCACGGCACTATCAAATTCTTCTTCGATCTTAAATTCTAACCAATCTGCAACGGATGGTACCCAGTCTGTTGC
This sequence comes from Vibrio sp. 2096, assembly GCF_033339595.1. NCBI lineage: Bacteria > Pseudomonadati > Pseudomonadota > Gammaproteobacteria > Vibrionales > Vibrionaceae > Vibrio > Vibrio sp. 2096. The sequence continues at coordinate 11,153 of NZ_JAWOUX010000006.1, forward strand.
AAGCATTTGGTTATCAGATTGCAAATAATCTTTACTCGCTTCTGCCAATTGACGCAGGCGGCGCGTATCTTCACACAATCTGCGGAATTCGTCATACACACTTTCAGGCAAATGCTCGAACTCTCGACGAAAGCCCTCAACCGTTAGTGACAGAGATGCAATCGGTGTTCTGAGCTCATGCGTTAAAATTTGCAACACGAGCATTCTACTACGTAGTTCTTCTCGCTTGCTATTCCAACGGTACACCGCCCAACCAATCACCAAAAGAATATTGGCGATTACCAGTATGATCATACTGATCCGCAAAACTTGCGAGTGATCTTCTACATCCCAACAAATATTACCTCGTTTAACAAAGCAACTTTTGCTTTGAGACGCTAGAGCGTATGACAGACCCGCATTCGCTACGTTCTCTTGCCAGATATCTTTCTCGAAAACAAAGTAACGGTCACCACGTCTTAACCAAAGTTCGTTACCTTCAATAAACATGCTCGCGCCTGCAATCAAAGCATTAATGGCGTCGTCATCCATGTTTTTCAAGCTTTCTAGCAACTCATCCCCTTCCTCGTTATCACGCTCTTTTATATGCATGTACTGAGATAGTTTGGGTTTGAGTTCTGGATACTTATCCACATAACGTGCCGCATACGTCCCACCACCAGGGTGAATGAGACCACTACGCGAGAACCAACGAGGTGTCAGCTGCGTCCCTTTACAAATCGCCCTTGTAAATACTAAAGGCTCAGTAATTAAAGGACTTAATGGTAATTTGCCACGACAAGTATTCGCCAAGCTGTAAAGCTGTTGGATATCTTTTAACGGATAGTCAGACGTTTGCGGCAGAAGCGAATCTGGCGCAAGTAACTTGGTAGGATAATTTGATTGCAGAATACGAATATCGTACGACTTAAGAGCTACTTCATAGTTAAATAGCTCTGTAAACGTATCTATTCTTTCTGGTAGTGAATCGGAAAATGCAGGTGCCGAAAAAAGCGGCAATACAGTTGCAAAACCGAGCAAAAACTTTTTAATCAAACTGTTACCGTCACTTGTTACATTAGCCAAAACTATACATCAATCTACAAGCAATTGACATCTGCTAACAGAAGGATTTGCATTACTATAACATTGAAACGGAACAAAAAAGGGCCAGCGATTGCTGACCCTGTATAGTTTTAAATCAAGAATGGTTAAAGTGCTTTAAAAATAGACTCAACACTTTCTTTCGCATCACCAAATAGCATTGATGTATTTTCTTTGAAGAACAGTGGGTTCTGTACCCCTGCGTAACCAGTATTCATTGAGCGCTTGAATACCACTACGTTTTTCGCGTTCCATACCTCCAATACGGGCATACCAGCGATTGGGCTGTTCGGATCTTCCAGTGCGGCGGGGTTGACCGTATCGTTAGCACCGATAACCAATACGGTATCGGTTTCTGCAAAGTCATCATTGATTTCATCCATTTCAAGAACGATATCATACGGTACTTTTGCTTCAGCGAGTAACACATTCATATGCCCCGGTAGACGACCCGCTACTGGGTGAATCCCAAAGCGAACTTCAATACCTTGTGAACGAAGTACATCAGTAATTTCATGAACAGGGTATTGTGCCTGAGCTACTGCCATGCCATATCCTGGAGTGATGATTACTGATTTTGAGTTCTTCAACATCTCTGCAACTTCTTCAGCCGTTGTTTCACGATATTCACCCTGCTCTTCGTCACCTGAAATCACTATCTCTTGACCAAAACCACCAGCAATAACACTGATAAACGAACGGTTCATTGCTTTACACATGATGTAAGAAAGAATCGCACCTGATGAACCTACTAAAGCACCTGTTACAATCAATAGATCATTTGCTAGCATGAAACCTGCTGCCGCTGCTGCCCAACCTGAGTATGAGTTCAACATAGAGACAACAACTGGCATATCAGCACCACCGATTGAAGCGACTAAATGGTAGCCGAATGCGAACGCGATCAAAGTCATCACAATAAGAGCGAACATGCTGCCATCTGCTTTTACGAAGTAGATCATAAGAAGCGTAGAAATAACAACCGCTGCGAGGTTCATTTTGTGCTTATGAGGCAGGTTAAGTGGCGACGAAGAAATCACACCACGCAGCTTACCAAATGCGACAATTGAACCGGTGAAAGTTACGGCACCGATGAACACACCCAAGAATACTTCTACAAGGTGGATAACATGCTCAGCATGTGTTGCTGCTTCTGGCGCATCTAGGTAACTGTTGTAGCCAACTAAAACCGCAGCTAAACCTACAAAGCTGTGTAGAATCGCAACCAGTTCTGGCATCTCGGTCATTTCTACTTTCTTCGCATAGAAAATACCGATCGCACCACCTATCGCCATCGCGATAATGATCCAACCAAAACCTTGCGCATCTGGGCTAAAGATCGTCGCTATCAGCGCGATCGTCATACCAGCGATACCGTAGTAGTTACCATTACGAGCAGACTCTTGCTTTGAAAGTCCCGCCAAACTCATGATGAAAAATAATGCAGCAACAATGTAAGCTGCTTGTACTAATCCTGCAGACATTGTGACTCCTATTTATCTTTGCGGAACATTTCAAGCATACGCTTGGTGACGGTGAAACCACCGAAGATATTGATACTCGCGATCAATACGGCAATAAAAGATAGGAATGAAACGACGCCATTACCTTGTCCAATTTGCAGTAATGCACCAACGACAATAATGCCAGAGATAGCATTCGTTACTGACATTAGTGGAGTATGAAGTGCATGGGTAACATTCCATACTACGTAGTATCCGACAACACACGCTAGAACAAATACAGTAAAGTGAGAAAGAAACGCTGCCGGAGCAACCGATGCAACCCATGCAAAGGCTCCAACAGCCGCTGCCACACCAATAATTTTCTTCGTTGGAGACGTAGGTTCTTCTACTTTAGGCTCTGGCTTCGCAGGCTGTTCTTGTTTCACTTGCAGCTGAGCTGAAACCTGAATTGGTGGCGCTGGCCAAGTAACTTCACCTTCTTTCACCACGGTAACGCCACGGATAACAACATCTTCAAAATCAATATTGATGTTGCCATCTTTCTCTTTACACAGCAGTTTTAGAAGGTTAACAAGGTTTGTCGCGTAAAGCTGAGAAGATTGTGTAGGCAAACGACCAACCATGTCAGTGTAACCAACAATTTTTACCCCGTTATCCGTCATGATAACTTGGTCTTTCACTGTATATTCACAGTTACCGCCATTAGCAGCTGCCAAGTCGACAATTACACTGCCCGCTTTCATGCTGTCGACCATTTCTTTGGTGATCAACTTCGGCGCAGGTTTACCAGGGATGAGCGCGGTCGTAATAATGATATCAACATCTTTAGCTTGCTCTGCGTATAACTCTGCCGCTTTTTTGTTGAAGTCATCAGACATTTCTTTTGCGTAGCCATCCCCAGAGCCTGACTCTTCTTGAAAGTCAACGGTCAGGAACTCAGCGCCCATCGATTCAACTTGCTCTTTTACTTCTGGGCGGACGTCAAACGCACGGACAATGGCACCTAAGCTACCTGCAGCACCGATAGCCGCCAAGCCAGCGACGCCAGCACCCGCAACCAATACTTTCGCTGGAGGTACTTTACCGGCAGCCGTAATTTGACCTGTAAAGAAACGACCAAACTCATGAGCTGCCTCAACCACTGCACGATAACCAGCGATATTAGCCATCGAAGATAGCGCGTCTAAGGCTTGTGCACGTGAGATACGAGGAACGGAATCCATGGCAAGAACGTTAATGTTCTTACTTGAAAGTTGTTCCATCAACTCAGCATTTTGAGCCGGCCAAATAAAGCTAACCAGTGTTGCTCCATCTTGCAGTAACGCAATTTCGTCAATGCCTTGCTCATCATCCACAATTGGCGCATTAACTTTTAAAATAAGGCCAGATGCCCAAACTTCTTCACTAGAAACGATTTTCGCACCAGCTGCTTCATAAGCGGCATCATCGAAACTCGCTAGCCCCCCCGCTTGGGATTCAATCGCGACATCGAATCCCAATTTTATTAACTGCTCAACCGACTTCGGCGATGCAGCCACTCGCGATTCACCCGCGAGTATCTCTTTAGGTACACCGATTTGCAAAACGCATACTCCTTGTATACATATCAATAAATTAGTCCCAAAACAGAGCGTCGCTCTACTCTAATTCTTTTTTATTTCTATCTGTTTACCACGCAAGACAATTGCAAACGAAAGATGATGTTTGGGGACACCCATTTGCACAATAACACCTTGACTAACAGCCCTGTTATTATTCTGTTTGTATCGAACGCGTCTCATTACTTCAAGTGTTTTGTAATTTAAATACTAAATTTCATTACATATAACGCTAAGTAATGAATGATTGTCGCTCTGTGCACGAAAAATAACAACGCAACACCGTACTAGACTGAGGTCTAACCAGGTAACGATTAAATACTGACTTAACAGAGATTTAAGCGTTAAAAAGAAAGAGCCACTAGCATATACACTAATGGCTCTTTTTAAGATGACTGGAATCAAATTGCAGTAAATTGCTAGTCGAAGATTTTATCGCCCATTTGATCAATAAACATTTGAGATTTCTTCAACATAAGGTCATTGGCATCTTGCTCTGAGCCAAGCAAATCGGAGCGAATAAACCGATGTGTTTTCACTTCATCATTGTCATGCTTTTCTATTCGACCAGCGATGCGATATTGTCCGCCCTCTGAAAGGCTCTCTGGGTAAATAAGGAAACCTTTATATTCAACTGGTTCGATATTTTTGGCTTCAACCGTTTTATCACTACCACCAAACAAACGCGAAAAAAATCCCACGATTCCTCCTTGGGTCAGCTCACTAGTCAACTGAGCGACTCTTACTTAATATTAACGTTAAGGATCGGTTTTTCATACCAATCCAACTCTTTGTCATCATCATAACTAGTATGGGAAAAAATTACAGGCACATCATACTCTCGGTTCTTACGCCTGTCTTCTTTCACCATTTCTGCGGCGTTTTTCACCGCTATATCCGCGCTTTGCTTAAACTGGCTTAATTTTTGTTCAGGAAGTGAAGACAAAAAATCAATATCATGACGGATATAGACAGGCTTGAGCTGGATAAGCGCAAGGCAAGCAATATCGGCTAACTGTTCGTTGTCATACTGTTCTAAAAATTCGGGCAAACTGAGAACCTGGCCTACTAAGGTTTCCATGTAGTTGTGCACATCTGAGCTTATCTGCATCTGTAAATCTCCTTTTTCCTATGAAATGAGTATAGCAACGACTTGTTTATAACAACTTATTGATTGCTCTTAATTTAATCAATCTCTCTCTTTTTGCCGTAATGTCTTCCAAAATACTTGGGAAAAGGAACAAATAGACGTATTCTTGCTAGTTCTCAAAGTTCGAAATTCAATAACGGATAAATATCCATATTGATAAAACGATTTACCTAACCAATTATATAGTCAACTATTTTCAGGCAGTTTGTAATAGATGTCCTCATCGTCAATGACTTCATCAGGCTTCAGATTCTCATTCCCTTTTTTGCTACTGGGCATAGTGAGTTCGGGCATGGACAGCATTATTCAGATGACTCAGGCAAACTGGGGCATTGCCGCAAACTTGCCGTACATACTATTAGGTTGTGCGCTACTCCTTTGTTATTCATTTAAGCAAGGCAGAGAGTCCATGGTGTGCTTGGCAATGTTGCTAGCCTACTTCGTGATACAGCACCGCCTACAAGTCCCGCTTCAAAGTGGTACCGCTTTACTTGAGCTAACCATTTTAGCCACGTTACTTCCTGTCTCGTTTCTTACGGTATTTTTGTTTAGTAAAGAAGGTTTTGACTCTAGAGCCATGTTGACTTACATCTTGATGTTAGCAATGTTCGTTCTTTGGTCTTATCTAACGCTAGCATATTACGTTGAAGGAGGGTTTGAACAATGGACAAGCGGTATTTTATTTATTGTACCTACGGTCTCTAAACTGCCTTTAATTCTTGTTTTATATTGCGTGGGTATTGTCTGTTTTCTTGGAATCCTTGTTTTAAAGAAGAATGAAATTATCCATGCGATGACCTACTCTGCCATGGTATTGGCGTCTGCGACGTTCATTTTCTTTGATGTGCAGTACATATCAAGCACCATGTTTACGCTAACAGGGCTGCTTATCATTATTTATGCCGCTTCCGCTAGCCATCAACTGGCTTTCACCGATAGCCTAACGCTGATTCCAAGCAGACGTGCACTTGATCTCGATCTAAAACACATGGGTAAGAAGTTCACGATCGCAATGCTTGATGTTGACCATTTTAAAAAGTTTAACGACACCTACGGTCACGATACTGGTGATGACGTTCTAAAAATGGTCGCTTCGCGCCTCACTAAAACCCCAGGCGGCGCAAAAGTTTATCGATTTGGCGGAGAAGAATTTACCATCGTTTTTAAAGGCAAATACGCTGACGAATGTAAGAACTTTTTGGAAGAAGCTCGCAAATCGATTGCAGAATACGAGATGATATTACGCGATGAAGAATCTCGCCCTGAGAACCATAAACAAGGACAAAAACGTCGTGGTAGCAACAGTTCGAAAAGAAAGTCGGTTTTTGTTACCGCAAGTTTCGGAGTTGCTGATAGCCGGAATGGGCAAGCTCCTCTGGACGTTATTAAATCAGCGGACGAAGCACTTTACAAAGCGAAAAAGGCCGGACGTAACTGCATAAAGCTTCGTTAGACCCTCACCAATCGTGAAAGTTAACAAGCTTGTCTGGGTTTAAAACAAAACCGAACTTCCCCATCAGCATAATAACTGCACTCATCGTTGCCACTATCCCGATGTCATCTATCTAATCAAAGGTATAAGGTATACGCCCGATTGCGACATTCCGTTCGCACTGTTTGCCTATCTTACTTTGAGTTAGCTTTAAAATAACCACCAAAAGTGACAACGCAACAAAAAGAATGGCATTCATAAGATTTTGTTTTTAAAAAGAATTAACTACAGTATGTGTGTTTCTTCCCAAAGACTTCGATGTATATAGTGCTTTATCAACGGTTGCATACAAGTCTGATTGCACTTCTTTCCCTGTCGGTTGAAAAACAAAAACACCCTGTGACACTGTCACTCTATTTGACACACTAGAATACTCATGTGGGTAATCGAGAAAATACATAGCCTCTTGTATACGCTCGGCTTCTCTTTCTGCTGTTTGAGTGTCGGTACACCCTAGCAACACGACAAACTCTTCCCCACCATATCGACCTACATATTCCCCAGAGCGACAAAACGTCGCCTTTAGTTGATTCGCAATCGCTTGCAAGCAACGGTCGCCTTCAATATGACCGTAATTATCATTAAACGGTTTAAAGAAATCGACGTCCAATAGAATCAAAGCCATTGGCATATTGTGACGGCCATGCCATGCAACCATCGATTCCAACTTATGGTCGATATAACGGCGGTTATAGAGTTTGGTTAGGCCATCTTCATTCGCTTGCTGAGTCAAAAGTTGATTAACTTGCTCTAATTGAGCTGTCGCTTGCTTAAGCTCTCGTCTCATATGAGCAATACGCTGCATTGCGATAAGTTTAGAGTTTAGTACCAGTTTATCTACCGGCTTAATTAAATAGTCATCACCGCCCGCATCTATGGCTTTAGCAATCATTTCTGGCTCTTCGTGACTACTCAAGAAAATAATTGGGATCCAATCCGGAAACGTTTCTCTTATATGAAGAGAGACTTCAAAACCGTTCATATCTGGCATTGATATATCGAGCAACACCAGTTCCGGATCAAAACTCTCGTAGGTATTTAACGCCTCTAGTCCACTACCTACGGCTTTTACAATATGTCCAAGTTGCTTTAGACGAATAGCCAACTGCATCCTGTCTAGCTGAACATCGTCAACCAGAAGGATTCGCATCGATGTCCCTGTCGGTTGCATAACGCGTTCCATTTTTAATTATGTCTTTATTAAACATATACCATACTCATAGAGTTGTTGCATTCGACTCATAATTAAGTGCTATATTTTTGTTTGAATATCACGGAATCCATTGCATAAAGCAGTTAGACTGGACGTTACCCTATCTAATCATGGCCTGTGAGCAGAAGTTCAACAAACTCATTCACTTTGGTCATCTTGTGGATTAATGGGTATAGCTATTTGATGCATTTGGTATTAATATTCCCGCCTTTTTGTAATGAGAGACACACCATGTCAGAAGCAACTAACAGCGAAAGCAAAAAAATCGATCTAGCCAGCATTTCTCCAGAGCTACGTAAAGTTATCGAATTTGACGAAGTTCCAGAGCAAATGTTCGAAATGGTTACCTCTATCCATGAAGTGTCTGAAGAAGCGGTGCGTGAATCATGGGACGAAATGCCAGCAAGTGCACAGAACATTCTAGACAACTTTGAACAGTTTCATGCTCTAGTTTCTGTAGGCCAAGCATTCGCTGGTATTAATGTGATGGAAGAGTTTCCGACTCTTAATCTGCCAGAAAACATGACAGATGAAGATAAAGAAGAATACCGTGCTCAACTACTTGATAATGTGCTTCACAACTGTGTGAAAGACATGGTTAAGCAACTTAAGAAAGCACGTCGTGACCCACTTCTTAAGCGTGAATTCAAAGAAGTATTCGCGAAGTAATTCCGACATTCTTCTAGTAACAAAGGCCGCACTTTGCGGCCTTTTTTGATCATGAAGCGTAAATCAGTCTAAACGGTTAATGAGGCGCTAGTGCCATATCTTTTTGTGTCACACTGACACCTTTAATTTGTGCAAAAACACGGCTACCAATTTTTAGGTTGAGATCGTCAAGGGCCCACGGTGTGATCGTTGCCCACAAATAACATTTCTCGTCTAGCTTGAGTGATACATTAATACTCTGTTTGTCATCGGCTGCGTTAAACACTTCGATGGAATCGACAATAGCAGGCAGAATATTTCGAATCGACGTCGCCTTGGGCTGCTCGAGCGTGATAGAAACGTCGTTGGCACGCACTTGCAAGCGTATTGGCGTGTCTGGTGTTCCGTCAATCTTTTGCACCCACAGGAATACATTAGGTGCAAGGCTGATACAAGTCAGTGCATAACGTTCATGATGTTCAGCAATCCGGCCTTCAAATAAGCTGCTTTGATCTGAGAAAGATTGCCATGGACGCATAGCATGAGAAGCCCACACCTCTTCAAGCTTACCTGAACTCGAAATTTTACCTTGGTCAATAATTGCAAGGTGCTGAGCAAGCCTTAAAATTTCCTGGAGACTGTGTGTGACATAGATAATAGGGATATTTACCTTCTCCGACAACTCCTCGAGAAAAGGCATTACCTCACGCTTTCTTGGCATATCGAGTGAGGCAAGTGGCTCATCCATCAAAAGCAAATTGGGCTTAGATAGCAATGCGCGCGCAATCGCAACACGTTGCTTTTCACCACCAGAAAGTGATACCGGAAAGCGCTTTAGTAACGGTTTGATAGACAAGAGTTCGGTGACTGCATCAAAATACTCGTCATCTTTTTCTTTAACGCCATACAACAAATTGCCTTGAACCGAATAGTGAGGAAACAAACGTGAATCCTGAAACACATAGCCAATGCCACGCTTGTGCGTTGGTAGGTTTATTCCCTGTTCACTGTCAAACAAAACATGCTCACCAACCGCAACATACCCTTGCCTTGGAGTGACCAATCCGCTGATGATGTTAATCAACGTCGTTTTACCTGCACCAGATCGTCCAAACAAGGCACTAATTCCGTTACAGGGTAACTTAAGTTTGATGTCGAAGTCAGTCTCACCAAGCATTTGTTTAAATTGGACTTTAATCGTCATTGCTTCGCACCCAATCTGCTTGCCGCTTTACGATTTAGCCATTCAGAGATCATTAATGTAGACAAGGCTAACGCGATAGAAATGATACACAGACGAGCCGCCTGCATTTCTGCACCTGGCGTTTCAATAAAGTTGTACATTGCCAGCGGAATCGTTTGGGTCTCACCCGGAATGTTAGAGACGAAACTGATCGTCGCCCCGAATTCGCCAAGACTACGAGCAAATGACAGCATCGTTCCCGTAATAATTCCGGGAACGGTCAGTGGTAACGTGACGGTGAGAAACACTTTTAAAGGAGAAGCGCCTAACGTAGAGGCTGCGTGCTCCAATTTAGGGTCGACGCTATCTAAGCTTAAGCGTACTGAACGAACCATCAAAGGCAAAGCCACGACAATACAAGCGACTACTGCCCCTTTCCAATTAAAGCTAAATACTACCCCTAAGTTTTCATAGAGCCACTTTCCAAGGAACCCTTGTCGTCCTAAAGAAATCAACAATAAATAGCCGATTACCACTGGCGGCAATACCAGTGGTAAATGAATTAAGCTATCGAGAATCGATTTACCAAAGAACGTTTTTCGAGAAAGTAGCCAAGCAAGAAAAACGCCGAGAGGAATCAGCCAAAGTACTGCGTACGCGCCTACTTTGAGGCTTAACATTAAGGCTTGGTATTCCAGTTCTGTCACGCTTCGTTCCTATAATTGAAGGCCGGTTTATTGCTGAAAGCCATATTGAGCAAAAACGCGTGCGGCTTCGTCCGATTTTAGGTACTGGAAGAACTGCTCCGACTCAGTAGAATCATTCACAATTGCTGCCGGGTAAACAATAGCCGCATGCGTATCACTCGCAAATTCGCCGACAATTTTGACTTTATCAGTTAACTGAGCATCGGTTTTGTAGACCACACCTAAAGGCGCTTCTCCACGTTCAACCAACGCCAAAGCTAAGCGCACATTCTTTGCTGGTGCGACGTGAGTTTGAACCGCTTTCCATACACCCAGTGTAGTCAATGACTCTTTCGCGTACATACCAGCAGGTACTGACGTCGGATTGCCTAAAGCAAGACGATTTCCATGCAATGCCTTCTCCCATGCCTTTGCATCAGAAAAGTTAAATGAGGTTAATTCTGAAGACTGAGGAGCAATCAAGACTAAGCTATTGCGCACTAGATTTGTGACATTGTCACGACAAATGACGTCTTTATCGACCAAATAATCCATCCATTTCGTGTTCGCAGAAATGAATACATCCGCTGGTGCGCCATTGATAATTTGTCGAGCGATAGCAGAAGAACCACCATAAACGGGAGTGATAGAAACGTCATACTTTTCTTCAAAGTTTTGCGCGATCTCGTTAATCGCATTCGTCATAGAAGAGGCTGCATACACTTTTAGGTTCGTTGATGCGTTTGCTGAAAATGAAATGCTTAATACTACCGTAAGGCAAGCATACTGTTTCCATGCTTTCATAGAGATACTCCAATACAAGGCAAGCGAAAGAACAGGTTATTTAAATATAAAGTTCAATCAGTTAATGGGCTATTTAAACAAAAAATCAAGGCGCACATGTTGTTCTATCGCATCTGCGATGCGATTAATGCCTTGCTCCTTTAACTCTTCAAAGTCTTGTTGTTTGATTTGGGTGCCGTTTACCCATTCTGATACCAGGCTTAAGACAGCTGCCTCGTCAAAGAACCCGTGAAGGTAGGTTCCCATGATTTGGCCACACTCGCTGATCGCCCCCTCCGCTTCACCGGAACTGAATGTAAGAGGTTGCAGGCCCCGTACTTCACTTCGCCCTACGTGGATTTCATAACCCTTTACATTGGCTGTTTTGCCGTTAAGAGAAAGCTGTGCTTTTGTGTTTGTAAGCTGTTTGCTGTTAGTTAGCGTCGTAGTGATATCAAGCAAGCCAAGTCCTTCGCTTTGACCTGGTTGGCCTTCGACGCCGTTTGGATCATCAATCAAGTTTCCAAGCATCTGGTAGCCGCCACAGATACCAATCACTTTTCCACCAAGACGAATATGACGCAAGATATCTTTATCCCACCCCTGGCTTCTTAGATAATCCAGATCGTCTCTGACCGATTTGGTCCCAGGCAAAATAACCAGGTCGGCTTTATCTATTTTTTCGCCTTTACCTACATAACGTAGATTGATGTCTGGATTCAATCGCAGCACATCAAAATCAGTATGATTACTAATCCGGGTTAAAACAGGCACAACAACATTCAGTTTTACCTCAGAGTGCAACTCCTGCTGTGCAGTGATCGCGTCTTCTGCTTCTAAATTCAAACCATGGAGAAAAGGAAGTACACCAAGTACAGGTTTACCTGTTTTTTCTTCTAGCCAATCGAGGCCCGATTGCAATAAACGAATATCACCTCGAAAACGGTTGATAACAAATCCTTTTACTCGCGCTTGTTCAGATTCAGAAAGTAACGCAAGTGTTCCGTACAAATGTGCAAACACTCCACCACGATCAATATCAGCAACAATGATCACTGGTACATCAGCGGCCTCAGCAAAACCCATGTTTGCAATATCGCCTTCTCGTAAATTGATTTCAGCAGGACTCCCCGCGCCCTCGATAATGATCGAATCAAATTCTTGAGTCAGACGAGAGAAGGAATCTAACACCGTGTCCATCGCCACTTTCTTGTAATCATGAAAGCCAGCCGCATCCATATTGGAAATCGCCTTACCCTGCAAAATGATCTGAGCACCTGTATCACTGTTAGGTTTAATCAAAACCGGATTCATATGTACGGTTGGCTCAATATTACACGCCTGTGCCTGTACGGCCTGTGCTCGACCTATTTCACCGCCATCTTTGGTTACCGCACTATTTAGTGCCATGTTTTGTGGCTTAAATGGGGCAACATTTATCCCTTTTCTTGCTAATACACGGCATAAACCTGCCACAAGGACACTTTTTCCGGCATCCGAAGTGGTGCCTTGAACCATTAAAGATGGGATCGCTGATTTCATGAACATTCGTAAGGAATAGAGGAAGATGAACAATCATAACGTCATCGTCCCCACTTACTCAAGCAAATGAATAGAATATGAATGTTGAAATCATCATTGGTTCAAACAAGCCCTGTTTTAATGACCCCATCAAAACAAACCGATGAGGATGTAACATGAAAAAGAATACAATTATCGCAACAATCGCCGCCTTAGCTATTGCTCCTTCTATCGCGTTCGCGAAAGATAACGCTCAAAACCAATCAAACTTCCAGTTTAACGGTCCTGTCACTGTGGAAAAATTGGATGCCTTGCTAAACGACTCCAATATGTTTACTGAAAAAGATGTGGTCGTTGAAGGTAACTTATTGCGTCAAGTTCGCTCGGATAAGTTTGTCTTTAGCGATGGTTCCGGTGAAGTGATGGTCGAACTCGATGACGATATTCAGCTAAATACTCCGATTGATCACACGACTAAAGTCCGTCTGTTTGGCGAATTTGAAGGCGGGAACAAACCAGAGATTGAAGTCGAACAACTCGTGGTCATGTAAAACAAACCCCGATTGCTGTGCATATCAACATGATGTAGTGACGATTACAGCTAAATAGTGACGGCAAGCACTTAAAATGATAGCTTTATCAATCTTGGTCTGCTTTTTGCAGACCATTTTTTTGTTCATTTTAATCATCTTGCCCGGAGACACCATGCTAGGTAAAGCTCTAAAGGTTGCAGCCTTTGGTTTGTGTGCTATTTTGCCACTTTCCGCACATGCAAATAATTTCAACTACAACACGATGGAATTTCGCATGGGCACTAGCCCTGGTACATTTGGTGGAGAGTTCAATACCTACTTTACAGAGAATACCCATTTCATTGCTCGCGCAGACAGTGAATTCAGCGGAGACTGGGACATTGCTGGTGGTATAGGCTTTAATGGGCCAGCAGGCCAATTTGCAGATATTTATGGCCAAATGTTGGTACACAACATTAAAGAGAACGGCAGTGATAAAGTCGGCGACGAGTGGCGCACGGAAGTGAATATTGGCACTCGTATTTGGTTTATGCAAAATGTTGAGCTACATGGCCGTATCGGCCAAATCATAGATAATGACGATTCGAACACCATTTACAATCTGGGCGCACGATTCCACTCAACTCAGCAACTATCACTTGGTGCAGATTTCAAAAATAATGGTGTCTATGGCCAGCAAATTGTAATGTCTGCTCGTTTTGCATTTTAGTGGACATGACTATGACTATGACTACCAGGGCATCACAAGCAAGCATATGATTCAATAAAAATGGCCTCCAATTTTGGAGGCCATTTTTTGTTAATCACGAATTATTAGCTTGTAGCAGAAACTAGCTGTAATACATCAGTTTTTAGCGTTTTTTTTAGGTTTATCTTGCACATATTTTTTCGATACATCTACAACGGCGATATCTCTAAAAAAGCTTCGACCAAGCAAAATTGGAAACGTCATATGTCCGCGATCGGCTAACGTAAACTCTGTCTTTTCTTTGTGCTCCCCAACGGTAATGTAGGCTTTTACCACCGCTCGTTTATCCACCTCTTCTGACGAAGACTGCTTAACTTTAGCCCAGCGCTCAACGGGTACTTTAAATTCTTTGGTGTCTTTGTCACCTAAATCTATCTTAAATTTAACCCAGTCTTTACCATCACGCTCAAACGGAACAATGTCAGTCGCACTAATTGATGATGTTGTCGCCCCTGTATCGACTCTAGCCTTGAAAGTCTGGTCAATTTCAGGAACATAAACCCATTCTTCAGAACCAAGAATTAACATGCCATCGGGTGTTTTTGTGACCTTGACTGGCTTCTTAGGCTTTGGTTCCGGCTTTTTCTCAGGTTTCGCTTCTGGTTTGGGCTCCACCTCTGGCTTTGGATCTACATCAGGTTTCACTTCTGGCTCGACTTTAACGGGCTCTTCGACCTTTGGCGACTCTGGCTCAACAGGTTCCTGCGTCGTTTGAGTTGACGTACAAGCAATTAAACTGCCGCTCATCATAAGCGGCAGAATCAGTTTCCAGTTTTTCATCCACACTCCAATTAAGCTTGAGATACTTTCTTAATTGCGTCCGCTACGTATGGAATATGAGTTTCGGTAAGTCCGGCAATGTTAATTCGACCATCGCCAACACCATAAATGCCATAATCTTCACGCAGTTGCGCCATTTGGTTTCCACTAAAGCCTAGCACAGTAAACATGCCTTTGTGACCCTCAATGAAATCAAATTGATCTGTATTATGGTTGTTTCTCAACTCGTTACACAAACTTTGACGAAGGCTAACCAAACGATGTTGCATTTCACTCAATTCTTGCTTCCAAACGGAAGTGAGATTGTCATCTTGCAGAATGGTCTTAACTAAAGCTGCACCATGGTCGGGTGGCATCGTGTAAGTCGAGCGAGCTAGAGTGAGGAGTTTACCTTTTGCATTGGTTACATCATGCATGTTCTTACCAACCACAATCGCTGCACCAGTTCGTTCACGGTACAGACCAAAGTTCTTCGAACATGAAGTAGTAATCAACATCTCTTCAACGTTATCTGCCATAAAACGAAGGCCTTTTGCGTCTTCTTCTAGGCCATCACCGAAGCCTTGGTAAGCAATGTCCACAAATGGGATGAAACCGTTCTTCTGCGACAATTCTGTAATGGCTTGCCAAGCAGAGAAGTCAATATCCGCACCAGTTGGGTTGTGGCAACAACCATGAAGAAGTACCACATCTGAAGGCCCAGCTTTCGCAAGATCATCCATCATTTTTTCGGTGTCTACTTGTTTCGTTTCCGAAGAGAAATAGTGGTAGAACTTAACTTTAAGGCCTGCTGCTTCCATCACTGGCTTGTGGTTTACGTAGCTTGGGTTGGAAATCCAAACCGTCGTATCTGGCTGTACGATCTTCATTAGATCACCGAGCATACGCAGCGCACCACTTGCACCTGGCGTTTGAATAGCTGCAACACGATCCATTGCAGACGTTCCCGTCAGTAGCAAATCGATCATGCTTTTATTAAATTCTTCGCAACCTGCAAGACCAACATAAGACTTGGTTTTTTGAGTTTCAACAACGACATCCTGCGCCATTTGAATGGCTTTCATAATCGGCGTTTCGCCTGCGCTGTTTTTGTATACGCCAATGCCAAGGTCAACCTTGTTTGGACGTTCATCGTTACGGTATGCAACGGATAGAGATAAAATAGGATCTAATACGGGAGTTGGGAGATTAGAAAACATGAAAGTCAT
The DNA here is from genome assembly GCF_033339595.1 of Vibrio sp. 2096. Classification (NCBI taxonomy): domain Bacteria; kingdom Pseudomonadati; phylum Pseudomonadota; class Gammaproteobacteria; order Vibrionales; family Vibrionaceae; genus Vibrio; species Vibrio sp. 2096. The sequence continues at coordinate 27,245 of NZ_JAWOUX010000006.1, forward strand.
AACCCTTTGAAATTCAAGTACCGAACCTCACGTTAACACCATCGCAAAAAATGACGAAATGATTTTTCACTTATTTCATCAATTAGAGAACAAAATTCTGGATTGCGGTGAGTTTTGTGCGCTCTATCGTTCAGAAAAAGAACGATTCACTCCTCGTTGTACCAATCCACTCTACCGTTTTTTCTAAACTCTCTTGGTGTCATGGTCGACCACGCTTTAAAACGTGTACTAAAGTTAGCGCTGGTCGGATATCCGACTATTTCTCCAATATGCTGAATTGGCCATTCTGTTGAACGAAGTAACCTAGCAGCATATTCCATGCGCATACGCGTTAAATGTGCCATTGGGCTTCGACCAAACTGCTTTTGAGTCAGTCGATGCAAATGAGGCTCCGAACATGGATATAGAGCCGCCACCTGCTCAACGCTCCAATCCTTATGGAGCTGACGTTGGACAAGGTCAAATACACGCCGAAGCCTCAATTGGCTGCGTGATATCGACTCTGAGGGCGGCATGTTTAACATCAGCTCTAACTGAGCCACACTATGCTCACCTACCGCACCACCATAATCGATTGGAAGGTTAATGCTGCGTAGTAACGTTTGGATACATGCATACATCACTTCAGGTGTAGATGAAAGCTGGTAGCGAACATCGCATTCTAATATCGGCCACTCTCTATCAGGAGCAAGAAAAAGCCACGCGATCTGCCAAGGTTCTTCTTCTATACCAAAACCGTTTTCAACACCTGCGGGTACTGTAATCAACGAGCCCGGTTCCAAATCGTATCGATAAGTCCCACTCTCTAGCCACCCTTTACCACGCACCGTATAGAGCAGCATGTGTTTCTTTTGGTTTTTACGATAAACAGAGAAGAAGTCACGACAAGTGGCAATGCCGCACTGCACAATGCCTCTCTCCTCAAGTGCTAATACTCGACTGTGATCAATAAACTCTTGATAAGTTTTTTCTGAAATCGCGTAGCGTTCTTGTTTATCTTCCATGATTTATTGGCTCACATGTGCGTTAGTAGAGAGTTTTACAAAGGTTTTGGATTCCTTTGAAAAATACACCGCCAAATCATGAGGATAAACTACTCGCATTAATCTTTAAGGAGAAATGCGATGCTCTTAACACGCGAATACATCGATAAAGCATTTTGGCAAAAGCTGATTACGATTGGCCTACCTGTTTCACTTCAGTCCATGCTTTTTGCTTTGCTCGGCGTCGTGGATATTTTCATGGTAAGCCTACTCGGAGAATCTGCAACGGCAGCAGTTGGAGTTGGAAATCGTATCTTTTTCTTCAACCTAGCGGTTGTCTTTGGCCTGTGCGGTGCAGTTACCGTACTTGCTTCTCAATACTACGGCTCAGGAAACCTAGCCGGAATTCGCAGAACGTTGGCGCAATCTTGGTTTATTTCCATTTTGGTGACGCTGCCGTTTATCGTTCTTTATGCGATTTTTGATGAAGAGATCGTCTCTTTTATGTCAGACGATCCTGAATACGTCACTTATGCACGTGATTATCTTGTGGTTACGGGCTTTAGCCTCATTGCTACGGCGATAGTAGTACCGATTGAAGCGGTATTGCGCTCCGTGGGCCAAACCAAACTGGCAACCAACGTTAGTATCTCCGCCATTGTCGTTAACGTCGCGCTTAATTATGTTTTGATTTTTGGTTTATTTGGTTTCCCTCAATGGGGCGTATTTGGTGCAGCCGTAGGTAGTTTTGTTTCTCGATTTTTCCAAACCGCCGTCTTGATTTATTTTTTCTACAAACGATATGCTTACCTAATTCCGACTAAGTTCGATTGGGTACAAGGCCGCTTAAAACAGTATCGAAAAAAGTACTTTAAGGTTTCTTTACCCATGTTGGTCCACGATGCACTTTGGACTGGTGGATTGATCGTTTACAGCATCATCTATGGTCAATTGGGCGTTTCAGAACTGGCGATCATCTCATTCTTATCACCGATTGAAGGGGTACTGATTTCAACCTTTATGGGATTTGCGGTCGCTGCATCCGTTCTTCTTGGGAATGATATTGGTGCAAAACATTATGACCGAGTCGAGAAAACGGCGTGGTGGTATGTGTTAACCAGCGCAATCTTAGCCACCTTGCTGTTTTTCCTAGTGTGGTTGAGCTCGCCCATGATTCATCACCTATTGGTACTGAGCCCGTTAACCGATGCAGACATGGCACTTAACGTATGTTTAGTCATGGCGCTAGGTATGATTTTGAGGGTGTTTAACATGGTTGGGATTGGCGGCGTACTAAAGAGTGGCGCTGATATTCGCTATAGCATTTTCATCGACACGTTCGGTCAGTGGGCTATTGGCATCCCCCTTACTTATTACACAGGCATGGTGTTAGGGCTGCCTTTGCATTTTGTCTTGATGTCTCTGCTCGCGGAAGAGTTAGTGAAAGGCGTACTGACGACTTACCGTATTCAATCTAAACGTTGGATAAATAATATGGTTGAAGATGACCAATCGGTGACAGCGTAACCAAAAAGACATTAACGAACTCACACCAAAAGGGCTCACCCGTTATGCACGCGTGAGCCCTTTTTATGTGCGGAGAATGCTTGATTAGATGTCCGTAAAGCGATGAATGATTTGGTTTGAACTGCCACGCCATTCGAGATTGAGGTCTTTCTTGTCTTGTTCAAACTTACCATCAATCAAAACATCGATGTATTGCACCACTTCCCTTTGCGCGTTATTCAGTTCCGTCAGCGTGTAGCCAGTCCAAACCCAAATGTCTTTACCTGGGCACTCCTCTCTCACCCTTTTCACTATCTTCAAAATATGAGGCACATTAGCAGGGTGAAGCGGATCTCCACCCGACAACGACAAGCCACGGCGTTTGATACGCGTGTCGTTTAAGTCAGCGATGATTTTGTCTTCCGCTTCTTGCGTGAAAAGTACACCAGAATCCAAACGTTGCGTCGACTGGTTATAACACCCACGGCACTGATGCACACAACCCGACACAAACAGCGTGCAGCGCGTACCCGGTCCGTTAACAACGTCAATTGGATAGTATTGGTGGTAATTCATAATGCGTCTCTGTGTTATCGCGAAAGAGAAAATCAACCTGTTTAAAGTTGATTTTCAAAGTGTTAAAACGAGTGGTAGTAAACCTTACAGGTGTTTAACTCGGCGCTTCACTTCTTCTTGCTTACCGAAGTTAAACGGGCGTGCATCTGGGCTGCCTAGGTAGCCACAAACTCGACGTGTTACTGATACTTTAGTTGAGTCATGGTTACCACAGCTTGGGCAAGTGAAGCCTTTACTTGTACAGTCAAACTCGCCGTTGTAGCCACACTCGTAGCACTCATCAATTGGCGTGTTTGTACCGTAGTAAGGCACTCGGGTGTAACTGTAGTCCCATACGTTTTCTAGTGCTTCAACGTTACGTTGCATGTTCGGGAACTCGCCGTAACAGATAAAGCCGCCGCTTGAGATTTCTGGGTAAGGCATCTCAAAGTCGATCTTGTCGTATGGGTTCACCTTCTTCTCAACATCTAGGTGGAAGCTGTTGGTGTAGTAACCCTTGTCTGTTACGCCTTCAATTACGCCGAACTCTTTCGCATCGATGCGGCAGAAACGGCTACATAGGTTTTCACTTGGCGTTGCATATAAGCTGAAGCCATAACCTGTTTCGTCAGCCCATTGATTCACAGCATCTTTTAGATGCTTGATGATCGCGACCGCTTTTTCACGCAAAACAGCGTCATCATAAACGTGCGCTTCTGTACCGAATAGCGCGTTAATTGTCTCGTGTACACCGATGTAACCAAGAGAAATAGACGCACGACCGTTCTTGAAGATATCTGCGATTGAGTCGTCTGCTTTCAAGCGAACACCACATGCGCCTTCCATGTATAGGATTGGGGCCACACGTGCTTTCACGTTTTCAAGGCGAGAGATACGTGTCTCTAGTGCTTTACGAGCAAGACGTAGGCGGTCATTTAGAAGCTCGTAGAATTTCTCTTCGCTTCCGTTTGCACGGATAGCGATACGAGGAAGGTTCAAGCTCACGACGCCAAGGTTGTTACGACCTTCGTGAATCAGCTCACCGTTTTCTTCGTAAGTACCAAGGAAGCTACGGCAACCCATTGGCGTTTTGAATGAACCGGTTACTTCCACTACTTTGTCGTAGTTAAGAATGTCTGGGTACATACGCTTAGACGCACACTCAAGCGCAAGTTGCTTGATGTCGTAGTTTGGATCTTCTGATTTGTGGTTCAAACCATCTTTGATGCCGAATACAAGTTTAGGGAATACCGCTGTTTTACGGTTCTTGCCTAGACCTGCAATACGATTCTTCAGAATCGATTTCTGGATAAGGCGTGATGCCCAGCTTGTACCAAGACCAAAACCAAACGTAACGAATGGTGTTTGACCGTTCGCCGTGTGTAGCGTGTTTACCTCGTACTCTAGAGATTGGAACGCGTCGTAACACTCTTTCTCAGTGCGTGCTTTTGCGAACTCTTCTGGCTCAGCAATGTTCCACTCTTTTGCGATCTCTAGGTGTTTCTCGTAGCTTGTGATTACGTACGGTTCTAGAACCTCATCAATACGGTTGATGGTTGTACCGCCGTAAATGTGGCTCGCGACTTGAGCAATGATTTGCGCTGTTACCGCTGTTGCAGTCGAAATTGATTTTGGCGTATCAATCTCAGCGTTACCCATTTTAAAACCATGCGTCAGCATGCCTTTAAGATCGATAAGCATACAGTTAAACATTGGGAAGAACGGTGCGTAGTCTAAATCGTGGTAGTGAATGTCACCCACTTCGTGCGCTTGAACCACATCGCGAGGAAGAATGTGCGTCTTCGCGTAGTGTTTCGCTACGATACCAGCCAACAAGTCACGTTGAGTCGGAATTACTTTGCCGTCTTTGTTCGCGTTCTCGTTGATTAGATCCAGATTACTTTCTTCAATCAAACCTTCGATTTCGCGAGTTAGTGCACTTTGCTTCTCACGAGCGATGTCGCGATCGTGGCGATATTCAATGTAAGAACGCGCTAGGGCTTTGTAAGGACCTTGCATGAGTTCATTTTCGACTAAGTCTTGAATCTCATGGATGTGAACTTCATCGTGTTCTCTTAACTGTAACTCGACAGCAAGAGCCACATTAAGAGCATAAATAGCGACATCTTTATCTTTGTTTTCCGCTGCTGCTTCAACTGCTGCTTGGATACGATCCCTGTTGAACGGAGCTCTTGATCCGTCGCGTTTGATTACGATTGGTTTCACTTTGTTCTCCTTACCCGAGCATACTCACAGAGTTATCCACAAACACACTATATGGGGTTGTTTTTTATTTTGGCAACACAATATATTGTGGCGTATTTAACGAGAAGCACCACTCGAAAACATTGATTTTGATCAATAAAGATTGGCTAGCGAACAAGAAGAAATCGATCTTATTGGCGTTGATCTCAGTTGCGAAGAAAACCATGAAAATTGCAAAATTGGTACTAAATCTACTTGCTATTTTTGGAGGTCTTGTAGGATAAAGGATGGAAAGGAATACGCTAAAAGATAGGAGTGCAACAGGCCAAAATGCGATCACTTTTTGTTACGTTAATATTACTTTTTAGTTCTCTTTCATTTGCTCAAAACTCCATCAATCTAACCAGTTGGAACATAGAATGGTTATCTATAGATGGTGGAAAAGTGTCGAGAACACCACAAGATTTTGAAAAGCTGACCCACTATGTGGATAAAACACAAGCCGACATTTTTGCTTTTCAAGAAGTCGAAAGTGCTGCTGCCATCCAAAAAGCCGTTGGCAATGACTTCACTATTTATCTTTCCGATCGTTCAAACGCCTCCAACCGACACCTTCAGTTTAACGACACCAACCAATACACAGGCTTTGCCGTGCGCAATGGCGTAAGCGTATTAGACAAGCCAGACTTCTCTATCACACGAGGCAACAGCAAGCTTCGCTTCGCGAGCTACCTTGTTTTAAATCCAAACCAAGAACACGAGACTCACCTACTCTCTGTACATCTGAAAGCGGGTTGCAGTGGCGCGTATCGTAATAACCGCGATTGTAAGATAGTGAAACAACAAGGACAGGCACTAGCTAAGTGGATAAAGGCGCGCGAGGACAACAAACAACATTATGTCGTGCTTGGCGACTTTAACCACAACTTGGGTTATCAAGGAGATTGGTTGTGGGACGTGATATCGGACAATACTAGTGCAAAGCTAGTGACTAAAGACACTAAAGCGGAATGTAAAGTGCGCTCTAATCGTAATCCGAATAAAACCCACCAATTCCGCTCGGTGATAGACCACATTATTGCGAGTGGTGATTTAAAGGCGTCGTCTGGTGTTCAAACCGTTTTCAAAACACAAGATGTACTCGACTATAAACTGAGTGACCATTGCCCGGTTTCTACGACACTCACTTTTTAGCGTTTAAGTACTCTTTTTAACGTTGAAGTACTTTCTTTATTGACGAACCACTCTTTTAGCGGTGAATGACCCAACCAACATTGCCGCTATAAAGAGCAGAACTTGTGTGTTGCCAGTAAAAAGGCTGGCAACCGCAGGACCAGGACACACACCCAGTAAGCCCCAACCAATACCAAACAGTGCTGCACCACCGACTAACTTTTTGTCTATCGTTTTAGAAGTCGGACAGACAACCTCATCACCAAACACAGATTCGCTTCTTGGCTTTATTAATAAAAGATAAGCAGGAACGAACACAACAAGTGCTCCGCCCATAACGAAGGCTAAGCTTGGGTCCCATGAACCGGTAATATCAAGAAAGCCGATCACTTTTGCCGGATCTGCCATACCAGAGACCACCATACCAATACCAAAGAGCACACCAGAAAATGCAACAACGGACATTTGCTTAATACTTTTCATTACGTGAGTTTTCATAACGACACTATTCCTCACGATACTAGCAAGACGGTTAACATGGCTGTGGCCATAAAAGTACACGTCGCGACCACAGAACGGATTGAGAAACGCCCTATTCCACAAATGCCATGGCCACTAGTACAACCATTGCCGATACGCGTACCAACACCGACTAACAAGCCAGCAACGATAACTAAAATAAGAGAACCGCTGTACTGATCTGGTACATGCCCGCCAAGAACATAAACAGCAAACAAGCCACCTAATACCATCGCAATTAAAAAAACAATTCGCCAAACGCGGTCTGCGCTCTCAACGGCACCGTTTAAGATCCCACTGATCCCAGCAGTCTTGCCAGTAAATAGCATCAGTGTTATCGCTGATACGCCAACTATTATGCCGCCCAACAGCGACATCCAAGGAACTTCAAACATAGCAACCGCCAAACTAATTACTTACAGAAAACTTGCTTAAACGCTTCAACCAGCGGACCAACTCTTTCATCAGAAATTGAATAAAATACCTGCTGAGAAACCTTCCTAGCTTTAATGATGTCGTGCTTTCTCAATACGGTGAGATGTTGTGAAAAAGCAGATTGGCTTAATGATGAACCTTCAAATAGTTCACCGACCCCTTTCTCGCCTTCAATCAGCTTACACATCACGATTAGGCGCTCTGGATGAGCCATAATTTTAAGCAGCTCACTCGCTTCGGTCGCACTTTGTAGCATACTGTCGCCCATTCTTATGCCTCTTCATTACTACATTACATTTCATTAGATATTACTAATTAATATTATTAAGTCAATGCTAATGTAGATTAAATAACATTAGACTCAGCTAATTTATTTAAGTAAGGTGTAGGCGTTTTCGATCATTCAGCAGGAGAAATCCATGAGCAAAATCGTGATTATTGGTGGGGTTGCTGGAGGTGCATCTGCAGCAGCTCGCGCTCGTCGTTTAAGTGAAGATGCAGAAATCATTATGTTTGAACGCGGTCCATTTGTGTCATTTGCAAACTGTGGCTTACCCTATCACATTGGTGGTGATATCCAAGAGCGCAGCAAACTGCTTCTTCAAACGCCTGAGAGCTTTTTAGCGCGTTTCAATGTTGATGTCCGTGTGATGAACGAAGTGGTTTCTATTAACCGTCAAGACAAAACGGTTACGGTTAAGAATTTGCTTGATGGCTCGGAATACCAAGAGAGCTACGACTTTCTTCTACTCAGCCCTGGCGCAGGTCCAGTTGTGCCGCCTATTCCGGGTATTGATAACCCGTTAACGCACTCGCTGCGCAATATTCCAGATATGGATCGCATCATTAAAACGATCGAAACCAACAAAGTTGAACACGCTACGGTCGTTGGTGGTGGTTTTATCGGTTTGGAAATGATGGAAGCCTTCCACCAGCTAGGCATAAAAACCACATTAGTTGAAATGGCGGATCAAGTGATGACGCCCGTTGACCGTGAAATGGCTGGCTTCGCACATGCTGAAATTCGTGAGAAAGGCATCGACCTTAAACTTGGCATCGCACTTGAGTCGGTGAAATTCGTACCTAACGAGCACGTGGCAAGTTTCGACTCTGGTGAGAGCGAAAAACACCAACATCTAGAAGGTGAATTGGAATTAACACTAAACAACGGTGAAAGACTCACCACCGATATTTTGATTATGGCAATTGGTGTTCGCCCCGAGACCAAATTAGCAAAAGAAGCTTGCTTAGAAATCGGCGCTCTTGGTGGTATTTATACCAATGAATACATGCAAACCAGCGATCCTTCGATCTACGCTGTCGGCGACGCGGTAGAAGAGAAAGACTTTGTGACTGGCGAGCAAACTCTAGTGCCACTTGCGGGCCCGGCAAACCGTCAAGGCCGAATTGCAGCAGACAACATGCTTGGCCGCCAAGAAACTTACCAAGGTACGCAAGGCACGGCGATCTGTAAGATTTTTGATTTAGCCGTCGCTTCTACTGGTAAAAACGAGAAACAGCTGAAACGTGAAAACATCGCTTATGAAAAAGTGTATGTGCATACAGCAAGTCACGCGAGTTACTACCCAGGTGCAGAAACCGTGTCATTCAAAATGCTGTTTGATCCAGTAACAGGTAAAATATTAGGTGCGCAAGCAGTAGGTAAAGACGGTGTTGATAAACGTATCGACGTAATGGCAGTTGCTCAGCGTGCTGGTATGACGGTAGAGCAACTGCAACACCTCGAGCTAACTTACGCGCCACCTTATGGCTCTGCTAAAGATGTAATTAACCAAGCGGCGTTTGTGGCAAATAACATCATCAAAGGCGATGCGACCGCGATTCATTATGATGAAATGGATTCACTGACAGAAGACCAACTGTTACTTGATGTTCGTAATCCTGGTGAATTGGAGTCCGTTGGTTATCTTGAAGGTGCAATTAATATTCCTGTCGATCAACTACGTCGTCGCATGCACGAACTTCCTAAAGACAAAGAGATCGTGATTTACTGTCAAGTTGGGTTACGCGGTAACGTAGCATACCGTCAGCTGGTCAACAATGGTTACAAAGCCCGCAACTTGATTGGTGGATACAGAACTCTCAAATTTGCTCGCTTATAACTTGATAATAAAAAAGAGAAAACCACGTGCTTGGTTTTCTCTTTTTTTGCAGGAAAGAAAGCGTAGATCATTCACCTTCAATTGCCAAACGGACTGCTGCTTGAGCATGGATAGAAGTGGTATCGAGTAGTGTAACATCGGTGTGACTTTGGTTTACAAGTAAGGCAATTTCAGTACACCCGAGAATCACAGCTTCAGCTCCGTGCTCTTTTAGTTTTTCAATAATTTGCAAGTATATCGTCCTTGACTCCTCTTTGATTTCACCTTGGCATAACTCTTTATAAATAATGTTATGTACTTTAGAGCGGTCGTCTTGATCGGGAATGACGACATCAAGCCCATAACGGTCGGAAAGCCTTCCTTTATAAAAGTCTTGCTCCACTGTGAATTGAGTACCAAGGAGTCCGACCTTTTGAACCCCTTTCTCACGAAGTAACTCAGCAGTCGCGTCTGCGATATGTAGTATGGGGATATTAATACTGGCTTCAATTTGAGGCGCAACTTTGTGCATTGTGTTAGTACAAATAAGAATGAAGTCAGCGCCCCCTTTTTCTATTAAAGATGCAGCATCAGATAGAATGCTTGCCGTTTCTTCCCATTTACCTTGATGTTGAAGTTTCTCTATCTCCGAAAAATTCACGCTATACATACAAATTTTTGCGGAATTTAGGCCGCCTAACGCCTCTTTGACTCCTTCGTTGATCAATTTGTAATAACTAAGCGTCGACTCCCAGCTCATACCACCTAGAAGACCGATAGTTTTCATATAACTCTCCAATCGTTATACACCACCGTGCCAGGGGTGTTTTTACAAAAAAAATCAGCCACTTAAATAAGCAGCATTCAAGCGTCTTCACTATTGAGCATTGGGTAACACGAAAATAAAATCATTCCCACAAGGACCGCTACGCGATTCTCATATATCCTCGCAATATCGTTACTGCATTTCCAGAAAGCTTAACGTGCTCAGTGCTTAACAACTCTGTATGGACGACCCCACTTCTCTTGGAGGCTTGGAAGCCTTTCAGTTGCTTTTTGTTGAGCTCTTTAGCCCAGTAAACACATAAAGCGCAATGTGCAGAGCCTGTAACTGGGTCCTCATTAACACCTACCCAAGGCGCGAAGTATCGAGAGACAAAATCGGCGTCAGTGCTTGATTGAGCAGTGATGACGACGCCACGGCCTTTTTGTTTAAGCAGCGCACCAAAATCAGGGTCGAGCTGTTCAAGCACAAATTCATCATTAATGACGATCAACTGCTTATTATCAAACTGACCGTAGGCGACTACATTGGCGGCATCTAGCCCCAAGCCATGAAGTAAGTCTTTGTTAATACTCGCTCTCATATCTAAAGTTGGCGCAGGAAACACCAAATGAATTTCTTCATGATCGAGTTGTGCAGTTAAAACCCCAGATAGCGTAACGAACTCAATCGTATCTCCAGTATTATATAACCCCTGCTCTTTCAGAACGTGCGCCGTTGCAAGTGTGCCGTGTCCACACAAAGCAACTTCCGTCCTCGGTGTAAACCAACGAAGTTGCATTGTATTGAGTGACAGAAATGCCGTTTCAGATAACGACATCTCGGCCGCGATGGCCAACATCGTTTCCTCATCAAGGCTTGACTCTGTGATACAAACACCCGCGGGATTACCTTTGAAAACCTCTGATGTAAACGAGTCAACCTGAAAAATTTTAACTTCCACGAAATATCCTTAAGTTCTATCAAACACGTAATTCTGTATCACGTGATTTTTAATATCTGTTGTTTGAGCGAAAAAAACCTATGAAATTTTCTACCAACCTTATAGGTCTTGTTGGAAGCGCTAACAAACAGGAGAATGTAGTTAATTATGCAAAACGTAAAAAGCCATCATCAATGTGACTCAATTGGATATCTTATCGGAGTTTTCGGCGTTTCTTTAGTTCTAATATGGATTGGTATTTATAAATTCACACCTACAGAGGCCAAGCTTATACAACCGCTCGTTGAAAATCATTTTCTGATGAGTTGGTTGTATGATGTGATGTCAGTTCAAGCCGTATCAAACATCATTGGCGCAACAGAAATCATTGTCGCTATTGGATTAATCGTTGGCCTTAAAAACACACGAGTCGCTTATTTTTCTGGCATAGCCGCCGCAATTATTTTTCTTGCGACACTCAGCTTTCTAATTACGACACCGAATACATGGAAAGTGTCTGATGGGGTTTTGGTGACAAACTTCTTTTTAGTAAAAGATATTCTATTTTTAGCCATTGCGATTAGCGTCATCGAACGAAACAAGCCAAACAGAGAATAACTCTAAATAGTTCGAAATCTTGTTTTTCCAGAACGTAGCCTGAAAGGTGCAAACGACTTACAAGTCGAAACAAGTCGAATGGTTCTGTCAATAACTCTAAACAAAGGCTCTTAAATTTAGAATGTTTAAGAGTCTTTGCCTCTTAATTATGCGAAACAACATCTTAGCGTAAAGTGAAAAGAAAAGCCTTTTACTCTACTGCTAAGGTTTATTGATACTTTGCCGAAGTAATGAACTCACCGAATGTCTCGCACCATACAACAACCGTATTGTATTCAGAAATTGAAGTGCTTTGAGGAACCTCAACAACGAAGTTATCGAACGTTTTTACATCACCAATTAAGCTCATTTCAGATTTAAGGTCATTAAACTCTTGTTCCGTTTCGACAAACTTAGGAGATAGATAGAGTTTATAGTCTGGTCCGGGAGCGAGTTTTCCTACCAACGTAATGACTTCAGAACTCAAATGAATCTCTCCCTCTCCCCAATGAAAAGCATCGCTACCTTTGAGTTCCCTCTTAAACACTGCGCTGTATTCTGCACCTTGCTTGCTCTTAGCAACTTGTTCATCGGTCGGCGCAGGTGGTGCAATAAGGATCGGTAAAGTATAGATACCTATCGCAATGCCAATAGAAACTGCCACTAAGTGACTGATTGTTAATTTAATTATATTTTTCAAGGTCATAAGCATCTTCTTATTAGTTTTACTACTTGAAATTAGATTCAAATCGGCCTTATCTGTCTATTATCGAGCAGCATAATGTCATTAACATTATACACAAGCTATGCGCACTAAATGCAGACTGAGCGCAATTAAAAACGGCTGATAATTAATATCAGCCGTTTGCTTATCGGAAATGTCGTTGTGCCGGTTTGGTCACTATTCCGCTTCCACCAAAGCGATCTTATCGGATGTCGATTTTTCCAATTTTATCGCAATAAACTTAGAGGTTGGCGTAAACGTTCTATCCCCATAACTGTCCAAAGGAACTAATGGGTTTGTTTCTGGATAGTAAGCCGCCGCCTGACCTGCTGGTACATCATAGGCAACAAGCGTAAATCCGCTCACACGGCGCTCAACGCCATCTTCCCACAATGACACCATGTCCACTTTGTCGCCCGGTTCAAAACCGAGTTTACGAATATCCGCTTCATTGATAAACAGCACTTCGCGCATACCAAATACTCCACGATAACGGTCATTCAAGCCGTAAAGTGTCGTATTGTATTGGTCGTGTGAGCGCATGGTTTGCAAGATCAAATCTGGCTTTTGGCCTTTTTCGAGTATCGCTTCGCTGATCAACTGTTTCGGCAACTCACTAGAGCTGAACTGTGCTTTGCCGCTTGGTGTATTCCATCGACGCTCAGCAGCTGGGTTTACCAAGTGGAATCCACCCGGGTGTTTGAGCTTATGGTTAAAGTCGGTAAAGCCCGGAATCGTGTCGGCAATCAAATCGCGAATACGGTCGTAATCTTCAATCACCCACAACCAATCAATTGGTTTTGCCCCGAGTGTAGCATTGGCAATACCGGCAATAATCGCTGGTTCTGAACGCAAATGCTCCGAACGCGGTTTTAGCTGACCAAATGAAATATGTACCATGCTGAAGGTATCTTCAACCGTCACGCCTTGTGGGCCAGTCGCTTGCTGATCAATCTCAGTACGGCCTAAGCATGGAAGAATAAGCGCATCTTTACCTGTGACAAGGTGAGAACGATTTAACTTCGTCGAAATGTGTACGGTTAAATTACAGTTTCGCATCGCGTTGTGCGTACGTTCTGTGTCTGGCGTTGCTTGTGCAAAGTTACCGCCCAAACCGATAAATACTTTCGCTTGCCCTTCTTCCATCGCTTTAATGGCTTGCACAGTGTTGTGGCCTTCACCACGCGGGACGGCAAAGTTAAATCGACTTTCAATGCGATCCAACAACAGATCTGAAGGTTTTTCATCAATGCCCATCGTACGGTCGCCCTGAACGTTACTGTGACCTCGCACAGGTGAAAGACCCGCGCCCGGCTTTCCAACGTTACCTCGTAACATTTGCACGTTTGCGACTTCTTTAATGGTTGGCACAGAGTGACGATGCTGAGTCAACCCCATTGCCCAACACATGATCACACGTTCTGCACGTCGATACATGCTCGCCACCATCTCGATTTCACTTAAATCAAGACCCGATTGTTCCGCGATGTGTTCCCAAGACGTTGCATCCACTTCAGCCAAATACTTATCAATACCTATCGTGTGTTGTTTGATGAATTCGCGGTCAAATACCGCTTTGCCACCGTTTTGCAATGCCTCGCGCTCCCATTGCAACAAGAATTTCGCGATGCCACGAAACACTGCCATGTCTCCACCTAAAGCAGGACGCAGGTACGCCGTGTTTGTAGGCTCTGAGCCGTTACTCAACATCTCAATCGGCATTTGTGGGTTTTGGAAACGCTCTAACCCGCGCTCTTTGAGCGGGTTTAGACAGATAACCTGTGCACCACGTTTTACCGCTTCGCGCAGAGGTTCAAGCATTCGTGGGTGGTTCGTGCCCGGGTTTTGACCAATCACGAAAATCGCATCAGCTTCTTCAAAATCATCAAAAATCACTGTGCCTTTACCAACACCAATAGTGTCTTTCATCCCGATTGCACTGGCTTCGTGACACATGTTGGAACAATCTGGGAAGTTGTTGGTACCGAATGCGCGCACAAATAGCTGATATAAAAACGCCGCTTCGTTGCTTGCACGACCAGAGGTATAAAACTCCGCTTGGTGCGGTGAATCCAATTGATTGAGATGTTTCGCGACAAGAGAAAAAGCCTCATCCCAAGAGACAGGTACATAGTGGTCGGACTCGGCATCGTATCGCATTGGGTGCGTGATACGGCCTTGGTATTCCAACCAGTAATCGGTTTGCGTTGAGAGAGATGAAACGTTGTGATTGGCAAAAAACTCAGGATCAACCAGACGATTGGTCGCCTCCCAGTTTACCGCTTTCGCGCCATTCTCACAGAAATTGACTTTACCGCTATCTGGCGACTCACCCCATGCACATCCCGGGCAGTCGAAACCGCCATTTTGGTTGGTTTTGAGCATAGTGCGAATGTTTTTAACTGCATTTTCACTGCCCCACCAACTTCTGGTTACGGCTTTCAGTGCACCCCAACCACCAGCTGGACCTTTGTATGTTTTTATTTGTTCTTTTTGGCTCACGACTTTACTCCTCGCAGATATACCAGCAAGCAGGGTGCCCGTGAAAACAAGCGCGTTATTTATTGAGATAATGCGGAAGTATTGAAGGGCTTAGTTTCTAATCCATGTATTTTTTAATCCAAATAAGTAACCACTCAACATGCTCTCGCTTGTCCGAGCGTTTACTTATCTAGATTCTTGATATCGGATACCCGCCTACTGTTTCTAAGACTGGTAGATTCAATTCGCATTGTTGCGTCTTGATCTAAATCAAAGATTAAGTCGTTATTCAATATGCGTCCAATTGATAATCCTGACCGAGTGATAAACAAAATCTATGACGAATTTTTCCACTGACGGTCATAACATTTTTAATCAATACAATTTATGAGGTTAATCGTTTTCCCATCCGATTCCACCTAGTTCGCTTAACGAGCTCAATAAAATCGGTACTCTTGATAATAGATAATATCTATCACACTATAGATACTTTAAATTTGACCCTAATTAATATCAGGAATAGCCTTGATTCAGATCAATTTTGAGTGTGGTTTTATTCTTGACTTGGTTTTGGTTTTCCATTTCCCAGTTAAAACGCTCCAGCGCTTAAAAAGTACGGTAGTGCCGTGCCCTTTTTAGGGAGTTCCCCCCGTACATGTGACTCACAACGCAAGGTTAACAAGCCATTATGGATATCAAACAACTTAAATATCTCATCGCACTTGAACAGACCAAACACTTTGGTCAAGCCGCCGCATTGTGCCACATTACGCAGCCTACCTTGTCCATGAGAATCCGAAGCTTAGAGGAAGAACTCGACCTCGAATTAATCCAAAGAAGTCAACGATTTGAAGGGTTTACTGAAGCCGGAGAACGCATTTTAGCTTGGGCAAAAACCGTCTTAGCCGCTCATGATGGATTGCAAGCCGAGGCTGCTAACTGCCGTGGTCAGTTGGTCGGCTCTCTTCGGCTTGGAATGGTGCCACTCGCCAGCCAAAACCCGATGGAATTGCTCAAACCATTAGCTCACCAGTTCCCTGAGTTACGCTTTCAAATACTCTCCATGACGACCGAACAGATCATAGACCAACTCAATCGCAATCAACTTGATTTGGGGATGTGTTATGTCGATCAAGTCAACACCGCTTACTTCGATGTTATCGAACTAGATTCAACCAAACTTGGCGTTTTATTCGATGAGCGTCATTTTGATTTTGCCGAATCTGAAGTGTTGTGGGAGTCACTCAATAACATTCCGCTAGGGCTGCTTTCGAAGGGCATGCACTATCGCCACTCCATTGATCTTAGCTTTGTGAGTAAAGGGCTGGTTCCGCAAACCGTCATTGAAAGTAACTCCACCTTTCACTTGATCCAAGCAGTAGCCAGTGGCCTTTGTTGCGCCATTATGCCGCTGAATTGTGGATTGGAAGAGTTGAACGATACGCTTCGCATTATCCCTATCGAAGAAGCCGCCGTTCACGCCCCGCTAGGTTTGTTAAAGCGAAAACAAGAACCCTTCTCCGCGCTAACCGATCAGTGCTTCGCAGAAGCAAAAAACATATTCAATCGATAACAAGAATCCACACGTCAATTTTTGGCATACATAACGGCTTATGAGGTGATTTCATGAGATGTACTACTCAATCTTATTTAGAACTGTCCGATTTCAATCAAGCACCACCTCAACCAAGTGCGTTCAATTACCGAGAATTGATTGATGGCCGCCCAGTGCAACAAATGTCGCTGGCGAGTGAATCCGCCTTAGCTATCAGCTATAACGGCATTAGCCAAGCGGTCATGATGGTGACGCCAGGCCATCTGGAAGACTTCGTGAAAGGATTTAGCCTAAGCACAGGCATCGTCCACGATTTCAAAGAGATTAAAGACATTGAAATTGGTGGCGATCACGAATCTCACTATGCGGAAGTGGAAATCAGCAACCGCGCTTTCTGGGCGTTAAAAACACAGCGCCGAAATCTTGCCGGCACAACCGGATGCGGCATTTGTGGTGTAGAGGCTCTGGAACAAGCTTTGCCTGATTTGGCACCGCTAACACCGTCTCTTCCTCCGCGCTCCGATGTATTCGAAGGGCTGCGAGACAAAGTCGCACTGCATCAAGAAGCCGCACGTGAATCTGGCGCGTTACACGCCGCTTTATTTGCAGATTTACAAGGCAACATCAAGTTGTGCCGAGAGGACATCGGCCGCCACAACGCGCTAGATAAGTTGATTGGCGCATTGGCCAACAATCACATCGAGCCTCAAAGTGGCTTCGCAATCATGACAAGCCGTTGCAGCTTAGAGTTGATCCACAAAGCCGTTCGCGCGCGTATCCCCACTCTGGTTTGCTTATCTGCACCTACAGCGTTAACTGTCGAATGGGCAAGAAGAAACCATTTGAACCTAATTCACTTACCAAAACACGGCTCGCCGCGTCTATACAGCCCTGCCCCTTAACACGTCAACCTAGCCGAATTCCTAATATTTCTAACAGAGACCTCTGGGTCTCTGTTGTTTGCTTCTCGTTCCCAATTGATACTTAGCGACAAGACACTATTCTCTCCAACCAAACGTGCTCCCCCCTTGTCTGCACTAAGCTTACGCATATTAACCCGCTTGCATTTGAACGCTTTCCAATCCGATAAGAACCCTGTCAAAGACCCATAGATTAGTAAGGATTGTGTGACTCTTTTCACGCTTTTCCGCCTTCCTAGGCATTTCTAGGAATTTTTCCTAGCCGATCTAGGCAACCATCTCATGTGCCTCACAAAACCACTCTCTAGAATTCCGCTCAGTCAAAAGTAACAAGAGCGCATAACGGTCTCCGTTGTGTTTCTAAAACAATTACAAGAGAGTTCATCATGTTAAAATTCCTCGAACAGGTGCGGAAGCCGACCCTCGATCTTCCTGTCGAAGTTAGAAGAAAGATGTGGTTTAAACCGTTCATCCAATCTTACTTGGTCGTATTTATCGGCTACCTAACCATGTACTTGATTCGTAAGAACTTCAATGTCGCGCAAAACGACATGATCTCAACTTACGGTTTGAGCATGACAGACCTAGGTCTTATTGGCCTTGGCTTCTCCATCACATACGGCATCGGTAAAACCGTTGTGTCTTACTACGCTGACGGTAAGAACACCAAGCAATTCCTCCCTTTTATGCTGATCCTTTCTGGTCTTGCAATGCTTGGTTTCAGCTTCAGCATGGGCGGCGGTAGTGCAAGCCTGTTCTTGATGGTGGCTTTCTACGCTCTAAGTGGTTTCTTCCAAAGTACTGGTGGCCCTTCTAGTTACTCAACCATTACAAAATGGACACCTCGTAACAAACGCGGCTCTTACTTAGGCTTGTGGAACATGTCACACAACGTTGGTGGTGCGGGCGCAGCGGGTGTTGCTCTTTTCGGTGCCAACTACCTATTCAACGGCCACGTAATCGGCATGTTCGTGTTCCCTTCTATCATCGCGATCATCGTTGGCTTTATCGGTATGCGCTTTGGTAGCGACTCTCCAGAAGCTTATGGTTTAGGTAAAGTAGAAGAACTTTTCGATGAAGCAGTGAGTGAAGAAGACACCGCCGCTGAAGAAAACCAGATGACCAAAAAAGAAATCTTTGTTGAATACGTTCTTAAAAACAAAGTTATCTGGCTACTTTGCTTTGCCAACATCTTCCTTTACATCGTTCGTATCGGTATCGACCAATGGTCAACGGTATACGCGTACCAAGAACTTGGTCTGTCAAAAGAAACGGCAATCTCAGGCTTTACTCTATTCGAAGTCGGTGCGCTTGTGGGTACTTTGATGTGGGGTTACTTATCTGACTTAGCAAACGGTCGCCGCGCATTGGTTGCTTGTGTGTCTCTTGGTTTGATCATCGTATCGCTTGAGTTCTACCAACACGCCACTAGCGAGTTCATGTACTTAGCCTCTCTATTTGTATTGGGCTTCTTGGTGTTTGGTCCTCAACTTCTTATCGGTGTTGCCGCGGTTGGTTTTGTCCCTAAAAAAGCAATCAGTGTGGCTGACGGCGTAAAAGGTACATTCGCTTACCTAATCGGTGACAGCTTCGCGAAACTTGGTCTCGGTATGATTGCAGACGGTACACCTATCTTCGGCTTAACAGGTTGGAAAGGTACCTTCGCAGCTCTAGATACCTCCGCCATGATTTGTATTGTTTTGCTTGCTTTCGTCGCTATCGCGGAAGAGAGGAAGATTCGACACGCGAAGAAGCTTCAACTTGCACAAAACCAAGCCTAGCTTCTCTGCGCGCTTTACTTCGGTAAAGCGCGCAAGATCATTAAAAAGCATGGCTCAATTCAGTATCATTAAAGATTTTTCTATTAGCTCCTGTTGGAGCTTATTGTTGTTAGTCGCCTACTCTATTTGGTTGTAATAATGATTCATGTTGCTCTAGTTGATGATCACGTCATCGTGCGTTCAGGTTTCGCACAATTATTAAATTTAGAAAGTGATATTACCGTTGTTGGTGAATTCGGCTCTGTCGCCGAAGCGCGAAAAGGCTTGCCTGCGGTACACCCTCATGTCGTCATCCTAGATATCTCCATGCCCGATGAGAGCGGCTTAAACTTTCTTAGCGAAATACCAACTGGCATTGCCTGCGTGATGCTTAGCGTGCATGACTCCCCTGCGATGGTGGAAAAATCACTAAAGCTAGGTGCAAAAGGCTATCTTAGTAAACGCTGTAGCCCAGACGAACTTATTCAAGCCGTGAGAACCAGTGCTTCTGGCGGCTGTTACCTCACATCAGATATTGCACTTAAACTTGCAACGCCTAGCGACAACACCACCTCTCTATGCCAACTGACAAAACGTGAAAACGAGGTATGTCAGCTACTTGCGACCGGGTTGGATGTAAAGTCTGTCGCGGCAGAGCTTGGCTTGAGCCACAAGACCGTGCATGTGCATCGTGCGAATGCCATCGACAAACTCGGCGTGAAAAACAACGTTGAGCTCGCCAAACTATTTTCTCAAGAGTCCTTTTAATGCGAGCCTATTCTGTCACAACGATTTGTGGTCTGTTTGTTATGGCCTGTGCTTGGTTCTGTTTGTGGGTGATCGCCTACTACTTTGTCAACGATCCAGAGCTCGCCATTCTGCTTTTCCCATTCGCCTTACGATTGGGGATTGCGCTGCACACTCGCACCGCGTACTGGCCAACAATCTACGTATCAGAATGGGCGCTGACGATTGCACTTGCGACCCTATTAGAGCAACCTCAATGGCTCACAGTGCTGATCGCCAGTGTTGCCAGCATCCCTGTCACACTGATTGCGAAAAAATACTACTACGGTGACCAAAACCGCCACTTAGCCGTCATGGGCGTTGTGATCATCATTACCGCCTTCATCAACGTAATGGCGGTCGGCTTTCACGTGCCTTCTGTTTACATGGTGTGGTTAGCCAGTATTTCTGGTGGGCTGATGCTGGTTCCTATGTGCTACCTACTGTGGAACTACCTATTTCAAAGCCGATGGTCGCCTCTGACGTCGCATCTTTTGAACAACACTGTGGTGTTCAGCATTCGCCACATTGTGTTTTACGCCGTACTTCTTATCGGCAGCATTCTAGTGCAAACGAGTTTGCCTGAAGAGTTAAAACGATTTGCGCCATTTTGTATGGCTATCCCAATCATCGTGCTGGCACTTCGTTACGGCTGGCAAGGAGCCCTACTCGCCACCATGCTCAACAGCATTGCGCTGATTGCGGCTCGCAGCGGCGTATCAAATCTAGAAATCACCGATTTGTTATTATCTCTCTCGGCGCAAACCATCACCGGCATTATGCTCGGCTTAGGGGTTCAGAAACAAAAAGACCTCAATCACAAACTGCGCGGCGAACTTGCACGCAATCAGAATTTGTCTCGCCAGCTTATCAAAGCGGAAGAATCGGTAAGACGCGATATTGCGCGCGAGCTACATGACGAAATTGGACAGAACATCACGGCGATCCGCACACAAGCCAACATCATTAAGCGGGTAAATAACGCCGAAACAAGCGTGGGTTGCGCCGACATGATCGAAGGGCTTTCCCTCAACGTGTACGACACCACTAAGCGACTGTTAAGCAAGCTAAGACCAAAAATGCTGGATGATTTGGACTTAAAAGAATCCGTCGAGCAACTGACGCGAGAGATGGAATTCGCCAATCACGGAACAACTGTTCAACTGAACTGGCAAGGCGATTACACCAGCCTGAGTGACACACTCAAAGTAACCCTATTCCGTTTATGCCAAGAGTCATTAAATAACGCTGCCAAGTACGCAGAAGCGCAGTTGATCAATATTGAACTGACAATTGGAGAAGCTGCGGTGTCACTGATGATTCACGATGATGGTGTCGGATTCAAAGTTCAGGACAGCATGAAAGGCATGGGCGTTCGCGGCATGCAAGAACGTGTGCACGCGTTAGGTGGAAAAATGGTTATCTACTCCACCAGCGATCAAGTGATCGGCACACAAATCAGCATTACTTTACCTAAGGTGTAACTCAAGATGTTTGGATTTTTACGTTCACCTAAATTTACTCAACCGAGCCTGAGCAACGAGCAAATCGACCAGCGTTACCACCATTGGCGTTTGCACATTATGTTGGGGATGTACATCGGCTACGCAGGTTTCTACTTTACCCGTAAGACCTTTAACTACGCCGCACCAGCGATGATTACCGATCTTGGCTTAGATAAAGGCGATTTGGGTCTTATCGGTACACTTTTCTACATTACTTACGGTTGTTCGAAGTTTATTTCTGGCACGATTTCGGATCGCTCTAACCCTCGTTATTTCATGGGATTAGGATTGATTGCGACAGGTCTGGTCAATATCGCGTTCGGTTTTTCTAGCTCACTCGCGGCTTTCATTACTCTGTGGATCTTAAACGCCTGGTTCCAAGGCTGGGGCTGGCCTTCATGCTCCAAGCTGTTAACCACTTGGTATTCACGCTCCGAGCGTGGCTTCTTATGGGCCATTTGGAACACCGCACACAACGTTGGTGGCGCGCTGATCCCTATTTTGGTGGGCTATTTAACGTTGCACTACAGCTGGCGTGAAGGCTTTATTCTACCCGGCATCATCGGCGTATTACTCGGTCTATTCGTTTGTTGGCGATTGCGCGACAAACCCACAACAATGGGTTTACCAAGTGTCGGCCAATGGCGCAACGACGCACTAGAACTTGCGCAGGAAAATTACGGACGTGGCCTCACCTACCGAGAAATTCTGAAATCGTACGTATTTAACAACAAATACATCTGGCTGCTCGCGTTCAGTTATGTGTTGGTTTACATCGTCCGAACCGCAATCAATGACTGGGGAAACCTGTACTTGACCGAGCAGCATCACTATAGCCTGATTAATGCCAACGCTGCTCTGTCTATGTTTGAAATCGGCGGTTTTGTTGGTTCATTGGTTGCGGGCTGGGGCTCAGACAAACTCTTTGGCGGTAACCGTGGACCAATGAACTTGCTGTTCGCGATTGGGATTTTCTTATCTGTCTCTGCGCTTTGGCTAATGCCTCTGACCAACTTTGCATTCCAAGCAGCGGGATTGTTCTCCATCGGCTTCTTTGTCTTTGGACCACAAATGCTGATCGGTATGGCGGCGGCGGAGTGCTCTCACAAAGATTCTGCCGGCGCGGCAACAGGATTCGTGGGCTTGTTCGCCTACATGGGCGCAGCATTGTCAGGTTATCCACTGGCGTTAATTCTTGAAGAATATCATTGGACGGGTTTCTTCATCACCATTTCAGTTTGTGCAGCCGTCATTGGCCTTTTGTTGCTGCCATTTTTGCAAGCGCAACCATCACGAAAACCACTCGAACCAAAACCTCGGTTGTAAATCGACTTATCGCCCTTCGGGCAAATTGGCGAGTGACCTAACCGAGCTCGCCATCCTTATTTAATGTATCTCTGCTTAATTTTTCTTCCGATTCAGTTCGGAGGGTTAACTATGGGAAAAATTCATGAATTTGAACACTATTTCATCGTATAGCTTCTTTCAAATGAACAACAAAATCCAAAACTACGCTTGGGGAAGCACCTCTTCTATTCACGATTTGTTTGGCTTTTCTAACGAAACGAATGAGCCTCAAGCAGAAGTATGGATGGGTACTCACCCAAACGGCTGCTCTGAAGTTCAGATTGAGCAAAACACGCTGCCTTTGTCTGAACTGATCAAACAAAACCAACCCGCTTATTTATCAGCAGAAACCGCAGCGAAATTTGGCGACCTGCCCTTTCTGTTTAAGATCTTAGCGGCCGAACACGCACTGTCGATTCAAGTTCACCCAAGCAAACAAGATGCCGAAATAGGTTTCGAAAAAGAGCAAAGTGCTGGGATCCCACTAAACGCGAGCCATCGTAACTACAAGGATCCGAACCACAAACCTGAGTTGGTGTACGCGCTAACAAGTTACCAAGCCATGAACGGTTTTCGCTCGTATTCCGAGATTATTGAGGCATTTAGCCTTTGCGATATCGATGAGCTACGCGCGCCACTAGATGCATTCAAACACGAAGCCAACTCACAAGGTTTACGCGATTTCTTTGTGCACATTCTGACCATAGAAGGAGAAACAAAAGAGCGAGCACTGAAACAACTTCTTGCCCACGCTTCACGTCAATCGGAACAAGGCACTGACAGCGACGTTTTCCAGCTCATCTTGGATCTATCCACTCAATACCCCGGCGATGTCGGCTTGTTTGCGCCATTACTGTTGAATGTCATCACGCTGCAACCTGGCGAAGCGATGTTCCTGAGCGCAAGAACGCCACACGCTTACATTAAAGGAACGGGATTAGAGATCATGGCGAACTCAGATAACGTTTTGCGTGCAGGACTCACGCCGAAACATATGGATGTTGAAGAACTGGTTAAATGCACAGACTTTGTGCCTAAGCCGTTTAACGGCCTTGTTCTAGAACCCAATGCCAATGGTTGCCAAAGCCTTTACCCCGTTCCAGTGGCAGACTTTAGTTTCAGCATTCTTAACGAACCGAACAATGAAGTGATTGAGGCTAACAGCGCAGAGATTTTGATGGCGATTGATGCCGACCTGACACTCATCAGTGATAACGGTGAGACGTTAACCGCCGCGAAAGGACAATCGGTATTTGTTCCTGCTTACGTTGGCCATTACCGTATTCAAAGTGCGGGACGTGTGGCTCGCACCTTTAACTAACTTCTGGATAACGGATTCAAGCTAGCGTCTGACCCAAGGGACTGGGTTAGACAGCTTATTCCTCTCATAGATTGAGCCTGTCCGGTTTTAAGACACTCATTCTTACACCTTATCGACTCAAAGCCGCTGCGGTCTAAACCATCTAAGTTCTCTAAGAACCATAGGTTCCTCTATTCACTGCAACATTCATTGTCAAAACCCATTTATTTCCAGTAAATTCGCCGCTCCAATATCAAATCACTTGGATAATAAAGGCGCTTGCACAGTGGTATTTGTTGCAAAACGTATAATCAACGTTGTAATCAAAGCCTCAATCACTACAATCTCTGGTTCGATTTTTCAGTTAACGTTTGTATGCCGAAGTTAAACCAAGATAACCCTGTTCAAAGCTCCGCCCTTTCCGATATCGAAACCAGCAGTAAGATTCAATCGGCATTAGAACCGAAGTTTCACAAGCCAGAGAAACGTCTCTGCTTAAGCCCTGGCCTATC
Source organism: Vibrio sp. 2096 (assembly GCF_033339595.1). NCBI lineage: Bacteria > Pseudomonadati > Pseudomonadota > Gammaproteobacteria > Vibrionales > Vibrionaceae > Vibrio > Vibrio sp. 2096. The sequence goes on from NZ_JAWOUX010000006.1 coordinate 51,916, forward strand.
GGATAAGCATTTGGCGCGCCGTTGGCAAGTATTGGAACAAGTGACCAATAAAGATCATCTTCTTGATCCTTTCACACAGTCACATTGCGACGCTTACTCCAACAACATCGAGCACTTCATTGGTACTGTCAATGTGCCGGTCGGCATCGCAGGCCCTTTGCGCGTCAACGGTTTGTATGCGAACGATGACTTTTTGGTTCCGCTCGCAACGACAGAAGCCGCGTTAGTCGCTTCCTACAACCGTGGCGCAAATCTTATCACCGCCGCTGGTGGCGCGAGCGCATTGTTACTAAGTGAAGGGGTGAGCCGAACACCAGTATTCGCCTTTAATCACCTTGCTGACGCCGGCCAGTTCGTCAGTTGGGTTGTGACCCAGTTTGACGTATTTCGTCAAATTGCGGAATCCACCACCTCACATGGCAAACTCAAAGACATCAATGTAAATATCGAAGGAAACCACGTTTATTTGGTCTTTGAATACGTGACTGGTGACGCTTCCGGACAAAACATGGTGACCATCGCAACAAACGAAGTGTTCCATCATATTTTGGCGACCAGCCCAATCAAACCAACTCAAGCATTCTTGGATGGCAACTTATCAGGCGACAAAAAACCAAACGCGCACACACTGCGCTCGGTACGCGGTAAGAAAGTATCCGCCGAAGTGACCATTCCTGCTGAGTTGGTGGAAAAATATCTGCATACGACGCCGGAGTCTATGGTTCAATTTGGCAAAATGACCACAGTGGGCGGTTTACTCAGCGGGACAATTGGCGTCAACGCGCATTACGCAAACGCGCTTGCCGCGCTGTACATTGCTTGTGGTCAAGATGCCGCTTGCGTTGCAGAGTCTGCCATTGGAATCACTCGTATGGATGTGGACGCTCAAGGCAACTTGTACGCGTGCGTGACCTTGCCAAACATCATGGTGGGGACGGTTGGTGGTGGTACTGGCCTTCCAACGCAAAAAGCATGTTTGGATATTTTGGGTTTGCACGGCAACGGCAATGCGAAAGCGTTAGCCGAAGTCGCAGCTGCGCTTTGTCTGGCTGGCGAACTCTCGATCGTGGGCGCATTTTGTGCCGATCACTTTTCTCGTGCTCACCATAAGCTTGCCCGAAAATAACCTTTGTTGCTTTGTACAAGAGAACATCCGTGTGGTTTTCTCTTGTGCAAACCAATGGACTTTATTTATTGGCTCAATAATTTCTTGAAACTAACTTAAGCCTTAACAAACATACCAATCTCTTGTTAACAGTACTTTAGCTGTCCCCCTTCTATATCCATTGCGATATCTCTGCTTGTTACTCTTCATTGGCCATATTTAATATCAGTATCTTAGAAAAAATAGCATCAAAAACTTCTAGCACTATAGTACCAAATTCATCGTTTGAGTTTTTTGTTCACCACTTATAGCTACTATACTCGCCTATGCAGCTGCTTGATTTTCATAAATTTACTAAACAGCTCAAAAGAGCTTAATAACTCCCGTTAAATGGACTTAAATCGTTACTTCGGGTAAGCGAGTTAACTATGAGACGTCAGAAGCTAAATAAAATCTCTGCTTGGGTACTAGGATTGGCTATCTTATTGCTGAGCCATGTGCCTAATGTATCAGCACAAATACAGCAATCCCCATCCGATCAAACCGTTGCGCGTTTTCTCTATCAAACCTCTTTTGGACCAACTCCTGCGTTAATTAATGAGGTTAGGGAAAACGGGTTAGAGGACTGGATACAGAAACAAATCAACCTGCCAGCAACCTACCATCAACCACTTTATCAAACGCCTTTTTCTAAAGGCCTACAGTCAAACCGAGAAAATGCTTGGTATCAGATTGTTGTTACTGCTGAAGATCAGCTCAGACAGCGAACGGCTTATGCATTGAGTCAGATCGTAGTCGTTTCTCGTTATGGCGGCGTTCTTTCCAGCAAACCTACAGGGTTAGTGAATTACTACGATCTGTTGGTTGAGCATGCGTTTGGCAACTACCGAGACCTGTTGTATGACGTTTCCATCCATCCAGTCATGGGGAGCTATTTGTCTATGCTCGGTAGTGCAAAAGAAAATAGTGCGACAGGAACGCTTCCCGATGAGAACTTTGCTCGAGAGTTAATGCAGTTATTCACTATCGGTTTGTATGAACTCAATTTAGATGGCAGTAAAAAGCTAAACCACGCAACAGGCAAACCTATCCCCACGTACAATCAAACTGATATTCAAGAGCTCGCGCGAGCATTAACTGGATGGAAAAATTCCGACATCGCATTCGTGAAACCGATGCGAGTTATCAGTCAAAGACACGACACCGGCGAGAAGCGATTTCTAGGGAACGTGATCCCATCGGGTCTAACCGCACAAGAAGAGCTTTCAAAAGTGATTGATATGTTGATGTCTCACCCAAATGTTGCTCCATTTGTTTCAAAGTTACTTATCCAACGTTTGGTCAGTTCAAATCCAAGCCCAGAGTACGTCGCGCGTGTTGCTACGATATTTAACAACAATGGGGAAGGAGAAAAAGGCGATCTAACCGCCGTTGTTCGAGCCATATTGCTCGACCCTGAAGCATTAGGGATGACGGATACCCCGCCTATAAAAGTGAAAGAACCGATACTGGTCCTGACTAATTTTCATCGAGCATCAGGTTTTACGATTAAAGGATCACGTTACGAAGACGCAACAACGATGATGAACATCGCTAATCAAGGGCCGCTTCGTTCTCCTTCCGTGTTTAATTTTTACTCTCCAGACTATCAGCCGTCTAACGAGTTTACGGAGTCTGGTATTAACTCTCCAGAGTATGAACTTCTCAATTGGTCTGTTTATACCGATTTGGTCAACTATATGTTAACCAGCACTCGTAGAGGAGGTGGAGATTCCTACCACTTCGATCTTAACGAGTTTTATCTTCTTCTGGACGATCACCGTGCCTTAGTCGAATTGGTTAACGAGCGTTTCTTTGCTGGAACGGCTTCTGCTGAATTGAAAGAGCTCATGCTCACCGCCCTGAATGATTATCGTGGGGACTATGTGCCAACAACAAAACTCGCTCTAGTGATATTTACCGCCATTTCTGGCGACGAATTCTATATTCAGGATTAGGAGTGAATTATGGATATTTCACGACGACATTTTATACAAAGCACGCTATCGATGGGCGCACTAGCCTCTCTTAGTCTGCCAGGTTACTCTCTCGCAGCGCCATCCAATGACTTTCGAGCATTAATATGTGTGTATTTAGCAGGCGGAAACGATGCATTCAACACCATACTGCCATTATCGGAGGCGCACTATCGTCAATATTCCAAAGTCAGAGGGCCACTCTCTGTCGCCAAAGAAGACATACTCCCTATCAATTTAAGTGCTGTCGATAGCTCAAATCACCCAGTGAAGCTCGGCTTACACCCAAAGTTAAATGCGTTAACTTCCGTTTTCGAACAAGGCGATGCCAGCATCGTGCTCAATAGTGGCATTCTCAACCATCCCGTCACCAAACAAGCTATTGAGCAAGGTGAAGCATCACTTCCCGAGCAACTGTTTTCTCATAATTCTCAAACAGACGCTTGGTTACTTGGTGGAATGAGCGAGTCTAAAAATCTTGGTTGGGCTGGCAGAATGTTGGATGTATTAAACTCTGAATCAGAAATAACACCGCTATACAGTGTGCATGGCAACTCGCTTTGGTTACGGGCAATGGAACACCGCCAAACTGTCCTGAAAAAAGATCGCGCGGTTCAGCTTACCGCGATTGATAACCCGCTATACAAGGGGATCTATGATCGCCTTCTCTCTCATCAAACTGACAATCCATTTAATGGTCATTTTAATTTGATGGTTGATGAGTCGATGGTAATGAGCAGTGTACTGAGCGAGCAACTCAACCACATTGCTGACGAGCCGCTGTTTACGTCATCGACGCTCGGCAAGCAGATGCAAACCGTGTACAAATTGATAGCAAGCCAAGATGTCCTGAAGCAGCAACGACAAGTCTTTTTCGTTAAACACTCTGGGTATGACCTACACGATTCGCAACTGGCACGTCATCCAGTGCTACTTGAGGATCTCGCGACAAACCTTTTAGCAATGTATCGTGTAGTCGAACGGTTAGGGCTAAACAAGCAAGTCACCTCTTTCACTATGTCTGACTTCGGTCGACGGATGATGAGCAACGGAAATGGTACCGATCATGGCTGGGGTGGCCATCAACTATTAATTGGAGGCGCGGTAAATGGGAAACAACCTATCGGTACATGGCCGGAACTAATACTGGGCGGAAACGATGATTACTCTCAAGGCCGACTCATACCCAAAATTGCCGCTGATCAAGTTGGTTCAACACTAGCACAGTGGATGGGCGTGAGTGATAACGCTGCACTGGAATACGTGTTCCCGAACATCCGTAATTTTACCCATTCAAACCTGGGTTTTATGTCGTAAGATATTTTACAGGTAGCTGTAGAACACATCATCAAATAAGGGAGCCTCGCGCTCCCTTACTCATCTTATGTTTGCAAAGTGTCCGTTACACCTCGTCGCGACGGCGTTCGTTACACAGCTTAATGGCACGCTCAAGTAATTCTAGCGCGGATTGCTCACATTCAGGCAGAACCGCATCACTTTCACCAATTGGCGTTACGCGGTCACCCCATTTCAATACTGCCGCACCCCATGTCAAACCTGCACCAAACGCAGCAAGAAGCATGTTATCACCTGGGTTAACTCGACCTTGCTCTACCGCTTCACACAATGCAATTGGCACCGTCGCAGCTGAAGTATTGCCATAGTTTTGAATGTTAACAAACGCTTTGTCGTGTGGAATTCCAGACAGGTCGCACAAGGTTTGAATAATACGAATATTCGCTTGATGCGGAATCACAACATCGATTTGTTCCGTCGTTAACTGTGATGCTTTCAGTACGGTTTTCGCAGCTAGCCCCATACCTTTTACCGCACGTTTGAAAATTTCTTGTCCTACAAAGTTGAAATCCCAGTAACCGTTGTCTTCCGCAAAGCGATCCATACAAGTACCAAACTTTGGTACGGACAGAATATCGCGGCCTTTTGCGTCACAACCGATTTGAGACTGTAGTAAACCCGTTTCTTTTTCCGTTCTTGATAACACAACGGCGCCCGCACCATCACCAAATAGAACAGCGGTATCTCGCATTGCCCAATCGATGTAGAATGACAATCTTTCCGCACCAATAATGATCGCGTTACGATAGTTACCTGATTGAATCAAACGTGTGCCCGTTTCTAGGCCATAGACAAATCCCGTACATGCGGCATTTAAGTCAAAGGCAGCGGCTGCACGAATACCTAGGTTCTGCTGTACCTTAGAAGCGATATTTGGAATCAATGAATCTGGTGAACAAGTCGCCACAATGATTAAATCCACGTCTGTTGCATCGACGCCTGCTCGAGCTAATGCATGTTTAGCAGCAACGGTCGCCATGTCTGACGTGTTTACATGACTAATACGGCGGTTTTCGATACCAGTGCGGGTACGAATCCACTCATCGGAAGTATCGAGGAAAGTGCTAAGATCATCGTTAGAGAGCACAGCTGGCGGAACACATTTCCCCCAACCTGTAATTTCAGCGTAGTAATTTGTCATCGCAGACCTATTTATTGTTGTATTTTAATAAAATTTCTTAGAACCTTAGGCTCAAATACAAACCTGCGCTGCGTTATTTCGGCAGGTTAAAAAATAAGTATACAAATAATGAGGCTGACTGGTAAGTCATGTTTTCATCAATACGTAATAAAGGAAGAAGTCATGTCATCGTTTAAAACTCGCTGCCCTTCGTGCGGCGGTCTAAATCGTGTCCCTAATGAGCGCGTTGCCGAATCTGCAACTTGCGGTAAATGTAAAAGTGCACTTTTAGACGGCTCGCCTATCGAAGGTACACAAGATAACTTTTCTGCTCTATTACAAAGTGATATGCCTGTTGTAGTAGATTTTTGGGCCCCATGGTGCAACCCGTGCGTTGGTTTTGCTCCTGTTTTCTCTGATGTTGCTCATGAACAAGCCGGTACGGCTCGTTTTGTTAAGATTGATACCGAAGCTCAACAACAACTTGCGGCGCAATTTGGTATTCGCAGTATTCCTACCATTATGGTTTTCAAGAATGGTCAACGCGTTGATATGATCAATGGTGCGTTACCTAAAACTCAATTTGATCAATGGTTAAATCAAGCACTTACTAAATAATCTTCCACGCCAACCTTGTTTGTAGGTTGGCGTTTTTATGCAACTTATCAACCTATCTAGTTAATAAATATTATTTGTCGAAACGACTTAAATTTATCATTTTACTTGCCTAACTATTAGCCTCATATTCGCGCCGAATAACCCTTAGATTTCATTTAACTTATAGGCGCAAAACAGTGGAAAACACAGTCGTTCCTGCAGCATCACCACGAGTTACAGTTCCAGTCGTCGCACTGTCTCTTTATGCGGTGGCTTCGGGCTATTTAATGAGCTTGATCCCTCTCATGCTCGGTGAATACAACATCTCAGCAGATTACGCGAGTTGGTTGGCGAGTGTGTTTTATGGCGGCTTATTAACCGGTGCTATTTTTATTGAACGTATCGTTCGTCAAGTTGGTCACCGTAACGCGTTTATTGGTTGCTTGGCCGTATTTTCGCTAACTATCGTCACACTACCCGTGTTTGCTAACGGATTGATGTGGCTTGCCGCTCGCTTTATTGCGGGTATCGCGGTTGCTGGTGTTTTTGTCATTGTTGAGTCTTGGCTAATGTCTGGAGACGAAGCATCGCGTGCGAAACGTTTGAGCTTGTACATGCTATCGCTTTATGGTGGTTCAGCATTAGGCCAGTTTGGTATTGGCGTGCTTGGCGTAAGTGGCGGCGTTCCGTTTATTGCGATCACGACGTTGATCTTAATGGCGATGCTGGTGCTAATGTTCATTGAGTGTGAGCAGCCAAACAGCCATGAATCAACCGCTTTATCATTTAAGCAAATTGCCAAACTAAACCATGCAGCAATTATTGGTTGTGTTGTTTCAGGTTTGACCTTAGGCGCGATCTACGGATTAATGCCAGTTGAGTTAACTAACCGTAAAATTAGCCATCAAGACATTGGTACATTGATGGCGCTAGTGATTCTAGGTGGCATGCTAGTCCAACCAATGGTGACCGCGTTAAACAAATACATGAGCCGCACAGTGCTAATGGCGTTTTTCTGTATTTTGGGTATTTTTTCGATCGGTATGACGTTTATTTCCTCGTCAGCCGTGGTATTGGCTGCTGCATTATTCTTTTTAGGTGCAGCTACTTTTGCCTTGTACCCGATTGCAATCAACTTAGGTTGCGAAGGACTTGATGAACGCTTTATTGTCTCTGCGACACAAGTCATGCTGTTTAGCTACAGCATCGGCTCTGTTGCTGGTCCTGTTGTCGCTGATAAATTTATGGGCCAAGAACACGGCTTGCTAGGCTACTTGTTTGCCGCTTTGGTTGCGACTGGCGTATACATGCTACTTGCTGCGAGCAAAACCAAGCAGCGTATGGCCGCTGGCCTCTAACCACGCCGCTTCTACTCAACGAAAACGAGGGCATGTCGCCCTCGTTTTTTTATTCTTCGCATTTTTGTTTAGATAAACGCTTGTGACGGTTTGACGCGTTCGCTGCAGGCTTTTCCGGTACCATTCGCTTTTCATGAAGCAAATGACGAACCGCCAAGATGGGATGTTTCAGTAACATTCTGGGGCCAGAGTAACGCATGACCAAACGCATTTGTTCTTTCGGCTCTGGTTTGTAGCAGTGAATCGGACATTTATTACACGTCGGTTTATTCTCTCCATAAGGACAGCGGTCGAGGCGCACTTCTGCGTATTCAAGCAGCTCATGACATTCTGAGCATAAGTCACGTTTTGTTCCATGATGGTCATGACAGTAAACCTCTACCATGGCTTTTACTGTCTTAAATTCAGTGGCGAGTTTGCCAAGTAAAATATCGCTCATGCGCTATCCAAAAATCACAACATCATTGTGTAAAGTTCTAACGTGCGGCCATTATCATATTGCTGCTCAACTCGTTCAAACTCAAAGCCCAGTTTTTTGAGCAAACTTATACTACGAATATTGTCATTGTTGGTGATGGCAACCAAATTATCGAGTTTCATTTCCTCTCTAGCGTATTCCAGCACTGCGGTTGCAGACTCCGTTCCGTAGCCGAAGCCATAAGCGGAAGGTAAAAATCCATATCCGAGATCATAGTGTTGTAATGTGTCACGTTTAACCAACCCACAAATCCCGATGGGTTGTCCATCTTCTTTCTTCTCTACAACGAGTAAACTCACGCCTTTAATTTGTTGCATGCGTAGCATGTTTTCTTTTATGTAACGCGCCGCTTCATATTCGGTACGAATTTGTTTGTCTCCGACAAAACGGTAGAAGTCTGGGTGGTTATAAAGTTTTAGTATAAATGGTGCATCATCTACACTCACAAGACGCAGTATCAAACGTTCGGTGTACAGTGTTTTCATTTGGGCTCCATTAAAACGCGATAGATGATTGGACATAGGAACGTACTTGAATTTTGCGACCGATACCGGCGCTTATTTAGTTGTAACTTGATAAAAAAGTAACTATCCTGCCTCGCTAAATTAAAGGACCACCACCATGAACCGCAAGAAGAAAATCAATCAGATCTTGAAAGCGAAGCAGAAGAAGCATAACGCTAAGCTACATAAGAGCAATAAGCCGCGTTATATCTCCAAAGCTGAACGCGCGAAAATGGAAGCTGAAGAACAAAACCAAGCTTCAGAACACACGGAAAACGTTGTAGACACAGCGCAGACAGATCAAGCCTAAAAGAAAAGCCGCTTCAAGCGGCTTTTTTGATATTCGGAGATAGTTAGCTTTAGTATTCGACACTGTAGTTCAGTGTGAATGTGCGACCTCTTCCTTTGTAGTCGTACGCTGCAGCATCGTAGTGTGCTGCATAAAGAATCTGCGCACGTTGTCCCCAAGCGGTTGTGTAGTCTTCGTCAAATAGGTTTTGAATACCAAAACCTAACTGCCCGATAGGTAGTGTTACGTTACCAAGAAGATCAAACGTAGTGTATCCATCTAGTTTATTGTTTGCGTCATCTTCGTAATCAAACATCGTCTGGCTTTGTAAACGTACTGAATAGCTATCCTGATAGTAAGCCGCCCACGCGTTCGCTTTTGATGTACTTGCTTTACCCGCGCTTAGATCTTCCCACTTACCGTTGGTTTTAAGCTCAGAAACCACATAGTGACCTGATGCACCTAACAAAATATCACGGTTTACCCAGTAGTTAATGTTTGCTTCGGCACCGTATACACGTTGCTCGTCATCAACATTGGTGATTAGGAGCGTCTTCTTGTCATACTTGATTGAGTTATCCGAAACCGAATAGTAACCCGCCGCTTGCAGTGCGACAGTATCCGTATCTAATCGGTAACCAATTTCATAGCTGTCCGTTTTGATGCCCGACATTTTTGAGTCAGATACATTAATGCTATTGTTCAACGCGTAGTGACCATTTGCATCCGCGGCATCGTAGCTACCTTGGCCGTAGTACTTTGCAGGATCAGCGAGTTCGAAACCTTGAGAGAAGTTCGCCCAAAGCTGAGATTCATCGTTAAGCTGATAAATGGTGCCCAAATTAAATAAGCTCACAGAGTAGTCAGTGCTGCCACCTGGTACCGCATCCGCTGATACACCATTACCCGATGCGATCTTCTTTTGTATACTATAGGCAACAAAATCATCAATCTTATTGTCCATGTATTGGTAGCGGTAGCCTGCTTGTACTGACCAATCTTGATTGATTTGGTAATCCCCTTGGACAAACATTGCGTAAGACGCCACATCAACATCTGGGTAACGCCCCACTTCGGCATAGGTTCGATTAATTAAGTTCCCAGAGCTGTTCGCAATGGTTGAATCGAACAGAGCCTGGTTACTTTCAAAACGGTCTAAGTACGCATCGACACCATAAACAAGTTTGAATGACTCCCAGCTTTTAGCTAATGCTAAGCGCCCAGCAAAAACTTCTGTTTTTTGTTGAGAGGCACTTTGGTAATAAGGAGTAAAGGTTTGGTCTTCACTACGGTAAGATAACTCGCCTATCAGTTGATGACCGAATACGCTGTCGTGAGCGTAGTTCGCACTTAAGAGAACTCGCTCTGTACCATGTTCACGGTCGGAATCGAACCCCTCTCGTACATCAACAAATTTATTGTTAACAATGTACAAACCGTATGGCGAGTCTTGCTGGCTGTCATAGTATTGTGCGACAAGGTTTAACTTGCTGGCATCGGAGATTTGAATCTCGGTCGATCCCATAACATCGAGCGTTGAATTATACTGCAAAGAGCCCTGTGAAATGTCTGGGGTGACAATGTCGCCATTTGCGTCAAATGCACCTTGTGTCTCGGTGTACACAACCGAACCTCTAGCGGTAATTCGCTCATTACCACCCGAGATAGACTGAGCGAGTTTGTAATCAAAGTCATCGCTGCTATTAAAGCCTGTAGTGCCACTCACGTAGGATTCAAACGACAAGTCATCCGAGTACGCTTTCTTGGTGATAATGTTAATAACACCACCAGTAGCGCCTGCACCATAAATGGAGGTTGCACCAGATAGTACTTCAATTCGCTCGATGTTGAATGGGTCTATTGCGTCTAACTGACGACTAATCGGGCGAGAAGACTGTAACGAGACACCATCAATCATTACCAACATTGCTCTACCGCGAAGGTTCTGACCATAGTTAGTTCGACCACCGGTGCCGACGTCTAAAGAAGGGATGGTTGCAGAAAGAATATCACCCAGTGTCTTGCCCGCACGATATTGCTGAGCAATCTCTTCTTGGCCAACAAACCAAACCGTTCCTGGAATATCGGAGATCGATTTCGGCATCACACTGCCTACAACAACCAATTGCTCATCGCTTGGAGTCGATGTTTGTTGAAGATCTTCTGCTGCTATTGAGCTAACTGCGTATCCACTGCTCATCGCAAGTACGATGAGATTGAAAGAAAACGTCCTTTTCATCATTGTATTTATCTTTTTGTTGTCAACAAGAGCATGCAATGATACTTATTCTCACTCTCAAATCGAGCACTGTTACACAAGTTAAATAAATGTTAATTAAGAACCTTCTTGCTCATAAGCTGTCGATTTTCCTCTAAACGAGGACAATCTGCACAAAGCTTTCTGCCTTCACACTTATAGACTAAACAACAACTTTTTCTTACTAACTTTAGCGACTGATCTGATTCCGTCTCATGAAGTGAGCGGCTATTATCAACATCCAAACCCATTGCGCTTAGCCACAAGACCGCATGCTCCTGAAGTGTCGAGTTAGTCATTTGCGGAAAGCGCTGTTGGAGACGAATTAAACAAGCCATGATTCCGTCCGACATCAATTGATGGGTGAAGCCAGGACGAATGCGTGTCCATTGACTCATCTCTTGTTGATAGAAGTCGAACAGTTCTCGGATTTGACGCCCCGCCTCTTTTATCAACGCTTCTGGCTCGCCATGTATATGCGCTTCGTCGGCGAATCGGTACCCAGAAACAAAACAAGGTTTGAGGTGCTGCGCTATCTCGCGAATGTTTGGCAACGTGTGGTAACCGTAAATAGAGATGAATGCGACATAAACTGGCTGCCAACAAAGTAAATCCCACGTTCTTGTCAACCAATATGCTTTTCCCGCTTCCGGATGAGCCTCCGAGATTTGCTGGTAAAGGCCTTGGATGATCGGGTTGATATCATTCTCGATATGGATAGCTTCTTGCCCTATCTCGCCGATATCACCGTGTAGGTAAGGTGTAATCTCACTCGAAGTTTGAAACAGTTGCGGGAAAAATTGCTCAGACATGATGGCTTATTGTTGGTGTAGTCATTCTGACACCTTTATACCCAAGCACCAATCGCAATGCAAACTATTATCCTTTGCGTTTTCATAACAAAGAAGCACTCTTAGGGTTAGTTATGAATGTATTTCCGAGTTCTGTGAAGCTGTAAGGTCTGGTTACGTATGCGATGAATAGCAACAAACTCTTAAACCTCTTCGCATTTAACGCTCACATGATCGCAAAAATACACAGCATAAAAACACCCTGATAAAACTGTGTTAACAGTTTCCCTGTGTAGCGTGAGTTATTGCCAATAATTGAATATTGCTGTTTCTTATCCAGCGGATTGTGAACAACATGAAGTATTTTCTTTCTGAATATCGAGACAATACAAAGAGGTAATTTGGCTATGTAGCCCTCTGTTTTGAATAAGGAAATCCACATGTTGTATCTTGAGTTTCTATTTTTGCTCGTGATGCTGTATATCGGCTCACGTTATGGTGGTATCGGCCTTGGGGTCGTATCCGGAATTGGCTTGGTGATTGAAGTCTTCATCTTTAAGATGCCGCCAACCTCTCCTCCTGTCACCGTTATGTTGATCATTTTAGCGGTGGTAACGTGTGCTTCCATTCTTGAAGCCGCTGGCGGTTTGAAATACATGCTGCAAGTTGCCGAGCGTGTGCTTCGTAAGAACCCAAAACGCGTCACCCTTATTGCTCCGTTCGTGACTTACTTTATGACCTTCCTACTTGGTACAGGTCATGCGGTTTACTCTATCATGCCAATCATTGGCGACGTTGCACTTAAAAATGGCATTCGTCCAGAGCGTCCTATGGCTGCCGCTTCTGTCGCGTCTCAAATCGCAATCACAGCCTCGCCAATTTCAGCAGCAGTGGTTTACTACTTGGCGCAACTCTCCGACATTCAACACGAGATCACTCTGCTCTCAATTCTGCTCGTTACTGTACCTGCAACCTTATTCGGTACGTTGTTGATGTCACTTTACAGCCTAAAGCGTGGTAAAGAACTAGACGACGATGAAGAATACCAAGAGCGTTTGAAAGATCCTGTGTGGAGAGAAAAAATCCTCAACACAACTGCAACGTCTCTTGATGAAGTACTACCAACAAGTGCTCGTAACTCTGTATTGCTGTTCATTGCATCGATCTTGGTGATCGTCGTTATCGCGATGTGGCCAGACATTCGTACCATCGTAGATGGCGCGAAGCCAATCAGCATGGCCGTTGTGATTCAAATGATGATGCTTTGCTTCGGCGGTATCATTTTGCTTGCGACCAAAACTGACCCGCGTGACGTACCAAATGGCGTGGTGTTTAAGTCAGGTATGGTGGCGGCGATTGCTATCTTCGGTATTGCATGGATGTCAGATACCTACTTCCAGTACGCTATGCCTCAATTTAAATCCGGCATCGTAGAGATGGTAACCAACTACCCTTGGACATTCGCGCTTGCGTTATTCATTGTGTCGGTTGTGGTGAACTCTCAAGCTGCAACGGCTCGCATGATGCTGCCTGTTGGTCTCGGCTTAGGTTTGGAACCTGCGCTGCTTATCGGCTTGATGCCAGCGGTATACGGCTACTTCTTTATTCCCAACTACCCTTCAGATATCGCGACTGTGAACTTCGATACCTCGGGCACAACTAAGATTGGTAAGTGGTACTTCAACCACTCATTCATGTCTGTGGGCTTAATCGGCGTGATTGGTGCGTGTTGCTTGGGTTACTTGCTAGGGCAAATGATCATTCCTTCGTAACTAGCCAAATCAACGATAAATTAGAGGCGAGTCATTGTACGTTTTCGTACAGCCTGAGTGACTCGCCTTTCTTTATTACACTATTTAACTACAGCAAGAAATCGTCATCAATCGCGACAAAATTGTCGGCACAATCAATCAGAGTTTGAGATGTAAGTTTAGGTACACCATAAACGGTCACCGTTTTATTGAAGCGCTGCTGAATTCTCTCTACTAGCAGACTAAAGTCTCCATCTCCCGAAACTAGAATCACTTCCTCAACTTCGGGAGCAATTTCAATTGCATCGAGAGTAATACCCACATCCCAATCGCCTTTCGAGCTGCCATCACGACGCTGGATGTAGGGTTTAAGCATCACCTCAAATCCAACACCACGAAGAATATGGTGGAACTGACGTTGCTTGGGATCATTGCTCGCAATAGCATAAGCACGAGCACTTACCACCTCTTTCCCTTGTGTGGCAACATACCAAAACTGGTTGTAATCAAAATTGCTTCGATACGCTTCGCGACAAGTGTAATACACATTCTGTACATCAACCAAAATGGCGATTTTTTGTTTGCTTTCCGAACTCATCTATTTCTACGCTCAATTTATTTGCTGCCTACCCTATGCCAGTTTTGGAAAAAGCACAATGAGCCAATTCCACTAAACTTAACGTATAAAAAGTTATTTGGGTTTCTAGGGGAACTGTCATGGGCGGAAAGTTACTAGTGATACTGCTTTCTTGTATCTTGTCATCGACAGCATTTGGTTATCCAGCGCACTCCAAATACTGGCCACATAGAAGTGTGCTCTACTTTGCGCCAGAAAATGATGAATACGTCAAACAATTCTTGCTAGAAACACTTATGAATGAGTGTGAGTTGGAAGACAGAGATGTCGTCACGCTGGTCATTACAGAGCAAGGTTATACTTTTCCTGCTTGGCTTAAAGAAGAGTTCGACCTAAAAATGCTAGCTCGTCTTTATGAGGTCGAAAAAGGTTCTCATACCGCTATTTTGCTTGGTAAAGATGGTCTAGAAAAGCACCGCTGGGGCGCAGAAACAGACTGGTCGTTTATCAACAACCTCATTGATCAAATGCCTATGCGTAAGCAAGAAATGCAGAGGCAACAAAGCCCCTGTAAAATATAGTCACTTCTGGGCAGTATTACTTTGCGAACCAATCCAACTTGTTGTGAAGTTGAGTCACGCTGCCAACCACAATCAATGCTGGGCTCACGGCTTGCTCTGCCATGATCGATAGCTCGTTCAACTTTCCTTGGAACACGCGCTGCTCTGGGCGCGTACCGTTTTCAATAATGGCGCATGACATCTCAGGATCTAACCCATGAGTGATCAGCTTATCCATAATATGGCCGCTTTGCTTCAAACCCATATAGAACACAAGTGTGTTGTTGGATTGCGCTAGTGAATGCCATTCAATCTCACGACCATCTTTTTGTACATGACCAGTGATAAATTGAACGCTTTGTGCATGGTCGCGGTGTGTTAATGGAATACCTGCGTAAGCCGTTGCACCCGCAGCAGCTGTGATACCCGGAACCACTTCGTATTTGATGCCGAATTCTGCTAGCTCTTCTAGCTCTTCACCGCCACGACCAAAGATAAATGAATCGCCGCCTTTTAGACGTACAACGCGTTTACCTTCTTGCGCTTTTTGCACCAAGATTTGGTTGATTTGATCTTGAGGCACGCAGTGAAAATCGAGCTTTTTCCCAACATAAATCATCTCTGCTGATGCATGCGCCAACTCAAGAATCTCTTTTGATACCAATCGGTCGTACACAACAACTTCAGCCGCTTGAATGGCTTTTAAGCCTTTTACTGTGAGTAAATCAGGGTCACCAGGACCTGCACCAACAAGAGAAACAAAGCCGCTGTTTAAAGATGAGTTAACAGTTGTCATATCAACGCCTATCGAAAATTTGGACATAAAAAGTAACACTCAAGTCATTAACTCAAGGTTAAAATCACCCCAAGGAGTTATTACTTTTTATAGCTAAATCAATACAATACTTATCGAAAGTTAAATGAGTTGAACAGCCCTACCTACCATAGGTAGGGCCAGATAAAAGCGGTTTATTTTGCGATTGCAGGCTCTGTTTTTACTTCTTCTTCAACTACGTTGATAGAAGGCGCTGTTTTTGCGTGAGTTAGGTACAGTGGAATACAAGTCATTACGAGACCACCGACAATATTACCTAGAATGGTTGGAATAAGGTTGAAGTTCAACCAAGTCGCGATACCAAAATCCGCACCTAGAATCATACCTAGTGGGAATAGGAACATGTTTACTACGGTGTGTTCAAATACTAGCGCAAAGAAGATGAAGATTGGGAACCACATCATTGCTACGCGACCAGACACCGAACGTGCCGTCATGTTGCCGATAACGCCTAGACACACCATTAGGTTACAGAAGATGCCGCGTACGAAACATGTGATCCATCCGTCCATACCCATGTTTTCAAAACCAAGGCTACGCGCGGTAGAAACAGCGACAAATTTCTTCGCTACTGCGTTCAGTTCTAGAGAAAAGTTACCTGTTAGAGAGATAGCCACTAGGTAAGCAACGATCAGAGAACCGATAAGGTTACCCAAGCCTACAAGCCCCCAACAACGGAAGATACGACCCCAAGTGATGCCCGGACGGTTCGCAAACTTAGCCAGAGGCGCTAGACCAAAAACACCGGTTACTAGGTCATACCCCATCACACTTAGAATTACGAAACCAACGGGGAAAACAAGTGCTCCTACAAGGCCGATACCCGTTTGTACAATCGCGGTAATAGCAACCACCACCGCAAGCGAAAGAATAACGCCAGCCATCGTACCGCGAAGGAGAAGATCTCGCGTGCTTGTATTGGTTTTCGCTTCACCAACATTGATCATGGTTTGCACGAATTCTGCAGGCTTAAAATCAGTAGACATGAATGTGTCCTTATCCAAAATTGAAAGTTAAAAAGTTAAAGATTGAATAGAGAAAGGCTTCCCGTTGACACCTGAACGCTGTCTACAACACCTCGCTTCCCTGTTCCCCTGAGTTGATGCTTGGAAAGCCTTTGTCTATTAAATCTAGGTTTCAGTTCATTCCCTCCCCCTAAGAGGAGGGAATGAAAACCAAGCTTACGCAGAGATTTCTACTTCGCCGTTGGTTACGCGGGTTTTGTACGCTTTCACGCTAAAACGCTCGTCTTCCATGCACGCACCTGTTGTCAGGTTAAAGCGTTGCTTCTTAAGTGGGCTAGCCACCCAAAGCTCGCCTTGGTGCTCACAGATCAAACCGCGAGAAAGCACGTTTGATTGGAAGAACGGGTCTGTGTTGCTGATCGCCAGCACTTCTTCTGCTTGTGTTGGGCGGAATACCGCAACTTGCTGACCATCAACCAGTGCACAAACGCCTGTGCCCGGTACGATGTCGCTGATTTGGCAAATCTTTTCAAATGACATAATCAACCTTCCCTTATGCTTCAGTGATCGCTACGTGTAGGATGTCGCCTTTCGCTTCAGGGTGCTTTTCCGTGAAGGTTGCTGGGCGGTGCTGTTCACGCTCTTGTACAAACACAACGTTGTCATCGCGCTTGTCAGAGTTGATGAAGTGCGCGAAACGAGTCAGTTGTGATTCGTCGTTGATGGTCGCAGTCCACTCACACTCGTACTCGTCTACAAGCTTCGCTACGTCTGCCTCTAGTTGAGCGTTGATACCAAGCTTGTCGTTAACAATCACTTCGCGTAGGTAGTCAACGCCACCTTCCATGTTTTCCATCCAAACTGATGTGCGTTGTAGTGGCGCAGCAGTACGGATGTAGAACATCATGAAGCGGTCGATGTACTTGATTAGTGTTTCTTTATCTAGGTCACTTGCAAGTAGGTCTGCGTGACGAGGCTTCATACCACCGTTACCACATACGTACATGTTCCAACCTGCATCAGTCGCGATAATGCCAAGGTCTTTACCTTGTGCTTCCGCACACTCACGAGTACAACCAGAAACACCGAACTTCATCTTATGAGGGGTACGAATGCCTTTGTAACGGTTCTCGATGTAAGAACCTAGACCAACAGAATCTTGAACGCCGTAGCGGCACCACGTTGAGCCAACACATGTCTTCGCCATACGAAGTGCTTTTGCGTACGCTTGACCTGTTTCGAACCCAGCGTCGATAAGCTTGCGCCAGATCTCTGGAAGATCGTCTTTTTGAGCACCAAACAGACCAATACGTTGAGCACCGGTTACTTTGGTGTATAGGTTGTATTCTGCTGCAACGTTCGCTAACGCACCCAGTGCTTGAGGTGTTACTTCACCACCCGCCATACGTGGGATAACAGAGTAAGTACCGTCTTTTTGGATGTTACCTAGGAAGTTATCGTTCGTGTCGTGCAGCTTAACCAGTTGTGGCTTAAGAATGTGCTCACCCCAGCAAGAAGCCAAGATAGAACCAGCCAGTGGTTTACAAACTTCACAGCCGTAACCTTTACCGTATTTCTCTAGAAGCTCATCAAACGTTTTGATCTCTTCAATACGGATTAGGTGGAACAGCTCTTGGCGTGAGTATGCAAAGTGCTCACACACGTCGTTCTTCACTTCGATACCAGATTTAGCAAGCTCAGCATTTAGAACAGACGTCACTAGAGGAATACAACCACCACAGCCTGTACCTGCGCCAGTCACTGCTTTGATGTCGCCCAATGTGTGGTGACCATTAGCCACCGCTTGTGCGATCTTGCCTTTGGTTACGTCGAAACAAGAACAGATCACTGCGCTTTCTGGTAGAGCATCTGCACCTAGTGCTGGTTTCTCAGCGCCTGCGTGTGCAGGAAGGATCAACGCATCTGGGTGTTCTGGTAGGTCGATTTCGTTCAACATAAGTTGAAGCAGATCGCCGTAGTCAGAGGTATCGCCAACCATTACCGCGCCAAGCAATTTCTTGTTGTCTTTAGAAACGATAAGACGTTTGTAAACTTCTTGTTCTTCGTTCTGGTAAACGTAACTCTTACAGCCTTCAGTACGACCGTTCGCGTCACCGATAGAGCCTACTTTAACGCCAAGAAGTTTCAGCTTCGCAGACATGTCAGCGCCTTCGAATTTGCTTTCTGTGTTACCTAGTAGGTGATCAACGGCAACTGTCGCCATCTTGTAGCCAGGAGCAACAAGGCCGTAGAACATTTCGTTCCAAGACGCACACTCACCAATCGCGTAGATGTTCTCATCAGAAGTCTGACAATGATCGTTGATAGCAACACCGCCACGAGGTGCCACTTCTAGCTCCATTTGGCGTGCTAGTTTGTCTTGTGGACGAATACCTGCAGAGAATACGATGAAGTCTGTTTCTAGTTCTGAACCGTCAGCAAAACGCATAACGTTGCGTGCGTTTGTGCCTTCTGGCGCAATCTCAAGCGTATTTTTGCTGGTGTGAACGTTCACGCCCATACGCTCGATCTTTTGACGAAGTTGGTTACCACCAGCCAGGTCAAGTTGCTCAGCCATTAGTTTTGGCGCGAACTCAACAACGTGCGTTTCTACACCCAGTGCTTTCAGTGCGCCTGCTGCTTCAAGGCCTAGCAGACCACCACCGACAACAACGCCTGATTTGCTCTTCTTCGCACACGCTTCGATCGCTTTAAGATCTTCGATAGTACGGTAAACAAAACAGTCTTTGCTTTCGTGACCTTTGATAGGTGGAACAAATGGGAATGAGCCAGTAGCAAGAATCAGCTTGTCGTATTGAACTTCACGGCCAGTGCTTGAGTAAACAATGCGGTTTTCACGGTTGATGTTAATCGCGCGTTCGCCGATCAGCATGTTAATACCGTGTTTCTCGTAGAAGCCTTCTTTTACTAAAGAAAGTTCATCTGCCGTATGGTGAGAAAAGTAAGAGGAAAGGTGCACACGGTCGTATGCGACACGAGGTTCTTCACAGAAAACTGTAATGTCCATATTAGACATATCAGCTTTCTCGACTAAGTCTTCAATATAACGGTGCCCTACCATACCGTTACCGATGACTACTAGCTTCAACTTGCTCATTATAATTCCTAAGGGTTAGGTTCTTATCACTGAGCTCATTGTTAATTGTGAAAGAAAATTAATACATGATGTAAATCAATTACAATTTCAAACTACCCTAAAGGGGTAGATGAACGTATTTATCTGACTATTGCGAAATAAAAAGTAATTTATTAACGGATATTGGTAGTTTTAACAAACTGAGATAACCGAAGCCATGCTAGCAACGGACTATACCGTTTTGCTTTTATGAAGTTAGGCTGACCATCGAAACCGAGCACACCTACGATAAATCCTGTTTTGCTTCTAAACGACGCACTCACTTGACTTCACCGTTTCAAGGTGATCAGAGAACAATATCTGAAGTGATTGAAAGATTTAGAAAAATCAAGCTTCACAACAAAAATTTTTTACTAGCTAAGTCGCACTATAAAGACTAAAATCAGGTTTAGTTCATATGGAATAGCGTCCATATGATTGATACCGTAATTGACATATAGAGTGCCGTCCCATTTTTGTGAGGCGGCCTTTTATTTGGGAGTCATAAAATGTCAGAAAACAATTCTATCTACATCTCAAGCTTAGATATGAACCGAATCACGGCCTTGTTGGATAAAATGCCAAACATCGCAGCGGAGCTTGTGGAATTAGAAGCAGAGCTCGACCGAGCAACAGTTCTTGAGCCAGAACAAATGCCAGATAACGTGGTCACGATGAACTCGACTGTAGAGTTTAAATTTTCAGGTGAAGATAGAACCATGACAAAGACACTGGTTTACCCTTCTGAACTGAAAAGCAGTGATGATATCTCTATTTTCGCGCCCGTAGGCAGTGCACTGATCGGTTTGTCTGTCGGCCAAAAACTTGAATGGCCAATGCCAAATAATCAAGTGAAGACAATTGAAATTGTCGATATCACCTACCAGCCTGAGCGTTGTGGTGCACTAAACCGCTAACCCTCAGTAGTCCCGGTGCAAAGGCCTCCATTTAAGACTTTGCACCAGGAGAGCCCCTCGCTTACCCCCTATTTCCTTCTTTGTTTTCCAAGCATTTACTTTGCAGCTCTTAAGTAACATCACCGATTCTTTATTATTTACCGCATATTCAATACTTATATCTCCAAGCTCAATCATAGAAATTGCAAAGTATTTTTCGTATATTGTCGCTCCGAAAACGACGTAAATTATGCGCAAAATGGAAGAATATCTAACTCGAATTGCCTGCTTAGAAAAAGAAAATGAAGAGCTGAAGCGGAAGAATGCGCGACTACAAGAAAAGTTGAATGCTGCACTCGACAGTAATGGACTGTGTTTGTGGGAGCAGCATATTCCTTCAGGTACTTTGACGATATTCAATATGCAATGGGGCAAAATGCTAGGTTATCAGCCCCATGAGTTAACCGCGACGGTTGAAACGTGGAAAAACAATCTCCACCCTGAAGATTACGAGCTTGCGGTGGGTGCATTTGAAGATCACCTAGCAGGCAAGACCGACCTTTATGAGGTAGTGCATCGCATGATTCATAAAGACGGCAGTGATAGCTGGGTCTACGATCGAGGGCGCATCGTCGAGTATGGTTCTGATGGCGAACCACTACGGATGATGGGTACTCATATCGATATTACAAAAGAAAAGCGTTATGAGCAGCAACTGGCCAAGTTGGCTTCGAGTGATCCATTGACTGGATTGTTAAATAGAAAAGCAATTGAGGAAAACTTTAATCATCAACCTCAAACCGAACCGTCTCAGCAGTCTGCTTTAGTGTTTGTTGATATAGATAATTTTAAAGCAGTTAACGACCAGCTAGGCCATCATACTGGTGATACTCTCCTCATCAATATCGCCAATAGCTTAACAGAGCTTGCGCCAAGCAAGTCTCAAGTCGGACGCATAGGAGGAGATGAGTTTGTCGTTTTAAGCTCTTATTCAAATCAAGAAGAAATATCTCAACTTTGTGATCGACTCTTAAGTTCCATCATTCCTGCGATAAATCAGGACTTAAATAAAGTAACGATTGGAATGAGCATCGGTGTTTGTCTATTTGATAAAGGAAAACAACAGTTTAATGAAGTTTATCAAAAAGCCGATCATGCAATGTATGAGATAAAGAAAAATGGCAAAAATGGAGTACAATTTTTCAACTTAAAAAGTTGATATCTCTCCATAAATCATCATGTTATGAAATCAGTCATTTGCTACAACTTGAACTAACTCAAGATAAATTCTTTATATCTAAGCCAGTTACCGAAATTACCCCTAGGTACTCATAAATTTGGCACGATACAAATAAATCCCCTCCTCTCCTAGCATCAACCCAATAAGCAACTACACTCATTTAACTGATAGATTAATTACTACTATTATGAAGGGAGTTGTTTTTGATGGATACAAAACAGATTTCTACAGTTATCATAATTTTAGTTCTTTCTGTATTAGTAGTTACTTATTTAAAGTTAACAACGGTATCAAATGCTATCCACAAACCTACAACAATCGGTATATCTAAGACGCCTCTGTCAGCCCCTTTTATCATTGCAGAGCACATAGGTGCGTTTGAAGAAAACGATTTAAACGTCGAACTTATCATGTGCTTTGGAGGGGTCGAATGTTCAAACCTACTTCTAGAAAACCATGTTAATTACGCCACTTTTTCTGAAAGCGTACTGATGTTTAAAAGCTTTGAATACAAAGATTTAGCATTAATCACTTCTTTTGCATCTTCTACGAATGATATTAAGCTGCTAACTAAAAAGCGGTCTGGTATAGAAAGTATAGATAAATTACCAGGAAAAAAGGTTGGTGTAATAAAAAAGAGCGCTAGCGAGTATTACTTAGACTTGTTGCTACAGGTAAATGACATTGATTTAGAAAAAGTAGAAAAAATATCATCAACAACGCAGGTTATTATAAATCATTTAATACAAGGAAACGTCGATGCAATATCTACTTGGGAGCCATACGGATTTATGGCCAAGAATAGAATAAATGAAGAAGTAAAGAACATAGGAATTATTGGCGTGTATAAACTTTACTTTTTGCTTGTATCAAAAGAAATACACATTGAAAAATCAGATAAAGAAGTAATGAAAATAATAAAGTCACTTCATCACTCAATTAACTGGATGGATAAAAACCCTCATTTAACAATGAAAATACTATCACAAAAACTTAACACAACAGTTGAAGAAATATCTTGGAGTTGGGATGATTATAACTTTCGATTAAATTTAACGAATTCTTTATTATTTACATTACAATCAGAAGCTAATTGGGCATTAAAACAAAACTATGTAGAAGGACAGATTCCAAATTACAGAAAAATATTTAAAGAAAACTATATCAATTCATATTTTGATGGTCTAGATTAAAATGCATCGTTCGTTAAACCACTATTTAGCATCACTATTCAGTCTAAGCGTAATACTATGTATCAGCGTTATAGTATACATAAGCTTCATAAAAATAGAAGATTATAAAGCCAAGAAACAATTAAACCAAATAATGGACATACAAATATCATTAGAGTCATTAAGTAGTTATCTTTGGGCTTACACTCAAAATAGGGGAAAAAACAATTTCACACAATTCATGATTTCTCATAACAAATTAAACGAATTATTATCTCAAAATGAAGATGTTTTATACCTTACTAAAGACCTAAAAAAAATGAATCTCGAACTGTATTTTTTAGTTCAATACGAAAATAATCATTTACTAGACAAAGATCGCCATTATGATTCAGTCGTAAATTATAATAAATCAAATCCTGTCATACAATCCAGAATAAACATTGTATCCCAGGATATGAATAATGAAATAATATATATTTATAAAAAAATACTTAATAATAAGTCTACAAAACTACAAAATTTAAATTATTACACTCAAGCAGGTATTATTTTTATCTCTCTGGTTGTTATGCTATTATGCTTTTATATAAAAATAAAGTTCAAGAGAAGCTTTCAAAGGTTTATAAATGGAATAAAACAATTAAGCAGGTCAAATTTTGACTATAAAATCCCTTCAGAAAATCAATTCACGGAATTTGAAAATCTGTCTTGTTACTTCAATAAAATGGCGGCATTGTTAAACCACACAACAATATCAAAATCAAAACTTAAAGAAGAAGTAGAGAATCAAACTTCAGTTCTAAATCGTCAAAAAGAAAGTTTGGTATTTTTGTCTGAGCACGACTCCTTAACTAATATCTACAATCGTCGAGCAATAGAAAAACATTTGATCCAGCTTACGCGTAATTTCAGAGGCAGTGAGAATAGTTTTAGTTTGTTTTTTATAGATTTAAATTTATTTAAGGATATTAACGATAGCCATGGCCATGAGGCAGGTGATGCAGTGTTAAAATCTGTAGCTAGTAGATTATCAAGTATTATCGACGAATCAGACATGGTAGGCCGCTTTGGTGGAGATGAATTTATTATTATTCATCGTTCACACACAACAGGTACGTCTCTGTCTGCATGTGCACTACGCTATATCCAAGAAATAGAAAAAGTAATTCATTTTAAAGGTAAAGAGTTATGCGTCGGAGCTAGCATTGGTATTGCACTCTATCCTGAGCATGGGTCGAATGTACATGAATTATTAACAGCGGCAGACAAGTCTATGTATCAGTCAAAACGTTCTAAAGCTAGCTCGTTCACTATTGTCGACAACAGCAGTTCGCTGTTAAAGAGGCCTATGTTTTAATCTAAAGTAGCTGTGGAAACGTTCTACATGCGAATATTCAACGACATCGACCACTGTGGCCACTTACAGTAATAAAGCCGCTTTTATCACATAGCAAAAGCTAAACTCGTAAGCTAAACGCTCTCCAGGCATTGAAGAAAAATAATCCATTGTGAATGGTTAATCCTCCCCTTTTAAACGTCAACTTTCACCACCATATGATAGTTAAGATTCATTAACAGGCTATAACTATCCTATGTCTTTTCCTCGTTTATCTGTTCTGGATTTGGCACCCGTGTCCGACGGAACAAACTTCACCGAAACGTTCGAACGCTCCGTTGAATTAGCTCAATCAATCGAGTCCTGGGGCTATCATCGGTTTTGGATGGCTGAACACCATAACATGCCCGACATCGCCAGTGCCGCAACCAGTGTATTACTCAGTCATATTGGAGCGCACACGAACTCGATCCGTTTAGGATCAGGTGGAATCATGTTACCTAACCATGCACCACTAGTTATTGCAGAGCAATTCGGAACGTTAGAGGCATTATACCCTGGTCGTATTGACCTCGGATTAGGACGCGCACCAGGCACCGACTACCAAACAATGCATGCATTAAGGCGGGAACCAGAGCATATGGATCCTGACTTTGAAGAGCTGTTGGAGGAACTTAATTTCTTTCTTGGTCCCGTATCTCGAAATCAACCAGTCGCGGCTTATCCAGGTAACAACACATCTCTGCCGATTTGGCTTCTGGGGTCGAGTACATACAGCGCACGTTTAGCAGCTAAGAGAGGCTTACCTTTCGCATTTGCTGCACACTTTGCTCCAGATGCAATGTCTCGTGCTCTAAACTTTTATCGAGATGAGTTTGTCCCATCCGAGCATTTAGCTCAACCCTATGTGATGATTTGTGCCAACGTTATCGTTGCGGATACTCAGTCACATGCAGATTTTCTCGCGACAACAGAGAAGCAAAAATTCTTAAAAATGATTCGCGGCAATCGCGAAAAACTTCGCGCACCAGTGAAAAGTATGGCACCACTATGGTCAGCACAGGAAAAGCTTCACGTTGAAACTCAATTACGTGAATCTATCCATGGTGATCAAACATATGTAAGACAGAAAATTGAGAAACTTTTGGAACGCACTGGGGCAGATGAAATTATGGTAAACACTATGGTGTTTGAACAATCTGAGAAGTTGAGATCCTACAGGTTACTATCGGAACTCATGGACAAGTAAAAGAATGGAGGCGCCTCCCGGAGTCGAACCGAGGTCCACGGATTTGCAATCCGCTGCATAGCCACTCTGCCAAGGCGCCTTTCTGATTTTCAAAGATTTTGATGGTGCCCCGGGCCGGACTTGAACCGGCACAGCGCGAACGCCGAGGGATTTTAAATCCCTTGTGTCTACCAATTCCACCACCAGGGCAACGCAATCATGCGATGGGTTAGACACCATCTATCTCGCGACCTTTGCCGTGAGAACAAGGCGTACTTTAACGGATTAATTTATCTGGTCAACAAAAAATTAGTCTTTTTTATTCAAATGGTTAAAAAGACGACTCTAACGAACAAAGGGCGATCATTTTGCTTATTTGATCATCAATACGCTTTGCTTTCGTGCCTTTTAACCTTCTCATTTTATATCAATGAAGAGCCAACAAATCGCGCAAGTTAACAGTATGGGTATAAACTTAACGTGTATTTCAGAGAACAAAATAGCGCTCATCATGTTTCGAAAACCATCATTTCACTTACCCTTACATGCCGACTCCGAACTCGACTTCGTAGTGCCCCACTTCTTCCTTACTGAATTTGATTATGCACGCTCTCTGGAGCAGGGAGTCATCGACGACTTGGATCCTGAATATACACACCAATATCGCGTCACACTGAGGCGCATACGCTCACTATGCTCACTACTTCGCGAACTGATCCCTCCTTTTGAACAGCGTATTTTGAAACCTCATTTAAGAATAATGATGAAGAAAACAAATAAGCTGCGTGATTTGGACGTATTTATCTTGGACAAAAACCAATACATTGAAATGCTCCCAAATCACAAATCGTCTCTTGAGCAACTTTTTTGCTTTATAGAATCTGAACGTGCTTACGAACAAGCAAAAGTTACGCGTTGGCTAGATACACAAGAATACACAACGCACTGCACTTTGATCAGGAATAGTATGTTGCGAAGTACGCAACACGAACCAGTGGATAGCAACGTACCTGCGTTACTTTTCGCAAGCCAAAAAATCTCCGTTCAATTTAAAAAAGTTGATAAAGCACGACGCAAAATCTCGGACAAAAGTCGTGACAGCGTGATTCATTCGATGCGGATAAAATGCAAAGCGCTTCGTTATTTGTTAGAAGGATTTTCCACGCTCTATCCTTCCCAACAGCACAAAAACAACGTGAAACAACTAAAACTATTGCAAGACAAGCTCGGTGACTTTAACGACACTTCAAGTCAAATTGAATTTTTCGCACAACTCAAAGAAACAGCAAATCTCAATAAACAAGATCGTAAGGCTTTGAAAAAGCTAATTAACGTGCTTAGCGAACATCATGAACTCTCTCGCCAAACCATCTTGACGCATTTAAGCCAGTTTGAGTCTTTCATTCGCGATTCCAATACACAAAATCTCTACCGACCCTAAATCAAGGTTCACGTATTCTTAATATTCATTAATTACAGTCAATCGTTGGGCTCCACTAAGAAAGATAACGTGAAACCATTAAAACGATACCAATACGAGCGCTATGCGGTGCTTTGTAATCTCGCCTACCCTCGCGTCTTCAGGCAAACTCAATACGGGTTCGATCCTAATGGGCAACGAGTCATTAGAAATGAACACGGTAAGATTATGATTCGCGTGCTCTGGAGTAAAAAACAGAGTGAAGTGGTCGTAGTGATTAAAGGCTCACACAGTATCAGTGATTGGTTGTTGAACTTCGCGATGTGGACGAGAAGCTGTCGAAGGTTGGGACTAAACTATCGCATTCACGCGGGTTTCTATCATCTGTTGTTCCAAGAAAGTTTACCGAGCCGGAATGAAGATCGGTTAGGGTTGACCGTGATCGAACGCCTCGAAGGTATCGTTGTACCGCTCATTCTTAGGGGAAAAAGAATCACTATTACTGGCCACTCTTCAGGTGGCGCGATTGGCAGTGTTTTTGCTGACTATATTGAGAAAAAATACCCAAAAAGCATTAAACGCGTGGTCACTTTCGGACAGCCCGCTGTCGGGGATTGGACGTTTAAGAAACGCTACCGTTTGGGGCACAAAACATACAGGATTTGTTGCGACATCGACATCGTGACCTTTATGCCGCCCGTACCTTTTTTGTATTGGCATGTAGGCAAAATGCTATGGTTATATAACGGGAGAATATACGAGAACACCCCAACGCTCATACGGCTTGGGCGCTCCTTATTTAGTTGGTTAATGCGACCGTTCTCTTATCACTTTATGAGTAAATACATTCGCGACAAAGACTTTTTTGATGAACGCTGAGTTAAACATCCGAAAGGTATGACGTACAGACACGAAAAAGCCGGACTTCGCCGGCTTTACGATTAAGTGGTGATCTACAGAGAGGCAATTTCTTTTTCAAGTTGATATTTGTTATCTGTGACAATTCGCTCTAACACTTCAACACGTCGCTTCAAGTCACCAATTTGCTTGTTAAGGTTATCTTGTTCTTCTCGGCTCATCGTATTACGTTCAGATATCTCCAACGCTCTTACTTCTTTACGATGGTTCAAGATTAACTTTATTATCCCGCCCCCAAATATGGCACCGAACACAATAGCCACAACCAATACATCAGCAATAGATTCCATTCTTTATCTTCCTCTAGATTATGCTCAAATATAAGTTACTCATTTGTAGAATGAATATCAAATAACACATTGATTCATTGAAAAGTTTTATTAAGAATTGCCTACTCTGTATCAAAATCACAAGAATGGATTATTCAACGCCAACCCAAACCGAGACAGATCCGCCGTTTACTGGGAACTCAGCCCAACCATTCGCATCAGTCCAAACTTCTTCAGTTCGGATACCCAACTTGTCTACGTAGCGAGCACTTGGTTTACCCGTATACATCCACTTCGAGCCGCCTGGTCCATCGCTCATGATCACGGCCATTGAATGTGGATGCTCTGCATCACCTTCTCGAGTCCAACCAATTACGTCCCAGTGGTCGAGATAAGAATGTTGTTTGCCATACGCATAATCTTTACGCAGTGTTACTAGCTCTTCAATGTAAGGCACTTTGACCATGTTGATGTCATGCCCTTTATCACTGTACTGCGCGCCGTAGTAATCTGCATAAAACACGGATGGATAACCTTCTTCACGCAATAAGATAAACGCGTAAGCGAGCGGCTTAAACCACCAATCAACCGTCGACTCCAAAGCCTGCAAAGGTTGAGTGTCATGGTTTTCTACTAAGGTTACCGCTTTGACTGAATTGTCCTTCATCAGCGTACCATCCATGATTTGACGCATATCGTAGCTACCACCCGATTTAGACGCATTGTAGAAGTTCATATGTAACGGTGCATCGAATAGAGACATGCTGCCAGAAGTTTTGATGATAAAGTTATGCAGCTGATTCACATCGTAGTTCCAGTACTCTCCGACCGTGAAAAGTTCTTTCCCTGTTTTCCAACGTAGGTGATCAATCCATTCTTGCAGGTATTGATATTTGATGTGCTTCACCGCGTCCATTCTAAACCCATCCACACCCGTCATGTTGATATACCACTCACCCCAGTCTTTAAGTTCTTTCTTAACTTCAGGGTGATCCATGTCTAGGTCAGCGTACATAAGGTAATCGTAGTTGCCTTTTTCCGAGCTCACTTCCCAATCCCATGCCTTACCCTCACCTTTGAATTTGAAGATAGCTTTTTCTTCGCCAGCATCGTCCCAGTCCACGCCATCAAAGTGGTACCACGTCCAATGAAAGTTTGAGTACTTGTCGTTGCGCCCAGGGAAATCAAACTCTACCCACGCTTCAATCCATTTATCACCAAGTTCAATATTTCGGTTGTTCCAATCTACTCGCTTGGTATCAACCCAAGACTTTCCATCCGCACCGCCACGGTGGTTAAACACTACATCACCATAAATCTGGATATTGTTTTTATGGGCAGCATTGATGGCGCTTAGGTACTGATCTTTGGTGCCATACTTGGTTCGCACCGATCCTTTTTGATCAAACTCCCCCAAGTCATACATATCGTAAACGCCATAACCGACGTCGTTGCTGCCACCAGCACCTTTATAGGCGGGCGGTAGCCATAACGCGGTGAAGCCGTTGTCCGATAGTGCCGGCGCGTTGTTTTCAACTTGTGTCCAGAGTGCGCCGTCATTTGGCACATACCAATGGAAGTACTGCATCATGGTGCCATTTTGTGCCGCCATTACAGGTGAACTGAGCAGCAAAGTTAAGGGTAAAAGTGTAGGTTTAAGGTTGAATGTTTTCATTATTTTTCTCTCACGTTAAGGACTAGAATCCTCCTTTCTGCATATACGCACCAAGCGATACTAACTATGACGCTAGCTAGGTTGCTGCCTGTAATACAAAAAGTTCGGATTACAATCGAAGAGAAACTATCACCAATCACACTATACAATTATTGAGTTGTCTAACATTTACAAAATCAATGATTAGCGCGTTAAAAATATTGAATGGTGATCAAAACATGGGAGACTTTAGGAAAGCGCGAAGGGTTACGAAAAGGCGGACTACAAACGAAAAAAGCCAGTCATTTAAGACTAGCTTTCGAAATAGTGGAGGCGCCTCCCGGAGTCGAACCGAGGTCCACGGATTTGCAATCCGCTGCATAGCCACTCTGCCAAGGCGCCTTTCTGATTTTGTATCTCTGTCACCAAAGATTTTGATGGTGCCCCGGGCCGGACTTGAACCGGCACAGCGCGAACGCCGAGGGATTTTAAATCCCTTGTGTCTACCAATTCCACCACCAGGGCAACGCAATCATGCGATGGGTTAGACACCATCTGTCTCAGCGACCTTTGCCGTGAGAACGAGGCGTACTTTAACGGATTAATTTATCTGGTCAACAAAAAATATTCTATTTATCAACTGACTGGAGATAAATCCACCTATTTGTATAAATTAATACCAGAAATGTCGATTCCTATCCCCTTTTTGTACTAGCAATTCGTTGCCTGAAAACATATCGTAAACGCATACTTCTGCTAGTTTATAAATCAGACATTTACAATAAGTAAAATATTCTTTATTCGCTAACTTTTAACCTCAATAAATACAACTCATTTTATATCAACCTATTGCAAACAAATGGGCTCATTTCTTTTAACTAAACTCATACTATTTCTCCTACTCTCCATTAATAATCAACTTTTTTTACTACTATGCCAAAGTCTGTGCTTTCTATAGTTTGAATTGTTAAACAACGAATGCAATTGAACAGATAGGGGCGAGTAAATGACTAAAATATTTTTTACTCTTCGTAGATTCGTGATAACGCTAACGGTTATGAGCCTATCGATCCCTTTCTATGTCCGTGCGAACACCTTGACCATGGGGTTAGCAGGTCAAATTAAAGATCGTTGTGAGATTACTTTTTTATCAGGCAATGTGATGACCTTTTCTGAGCAGAAGACGCAATCATTGCCCTTCTCACTATATTGCAATCGCCCTTTGGGGATCACCATCAATTCTCAATATGGTGGCCTTAAATATGAACATCAGGGCGTTGAATTAATTGAAAATTACGAATTATCGTTGCAAGTCGATGAGCTTCGATTAAATGAAAGTCGACTTAGTAGACAATTGCTTTCGCCCGCAATGATAGACAGCTCTGGTGTTATTCCTTTTACTCAACGAGGAGTACTTAGGGTAACGCTCGAAAATAACTTGCTTTATGCGGGTTATTATCATGACGTTATTGAAATTGAAGTATACCCTTCAATTCATAGCGTAACAAAGTAGGAACTCTGCAAATAACTGCAGAGCAATATACGCTCAGCCGTAATTGAGCCAACAATCAAAAGTGAAAGGAATTTCTTATGAAAAAGCTAACACTCTGTGCAGCTGCTGTAACCGCTATTTTTGGTGCTAACGCTTACGCCGCTCCAGGTGACGTTCAGTTAGTTGGTTATGTATCACCTGTTTGTGAAGTGACTGGCCTTGCCACACAGTTAATTGACTTTGGTAACGTCTCAACAATTCAAAGCGTTAGTGTAGGTGGTCTGGAATTGAAATGTAATGATGCAGATGGTGCGACCGTTACCATGACCAGTGCGGAAGGTGGTTTGGAGTCGGATGATAATGAAGACTTTGCTCTAAAATATGACGCAACATTTAACCCTGCTGGCGGTTTAGCATCCTTTACATTGAACGCACCGGGTGGCCCTGGTCTAAACGATGTTTCAGCTTCTCAATCTTATGGTGGTTCAGGCAATTTGGCTACTGGTGTAGGTGCATCAATTGACATTGTTACTACCGAGACATCTCCTTGGGCTGGTGGCTACTCTGACACATTAACTGTGAATATCACCTCAAACTAAACGTACAGAATGAGGGGGCGTATTTCGCCTCCTCCTTTATTGTCATGTAAGATTTTTTTGATGGAGCTCACTGCTATGATTCGTTGGTTCACATTTTTCTTTTTGTCGTTTACGTGTATGTTCGCACATGCTTTTAAAGTAGAACCGATGTCTGCCGAGATGGCACCATTAGGGAAACGTGCTCAAATGACGATGCGGGTGGAGAATACCTCTACTGTGCCATTGACGGTAGAACTACAACCCTATTTCATGACCATGGATGAATATGGTAACGAGACCATTGTGCCTGCGGATGAAGAATTATTGGTCATACCCGTCACTGCCATTATAGAACCAGGCCGGGCACAATCAGTTATGATTCGTTACTTAGGCGATCCATCCATCACTGAATCTAAAGCGTATCGGGTTGCGGTTAAACAAGTTAAAGTGGAACGAGCCAGCAGCAATCAAGGCCAAGTGAGTTTACTTCTTCGATTCAACACGCTCATCAATGTTCGTCCGCAAAACACCTCGCCCCAGTTTTCCGTCACAAGTATAAAACAAAACGACAAAGACAATTGGGTTCTAGATGTGCTGAATAGCGGCAACAGTTACGGACGATTAACCAACACGACGTGGAAAGTATCCGATGGCACTCAATCTACTTATTTAAAAGGAAATGAAATTTCACAACGTATCTCAGGGACGTTAGTATTGCCCCACTCCAAACGTTCTTTTGAAATGTTGCCACTCGAGAACTTCAACATTCGTACACTATCAATTGATATTGAACAGGAGGAGTAACGATGCAATGGCGTTTATTAGCCGGAGTGATAGTGTGCTTTATATATACTCAAGCGTTTGGAATTACACTCTCCCCCACGGTCATTGAGCTAAATACGGATCATCAACTAACTTCGCAGTTGGTAGTTTCCAACAACTCAACCAAAACGCTCGCACTTGAAGCCAACGTTCGACGTTTGACATTTGCGCCTAATGGTACGTTTGAAACGTCTACGTCTAGCTCACCAAATGAAGACATTTTGGTGTTTCCGCCCGCAGCAATGCTCGCGCCCGGAAAGCGTCAAACATTTAGAATACAATGGCTAAGTAAAGTGCCTCTCGAAATGTCGCAAAGTTACTTTATCCGCTTTAGCACCGCCGATATAAATCGAAGCAGTACTCAAGTTGAAAAGGTGAATGGTTTGTCTACTGGGATTAATCTACAGATCCACTACAATGCACTGTTACACGTTCACTCGTCTTCTCTTCAACCGGACATAAAGTTACATATTGGTGAACATGGTAGTTTAACGCTCACTAACACCGGGAATCGATTTACCTTCACTTCATTACTCAGGTTCGACAACCTTCCTGATGATATTAATCAGACCGTGCATAAGGCGCTGGGTGAGCAGTTTGTTCCGCCTCATTCTACTATTACTGTACATTCTTCTTCGATTCAATTACCCGTTGGCATATATCATGGTTATGAAAACTGACATTTTTAAGATCATGCGCACGTTGGTTACGCCCACTTTCATGTGCTGCTTGGTTCTATTCATAATAAATTCTGCTGCCCACAGCCAAGAAATGGTGCTTAATCCAACTGGCCGAGATATTAAACTCACCTCTTTACTAAGGGTCAGTGATACTATATTAGGTGAAGCAGACATCACCATTACGGCAGACAACCAAATTTTATTACCCAAAGAGGACACCCTGTCTCTCCTAACGTCAGTTGTGACACAAGAGGTAATAAATGCGCTTAAAGAATCCAGTGGTGATGACATATTGTCTCAACAGCACTTCGCACAAACAGGGGTAAGTTTAACCTTTGATTTTGCTTCATTAGAATGTGTCTTGACAATCCCACCACAGTCCAGCCTGACACAGAATTTATCTATGAGCGAAGCGGGAAATTTATATAATTATGCGAAGCCAAGCCTTTTGAGTGGCTATGTGAATGTGTCGCTTTCCGCCAATGAAAGTCAATTTGTCGACGAAGACTCTGCTCGAGAAAGCCTATATCGCAGTCGATTCGACTCAGCATTCAATCTAAGCATGCTTAATTTTGAATATGAATCCTTTATAGAAAATGGTTCTCTAACCGGTTCAAGCTACATTAGAGAAGGCACACGCCTTAATATCGATTACCCCCAACAAGGTACTCGAGTAGTAATAGGCGATATGTACAACAGTGGTCAAGCTTTTCAAGATGGAACAGACATTTTGGGAGTTGGCGTGACGCGTGACTTCACTCTTATACCCACCAAAAATGTACGCCCTCGTGCAAGTCAATCATTCACACTCCAGCGCACGTCTAATGTCGATGTGTATATCGATGGCATCCCTGTACAAAGATTAACCCTTGGTGCGGGCAGTTATAATCTCAGTGATATTCCACTAGCACAAGGAAACAATGATATTGAGCTCGTTATTACTGATCGTTCAGGAAATGAAGAACGCATTGAATTTTCGATTGCGACCGGTAATGATTTATTAAACAGTGGCGAATTCGAATACAGTATCATGTATGGCGTTCCATCAGAAATCCAAAATAAACAATTAGAATACCTCACGGATGAACGTATTTTTCACGGTTATCTCGATGTTGGTGTCTCACCTTGGTTAACCTTAGGAGTTAATTCTCAAGTGCGTGAAAACCTATACCAATATGGTGCTAGCGCACTTTTCGCTTCTAAACTAGGCATTACTGAATTAAACGCTTCACACAGTGATCATCCGATTTATGGTCGCGGTGACGCTTATAAAGTAGCATTCGATGCCGAATTTTCTAAATCAAACTCACTAGAGCCACAGTTAAGCCTCAGTTATGAATATTTAAGCAATAGCTTCAGTGGAATATCGGCATATGAAGCATCAAGCAGTGATATTAATTTAACGACTCATTATGCTAGTGCTTTTGGATCCATCTATCTTTCACGTTCATTACGCGCGGCTGTTACTCTAAATTATCGAGCTGGCGTTGATAAAAAAAACGACTATTGGATTGTAAGCCCCAGCCTATCTGCAAGATTATTCGATACACCCGCCACGTGGAGCGCTCGTGTTAATTATAAGAATAACGAGAGGGGGAGCGATGACATTAGCACGACTCTCACCTTAAGTTGGCCACTCAGCAAACAAACACGTGTCGTTGGTCGTTATTCAACAGAACTCAATGAAAGTGCCTTAGATTATAGTTATCAAAATAATATTGGAAGCACTGGCGGCGTTTCTGCATTTGCCAGTGCCATTAATAACAAAGAGACTGACGCGGATGTTAATCTTGGGGTTAACTATACGGCAAACCGCTATGAATTAAGCGCGAGTCACACCTCTCGCCTTGAGAGCATCAGTGATAATACGAGAAATCATAGCACCGATCTTAAGCTTAGTAGTGCGGTGGCATTTGCAGGGTCATCAGTGACAATAGGAAGACCCGTTAGAGAAGCGTTTGCCATCATTAATAAACATGAAAGCCTTGCAGAGAACGACATTGCCATCGACCCTACCCGAGACGGTAAGCAAGCACGCGTCTATCTCTATGAAGACTCTTCTGCGTTGGTTCCTGACCTTGTGGCCTATAGCAGCCAAGTGATCGGATACGACGTGGAAAACTTACCACCCGGTTACGATCTCGGAGAAGGCGCTTTTTGGGTTAAACCTGGCTATAAAAAAGGATTCCAACTGCAAATTGGTTCTGATGCGGTATTAACCGTCATTGGTAAACTGTTCGATCGTCAAAGTAACAGCCCTATTTCACTTGTTGCGGGCTTTGCGCAGTACCTTGGTAAAACACAGCAACAACCAATTGAATTCTTTACAAACCGTAGTGGTGTTTTTGCGATTTCTGGATTAAAACCGGGGCAATACAAACTCGTTCTTGACACTAAAGAACAAGAGTCAGTAGTTATTAATCTTAGTGAACGAAGTGACACCTTGATCAGATTAGGAGAGTTATATGTCGATTAAACAACTAAAGCGGAGCGCGTTGTTCTTGCTACCATTGGCTAATATACCTTCTGTTTGGGCTTGTGAAGCTAACTCTCTGTCTATCCAACCAGTATCAACACAAGCAAAATACGATGTCTTCAATAACAGCAGTTTTGCAACAACCAATACCTATCGTGTGAGTGCAAATATTATTGGTGAGGGCTGCAAACTGAACTTAGTTTTACAGCTTGACGATACAAGTAAATCATTGAAAAGTAGCCGTCAAGATTCGCTCTTTTTCGAGTGGAGTGGGCAATCAGGTAACACAATAGCTAATCAATGGCGCTTTACTTTGACCGAGAACCAACCTGCTGCAACCGTACAAATGCGCTTTCCCGCTAAACAATGGTTAACGTCAGGGATCTATCGAGGCGTATTAGAAGTTGCTACGTCATATGCACAAATAGACGGCAAAATAGAAATAAGTCCTACTTTGCTTCCTGTCACTGTGGATGTACCACCAGCAGCGAAAATTCATTTTTACGGATTATCACAACCACATTATGACCTTGACTTAGGAACGTTACACTCAAACAAAGTAATCAATTCATCGCCTAACCTATGGGTTCAAAGTAACTCTGCCTATGCGGTTGTTTTGGAGTCATCAAATCATGGTGCATTACGCCACGAATCACATGAACCCAAGTGGGATATTCCCTATCAAATTATCTTCGACAACGACTACGTCAATCTTACACAATTTAGTGTACGTATCCCACGTCACGCTGCTACGACTGGTCAACCTATTCCTCTGATCTTTGTTATTGGTAACGCAGAAGAAAAACCTGGAGGTCAATACGAAGACACATTGCAGATATCAATCGAACCTAATTTATCCCAACAGCCATAAAGCGATACATATATCAAAATATGAATACCACATTGGCAAACTTCCGCGTTGTTACCTAGAATTGACTAATCTATAAGTGAGCACAATAAAAAACGGAAATTATAACTATGAGTTATGTAGAACAAGAACATAATTGTAATCGGGCTATAAAGCATATACTTTTGATAGGCGATGACGGGATTAGCAACCAATTTATAATACAAGAAATAAACAAAAGTGGCTATTTTTCTTTTGAAAGAAAATGCTTACAAGAAATTAATAAATCTACTAAGACCATCAGCTCTGATCTCGTTCTTATTAGTTATCTAACCTTAGAAAAGGTTATCGATATCCAAGTAACGTTATCACAGGTATTATCCAATAAATGGATAATTTATGATTTTCCTAAAGAAATTGGAGAAATGATAGTAGCAGAAACACAATTAATGTATCTCATAGATTTGAAAGGGATTATCTACCAGGATGCACCTATAGAGCACTTTACGCGTTGTTTAAAAAGCGTAATTGATGGTGATCTGTGGCTGCCAAGAAAAGTAATGACAGAGATGATAACCGACATTCGTCCTTATGCACTACAGCTGCAAGCGAAACAGACTCATTTAACCAAGAGAGAGATTCAAATATTTAAACTTGTCATCAAAGGCGCATCCAATCGTGAGATATCTGAAGATTTATTTATCGCTGAATGTACCGTTAAAACACATGTTTACAACATATATAAAAAATTAAAAGTAAATAACCGTAAGGAAGCCATTCAAAAGGCAAGCTTTATTTATGATAAAATTTTATTTACCCAGTATCATCACTAACCTTTTCATTGCTTGCAAACTAAATTCACGGTGAAAACATCTAATTCATCTATCAGTTCTTTGATAGTAACTATTCACCCGCGAGCTGGCTTTGTTGCTTAAATCGATGGAACTAAATCAAGAAGCTACGATCTGATCGGCTACACCCATTAATCATCGTAGCCTCATGCCTAAACCTCGTTACAAAACAACTAACTGGACGCAGTACAACAAAGCCTTAATAAACCGTGGTTCTCTGACCTTTTGGATTGATGAGGAAGCGATAGCCGAGTGGAAGCAAAACAAACAAGGCAAGCGCGGCAGACCTCGCCAATTCAGCGACTTAGCCATTACTACTGCACTGATGGTGAAACGCATATTCTCTATGCCGTTGAGAGCACTGCAAGGATTTCTAGACTCGGTATTTAAGCTGGCTAACATCCCGCTAGTTTGTCCCCACTACACCTGTATAAGCCGTCGAGCTAAGGAAGTTGAGGTTTCATTTAAAACTAAAACCAGAGGTGCGATACAACACCTAGCCATTGATGCCACTGGCCTCAAGGTTTATGGCGAAGGCGAATGGAAGGTCAAGAAGCATGGTACTGACGGGAAGCGTAGGGTTTGGCGTAAGCTGCATATCGCAGTAGATACTAGCACCCACGAAATAGTCGCAGCAGAGCTGAGCTTATCTAACGTAACCGATGCCGAAGTACTTCCCAACTTGCTTAAGCAGACACGTCGTAAAATCATTGAGATATCAGGCGATGGTGCTTATGACACAAGGAATTGCCATGATGCCATACGGCTCAAGCGAGCTGTTCCGCTCATTCCGCCACGAGAAGGGGCAGCCTTCTGGGAACGAGGACCTCCTCGCAACTTAGCAGTGGGTTGCCAGAAGCTCTACGGCTCTAACAAGAAATGGAAAAAGCGGTATGGTTATCATAAGCGCTCTCTGTCAGAGACCGCAATGTACCGAGTAAAACAGTTGCTAGGTGGGAAATTAAGTCTAAGAAATTACAACGCTCAGGTTGGCGAGACTTACGCCATGATCAAAGCACTGAACAAACTTACAGGGCTTGGTATGCCTGAAACTCAGTATGTTGTTTAAGAACTGAACAACATGGGGCTACCATGTCTTCTCATCGAATTAAGCAACATATATGGACGCACCTCAGGATGCAATGGCTAATTGAATGATACGGTCGCTAACATATATCCGACGTCTTTCTAGGTCGATAATAAACCTGCGCCATGATGTAATCCGCCCCTCACTGTCTTTTCAAAGCCTCGGTTTCAATAACCATGTTGCGTTATCAGAGTGTAGTAAGGATGGTTCACCGTTTATTCATCAGCTATTGCAAACTCAGTTGCTTCTCTAGGATAACTCCTTAGAACTTGCTATTTTTTATCAAACAGGCTTAAAGGCCTGATTAATATCGTATTCACTATTTTTCATCAAGATGTGCCATGCTACCCGACCGAGCTTGTTTGCAAGAGCGACAATCGCTTTTGCTTTGCCTCGGCGTGCAATGAGTCCTCTCAACCATGCTCCCATAGAATCCACTTTGTTAGCTCCACACCGAACCACTGCGCGAGCGCCGTGAATAAGTAATGCTCTTAATTCGCGATTACCATTCTTCGATAGAGAGCCGAGACAACTTTTTCCACCTGTACTATTTTGTTTTGGAACCAGGCCACACCATGCTGAGAACTGGCGACCATTTTGGAATTGGTGTCCAGTACCTACCTCACTAATCAGTGCCGCTGTCAAAATCGGACCAAAACCAGGAATATTCCGAATAGCCTCATACCTTGGATTTTGCTGACTCAACATGGTGACACTTTGGGTCATTTCATCTATCTCTTCGCTAAGGCTGACAAAGTCACAGTATAAAGTTTGCAGTAAGTTCCTCATTACTGGGGAAAGATCATTCTCTGCATCTTCAAGAGCTATCGGTAAATGACTTCGCAAAGCTTTAATAGACAAAGGGAAAACCACTCCGTATTCAGCGGCGAGTCCTCTGATCTGGTTCGACAAGGCAGTTCTGTTCTCCACCAAGCGTTTACGGACACTGCGTATTGCTTTGAGGTCTTGTTGCTCAACAGACTTAACAGGAACAAAATGAATATCAGGCCTAGAAAATGCTTCGCAAATTGCTCTCGCATCATTAGCATCATTCTTTTGTCGCCCAACAAATGGCTTTACGTGCTGAGCTGGGATAAGAGCTACGCTATGTCCAAGCTCTTGAAATATTCTGCCCCAATGATGCGAAGTTGCGCATGATTCCATCGCAATAGCCGTTTTCTCTGGTAATTGACGGACTGTATCAAGAAGCTTGTCACGCTTTACCTTTCGGTTTGACAAGATTTGTCCATCAGAACTCAACACGCATACTTGAAAGAGGTTTTTGGCTATATCGATACCGACAACTTTAATAGACATGATGATTACTCCTGCTCTTACTGGTTGCACCATTAGTTTGGTACAACGGTGCTAGAAGGGAAGTGCGTCCATCACATCAAAGCCTCGTGTTACTTTTCTGCTACTGACAAGCGCAAGTATCACCACGATGACAGCACCAGCGATAGCCACGTGAATTATTGAGATTTGTTCCATTTACCCAGCCTATTGATTGCTTGTTATTTTGATATAAATACAACATAGCGCATATTCAACAACAGATTTCTAGGCCAGATCACAGACCTCGAACTCACCAAGTGGCCACCAACCCTTTAACATATTATTTTTAAAGGCTTCGTGGCCACTTTACTGTATTTACGTCCCCGCCACCTGACATAAACGCTACGTAAATAACATTACAAATCAACCAGATAGCCCCAAGACCCACTCTATGGGAATCCGTGAGATTCTATTTCCTGTCC
Organism: Vibrio sp. 2096; assembly: GCF_033339595.1. Lineage (NCBI taxonomy): Bacteria > Pseudomonadati > Pseudomonadota > Gammaproteobacteria > Vibrionales > Vibrionaceae > Vibrio > Vibrio sp. 2096. The sequence goes on from NZ_JAWOUX010000006.1 coordinate 92,335, forward strand.
TATTTTGGGCTCTGACTACATAATCCTTCCTGACTGAGCAGTTCGCTCACATATTGAAACATTTGATAAGGACTAAACCATGGAAAACAGAATCCCAGCTTCCATCCAAAAAGATATTAAGATTCTGACTAACCTACTGGTTGGTAACGAAAACTCTCTGGTTAACGAGCAAGATGAAACTGTAGAACTGGTCGCATACGGAGACTCTGAATTTGGCGGCCTGATCATGGCCTTTAACAACTCTGAGTCGCTGATCTGTACTAACGGAGAGTATGACCACGAACGTTTCTTAAGACTGACCGATCACTTCAGAACAGAATCTGAACATCTAGTAGGTAATACCCACATACTGACAACTAAAGTAACCTTCGAGGGTGTAGAACCTGCGGAATTTGAAGCCGTGTACGACTTTGACAATAACAAAGGACTGCCTCTGCAGATGTACCAAGCTTATGAGTACCTTCGCTCCAACCTTTCGCTTCCGTTGGACATTATGCTGGAAATATTTGGTGCGATTACCAGTGCAATCACATTCCACCAAGAGGAGTTATTTCATACCGGACTAGCCGGAACGATGGGCGACCACTTTGATGTCGAAAGAGCTATTGCCCACGATGTAAGACTTCAACACCAAAGCGACTAACACTTAAGTCTGTTTATTCAGACCGCACGAAAAATAAACACATATTAATTAAGCAACTAGCCGTGAAATATCGGTGACGGCCTCTTGCACCCTGAAATCACCGCTTAAGTTATTAAGCGGCCAATACAACACGGAGATTTATTATGAACAATTCAGTACAAGCTATTATTCCGAAGCCACTGACAGCCTATGTTGAGGCATATTTAGGTCTTATCACCGACCCGTTCTACTCGAATGAAGACCTGGGCATTAACCCAAATAAAAACCGAATATCTATCGGGGCAGAAAATATTGGTCCAGGTGCCTTTAGTATTTGTCACAATTCAGATGTTTTCACGAATGATCAGGAAGAAAACGCTCGTCGCATAAATCATTTCATCGACAGTGAGTTTCTCATCTATTTCGAAGTTCCAGAAGAACTCGACGCGCACTCAGAGTTTGCAGGCATCCACTTTGAAGATAAAGAGTTCTGGTCATCTTATGATTATCAAATGCCTGGATATCCGCAGTTCCTATACGACTTTCTCTCACATTTGATTGAAAGCAAGTCCTATTCCGTCGAAGGCACGCTTGCCATCTTTGGAAGCCTATTACATCAAATCACCGTGCCTTACTGGGGTGAGTTCATGGATGAAGAAGAGCTCCAACAAACCGAGGTTTCTCGTCTCCTTGGACTGCATTTTGACATTGTAACCGCTGTACGACATGACCTCGACTACAGTCAGCAACACCACTCAAAGATTACACAACCAGCTGAAGCTTAATGAATTAGCACTCAGTGGGAATGGGTGAGACACACTCTGATAGGACGAAATCACAATTCCATTTACATTCTACGGGTGGCCCCAGAGAGGCCCCCATTCAACAAATTTTTATGTTTAGAAGGATTCAATATGAACACTAATATCCAAACTAATGCTGTCACAACTGTCGTATCTGGTGCCCTTTCTCCGGAAGCATCATTAAACGATACACAAAAGAAACTCCAGACACTTAAAGATCGTGCCGCCGCTAATACCGTGCCAAGCCAAACCGTACTTGAACAAGCAAGAGTGGGCGAAAGCGCAACTCCCTTCATGGCTTTTTCCGTTGAGCATGAAGATGTGAATATTCACTGGATTGATACGCCAGAGAAGAAAGGCTACATCCTGTGTAACGGTAATGGTTGCCCGCTATGTCGTGCTGGCAACAAAGCATACAACCGCCTACTGCTACCTGTATTTAACTTCAGCTCTCGTCAAGTTGAGATTCTGGCAATCACCGATGCTACCCATCCCAAAGCAGCTCTGCCGCAAATCCTGCCAGTTTTTGATGCTGTAGAGCCAATGATGATACTCATGAGTCGTCACCGTAACAGCTATACCGTGGATTTAAAACCGATACCTGAGAACATCGATCTGGGCCAGTCAGAGATCGAAGTTTTTAATAATGCCTACGCTAACGGGGAGTTTAAACTGAGCGACGTGTTCCAGAAGTGTTCTAGCGAAGAGCTGGCAGCAATACCGAGTATCCAAGTGATGCTTCAATGTTATGGCTACACGGCGGCTTAACAATGAACTCGTCTCTGAATCAAATCAGCAGCGCTATGGCGCTTGCTGGTTTCAGAAAAGAAAATAATGGTCTCTATGTCCTGTCACTTCTTAAGAAGCACCCTCACCTGCTGATTAACTGGGCGGTAGGTGTGGGTAAATCTACCAATATGGATCAAGTGATAGAATATGGCATAGAATCAGGTCAGTATGATTTGATCATCGTGCTGGCCCCCACTCGCGCTATCATCAATGAGCGCGACTATATCCAGTTCCCGCCTGAAAATATCAAAATCACTAATCTCCGCCCGCGTCCTAAAGAGCTGTGCGGTAAGCAGCGCAATGCTGACTGGGCGGACTATGAACAGCGTGGCCTTTCTATACTTGGTAAACGCACTATTTGCGCCTTATGTCCTAATCAAGAGAAATGCCACTGGAAAGATCAATTTGGTGATGTTTTGCGCGGCACCCAAGTGCTCTTCGCTACCCAAGCCCATTTGACAAATGACTTGAATTTTATTGCTCGAATGAAAGCTAAGTGTGAAGCTCAGAATGTACTGGTTATTTTTGATGAAGCGACGGTATCGCTAACACCATATAGCCGCACTATCACGCAAGAAGAAATAGCGAACCTAATCTTCTGTTTGTGCGAATCAGACATCTCTCAGAAGCGCAAGGCCGCCAGCGTGTTTGCCTTGCAAAGCCTACTCAATGCAGCAACAGATGACCTGAGAGAGCCTGACGTATGGTCTATGCCCTCGATCTATCCGACGGAAATCCGAGAGCTGGTTACTATTGGGGAGCGCCACTGGCCGGGAGAATTCCGCAACATTCACTTTGACCTGCAAGCACTGATGAATTCGCCTTTAGATTCACGCGAGAAAACCGAGTTCGGTGATATACGCTTTTCTGCAACACCACTTGCGGCGGACTGCGATGTTCTACTCTACAGCGGCACGACTCATGAAACATTGCTGAACCATAAGCTGGGGCTTAATTTTCACAATTTCTATCAGGACACAGCCTTTAAAGGCGATGGTACTCAGTGGCTGAATATTGCCTCTTCTCTGGGTACATCTGGTCATTTCCTGAAGAACTCCCCACAGATATTGGACTTTTTTCTTGAGTTAACTCTCAAGCGCATCCGGGAAGGTAAACGAGTGCTGCTGATCTCAAAGAAAAAGCATAAGCAATATTGCATTGATACGCTGAATGAGATGCTAACCGTCCGTAGTATAGATGATGTTCAAATCGTCGATGGCGAAGAATACGATTCCAATGGCACCATCACTCAGATACCAGTCATCCACTACGGTGTAATTGGCATTAACCAGTTCGAGCAATTCGACTGTGCTTACTGTCTGAATAGCTACTACGTTACCAAAACCATATTAGCGAATGCCCTACAAGACATGCGAGCCAGTGATGAGCAGCTGGAAATGGAAATCAAAGTACTGCCGAACCCTCGCCGCCGTCATGCCCGCATTGCTGACAATAAGTACCGATATACCGATGTAGCTCAACTGACTGACCCGATGTTGCAGACCCTAGAAATGGGCACCGTGATACAGGCTGTAGGCCGAGTGCGTCCTTTCACATCGCCATGTGAGGTTATTACTTTCCAGAACAATCCGCACCCTAACTATCAGTACGATGCTGAGTTCAACAATCTGGCAGAAATACGCGAGCACTTCGGCATTGATAGTCAGCGCGCACGAACAACTGGTACTAAAAAGCAAGAAATACAGCAACTTAAACAACAAAGCTTAACACAAAAGCAAGTTGCTGAGCAGTTGGGTATAGGCGTTCGCACCGTCCGTCGCTACTGGAGTGGCCAAAAGTCCTAATAAAACCATTTTTATAGGGTTGCTGGCCACCCGGAGGCCCTACGTTTCCAAGAGAGAATATTGATTATGAATTTATTGCCCGCACTAGCAAAACGATTTAACGAAGCCGAATTCGAGCCAAAGAAAAGTGCTATTATATTGCCAATGCTGCCACCACTAGATTCAGCGGCGGTGACGTACATTGGAACCCAAGAAGACTTGGAAGATCTGATACATCTAGCTCATCAGTTGCCATTGACCGGCGTGTCACTAGACTTTGAGTTTAAGTTCAGCCGCCTCGCAATCCCACTTCGAGGTAACAAGCAAAAACAGGATATCCGAAGTATTCAACCCCTATTGATGGCTGTTACTTTGATGACCAACACAGGCAATCAGTTGCATCTTCACAATTATGTTATTGATTTAACTAAACTCAAAGATACGAAACGACTTCAGCCATTACTTGATCTACCCACGACCTATATCGCCCACCATGCCAAAGCCGAGTTACATTGTCTCTGGCAACTGGGTCTGACTGAGCCTCGCACTATCTGGGACACCTGTATCGCCGAGAGAGCACGATATCTGGGCCTGCATGTGTTTGACAATGATCAGGTATTTGATTCAGAGAACGCAGAGATTTGCGCCAGAGCAGAGCACGCTGAAAACAATCGGATCCGTTATGCATTGAATACCGTGGCGAGCCGCTATGATATTCACCACCGATTCAATTTGGTGAAATCAGACTTGCAGCACTCCTTTATTGACTATGACAGTGGAGAATTTACCAGCGAGCAGATCCACTATGCAGCTGAAGACGCTATTGTTGCAGCAAAGCTTTACCTTTCTCAGATGCAGCAGTTAACCCTCCAGGGAAGTTACCACCACCTTATCACGGTGGAGATGCCCTGGACCATCACCAATGCAGCCATGGAGTGGCATGGGGTGAGTGTTGATCGGGAAAAATGCAACGCTGTGCTCAATGCCAGTACGCCTAAGCTGGAAGCGCTCAGAAGTCAGCTGGCACAAATGGGGTTAGACAATCCCAATAGTCACCAACAAAAAGAAACGTTTTTCCGTCAACTCAACTTACTCGATCATTTTAACAAGGGCGGCAAATACAGCTTCAAGTTACAACTATTGAAAGATCTGGCCCATATCCACCCTGCTATCGGCCTACTGGCTGAATTTAGCAAGGTTCAAGCCATTGAGAGAGATATACTGCTTCGGCCTACTATTATCGGTTCCGATAGTCGCGTGCACCCAGAGCACAAACAGCTGGAAGTCGTAACCGGGAGACAATCTTGTGCCAGCCCGAACCTGCTCGGACTACCTGGCGCAATGCGCCCACTCATCATCCCGAAGACAGGAAATGGAATCGGTGAAGCGGACTATTCCCAGATTGAAGTCGGCATCACAGCTGCGGTCTACAGCGATAAGAATCTGATTGCTAAGTTCAACGCGGGGGATATCTACACAGTCATGGCTCAGGAGTTCTATGCCAACGACCTGGATGACGAAGATCGGCAATGCGATTCCGACACTTTCAAGCATAAGCACAAAGACAAGCGGGATATCATGAAAACATGTGTACTCGGTATTCTGTACGGCCTATCCCCCTTCGGACTGGGTAGCCGTCTTGAGATATCAGAACTCGAAGCCAAACAGTTGATGAATCGGTTCCTAGCTATGTTTCCTACCCTGAAACACATGATGGAAACCGCGCCACAACAAGCAGCATATCGGGGTTGTGTGAGCACCAGTACCGGATTACATCGCCACCGTTCTAATAGCGGTGCACTAAGCCGCCACGAGACAAACTGGATGGTGAATATGCCTGTTCAAGGAACAGCTGCCGCTCTGTTTAAGATCGCGGGGAATCGACTCTACCAACTTTACAAGCCCTATGGTGCTAAGCTGATCTTGGCTATGCATGATGCCTTTATCTTCGAAGCCCCATTAGACAAGATGCCAGAGGTTGGACGATTGACAATCGACGTGATGATTCAGACTGTGGTTGAATTCTTCCCTGAACTCAAGCCACGCATCGACCTGAATGACTCTGCCACTCATTGCTGGACTAAAGATGGGGATGCAGGCAGTGTTGAACGTTGGATTGCAGAGCGTTAACAGTATATGGAGGGGTTAGCAATGCTACCCCCACAATCAGCCTTTAGCATCTGATTACGACTATTCAGAACCCGCGTAATATTTTAGTAATTCACCTGGCTTTTTGATCTTGCTGAGCCAACGATTTACCGATTTTGATTTATCACCCTGACCATCTGACAAATTAAATTTATCGATGATTTCATACACTAACTGTGTTTGCGCATACTCTTTTTCATCGTTGGTCATGTGGTAGAGCCAGCCTTTTAAGAACACCAGCTTAACTGTTTCCTGAGACAGGTAGACTTTTTCCATGTCTTGTTTGTCTGTCTTGCTCTCTGCCTTCTTTTTACGCCCAGCCTTACCAAGCTGGTTAGCTAAGAAAAGATCGGGACACTTTACCTGTCTTTTCTTCTTCGTTGATCTTTCCTGCACTTGCTCTTCTTCAGCTTTCTCTATCAAAGAGTAAATCAGGGGGAGCAAGCGCTTAGCTTGATTTAAGGTCCATAACGATTCATGTTCTTTTAGTAATTGAGTTAAGTTGAGCGCCAGTACTGCCAAAACATGGTGTTCTCGGATTTTCGTACCAGACGTAAGATCTTTGGTCACCTCCGATACGGCCCCTTTATCAACACAGTACTGCGTCAATTCAAACCAACTTTCTTTACTTCTCTCTAAAGCAAGCTCATATGGCGGCACAAATGGCTTTGTCGGTTCATCTTCGTCAATAAGCGCCAGTATTTCTGAAAACTCAATACTCGATACTATATCTGATATTAAGTCATCGATGCTTCGCAACGCTTTGCCTATCAGCTCATACAGCTGCTCATCTTGCTGGCTATGCTCAACAAGTCTCGGAAGAACATTCATCACGATCGAGAAGTTTCTCTCACTCACATTCAGCAAAAATTTGCAATGCTCAGTACAGTGGCGAAGATAAAGCTTCATCAAGGGTCCATAAAACAGATCTAACTGAGACCAGCCGTACGTTTCTGTTCCAGGTAAATGTGTTCTTTTATGTTTTGGATGGAATACGTCCAGCTCATCTCCGTACAACTTTTTCATAGTAATAATATCTGGATCGCTGCTACTGATTTTGTAACCCATCGCCTCTCTCTTTTTCCAGCCAAATCAAAGGCGCATAGTACAGCAATTGAAGGTGGCCACCAATCCTATTACATGCTTTAAAAGACTCTTAACCACGTGGTCTCTCCGGCTCCGTGGCGATTGCTGCTGGCGTGTATGGTGACTCAAACTTAGTCAAGATGTATAACCAAGGCGATCTTTACACAGCCATGGCGCAAGAGTTCTTTTTGTAATGAGTTAGAATCAGAATACCGCAGCTGCGATTCGTCGGCCTTCAAAGAAAAATATCCAGAGAAACGAGCGGTCATGAAGTAATTCACACTTGGCCTAATTTACGGTATCACCAGCTTTGGAATAGCGAAAAAAAACTCAATATCAGGGTCAACAATGCCACGGAACTGATGGATAAATTTCTATCGATGTTCCCCGAACTGCAAAAAGCAATTGATAAAACGCCCCAGTATGGCGCTCTGCGAGGCCATGTAAGCACTGCAACGGGATTGCACCGATACCGCCAATTGGACGCTAAGCGCGGCCATACTGAGAAAAACTGGATGGTGAACATGCCAGTGCAAGGTACAGCTGCGGCACTGTTCAAAGCAGCCGGAAATCGACTTCATCAATTGTATAAAGGTTACGACGCCAAATTGATCGTTGCGATGCACGATGCCTTTGTTTTCGAAGCACCGAAAAAACACCTAAGCGCAGTCAGCGAGTTAACTGCACAGATCATGACCCAAGTAGTGCAGGAGATGTACCCTCAGTTGAAGATAAGAGCCGATATCAACATAAGCCAACCAGATTGTTGGACCAAAGATGGTGATCCGAACACACTTGATGTGTGGCTAGCTAAATGACCAGAACTGGACGCAAGGCCTAATGGATTTAGTATTAAGGTTTTGTGTCCACTTTTTCTGTTTCTCAAATAGTGATTAGTGGGCAAATCGATACTTAGTTGATTGGATAGCTCTCTTAGTGGTACCAATTCCCTAGCACACTTATGCCCCCTTTTCTTGTTATCACTGAAGCTAATTAATTTCTCTTGGATGAAAGTTCCCCTTACCCAAAGTTTTCCGAGGGCGCGTCGAAGTAAGCAATTTAAAAATTATGCGTCATTTTGTAATCTAAGATCCAACAACTCTCGTTAACCTATTGATTATCAAATGAACTATGATTGGAAAGGCTGCATGATAGGAGTATGAAAAGCTGCTAAAAGAGTTAAAAGCATTCTATAGTGGAGAAATAATGTTCGAGTTTCAGAGAAATAAAGCAGAATATTTGTATCACCATACAAAAAGTTATACCGCGATTAACTTTATCCTCAAGAATAACGTTTATTTTAAAATGCAATCAAGTGTGTATACTATATGCCGTTCAATGGGGCTAAAAATAAAGGAACTATATGTTTAATAATAAATTACTTTTAGTAGGGTTGTCGTTAGCTGCGTTGGGTGGCTGTACATCTGTTCAATACAATGGTTCGCCAGCGAACTCGGTCACTAAAGTTGACTATCCATCTGTTGGTGAAGTTAAAACAGCTTATGTCGGAGACCATTTGGTTAGCAAAGGCACAATGGCTGAAATGAGCGTATTACGCGTATCAAGCATGATTAAAAGTTTGGCGTATGACATACCTCAGGGTGACTACAATCAACTCGGATACGATAACAAGCAACAGTTTTTCTCTCCTGTTGGCGTTATTAAAGCGGCATTAGCGGACCCTATACAGGGCATTGCCGTAGAAAATAATCAACAAAATGAAGTTTGTTTTGTAACCATCTTTGGTGCGAAGTCTTGTGTAGATGATGCTTATGGTAAGTTTACTATCACTAAGAAAATGTCCCAGTTCCAAGACAGTTTCCAACAGACTTTGATATACAGCGGTAAGGTAGGAAATAAAATCAATATTAGTTACCGTGAGTTTTCCAATGACATGGCAAGACCAGCTTTTAATAATGAAGCAGAGTATGACCTAAGTGAGTCGAATCAAATTGGTTATAAGGGCGCTGTGATTGATGTTTTGGAAGCCGACAATACCAAAATTACATATCGGCTTATCAGAAACTTTCCAAACTAAATATTAGCCCACGAAGAGGTATAGTTTTTGGGAATGGTTGTACAGACTCAGATATATCTTCAATTTGATCTGCTCCAGTCAGAGTGGACACTGAACTTAAGTGAATTTTCCATACTTGAAGTTATTCGTGTTTTGCTACTTTAAGTAGAAACTCTAAGTAACTTCTGTCCAAAAATAATTTGGAGACACTCAGAACTCAAAAATCAAGTGTAATCACTGCGTGAACGAAAGTGGACGACATTCCTTAATGAGTCATTTACTAAGGAAACACGTCCACTTTTGTGAGCCTCATTGCCCCTTAACAAAAAAAAGCAGAGGGTTCTCCCCTGCTCTTCTGGCGCTCAGTCAATCATCTATAACCTCGTCGGCGACAATACCGATCAAAAACCCAGCAACTCCACCAGCTAAAGCACCGTAGGCCCCATAGTACCTAGCTCCGAGAGCTGCACCTATTTTCGCTGCACGAATACCTGTGTTCTTTTTGGATTGGGATGACGATTGTGAAAAGGTTCTGCTTTGCATGTTTGCCTCTTTTATATATGAAAAAGGACCATGCTCAGTAAAGAACATGGTCCTCTAATTTTTTGTAACACTGCTTAGTGAGAGTGACCACACACCTGACAGCTACCATCATCATAAGCACGCTCACCGCATGCCGGACAGGTTGTTACTAGGGTTGTGATTGATTTAATCGTCATATAAAGACTCCTTATTGTTTATTGGATGAAGTAATGGGGTGTTGCGAAGCTCATTGATACCTCGGCCTAGAGAGTCCAATTCGAAACCGATGTACCTTGAGCCAAGCTCCGCAACGAAACTTATTGTGCTTTACCTTTAGGGGTATCTAGACCGCATTTCGCCACATCCATGACTTTGCCATTCATGGTTCCACAGGCATCGGCATACCACTCAATACGTGGGCCAGACTGAGAGTAAACTTGTTTACCTGCTTTCCCATTCCAGGATTTTTCTATCTTCGAAATGTCAGCCGGATTACCGCCGAGCGTACCGCCAGCGAATGATGATGTGGTAGCGAATAGACACGTTAGACCTAGCAGGATGATTGATTTTTTCATTGTGTTGTTTCCTTGAATACGTCATGACGCCATCGGTAAAGGCACCGAAAGCGAGAATGGTTAATAGTTTAAAGAGGGTGATCGACAGGTAGTGTCGAGACGAGTGAATCAATTTCACTCAAGTTATATATGCCTTGTCAGACATACGCTGTGGCGACCAATAAAAGCTATAGCAATATCAGTAACCTTATGAAGTTTAGCTAGAAATAATCGGATTCTCTCAAAGCACGACATGCCCTGACGAGTGGTCTATCTAAAATGCGTAGCATGAAAGAACACGACACCCTAGCGAAAAGACTTGGTATTATTTTGACCCGTTTGAATACGGGAGAACGGCTATATCTGGAAGAATTGAGGCGAGAGTTCGGTGTGAGTGAAAGAACCCTGCAGAGGGATTTCAATGAGCGATTAAATTACCTCCCTATTCAACGCGAAGGTGCATGTTATTTTCTTGATCCAAAAGTCTTGGGTAAGCAGACTAACCACGAAATATCAACATTACTTGCCAACATGGGACTCGACACCCTGTTTTCAGGCAAGCACTACCTGAGTAACGGAGTGCTTAACAACAAACCGACGACGCCGTTTCTATTCAAGAACCCACGGATTGAAGACATCAGCGAAAACGCTTCTATGTTCCAGAAACTTATCGAATCGGTTCAACTACGGCACGTAATCAGCTTTGTCTGCGATGGACAGGCCTATGATCAGTTCCACCCATACCGGTTGGTGAACGATAGAGGACTCTGGTATCTCGCCGGAGCACACAGAAACCGCCTAGATTTACTCAGAGTTGCCAGAATTTCCGAGTTAGTCCGATATGAGGACAAATACTCTCCCGATACTAACGTCGAGCAGAGCATCACTGGTTGGCGATCAGATGTTGAGTTAATAACTCCTGTTGACGTGGTTATACAGATTCGGGGACGAATTGCCGATGCCTTCTTCAATGAAAGCACCGACCATGATTTTCGAATGTTGAAAGTACTGGATTCCGGAGACGTATTAGCCTGTAACCAAACCAATAACATTCCACACTTGCTTCGTCAGCTAAAGGCGTGGCTTCCTGATGCAGAGGTATTGTCACCCGACTGGTTGCGGTACCAGTTGAAGCAAGAACTTCAGATCTACCTGAACACCGTCATGTAAAAGCCACAGTTCCTAGTCAATCACCGTCTAAATCTTGGTGTTGGCTGACATCTCCGTCGTAGACACCCCGCTACATAATCAAGCCGCGAGTTACCCAACTCCTCGGCCCTAGCCTTGAACATTCCAGTATGAGCCATTTTCTTGTCTTTCCATGCTCCGCATACAAAGCCCTTGACTTGATGGAATCGTAGACTGATACCGAATAAGGGAAAACTTAAATCGTTGCTATTTTTTAGTACATCCTAATAAACTAATAAATAACCCGCTAGGGGCCGAATTGTTAATAATATATAGCTATTGAAATTACAGATTCAATCACCTCTGGCTATCGTTAGAGTGCATCACGTTTAACGAAAATTGTCCGTTTGGCGATCCATTACCCTTCCTCATTGCCAGTAATGGTAATGGGGCCGGAATAGCCGATTACTAATCCGTCCCCCATCAACCGGCCAGTTCACCTTATAACAATGTGATTTAGGCTCCGTGGCCGCTTTGACCTTCCACAAACACAACGCACCTGTTTTCAGCCCTTACTTTTACATGTAGCCATGAGTCGAACGCTAACTTTCTCGGGAATTTTCCCTGACAGTTCCAACTACTGATTTGACACAAGATCATTCAGATCTCCTCCTTTGGCTTTGAAGTTCAAGGATTTTCTAATCCCTTGGCTCGGTGACCAGTAATGAAAAGGCAAAAGCCATCGCACCTTGTTTTCACTGGCATGATGGCTTGTCCAATGTACAGACCAGAGCAACGTGAAAATTTCTCCTGTTCATTTCTTGTCCCGGTCTGGTCGTTCCTTCAGTCCACAGTTAGCTTAACGTCATCGTAAGCTTCCATTGCTACATAGCTGATAAAGTTAGCCTGGTAAGTTTTAAAGAAGTCCTGCACATCTGGCCTGCTTAGTGGTACTTCGCCCATGAACCGGATGAAAGCGACATCGTGAGTCACATCGAAATCAATTTCTTTCTCAAGTTCAGAGTAAAGGCCAGCATAGGAAAAGTCAGTCAGGTAAGCCAGATGCCAGCAGTTATCTTTTTTCTCAAAACGTAGCTCTACTGGGTGAAATCCTCCATCTTCGGGTGTATATAAACTATCACGGTAATTAAGCGTAATTGCGGTAACGTCATTGTTGATTTGATGTTTACTGACTTCTTCATTAATTAGTTGTTTAAAAGCATCAGACACAGGTAGCCCTAGCTTTTCGCCATAGGTCAGTTTCATAATAATTTCTCTTTGATTTTTCGAGGATTGCGCTCTTGATTAGTGCGCAGTATGAAAGGGGTTTATGCGGTAGTTTCGGTGGAGGTGTCAGCGTCAACTAATGCGAGCAGTTGATCACGACGTTCATCAAAATTTGTCGACAGAACGTGAAGAAACAGACTATTCGGCGCAGCCTTTATTAGTCCAATCGTATCAGATCTCAGTGCACTAGCTGTAAACGAGGGATTATTAGCACTTCCGCCGATTATTGCTGGTTTTAACACTGTACTTTTAAATGATTTATCTTTGTACTCCTTAAGAATATTTATCAATTTTCTTATTGAAATGAGTTCTTTGGTAAATAAGCCCCCACTATCATTGCCCGTTAGCTTTAGATGCAGTTCTTCATCTTCTATTGTTTTGACCAAGTCGAAATAAATGTAACTCTCGCTCTTTGGACTAAGCTTTTTAGCTTTCCCTGATAGCAGGATGGCAGTACCCTCACACTCTATTGCTTCCTGATTATCTTGGTCTTGCGTCTCTTGTGCTTTCTCCGGTTCCACTCCTGTCTGTAAGTTTTCTTCCATAACTTCTACTTCGCTATCGGCTTTATTTTTATTACTGGCGATTTTGCGGGACATAGATACTTATCCTTATTGTTTGGCTTGAGTTATAACGACTCTGCGTGCGGTAACAAAATCCGTACAGGGTGAGACGTATTTGATGTTGGACTAACTAAATAAACGCCGCCCCCTGCTGAGGTGACGATGGCAAGGGCAATGATAAAGTCCGTGTCGGTACTGTTAATTAGGTAAACCGTTTCGGGGTAGTTTTGTACAAAACGAATAAGATGCTGAACACTCTCTGGTTGCTGATTAATGGATTCATCCGTATCTGACTCTTCGATTAATATCAGGCTAGTGCTAACCTCTTGCCAGAATTCAGCAGTAATTACATCATCAAATTCGAATGGTTCAGTCATGTGGTGTCGTAAAGCTGCTATTGTCTCTTCCGATAACGGTAGAGAATCAAGCTCATTGAATTGTGTGATTATTTTCATTTTCAAAACTCCATATATAAGAAAGCCCGAACTCATTCGTTGGGTTCGGGCTGATATGTTGATTTAATATCGAAGCGATTAGGCTTCGTCGATTAATTGGATTAGAACTTGCGAAGATTGACGAAGAGACTCATTCCCAGCTCTCGCATAACGCATTGTGCTACTAATGGATTTATGGCCGAGAAGTTGCTTTAGCACACCAACATCAACGCCTGCAGATATAAGTGATGATGCATAAGAGTGACGTGCTGTATGAAAAACGATCTGATCGGGTTCCTTAAGCATCAATTCTTTTTTGATCTTGTTGAATAAATGTCGAGGTTGGCTGATGTGTGACTTTTCTTTTTGCCCTGGAAATACATATGGGTTCCCCTTCTTCTTGAGCCTTAGCAAAAACCGAAACTCTTGAATCGCCTGGGGCGTAAGCTGGATCTGGTGTTGAAACCCATTCTTTGAGTCTTCCCTTGGTATACGCATCACACCATTTTCAAGGTCAATATTTGGCCAACGAGCAGCCCTGAGACTGCGCTCTCTGCATCCCAGCATGAAAAGCAGAATAATAAACCGGCTACGAATAGGACAATAATCCGGTTTTCTTAGCTCTTCGAAAATCCGTTTTATCTCCTGAGGCGATAGCCATCGCTCCCTAGCTCCTGTTTCTGGAAACAACTTAACACGAGCCGCAACGTTGGGAATGGAGTACTCTTCTTCTATCATGCGTCCCATTAGCTTGAGCAAACATAACACACGGTTAATTGTTGAACGACTTAGCTTCTTACCACGTAAATGAACCTTATCCATCAATCCTGCGACCATGGACTGTATGTGTGAAACTTTAAGCTGGTCATAACTGATATCCCAAATATCAACACAGTGGTTAAATCTTGCTATATCATGTCGCCAGCTTTTCTTGCGTGACTTAGAAATTTTAATGAAGTGATTGTTGAAGTATTCAGATACAGTAGGTATGTCTGGTTTGACGGTTGAGTTTTTTGGATCTATTCCTTCAGCAACCATTAGCTTAATACGTTGCGCCTTCTTCCTTGCATCCGCCAAGGAAACTTCTGGAAACGTACCAAGAGATAAAGAGCCTTTTTTACCATTTAAGGTATATCGAACCAACCACTTCTTTCGCCCATTTTTACCAACCAGAACCTTGAAGCCCGATAATTCGGAACAGGAATACTCTGCTTCAGTGGACCGAGAATTAAGGTCATTGGAAGGTAAGCTAGTGATCTTAGCCGTAGTGAATTTAAACCTTTTATCCATACTGCATACCATTTACAATATAACTTATAATATTAATATATGTTATAGATTGCATTCAATACGGATTTTGTTCATTTAATTCTATGAAAGATTTTTATTCAAAACTGAAACGAAATCGATTTCTTCCAAGTAGTCAGAACATCCTTTAGGAACATCATCCTTCCAACTTTCATCTCCATTCAAAACTTTTTCCCTGATATTAGTCGACGTAATTCTAGTTGGTGAATAATCTTCTTTCAATACTTCAACCTGATACCCCAAAGACATTAATGTCTGTATCTTTTTATTGTTCCATTCTTCTCGAATCGTTGTATAGCATTTACAACTAAGATTCAAATTTTCTTTTATTTTTTCTGGGTCATCAATATCAAACATAATAAAACTATACGAGTTTTTCTCAACTTTAAAATAATCCAATACTCTAGTAATCATTTCAACCCTCTGATTATAAGTTAACGGATTATCAATAGAAGATACTCTCTTTCTAATCCCATAAATTGAACTTAATGAATTTATATCAGGCTGAGTTATTCCAATGATAATATGTTCACATTTAGACTTAGCCATCATTAAATATTCAAGATGTTCATTATGAAAGGGTTGAAACCTGCCATGAATACACGCAAAATCCATTTTAATCCTCACTTAAAATCAATCTTGATATCACTGCCACTAGTTACTACCTCCCCTATCAAGATTGGGCATAGGTCATGTAAAGATAGATAGGAAAGAACTTGTTCACAGTCATTAGTAAAAATAACCACAGGACCGTTAGTTTGACCAATAAACATTTTATTAAACATAAAGTCATCTCTAATTTCACTTGAAACATAATCAGAGAAAGACTCAATATTTCGCCTAAAGGAACAATGTTCTTCTTTATTGTCTCCAATATAAAATTCAGAATGTTTATATAATTTTACTCCACAAGAGCTATCGTATAGAAAGGGGAAAATACTTCCAATAAGTCCAAAACCTGAAACATCTTTACAAATAACATTATATCTTTTTTTCAATTCTACAACTATTTTATTGGAGGTACTTAGTACCCAACTATCGCTAGAGTCATGATCCAGTCCATAATCAAGTATTGGCTTTGTTAAAATTATTTTCATTCCAGAATTTATCTTAGAGCAATCTAAAACATCAAGGTCTTTTTCTCCAAAAATAGTCATAGTAATAGACGTTTGATCTGACAAATAAGAATGAAAATTAACACATCTAACTGACTCTAGTCGTAAAACTTTATTCATCTCTTCGACGATGTCTTTCTTTTCTAAATCCGATAAACCAAAATAAAATCCAAATGATATTGTACAATATTTAGGAATAACTCCATGTGAATATAAATCATTTGCGCAATGATAAAATGTCGATTCTACATACAACTTAATAGAATTTGATATTGGCATAACAGTATCAACCGAAACAGCCACATCTTTATCATATAATCTTGCAAACTCAGAATCATTTTCAAGTTTAGAGTAATTTTCTATAAAACCTAAATCTATAAGATTTTTAGCGGAAATTTTATTACCACAACCTAAGTAAGTAAAATCATAGTCTAACATATTATTCTTTATTTTTACCTGTATAAGTATTACATTCATTTAGCTCCCAAAGTCGTTCAAAATACTTATTAAACGCGAAGTAAAAGCTTTCTGGATTTTTTGAATTTTCAGGATGAACAATATGCAATTGTGGAAGTTGTGTCCCATCTTTAGTATCTGGACTAAAGAAATTGTAGGAACACAAGCATTGATTCTTATTAAAAAAAGCCAATCTAAAAATAGGCATTTGTTCGATTAAATCAGCTTTATAAAGTCTAAGTTCCAAATCGTGGCCATCATCAACATACTCCTTTAATCGTTCCACTGATGCTTTTACAGTGTTTATATAATCAGTTTTAGCTCTGGAGCTTATTTTCTCAAGCGCTTTACTTTCTGGATCACAAACCAAAAACTTCACACTCCCACACTTTAGAAGTTCATTAAACTGCTCGGGATGTGAAGTAAGCTTATTAGCACCTGTCCCTAAAAACATAAAATTACTATTGACGTTAGAAAGCATTGTTTTAGCATCCATACCAGTCTCTATGCTCTGATCTGCTTTAACCAACCCAACCTCTTGAAAATCTTTAATTATTCCTTCCTTTTCGCAAAGTGTATCTTTATACTTTTTCACAAACCTATTATTGATAGTTTTAAAAATTATAAACAATAAAAACACAACCACAATTAACAATGTTATCAAAATCCATTTTTCAACATTGTAATCAACATCAGAATATTTAATTGATATAGAAAAATCACTATCTTTAAAAAAATAAATTAAACCTGCAGATAACAGCGTAATGATATACCAATCTACAGGGTTATCTCTCGTCCATTTATTAATACTAATTCTGATATTTAATATACTTTCAATCATATTTTTATTCCACATCAAATATTGTTTTTATGACAACTGAAGACCAGTTTTCAAACTCATCACGTTTTATTTTCAGTTCTTCAATTGGTATCCATTCTGGATTTATGTGATATCCTTTTTCTTTAACAATCACATCTTGACTTTTTAATTCGACGTGGTGTAACAAAGATAAATGCTGAGAGCTTACTGTTCGGCTATCGTCATACATACAACCTATAAATTTCATATTGCTATTAGTTTTTAGCTCTACTTCTTCTTCTAATTCTCTTGTAAATAATTTTGCTTGCTCAAAGAGATCGAAATTTATATCGCTACTTAACTGCATCACTTCGTCATACTCAATATGTCCCCCTAGTAATATTGATTTTTCTCCCTTCAACCTTGATTCTGGAGCTCGGCCAGATCTAACGTGAGTGAACATAGACGAACCACTGGTGATAACAAATGAACTTACTAATTGAATATATTCAGTAGATTGCTCTGCATCTCTTCGTAACATTGGCTGACAGTTTGAAGCAAACCAAGCTAATGGAGGTTCCATCGTTCTTAGTCCATTGCCAGGCAACAACTCACTTAATAAACTCCTCTCAAAGACGGCAATGACTTCATCTAGGTGGGATTTGTGTATTTCCTTTTCCCTAGGCTCGTATTGCTCATAGTTCTTTCTATCTAGCCAAGAACTTAAGCCAAATGTATTCGGGGCAAGCACAGCAAATTTACTAACGGGCTTTTCTTTGATATCCGTATACAAACGGGCCCTTATCTGGGTTACCAAATTTGATGACTTTGACCTATATTCTTCTTGTTCACGCAACTTCGCCTCTATTTGTTTATCCGTTAAGGCTACGTCAGCGGACTCCAATACCTCATAAATATTTTCAAGAAGCGTCATACTTTTGTCCTTGTTTTCTTTATAGCAACTATATTCATAACACATCAGACAAGATCAGGCCGAACAAAAGTACTGAAAGATCGTTGATATCATACTTTTTGCATTGTCCGTGACCAAAGTAAATTCCGGCAGTGGACACTAACCCTTACATAAAAACTTTTACTAGGTTTCGCGTCCGCTTCATCACGCCCCACCAGACCGGACTAAGACAAGAGAAGCACAGAAATTTAGCCTTGGGTATGCTGGCACGAAGATTACGCACAGTTCATCAGCACAGGAGGTTCTTGACACTTAACTTGCGCAGGAAATCTGCACAGGGAACAGGAGATAGACAGGAGAAAAGATTCTGAGGAGAGGTTTATCTGAATTTCAGGCACAAAAAAACCAGCATTAAGCTGGCTTGATAAATCCGGACTTGAACCGGCACAGCGCGAACGCCGAGGGATTTTAAATCCCTTGTGTCTACCAATTCCACCACCAGGGCAACGCAATCATGCGATGGGTTAGACACCATCTGTCTCATCGACCTTTGCCGTGAGAACGAGGCGTACTTTAACGGATTAATTTATCTGGTCAACAATAAATTTTATCTTTTTTATTTAAGTGCTTAAAAAGCGATCTGACTAGTACATTTGGCATTCAATTAGACCAATAAGCACCCGTTCCCTTTCATTGTCTATTAAGTCATACGCATACTAGTGCCCGTAACTGCTTCGAGGTAAACACGCGACTATCACGTTATGAACGCTGATCTTTTCACCGCTGTAACATCTGTAACAATTTAATTCCCTACTCTTGGCACGACTGCGTACAGAACATCATATTTTGTTACTGATAACTTTATATCGAATGTGGTCGTACCTTTATAAAATCATTGACTTTTTTTATTTTCAAACAAAGCTCAATTCATTATCGAAAATATCAATAAATAATGGTACGTTACACGAGTTGCAGTAATTTAATGGACATATATCACATATAAGGATGTGGTTTACTTTGGCGACACAACATAAGAAAAACAAGGTATATCACTAATGTCTATCAAGAATCTTTCTATAGCGAAAAAGATATCGCTATCGTTTTTACTCATTGCCATCGTCAACATTGCATTTGGCGTGTTTTTATCTACAGAGCTCAAAAGCATCAAATCTGAGCTTTTAAACTATACCGATGATACGCTTCCTGCAATGGAAAGGGTCGATTCGATTCGAGATCATTTGTCTCGCTGGCGCCGAGCTCAATTTGCTGCGTACACTTATGAAGACGCAGACCAAGTCAAAACTAAAATTTCTAACAATATTAGAGAACGCGAAAAGATCACTAGAGAGCTCAACGCTTACGGTGAAACTATCTGGCCTGGCGAAGAGCAGCAAACTTACCAGCGTCTTATGCGTCAGTGGAAAAAGTACTTGGTTACTATGGACCAGTACAATGAAGCGATGCTAGCTAACGACAAAAGCAAGGCCCACCCTATTTTGGCGAACTCTTTGTCTGCTTTCGAAGCGGTTGACTCAGAGTTAGGCGAACTAATCCGTCTCCTTAAAGAAGCTATGGACAGCAACAAAACTCATATCCTGTCCTCTGTAAATGGATTGAGTAATTCTTCAATTGCAAGTAACGTGATTATTCTACTGATCATGGTAGGCATGACATACGTGCTGACTCGCCTAATTTGTGGCCCACTTAAACTTGTTGTTGAGCAAGCAAATGCCATCGCAACAGGTGATCTATCAAGTGACATTGACCGTAAAGCAATCGGCAATGATGAGCTTGGTGAACTGGCAGACGCGACCACTAAGATGCAAGATGACTTACGCCAAGTTATCGATAACGTGATTGCTGCAGTTACTCAGTTAAGCAGCGCTGTCGAAGAGATGAACCAAATCTCCGATATTTCTGCGTCTGGTATGAAAGATCAACAGCTGCAAATTACGCACATCGCAACAGCAATGACAGAAATGAAAGCGGCCGTAGCCGATGTTGCTCGTAACACTGAAGACTCAGCGAACCAAGCTAACGAAGCAAACCGCCGCACACAACACGGTGTTCGTGAAACCCAAGGTATGGTTGACGCGATTCAAGAAGTTTCAAACGTAATTGGCGCTGCAGGCGATACCGTAGCAGAGCTTGAACAGCAATCGAATAAAATTAACGTGATCGTGGATGTTATCCGCGACATCGCCGATCAAACCAACCTACTTGCACTTAATGCAGCCATTGAAGCGGCGCGTGCTGGTGAGTCTGGTCGTGGCTTTGCCGTCGTTGCAGACGAAGTTCGAACTCTTGCCGGCCGTACGCAAGATTCAACGAGTGAAATCACTTCGATCATTGAGCAGCTACAATCACTTGCAAAAGACGCAAAATCAGCCACTGAACTTTCTAGAACCAGTATCTCAGAATGTGCAGAACAAGGCATTCAATCAAAACAGCTGATGAGCGACATTGAGCATTCGATTTCGGACATCTCAGACATGGGTACCCAAATCGCCACGGCTTGTAACCAGCAAGACTCCGTTGCGGAAGAGCTTAACCGCAGCATTGAAAACATACATTTGGCATCTCAAGAGGTCTCTCAAGGTTCGGAGCAAACCGCACAGGCGTGCCGCGAACTAAGCCAGCTATCCATTTCTCTTAAAGATGTAATGAGCCGCTTTAAACTGAGTTAAACTCAGTGGGTACCTTAGCAGATATCAAATCAATCCCGATTTGCTTAAATTGAATGTCATCACTGAGGTATATTTAGGTATATATTAAATCACTATCTTAACAAACGCTCCAAAGCACCACTTGGAGCGTTTTACTTCGTCAGGTACTTTCCCCAAGTACTCAATAACATAACCAATACAAAAAACGCGTACGGAGACTTTATGCGCTTAAATAAAACCTTACTATCACTGACTATCGCTGCTGCAATCGCGGCTCCTGTAATGCAAGCTACTGCTGCTCCTCTTCAAATTAGCAATACAGCAGCAAAAGCAGAGCAAGTTCAAGGTGCTAACGCTTGGCTAGAAATAAACTTAGGTCAGTTCCGCGATAATATTGAGCAGTTTAAATCGCACATGGATGGCAAAACGAAAATCTGCGCCGTGATGAAAGCCGACGCATACGGTAATGGTATCGCAGGCCTGATGCCGACTATTATCGAACAACAAATTCCTTGCGTTGCCGTTGCAAGTAACGCCGAAGCACAAACTGTTCGCGACAGTGGCTTTAAAGGCCAACTTATGCGTGTACGCTCAGCGGATATTGGCGAGATTGAAGCCGCAATCGACCTAAATGTCGAAGAGTTGATAGGCACAGCAGAGCAAGCTAAAGCACTGTCTAAACTAGCCGAGAAAGCTGGTAAAGAAATCAAAGCTCACCTTGCTCTGAACGACGGTGGTATGGGGCGTAATGGTGTTGATATGACGACAGAAGCGGGCAAGAAAGAAGCGCTAGAAATCGCTCAACAAACTGGCGTTAGTATTGTTGGTATCATGACTCATTTCCCTAACTACAATGCAGACGACGTGCGCCAAAAGTTAGCTTCATTCAAAGACAGTTCTGCATGGCTGATTAAAGAAGCGAATCTAAAACGCGACAACATTTTACTGCACGTAGCTAACTCTTACACCGCGCTTAATGTTCCTGAGGCGCAGCTTGATATGGTTCGTCCTGGTGGCGTTTTATACGGAGACTTACCCACTAACCCTGAGTACCCTTCTATCGTGTCTTTCAAAACACGCGTGGCATCCGTTCACCACCTGCCAAAAAATAGCACAGTCGGTTACGACAGCAGCTACACAACAAGCAAAGAAAGCTTAATGGCGAACATTCCTGTTGGTTACTCTGATGGTTACCCACGAAAAATGGGGAATACAGCAGAAGTTCTGATCAATGGCCAACGTGCAAAAGTTGCGGGCGTTGCTTCAATGAACACTACAATGGTAGATGTTACAGGTATCAAAGATGTTGAGCCTGGTTCTGAAGTTGTTTTGTTTGGCTCCCAACAAGGCAAAACGATTTCAGCTGCTGAGATGGAAAAACACGCAGAAGTCATCTTCCCTGAACTTTACACGGTTTGGGGAAGCGCGAACCCTCGTGTCTACGTAAAATAAACCTACTCAGTTATTCGTAACAGACCGAAAAAGCGAGCCTCGTGCTCGCTTTCTTTCTTATTTACTAATCTGTACTAGCTCGTGATGTTATCAATTAAACAGAGCTTACTATTTCTGTTGTTTTACTCTCCTTTAGCACTACCAAGTACGACTCTCTACACTCTGTTTCTTAAAGCCGCTTGGATGGCTCATTTTTATATAGCACTTAGTGTTTGAAAGCCCCTCTAATTGATGTTAAACATGAAGTTTACAAAAGAATAACAAACACACTCGTATGGCACTGCCCCTTTGCCTGCTAGCTAGGTATCTCTATGACAGAAAATACTCAACATCTTCAACGCTCCTCCACTGAGTTGCACGAATTTAATCGGCTTGACGTCTGGAACGGATTCACCCAACTTTTACCCCTCTCTATGTTCGTGGTCATATTTGGCCTCGCTTTCGGTGTTGCTGCCGTACAGACTGGACTAGATGTATTTCCCACTATGTTGATGAGCACACTGGTCTTCGCCGGTGCTTCACAATTTGCCACGTTAGAAATGTGGGGAGCAGAAGTCCCTCTCATTCCAGTTCTTATTACTGTATTTGCTATTAATGCTCGTCACCTCTTGATGGGAGCCACACTTTATCCATGGTTACGACAACTCCCACCAACAAAACGTTACGGTGTAATGCTGGTAGCATCAGACGCTAACTGGGCAATGGCACTCAATGCATTTGGTAGAAAAGAACCAGGCTTTGGCTTGCTTATTGGTGGCGGCTTAGCGATGTGGTCTTTTTGGATTGTGGGCACCTGGATCGGCATTTATTTTGGTAGCGTAATCAAAGATCCGGTAGCCCTAGGGCTCGATATGGTTATGGGGTGCTTCCTGCTGTCTATGGTGGTAGCCGGGCCGAAAGACTTAAGAATCTTTGCGATTTGGGCCATAGCAGCGGCATCTTCTATGTTGGCGTATTGGTATTTGCCAGAGAATAGCCACGTAGTGGTTGGCGCCATTACTGGCGGAGTCTTGGGTGCTTGTTGGAAGGAGAAGAAAGCATGAACATCGAAACAACCTTAGGTGGCACACTGCTTATCATCATCGCTATGGCGCTAGTCACGCTCATAACCCGCTGGGGCGGAGTGTATGTTATGTCATTCATTCCAATTGGCGAACGGGTTCAACGTTTCATTACTGCGATGTCAGGCTCTGTATTGGTTGCGCTTTTAGCTCCGCTAGCAGTAGAGGGTGATAACGGTGCTAGAGCAGCACTGTTTTCTACTGCCGTTGTCATGTTCATCGTGAAAAAGCCTCTACCCGCAATTGCAGCAGGCATCATCGCCGCCGCCGCGGTACGTGCTCTTTAGTCGCTGTTTCAACGCCGATACCAGTCATCAATAAAAGACCCAAAACACAAAGCCCTGATGTCACAAGTGTCATCAGGGCTTATCTTATGCTCATCATTTGAACGATGAACAACGATTATTAATCATAGTGAGACAGCACATTACGCACAGCAGTTACAATTGCGCTTATATTTGTCCATTTTACCAATACCAGGGTTAAAGGTATTGGTTGGGTCTAATTCGTGGTAAAACTTCTGCAACGAGTTTTCGGCTTCATACAAGTGACCCACATTATGTTCTGCTGGGTATTTGGCACCACGGCTATTGAGGTGCTCTAGCATCAGCTTTTTCATCAACTTCGTGTCAGTCCCTTTTTTGAAAATGTAATCTTGATGGAAGACGTAACACATAAAGTGACCATAATAGAGCGCTTGAACAAGGTTCTTACTCACCTCTTCAGGCAAAGTTTCTAGCCACTCTTCATCATTGCGTCGCAATGCGATATCAAGTGCAACGATGTCTTCTACGTCTTTTCGATGAATTGTCTCGTACCGAATTGCTGCACCAGCGGCTGCAAAGCGATGTAAATAAGCTTTTTTACCTTCTTCCGGCGTACACTCGAAGAAATCACAGTCGTCTTCAACAGCCCAAACTTCTTTGAGGTATTTTTGTGCTTCAGCAATACCACCATCACTCATTTTCAATACCAGGTGATGCTCATACTTGTCACGGAAATCCAGCATTCGCTCTGGTAAATGTTGTGGGAACAACTTGCTCGCGTAGTACAAAATGGTGTCTGGCAGATATTTACTGACAAACGGGATGCGCTCTAAGAAATTTTCTACCTTAGCTTTAAGTGCGAACATTTTTGGCAGCTTATCTGTGCCTAACAAGTCGATGGATAAGAACACATCCTTGCCGTACTTCTCTGCCATGTTGAAGATATCTCGATGCAAGTATTCTCCCATCTCAGGCAAGTTATCAAACGTAGATAAGAAGTCTTTTCGCAACTTCGTTAGTTTCGCAGGGTCATTGGTGCCAAGGTAAAAAACCTGCTCTTTTTCGGGTACTGGGTAGCTGTCAACCCGAACGGCAAAAACTCCCAACTTACCAGCGCAGCCACTGGCTTCAAATAATCGGCGTTCATCGGCATTAAAGCGAGAAGGAATGTCAGAAGTCACGTCTCGAACACGTTCATCGTATTCTTTGTCTGACGCCATTCGCTCATCATGAATGATCTTCGCTGGGTCAAAGTTCCCTTCTTGCAGGTTTGTTAGAATTTCTTCTGGCGTTTCACCTAACCCTTCAATACCAAGGTGGTTCACCAGATGTAACTGGCCTTGCTTATCCACCTGCGCATAGATCGCCAGTTCCGTATAAGCAGGACCACGCTTAACTAGCGCACCGCCTGAGTTATTGGCGATACCACCGACCACAGTGGCACCTAGCGATGAAGAGCCGATGATAGAATGCGGTGCTCGGTTCACTGCCTTCAACTCTTTCTCCAAAGAGTGTAAGCTCGCACCAGGCAAGCAAACCGCCTGCTTACCGCCATCTAATAAGTGAATCTTCTTGATTTTGGTAATATTGATCACGACCACATCACGGTCATAATCATTACCACTTGGAGCTGAGCCTTCTGTTAAACCTGTTTTGGCAGCCTGCATAATAATAATGCAGTTTGCTTCAACGCACTGTTTAATTATCTTCCATTGTTCTACAAGAGTATTAGGAAACACGATAGCAAGCGCAGTGCCACTACCTGAGCGAAAACCTGAGCGGTAGTATTTTGTTTTAACCTCGTCGGTTAGGACATTTTCTTCCCCAACGATAGTTTTAAATTCGTCAATCAGCTGCTTTTGTTTCATATCCGTATCTCTAGTTATTGTACTTCGCTCACATCACCGTTTAGTGACGGTAATGGGCGTTTGAGCCACTATAAGCAGTCCTTTTCTCGGCGTCTATGTCAGGCAGGCGAGCAACACCTAACCAATAGACAACAAACAAAATAATTCTTTTATTTTTCTGTCACTTATCTTTCACATTCGGAAAATTTAACGCAAGAAACAGACCGTTTCTTAAAAGAAACAATAGCAAAACCACTTGTTAACAGTTGTGCGCAGCATCTTGTTATCAATATTAGTGATAAAACAAGGAGAAAGCTTAAGCTTCTAAATTTATAAGAATTATTAGAAATGAAGATGGAAACAATAACTCAACACCAACATAACGATTAGTGTTGAGTTATTGTCTTAAAATCGATGATTTTGACTTTGAAAGCTGGTGTATAGATGATCAATGAAGATCTTAATTTTTTCTGGTTGTTGACGAGTGTAAGGATACACCGCATAAATACCCAAACATTTGGCGGTTTCGTCTTTAAATAACTGAATCAGACTGCCTTGCTTTAAGTCTTCATAAACCAAGACACGCGGTACATAGATGATTCCCTGCCCTAACAGCGCCACATTTCTCAATACCGAAGAGTTGTTGGTACAGAGGTTACCGTCGACGGTGATTTGATATACCTCGTCTCCATCTTTAAACGCCCACTCATGCGCTCCGGTTTCTTGGTAGGAATAGACTAAACAATTGTGTTTAGCCAAGGCTTGAGGTTGTTTAGGTATGCCATGTTTAGCTAGGTATTGGGGTGACGCGCAAATGATCCAATTCGCATCCACCAGCTTTCTTGCAATCAGACTAGAATCTGGCAACACACCCGTTCTAATTGCCAAATCAAAACGTTCATTCACGATATCGACGAAACGATTATCTAGATCCATATCGATATTGATGTCTGGGTATTTCTGATTAAATTCATTAATCACTTGAGGAAGAATTAATTCACCAGAGATAGTAGGCACCGAAATTTTAATGTGTCCAGATAAGTTTTTACCTAAACCCACAATGGATTCTTCCGCCGTTGCCACCGCTTGATAAACCGCTTTTGCATGAGTAAAAAACGCTCGTCCTGCTTCAGTCAACGTTAGCGTTCGCGTTGTTCGGTAGAGAAGCTGTACACCAAGCTCTTGTTCAAGCTTGGCAATGCGTTTACTGACGACCGATTTGGTCAGTGACATATGTCTCGCGGCAGCACTGAATGAACCTTGCTCGATCAAGTGATAAAAAATGATGTAATCGTCGGTATTTCTCATGCGTCTTCGTCAAATCCTTTGGAAGCCCGTATTGTAAACTGAAATTGGCTGAGGTGCGAAACATCGGGTCACACTTAATATCAGAAACTCGTGACAGAGATGGGGTTGCTAAGCTCACAGGTAATGAAAAAGAGATGGTGTGAATTTATCAGTCTTCAGATACAAAAAAACCAGCTTTCGCTGGTTTTAAGTTGATGCACTTGGCATCGAGATACCGGCATGGCCATATCTGAATAATTTGGAGCGACACACGAGGTTCGAACTCGTGACCTCAACCTTGGCAAGGTTGCGCTCTACCAACTGAGCTAGTGTCGCATTTATTCTCGAAAGCCATTCACTCTCAAAAGAATAATGGAGGCGCCTCCCGGAGTCGAACCGAGGTCCACGGATTTGCAATCCGCTGCATAGCCACTCTGCCAAGGCGCCTTTTTACTACGCTTCAGGGCTCTACCCCGTTGCGTTGGTGGCTACTTTACGGATTGAGAGAAGATAGTCAAACAAAAATATTTCATTTTCTGTTCGTTTGATTTCTTTTAAGTCAATTCGACCAAAGTTCGATCTTATTGGCTTAAAACGAAGCAATATAAATCTCGCTTTCAGTTTGTTTTGTCCCATGAAACATTAAGGCGTTTAATAGTTGCTGACCCTTTTTAGCAATCTTCCCACAACATTAGGGTGATAAGACCAAGTGTGATCAAACATCGACATTAATGCAGGATTTCCGTATTTCGATAAGCTAATCGCGTGAAAACGGTTTTTCTTCGCTTTGAGCGCATCCACTTTGGCCAGTAACTCGTCTTGTTGTTTTGGCGCGATAAAGTCGGAAATGACTACCATGTCTGCGTTTTTATATTTATCACCGCTCATCAAGTCGATAGATTTAATCAAAGTTGGCTCTAAGTCTGTACCACCATGGAAGCTATAAGTTAGAAAGTCCGCCGCCTCGCGCAGACCATCTTGTTTGGTTAGTTCGTAGGTAATGTGTTCCGTAGAAAAAATAATGACATAGCAATCACGTTGCTCCGCTAGTGCGATTTGCATCAGAGCATAAGCCATGGCTTTGGCGCATTGCTCAGGAAAGCCACTCATGGAACCGGACGCGTCCACACAAACAATGAAGGGGCCTTTTTCGATATCTACCGCTTTATGGTCAGGTCGGTGAGCTTTAACTTTACGTAACGTGCGCGATTTGCCTTGTGTACGATAGTTCATGAGCCGTTTATCAACTAAGTGTTTATAGAACACAACTTCAAGTTCAGGATACGCCAAAAACATCGTTTCGTTGGGAAGTAGCTTATTTAGATCATCGCTTTCGTGAATACCGACAATATCATCCGTCGCCTCATCACTTTTCTCTTCGACCAATTGAAGTTCTTCAGTGGGCGCACGATTTAGTTCAGGATCATTTACTTGCCCCGCCATACGACCGAGTTGCTCCGCAATTTCTTGCAAGCCTTGGTGCTTCTCCAGAAACTCAGCATGGCGTTTCATCACCGTTAAGTCTGTTTTACTCAACTTGGCAGATGCCATATCCCACAGGCGCCCTACACTTTCAGCGTCACCCGACTCCGTGACTTTATCCATATTACGCATGGTTTCCATACGTTGATACAGGTCATTCAGCACCTTTTCTTTATTGGCTTCAAGCTCGCTTACTTGCGCTTGTTTTATTGCATCGGTGAGGCTTTGGTACCATTGATCACAAAAGTAATGAGGGAACATAGGGTTATTCATCCCTTTGTTCTTTTCCATCATTCGGCGAGCTTGCATGTAAAACGCAGAGTGCCATTCCAGCTTTTTAATCACATCTTCGATGTTTTCAAAAAACGCCTCCTCATCCCAGTGAATGACCTCTTGATATAAAGACAGCTCTTGTTGGAAACGCTCTGTCTCACATACCTTGGTGATCCGTTTTTTGACGCTGCCTCGCCACTTTAACAAGTGACCTTTGACCGAAGATTTAACACCTCGGTTTTCTGCCATCATCATGACTTGTGAACGCGCCATCAAATCATTAACTGCGCTATCGATGATGCCAGAGTCGGCCACCATCAGCGCGAGGTTAAGTCCGTCTGCACCTAGCATGTCGTCTCCTTATGAGAAAAACTGATTTAAGTTTTTAAAGCGTTGGATAACTTTTTCACTTTCTGCTTGGATTGATTCAAGTCTCTGACTAACCTGTTGCAGACTCGACTCCATTAGGCGGGGTAATTCAGGATCAACAAAGCTATGCGGAAGCGCATCATGAAAGTTCGCTTTCACCTTGCGCATATGGTGTTCTGCCTCACTAAGCTGATTTACGGCTTTTTCGCTCTGCGTTAACCACTTTTGGTAGAGCTCTACATCCAAGCCCTCTTGAGTCACTAGGCTAACCAAAATGCCTCGATTCGCGATATCACGGATAGCTAGGTTATTCGCCGCGTCAACGTCAAATCGTAAACGGCACATGTTGGTGTTTTGATTGACGTAACCATACACATCACCGCTTCCCTCTTTAATGACTCGATCTAACTCATCTTTGGGTACATAAACCCAGCGGCTATCACCTTTTTCTGATTCTGAAACCGACATGTTACTTTGCAAGACAACCAATTTAACTAAGTTAACGGCTGCGCCAACTTTGTACATCTTGGCTTTAGAGGTATCAAAGCGCATGGTTTCTTTACGCAAAATACCCGTTGCCGCTTCAGACGTTAACGTCATGCGGTAGGCATCTTCTAGTTCATGTTGAACATCAACCAAAGACTCACGGCAGTACTCAATTTCCTGCTCCGCGTCTTGTTGATCAAATGCATGTTTTAAGGCGAACTCTTGAACCACTTCACGTACCACATCTCGCGATTCAGGACTGTTCCATAAACAATCTTGCAACAGTAGAAGGTCAAGAGGATTGATTTCATCGCGACCATTAAAAAACGCGCTCGCTTTTAACAACTTCACGGCTTTCTTCCAGCGGCGGTCAGAGACATACATATCGGTATTGGCCACATCACCAAACTGAGCTTCAACTTTGCTTTCTAACATCGTTTTAAGCTGGAAAAGCTTTTCGAATGCATTGTCGGTTAACGTCAATTTGTCGAGCTGTTGTTGCCATTGATGATATTCTTCATCAGTTATCGCTAGGCCTTCTGGTACTTGTGCCTCTTGCGATGTGCCCACAGTCAACATCGACTTAAAGTTTTGTTTATTCTGAATTCGATTCACAAACACACGCACCAACATGCGGTCGTAGAGCGCATCCAATCCACTATCTTCATCGGGTAATTCATTGGAAGCCGATACCAACAAGCGCATTGGCACACGCTCGATATCGCTGCCATTTTTGAATGTTTTCTCATTAACCACTGTCAGCAATGTGTTAAGAATTGCAGGCCCCGCCTTCCAGATTTCATCCAAAAATACGACTTGTGCAGTTGGCAAATACCCTTTAGTTAAGCGAACATAACGGCCGTTGTCTTTTAGCTCTTGGATACTCAGTGGCCCAAACACCTCTTCAGGGGTTGAGAAGCGCGTCATCAGGTATTCGAAGTAACTGCTGTTATCGAACGCTTGGATGAGTCGTTTGGCAATTAAGCTTTTTGCAATACCAGGGGGGCCTAAAAGAAAAACACTTTCACCAGCAAGTGCAGCAAGAAGGCAGAGCTTGATCGTATGTTCACGCTCATAAACGCCATCCGTTAACGCTTTCGCCAATTTATTGATGCGTTCTGAGAGAAGCGCTTTTTCGGCATTTGAGGCAAATAAGGTTTGTGTCATACGTTCTCCGGCTACTGAAGTGGTATTGCGTTAACATTTTTATACACTTGTTATAACTTTGTTACAAATGTATTTTGTCGAATTCCCCTTATAGCAGATGCTTTTCCCCATCTTGACGAAGCAATCAAAGTTTCCATTTATGAGATATTGCTCACTTAAAGTGCAAACGCTTTCGTCGTGTTGCAGTATTTTTTGCTTTTGTTTCCCACCATTTGTGGTTAATGTCGAAAAACGTCAAAAATGCGGTAACAGCTAGGGTTCATAACTGCATGAGCAAGATAATTCATAAATGGAAGCAAATTTCTCTGATTGAAGAAGACGTTATGCTTCCTACAGGACAGGCAATTACGCACACCACAATCCATCATCCGGGCGCTGCAGTGATTCTCCCTATTACAGCGGAGGGTGAGATTGTCCTTGTCCACCAATTTCGGCCTTCACTTAATAAATGGCTATTGGAACTTCCTGCTGGTACCAGGGAAGGCAACGAAGAGCCACTCTGCTGCGCCAAAAGAGAGTTAGAGGAAGAAACTGGGTTTAGTGCAGAGAAATTCACGTCTCTCGGCCAAGTCACCCCTCTTGCCGGATTTTGTGATGAGATACAGTATCTATTTGTTGCCGAAAAGCTCAACAAAACAAACCGTTACGAGTGCGATGAAGACGAAGTGATTGAGGTCGTCACCTTGTCAATCAAGCAACTCGAAGAAAAGATTGTCGATGGCACGATCACCGATGCCAAAACGATCGCTTGCTTAAGCAAAGCGCGCCTTTGCGGATATATTTAGGACTTTGACCAAGGAGACATTCATGGATTTTCGATCAGATACCGTTACACAGCCCACCCAAGCCATGCGAGAAGCCATGTTTAAGGCCCCCGTTGGGGATGATGTTTATGGTGATGACCCTACGGTCAATGAGCTTGAAAAATTTGCTGCGCAGCTTGCTGGTTTCGAAGCAGCTTTGTTTACCACTTCAGGCACTCAAGCCAATCTGCTCGGTTTAATGGCGCATTGCGAGCGGGGAGATGAATATCTATGTGGGCAACAAGCACATAACTACAAATACGAAGCTGGTGGCGCGGCGGTTTTGGGATCAATTCAACCTCAACCAGTCGAAAATAACCCAGATGGCACGCTACCATTTGATAAACTGGCTGCTGCGATTAAACCAGATGATTGTCACTTTGCTCGCACTAAGCTTCTCAGCTTAGAAAACACAATTAATGGTAAAGCACTACCTCTGTCTTACTTAGCAGAAGCACGTGACTTCGTGAATAAACATAACTTGCAGATGCATCTAGATGGCGCTCGCGTTTTTAATGCAGCCGTTGCACTTGATGTTCCGGTAAAAGAGATCGGTCAGTACTTTGATTCAATGACGATCTGTCTGTCGAAAGGTCTGGCTGCCCCTGTTGGCTCGCTACTGCTTGGTAGCAAAGACTACATCGCAAAAGCACGTCGCTTAAGAAAGATGGTCGGCGGTGGTATGCGTCAAGCGGGTATTCTTGCCGCAGCAGGCAAACTTGCCCTTACCGAACAAGTGGAACAGCTAAAACAAGATCACATCAACGCAAAAACCTTAGCGGAAGGTTTAGCAGAACTGCCTGGTTTTTCAGTCAACCCTGAATTTGTTCAAACGAACATTGTGTTCGCGAAGCTTGATCCTCAAGTGGACATAGTAAGTATCGCTGCGAAACTAAAGGAACAAAACATCACGATAACCCCTGGAAATCCAATTCGTTTTGTAACTCATAAAGATATTTCAGCGAAAGACATCGACACTTTCTTATCAAGTATAAAATCTCTACTTTAATTTGATTTTGATCATTGAGCTTCCCCTAAGGGGAAGCTTTATTGTATCGGCATGATTTTTAGCGAATAGATAACCTCCATGCTCAGATTTGTACTTCTAATCTCTTTTATTTTCTCTTCCGCTATCCATGCCGAGCCGTTTGGTGATGCTGATAAAGGTAAAATCAAATCACCTAGCTGTGTCTATTGTCACGGTGTTAAAGGCATCGCAACGAACAACACCTATCCAAGCCTTGCTGGTCAAAATGCTCAGTACCTTTACAAT
Source organism: Vibrio sp. 2096 (assembly GCF_033339595.1). NCBI lineage: Bacteria > Pseudomonadati > Pseudomonadota > Gammaproteobacteria > Vibrionales > Vibrionaceae > Vibrio > Vibrio sp. 2096. The sequence goes on from NZ_JAWOUX010000006.1 coordinate 125,095, forward strand.
GCAATGAAATCTTATCAAGCCGGTGAGCGTAAAGGGCCACTTGCAGAAATGATGGCAGCACAGTTAAAAATGTTAAATGATGAAGACCTTCGTGATGTCGCTGCTTTTTATGCAGAACAGACAGAAATCAAGTGATTAGATCACCTGTAGATGTACTATGAAAGCTCGTGAATCATCCAAACTCAACACATATTGAAACATTAACCCAACATTTGACCACAAAACAATCAAATTAACTTCACTTCAAATATTTGATGAATTTATAGTTCAACATAAGCATTAATATTGACTTTTTATTCTATTTTATCGACATTTCATGCTTTATTGAATTTGACGTGAAGTAAGTTATGTCTCACACACATGCGCAACCAGCAGACTCGGTTGCTACCCCTAAGTCGTGGCAGATGCCAGATACCCTCATTTTGATCTTCATTGTTGGTATTCTTGCTGCGATTCTTACCTACTTAATTCCTGCTGGTCATTTTGATAGCCAACAGGTGACCTACATGGTCGACGGTGCAGAAAAAACTCGCACAGTTATCGATCCTTCTTCTTTCTCTTATGCAACCGACGAAAACGGTGAATTGGTTTACAACAAGGTTGGCCTGTTTGCTTCTGGTGGTGGCATTGGTTTGATGAACTTCCCTTTCGAAGGGCTAGTTTCTGGCTCTAAATGGGGCAGCGCGATCGGCGTGATTATGTTCATGTTGGTTATCGGCGGTGCTTTCGGCGTTGTAATGCGCACAGGCACAATCGATAACGGTATCCTGCGCCTTATCGATAAGACCAAAGGTAACGAAGCGCTATTCATTCCAGTGCTATTTTTGCTGTTCTCGCTAGGCGGTGCGGTATTTGGTATGGGTGAAGAAGCCGTAGCGTTTGCGATTATTATCGCGCCGCTTATGGTTCGCCTTGGTTATGATGGTATCACTACGGTAATGGTTACCTATGTTGCGACTCAAATTGGCTTCGCTACTTCTTGGATGAACCCTTTTTCCGTAGCTATTGCGCAAGGCATTGCGGGTGTACCTGTTTTATCCGGCATGACAGTACGCATGGGGTTATGGGCTGGCTTTACGTTAATCGGTATCGCTTTCACAATGATCTACGCCGCTCGTGTGAAGTCAAATCCTAAACTTTCTTACAGCCATCGCACAGACCAGTATTTCCGTCAGCAAGAGCTTGGCAATCAAGATTCTCGTTGGAACCTAGGTGACACACTCGTTATCCTTACGGTTATTGCGACCACGGTGTGGGTCGTTTGGGGCGTAGTCGCTAACGCATGGTACATCCCAGAAATCGCGTCTCAATTTTTCACTATGGGCTTTGTTGTCGCGATCATCGGTACGATTTTCCGCCTGAACGGTATGACGCTAAACTGCGCAGCTGATGCATTTAAAGAAGGTGCAGCTATTATGCTTGCACCTGCCCTGTTAGTGGGTTGTGCAAAAGGTGTATTGTTGATCCTTGGTGGTGGTACAACTGATGAAGCGAGTGTACTGAACTCAATTCTAAACAGTGCTGGCGGCGTGATTAGCGGGCTTCCTGACGTGGCTGCGGCATGGTTAATGTATGTATTCCAATCTATCTTCAACTTCTTCGTCACTTCGGGCTCTGGACAAGCGGCACTAACGATGCCTCTACTGGCCCCTCTGGCAGACATTGCAGGAGTTACGCGCCAAGTGGCAGTTTTGTCATTCCAACTTGGCGATGGCTTTACTAACGTTATCGTCCCTACTTCGGCATCTCTCATGGCAACGCTTGGTGTCTGCCGTATCGACTGGGGTGACTGGGCAAAATTCTGCTGGCGATTTATTCTATTACTCTTTACCCTATCAAGTATCGTCGTTATCGCAGCTCATATTATGGGTTTTGCGTAAAACGAAGCCAATTGGTAATTAAGGCGAGACATGTTCTCGCCTTATTAATATTCATGGTATGACGACGCTAAGGTTTTAGATTAGCTTATGGTTTTGGAGTGGTAACTTTAATGGCAACACAATTTCTCGATGACGTGATTCAAGGTCATCAAGTGATTCAATCTCTCAATGTAGCAGACCTAAATTCGGGCGAGCATAAGTTTTGGTTTCGCATCGCAACGAATGCTCTCTCTCAGTGGCAACACCTACCTGTGCTAGTGTTCAAAGGTGAAAAACCTGGCAAGAAGATCATGATTACCGCAGGGGTTCATGGTGATGAGTACAATGGTGTGTTAGCAGCGCAGAAAACTGCTCGAGAGCTCATCGGCACTGAAGTCGCTGGTACTGTCACTATTGTTCCAACCATTAACATGCCTGGTATGCTAAACCACAGCCGCGATTTCTATTCCGCAGACCCTGATGCGTCTCCTGCAAACTTAAACCGCTTTTTTCCTGGTGACCAAAACGGCAATGAGGCCCAACGTTACTTATATGCATTGTGGAATGATTTGCTCAAGCCAAATGCTGATTTAGCCATTGACGTTCACACTCAAACCAGTGGTGCTGCCTATCCACTTTACGTGTTTGCAGATTTCCGAATCGAGCAATCATTAGAAATGGCTCGCCTCATTAATCCTGATGCGATTTTAAATGATCCTGGAGATGCTGGCGTCCTTGAAACGGTCTGGAATAACCATGGTGTCCCAAGCATTACTGTTGAAGTAGGTATGGGGCGATACACCGAGCAAGAACTTATCAGTCGAACTGTAACAGGCATTTTTAATGTGCTGAAAAAGCATAACATTGTTGAAGGTGATATGGACCCTATTACGTCATGCTTGGAAGGAAACGAAATCATCAGTGTGAAAGCGACACACGGCGGCTTTGTACTGCCTCATGTCAGTTTGATGGATTTTGTCGAGCAAGGTCAACTTCTTGCGATTCAATACGACAGCTTTGGCGCTGAGATTAAACGCTACACCGCCCCAACAAGCGGCACAGTACTTAGCCACAATGTTGAATCTATTCGAGCACCAGGTTCCCTGATCGTTCGTTTGATTAAGTAAACCATAACCGTTTGTTGATAGATCAACCTTTCGACGCTCACTCAAATTTATATAAGCCCCATCACGAGTAATCACAAATGATGGGGCTATATCCATTTTGACCACATTAAGTTACGCGGTAACAAATTACTGTTAAGCGAAATGACAAACCGAGCTCTTAATTAGGAAGCTGCCCCTCTGTCCGCTTTTTCAGCCACGCTGATGAACTTAAAGCTGTCTTTGTTTCTCTTGTTCAACAAAAATGAGCTCGTCGATAGCGAAACCTTTCTCTTTAGCTACGTACTTAAAGCGCTCCACTACTCTCTCATCAACGTTAGGCGTTCTAGACAATAGCCACAAATAGTCGTGGTTGTAACCGGAAACAAACGCATAGTCATAGTTTTCACCTAGCTCAAAAACAATGTAAGAAGAGTATATTGGCCCAAAAAAGGAAACCTTTAAGTGTCCAACCGTTTTATCTTCAACAAAATAAGCTTTGCCTTCAGCTTCTGACCACTGTCGCTCTTCTTCGGAATATCCACGGTTTATCACCTTAACCCCACCATCCTCGCGAACCTGATACTCAGCGGTAACGTTGGATAAGCCTCGCTCAAATGAATGGTCTAGGCGTGCAATTTCGTACCACTTACCTAGATATGGCTCTAAATCGAAATTATTGACGGGTTCCACCCCATCCGGCTTCGAGGTACAACCAAATAAAGTTGCAAGTGACAAAAGTAAAAATATTTTTATCGATTTCATACAACACCTAAATTTTAATTAGTGATTGATTTTACTCTAGAAGATAACAAATCGATCACTAAGCCGCACCATCGCCCTCATAGGTACACATCACAATTCTTTATCATCAATAGCGCGCTGAACACCGAAACCTCGTCATCTCAGCAAATCGATAACAAGATTGCTCTATTTTTGACTTACAAGCTGACCATGCTTGTACATTTTGTCAGCATTTAACCCTATGCATATAGAAACTTTGCACAACATAGACATTCGTAGGCATATCACCCTCCTATAATACGTTGCGTTATAGACAGAGGTTATTGTTATGAAATTAAAAACAGTGTCAGTTTGTGCACTTTTGGTGTTACTTGCAGGTTGTCAGCAGGAAAAGCCGAGCGAAACGACACAATTAACGACCTCGGCAGATGTATGTAATGCACAAGGAAACATGCCAGGTGGGTGGAATGAGTTTAACGCGACCCCTGATGCACAAAAGGCAATGGCCTTTGTTTTAAAGAAAATGGACACAATAGCGTCGTTTAAACAAATACTGAATGTTCACGCGCAAATCGTTAGCGGCGTCAACTATGCTATTGAGTTTGAATTGGATGATGGCTCTGTTTGGAACACGATTGTTTATCGCAACCTCGATGGCGAATATGCGATTACCCAATCGCCAAAAGAAGGCCACTTTTGCGAACAGTAGCGACTTAGTCAGAAAGCCCCTAACAATAGGGGCTTTTTGATCTAACAGTAATCACTGAATTAGACAGCGAAGCGACATTGAGATTTAATCGACACCGTTGAACCAAGTCTTGATGGTTCAACATCAATCCTCTGCGCCATTTGCTCTTTCAGCTCAGAAACGTGAGAAATAACACCGATCATGCGCCCAGTCTGTTGCAGGTCCACTAGCGTTTGAATAGCAAGATCTAAAGACTCTGGATCTAAACTACCGAAGCCCTCATCAATAAATAAAGTGTCTAAACGGATACCGCCACTATAGGATTGCACAACATCCGACAAACCAAGTGCCAGAGCAAGCGCTGCCATAAATGATTCACCGCCGGAAAGTGTCGCAACATCACGCGTTTTTCCTGTGTAGCCATCTTCAACCATTAAATCTAAGCCGCGACCCGCAGCGCCTTTGAAGCCCTCTGTTTTTCGAGCAAGAATATAGCGCCCTTTACTCATAAGGCTTAAGCGTTGAGAGGCCTGAATCAGCACATCATCCAACAGTACACCAAGAACAAAGCGATGTAGGCTAACCCTGCTGCCTGTTTTACCGCTAGCAACGTCGTACAACGTACCAAAGACTTTGTATTCTTCTTCTAACTTACTATTTTTCTCATGCAACACGGCAATATCTTTACGAACCTTTTCAAGACGTTCAAATATTGAGCGTGTGGTATCAAGTTGATTCCTTACTTCAATATATTGCGCCTGCAGAGTGGTTAACCTATCGTTAAACGACTCTAAATTAGGCCTTTCAAGATCTTTCAATGCATGATTTAAATCATGTAGTGTTTGCTCAAGCTTGGTTTGTGCCTGTTTGAAGCTGTCTATTTCTTGCTGCCAGGCTTGAAGTTCATCATCTCCCACTCGACTACTTAGATAATGGCTTTCATCCTCAAATTTACTCGCCTGTAGTGCCTCATTCCACGCTAATTCTGCTTGGCTAAGTTTTTGCTCTGACTCAGATAACCACTGCTTGTTCGTCGCTAAGTGACTTTCCGCATTTGATTTCTCCAATATCGCTTGCTGCAAAGCGGTTTGCGCCTTTTCTAAGCCTGTGTTCAAACTCAGAATTTGCTCTTTTGTCAGCAAAATTTCACGTTCAAGCAAGTCAGCGGAACTGTATTTTGGGTCAATAGAAGCTTGTAATTGAGCCAATTGTTCTTGGTTCGCTTTAACGGTTGATTCATTTGCCGCCATTTTATTCTGCAGCTCATGAATTTTATTTTCACCCACGACGCAGCGTTGATTAAGCTGTTCAACGTTCTTTTCTAGCTTTTCAATATCAATAGCTTGTAGACGTAGGAGTTGAGCATTGATCGCTTGCAAATCATTTTGAACCGTCGAGATCTCAGATGTAGCATACTCACCCAACTCCTCTTTCAACTGGTTACACTGATTCTGATACTGACTAATGACAACGTTATGTTGTTCTAGCTGATTGCTTAGTTGGTTCAACAAGGTTTGAGCTTCTCGCTCTTTAGCTCTAGCCGCCTGAACTTGCTCTTTTGTAACGGCTTCTTCAACAAACGTTGCGGGGTTAGGATGCGTTTCGCTACCACACACCGGGCATGCTTCACCTGCTTTTAGTCGCTGCGCTAATACTGCCGCTTGAGCGTTGTGCCACTTAAGCTCTATCGTATCAGCGGCTTGTTGACGCTGCATATAGCGCTGACTGGCTTCGTGTAGTGACTGCTGCTTGCCTACAGTTAGCGCATTGAGTTTAGAGAGCTCTAAAGTAAGATCATGCAGCTTTTGTAGATCCTGTAACAGCCGTTGTTTTTGTTTTATTTCCGCATCGATGCTGCCAATAAGCGCAACATCAACTCGTGCTTTCTCTAGCTCCTTCTGTCCCTGCTGGGCCTGTAACGTTAACTTATCTTTTAGTTCTATGTACTGTTTTAACGTTGCTTCAAATTGTTGTTTTTGTTGATAACCCGCCGTTATTTTACTTTCCAAATTGTCTTTCTCGACCAACTTGTTTTTCATACTTTCAAGTTGATACTGCAGTTGCGTTAACTGCGGGACCTTTGCCGCTGCCTTTTTTGCACTTTGCTGCAAGTTTTCTTGTTCTCTCGCAACGACATTAGCTTTTTCGAGACTCTCTTCCAAAGCTACGATTTTTTGCCTAAGCTCTTGCGTTTGAGCTTTTGCATTTTGTAATGAGATGTAGGGCAACTCTATCTTATTGGCATTTTTAGCGTTTTCTAATTGCTGTTGACGAGCTTTTATCGAATCTGAGTGTTCTAGATGCAGCTTGAGTGCGCTTTCTGCTTGCTCTCGTTTCGAAAACTCTCCATTCAAGGTTTCCGCTTTTTGCAATTCAGATTTAGCAGTATTGAGCTTATCTAACGCTGCTTGCTCATTCTTTTTATCAGACTCTAATTGCTTAGTTACTTGTTCCAGTTGTTGTAATAGTTCTTGTTCAGAACTCGCTTCTGCAACTTGTAAAGCACCTCGAATTTGATTATCAAATTCGCCTTTCGCTTTACTAATTGCACTCGCTTTATCTTTGAGCGCGTACTCAATTTTTTTATATATGTCAGTTTGAAAGAGCTGGCCAAAAATTTCTTCACGCTCTTTAGAGCTAGCAAGCAACAGTTCTCGGAATTTTCCTTGAGGCAACACCATAACTTGACGAAATTGAGTTTCATTCAAGCCAATAATATTGCTAACTTCAGTTTTAACCTGAGTCGTCTTGCTGGTGATAAGCGTTTCAGTCTCACCGAGTTCATAAAGAGCCGCAGTGTGCTTTTTAATCGTCATCCCTTCACCACGGGCCTTGGGCGCTTCCTGCTCAGGGGATCGAACAACTCGGTATTGTTTGCCGTGTAACGAAAATTCGAGAACTACTTCGGTTGGTAAGTCTTGCGCGGATAAGTCACACCGCATCTGAATACCTTGTCGCTCATTACCTGTGGTTTCACCATAAAGGGCGAAGCAAATGGCATCTAAGATCGACGTTTTACCGGAACCTGTAGGACCATTAATCAAAAATAGAGGGTTACTGCCAAGCTTCTCAAAATGAATGATTTCAGTTTTTGCAAACGGACCAAAGGCTTGCATGGTTAGTTTAATTGGTTTCATCTTTGGTCCCTATTGCTGTGATAATTGCTTAATAATGTCAGTAACAGCTTGCTCTTGCTCTTTAGACAACTGGCTATCTTGCGCCTCAATAAAAAAATCTCGGAACATATCAATTTCGCTTCGCGCCAACTTTGCTTGCGCCATTTCCTGCTCTACCCCAATTAACATGCCTGGTTTCTCAAGGTGTAAAACGTTTGGATACACTGAACGAAGTTTTTCCATTGGGTTTAAAATCGCATGTTTATCCATCAAACGAACTAACAAATAATCTTCATTCTTGGGGTCTGTTTTCCCTTGCTCAATAACTTTATCCAGCTCGCCCTCTACAATACGCATTTCATGAGGAGCCGTAAGATCAATATGCTTTGCAGAAACGAATCCTTTCTTGTCCAGTTCAACTAACGTGAAACCTTTTCTCTGGTTCTGTTCACCAAAGCTATACTTCATGAGAGAGCCAGAGTAACGGATATGCTCTGCGCCTTTCTTTTGAGGCTGATGCAAATGACCAAGTGCGACGTAGTCAAAATCTAAGAAGTGTTCATGACTCACGCGATCAGAACCACCAATAGATAATGGTCGTTCAGAGTCTGACTCGATAGCCCCATCAACAAAACAGTGACTCACGAGCACGCGCTTTTGCTTAGAGATAAAGCGCTCTTTAATTTGCTCAACAAGCAATTGATGAGCCTCATCATGAGTGGATACCGAGGCTTTGTAGGCAAACCTGACCTGTTCAGGGTCGTTATAAGGCATACCATAAAACGCGACCTCGTCCGCAGAGTCCGTTTTTATGACGATGGGAGTGAGCATCTCTTCAAAGTTGCTAACAATATGGAGACCTGCATTTTTCATTTGCTCTGAGCCGAAACCTAGCCTTTCTGCACCATCATGGTTGCCAGATATCAATATCATTGGTGTTTCTAACTCGGTACAAATGCGTTTCACGACTCGATTTAACAGTTCTATTGCAACCGTTGGTGGCACCGAACGGTCATAGATATCTCCCGCCACTACAACTGCATCGACGGGGTTGCGTTCAATATAGTTAATCAGTTGTTCGAGTACTGCTTGTTGATCTTCGAGTAGTGATACGTTGTGGAATTGTCGACCAAGATGCCAATCTGAGGTGTGGATAAACTTCATTCGAATTCACTTTCCGCCAATTCTATGAGTAGGCTTGCTTCTGTCAGAGTCCATGTACCGTTTATAAAAAGGAATGCGTCACGGGTGGGATCTCGAACAAGCCAAAACTCAAGTTATTTTATTTCGGTAAGGATATCTTGAGTCGAACAGCTTTTCATGTGGTTTGTGTTCTATGGCTGGCTATTTAATCAGAAAGCGAGAAGAACACTGTAAAAACGCGGTGAGCAAAGCTATTTTGAAAAGCAAGCTGCGCCTAGTCATTGTCCAAACATCATTAAAGGGCCAGTTTCGAGTCAATCCCCCATAACATTTGCATCACTAAAACCTCAGCTACTACTACTAGAAGGAAAAGCAATAGCCAGACCTATTCACTACGCCAATTGTATATTACTCCTACCGCATAGCCATCTGACTCGATGTCCGCTTGCAACACGTGAAAGTCTGGGCAGGGGCTGCTTCTTTGAAGCTCATCAATCACTAACGCTTTTAAAACGCCGCCACATGCACCCAATCCGCCAAGTTTGATATCAACAAATTGATACTGAGTTTGATCGGTCACCCACGGAGACAAGAATTGCATTGAGTTTAACCATTGCGGTTCTTCCTTATTAACGGATAAATACAATTGACTGAGTGGATGTTCACAACTTACTCCTAATTGCTTAAACACCTTGTCCACGGCGATGCGTTGTTGTTTGGCATCTAAATCAATTCGAACAACATCAGGCACAAGACCTGAATGTCGAAAAAAACACTTGGTTAAAATGATAGAGCTTTGAGGTTTGACATGCCCTTCTACATCACTCGTAACCTCTATAGCCAGTATCCAAGTCGCTTGCGTTTCATTAACTTCACGATTTATCCGATTTAGTGCCATCAAAAATGCAGCTTGGCCATAAGGATAAAAGTAAATTTCAGTATTGACAGTTTGGCCAACGAAAATAGAAAGCTCGCTTATCAATGCTTTAAGCAAGCGTTTGTCTACCGAAGATGGTAAAAGAACACAGAGATTCCCCTTGATATCAGCTTGCTCAAGACTCTCGCGCTCAGAGCGCACGAGGCTTAATATATGCTCATCTATTGATTGAGCAAAGTCTTGGGGTCGGATTTCCTCGGACAATCTAAAAGAATCATCAGCTATCTCGCGAACGGTGTGTGAACGGCCATTAAAGGATAGAAGATGCGTTTGAAATGCGAGTGGCATCTAGCCTCCGATTAAAACCGTAGGCATACCAGATAGAATTTTGCCACCATGAGACGTTGAATCGCCGACTCTCGCGGCTGGTTTACCGTTGATTGTTACGCTAGAAGAACCTGCTGAGATACTATCCGGAGGACCGATACAAATAAGCTTGTCGCCTTGTCTTGCCGCAGGTATCCCGCCAATCGTTACGTTTGGTGAACCAACAACGACGGGACCACCGACATGCGGTATCTTTCCTGTTTTTTTAGGGCAAAGATGAAAGCTGCCCAAAATTGCGGCTGGTTTACCCACTTTAAATCACCTTAGTTCAATGAAATTTGCCCAGCTTTAAGAGCAATAGCTGAGCCGTTAATGGATATTTTATTACCTTTGATATTGATTTCTCCAGAGCTAGACATCTGAATAGAAGCACCACCTACTTTGATCTCGACGCTCTTTCCTGCATTAAAAGACAGTACTTCACCCGTTTCATTCGAAAAGTTTTTACCTACTTTCAAGCTCGCGTTCTGACCAACCTCTTGATTAACATCATTGGTCACTTTTTCGGTTTTACTGTTTTCAACGGCGATATCAACACAGTCTTCAACTAGCATTTGGAACAGTTTTTCAGCATGAAGATAAATGTGCTCTTCACCAGGCTTATCATCGAAGCGCAACTCATTAAAATTGGATGTACCTTTTTGTACAGAGCGTGATTTATAACCACTCTGAGAACTTTGCTCTGGTAAAGCGTAAGGAGGGAGTTGACTACCGTTATATAGTGACCCCGTAACGATTGGTTGATCAGGGTCTCCGTTGACAAACTCGACGATGACCTCTTGTCCGACTCTAGGGTGAAACACCGACCCCCATCCGTTACCTGCGATATTTTGCGCAACACGAATCCAACATGAACTATTTACATCGTATTTACCAACACGGTCCCAGTGAAACTGAACTTTGATACGGCCATGTTTGTCTATGTAAATTTCACCATCTTTGTTCCCCGTAACTATTGCAGTTTGCAAACCTTTCATCTGAGGTTTCGGATAGTTAACTGAAGGACGAAGGATTGTCTTTGAGTCAACACAACTAAACGAGACTTTGACACCTTGCGCACCGGTGCCACCTTGACCAGTCTGGTTATAAACAGCAGCAGACAAAAAAACAGAAGACAGTACATATTCTTTGCCAACTCGAGATTTATCTTCATGTTTTTTAAACTTGAAGCACTTGCCTACGCTGAATGTTCTGCACGTAGCCTCGCCACGACACAAATATGCATTTTGCTGTAGTGCTTCTATTGCATGCGTGTTTCTCAGTGCGTATTGATCATTGCTCTCCATTTCACCCATGTATTCAAAATACTCGCTTTCAGGCACTGTAAAAAAATCACTTTCACCCTTTGCAGTATTTTTAGGATTCGAAGAAGGCTTGAGCATGTTATAGCCTGACTTTTGACTCGCTTTAGTAGTCAGAATTTGCGTTTCATGCCAAGAAGAAATGTGGCTAGATTTCGCCGTACCTGTATCAAAATCGACTAAAAACTCAGTACCCGGCTTATAAAAACTGATGTCATCAAAAATATTGAGCGTATGGGCAGACTTAGTATGTGTAAAACAAAATGATAGCCCCTCTTCCGATAACAGACGTCGAACAAATTCAAGATCTGATTCTTCATATTGTACTTTGTACGTGTATTTAGGATAGGACTTGGTTAGCTCAAAACTAAAGGCAACACTATGCTCCGATAGTACTTCAGAGATAATTTCCTTTATATCTTTATGCTGAAATATTCTGCAATTTTTTCGATATTCAGCGAAACGTAATTTAGGCTCTATTAATAATTCTATGTTTTTATAATTTTCGCCTTTATGTGTATTAGAAACCCTTTTCCCTTCTAATCTTGCAGCAGAAACGTAACCATGCATATAACGAGGATTTGAAGAAACATCCTCATTATTTTCAAGGGTAATGGTAACTTCCTTACCAATAATTTCGTTTAACTCACTTCGTTGATCATTAAAGTAAGCTTTAGCACGCAATGAAAAAAGTTCTGAGATCTCTTCTCTATACTCAAACGAGTTTAGTATGATGGCATCTTTACCGAATGGCGAAGAAATTCGGATGAAATTGTTATCTTGAGTTGCTCTTTTCATTAAATACTTCTTTCAAAAAAATGCGGAGGAATACTCCCCCGCATGAAAATTACATTTGTTGACCTTTAACACCGCTGTAGCCGTATACCAATGGAGCAGAAGTGTTGTTCTTATCGTCAGTAGGAGTCACTGTCATCATCATTTCTGTGTAAGAAATTGTGATAGTTTCAACTGGACGATCGTCTTGGATAGAAACTGAGTAGTTAGAAATCATCGCATCAGTCAGTTCGATCTTCATGATCTCTTCAACCTTCTCACCCTGCTTAGTAATATGGAAAACCGCTGGTTTACCTTTACCAATCGTCGCTTCTTTAAATAAGTCAGGAGAAGAACGGTCTTGAAGTTTAGTGATAGTCAAATCATATAGACGAGTAGCGCTCGCTTCACGGTCCATCGCTGTACCAGTGTATGATGAGATCTCACGACCTACACTCCAATCTACAGATAGTAGTGTAATCAAATCTTTGTATTGCTCGGCTGTTGCCTCACCCTTAATATCTGCGTATTTAAGATACGTATTAGACTGCATGCTAATCTCCTATAGCATTATTAATTGACATATATCGTAATAATTTAATTATCTGACGTTTGGTGATAATTAGTGATTAATGTATCAAAAACTTCATTTTAAATACGCCCTTTTATATCTTTAAATAAGATTTAATTTAAGCGTTTTTTATAAAAAATAATAGTTAATATGAACCAACTCCCAATTATTATTGAGAGTGTAAAGGATGTTAAACTATTGAGACATCAAGTCCACTAGTTGTACCTTTAACAATAATTTCATCAAACGTCTTATCATTAAGAATTGCATGCAATATTTCATGAGAAATCTTCGGAAGCAATGTATTTTCTATGGTTGTTTGTACCACACGCGCACCACTCCCAGACTCATTGCTATTGTCTACAATATCATTAATTAGTTCCTCATCAAAAAACAGGTCAGCGTTATAGTGCTTACGAATACGAGTCGTAATTTTATCCAACTTTAATTTTGTTATTTCTATCAATACTTTTCTTGATAGAGGCAAATAAGGTAATACATTCACACGCCCTAAAAATGCTGGTTTAAAGTCAACCAACAAATCATCGCGTAAAGCATCTTTTAGTGCTGACGGCTCAGGAGCTAAATCAGGATCAGAATACAAAGACATCGTCGTTTCGGTCCCTGTGTTCGCGGTCATAATAATAATAGTGTTTTTAAAGTCTATATCTCGACCTTCACCGTCTTTAATTGAGCCTTTATCAAATACCTGATAAAAAATATCTTGAACACCAGGGTGCGCTTTTTCCATTTCATCGAGGAGAATTACACTATAAGGTTTACGTCTAACAGCTTCAGTCAGTACACCTCCTTCTCCATAACCGACATAACCAGGAGGAGAACCTAATAGCAATGAGACTTTATGCTCTTCCTTAAATTCCGACATATTGATAGTCGTGACATTTTCTTCACTACCATACACTTTCTCTGCAATCGCCAAAGCCGATTCGGTTTTACCCACTCCGCTTGGTCCGGTTAGGAGAAATACACCATTTGGTCGTGTCTCATCCGTGAGCTGCGCACTCGCGGTTTTTATCACTTCAGACATGAGCTCTAAAGCGTGATCCTGCCCGACAACTCGCTTACACAAACTTTCTTTCAAACCCAATACTGCTTGGATTTCATCATCCTGAAGTTTACCCAGCGGTATACCGGTCCAATCCGAAATAACTTCTGCGATTAGCGCTTCATTTACATGCGAAAAAACTAACGGCTGTGAGTTAGCGGAAAGGTTATTTTCAAGCTCTTGTAACTTGTCTCTAGCAGTTTCAGAACCCTCCTGGATTATTTGGGTTCTAAGTGACTTAGCTTCACTTACCCATTCTTTTTCTTTTTCCCAAAGTACCTCTAATTCAATAATGTCATTAGATAGCGCATCAATCTCTTTTCGGACACCTTGGAGCTGCACATCAAGAGATGCTCCTAATCGATTCTCTTGGCTAAGATGCTCATACTCAGCTTGCTTTGCTTTAAGTTTGTTTCTTTTCGCATCTAGACCTCCCGGTGTAGATGACTGACTTAACGCAACTCGAGAACAGGCCGTATCCAAAACAGAAACCGCCTTATCTGGCAGTTGACGACCATTAATGTATCGAGCTGAGAGTTGGACCGCTGCATTGAGAGCTTGGTTAGTGATATGAACATCGTGGTGTTGTGCCATTACATCAAGTAAGCCTCGTAACATTTCGATCGCGAGCTCAGGGGCTGGCTCATCAACCTTTACGACTTGAAAACGCCTAGTTAAAGCTGCATCTTTTTCAAAATACTTTTTATACTCTGCCCACGTTGTTGCCGCGATCGTTCTGAGTTCGCCTCTCGCCAATGCTGGCTTCAGAATATTCGCCGCATCACCTTGGCCCGCTTGCCCACCACCGCCAATTAGGCCATGAGCTTCATCAATAAACAATATAATAGGCTGTGGAGCGTCGTTTACTTCCTTCACAAGGTTCTTAAGCCTGTTTTCAAACTCACCTTTCATGCCTGCACCGGCTTGCAGTAACGCCAAATCCAGAGACTTAATTGCCACATTTTGCAGAGCGGGAGGTACATCGCCATCAATGATCTTTTGCGCCAAACCTTCAACAACGGCTGTTTTTCCAACACCAGCTTCTCCCGTAAGAATCGGGTTGTTTTGTCGGCGTCTTAATAAAATATCGATCATTAGGCGAATTTCATTATCTCTGCCAATCACCGGATCTATTTTACCTTCCCTAGCTTGCTCAGTAAGGTCTGTTGTAAATTGATTCAAGGCGGAATTCGCGTTTGACTGCGCTAAGTCATTCGATCTTGATTGAGGCGCATTACTTTCTTTAAAGTTCAATAAGCGAGATGGTTCTATCTTGTTTAGTTCAGGACTAATCGAACCAGCCATGTTGACTAACGTATCATCAGACAAGTAGGCAAATAAAAGATGGATGCACCCCAACTGTTCTTGATTGAATTCAATGGTTGCAGATAACAAGGCATTTTGCATAACAGTCACCGTATGAGCTGATAGCCCAGGCACCGACTGGCATCCTGTTTTGTATTTTTCTAATGCCTTTTGAATATCGGTTTCAACCTTGATTTTATCGACATCAAATTCGTCAAAAACTTCAGAGTAAATATCGTCAGGATGGCGGATAATCATCATTAACCAGTGAGACATTTCAATACTGTGATGAGTTCGGGAGCTTGCCATCGCAGCTGCCTGTTCAAGTGTTTCCTTAGCCTGAGGAGACAATCTTTCGACCAACGCTGAAAGTGAGAGTGAAGCCATTACATTTCCTTTAAATAGTAATTGTTATAGTTCGATCTTTTGTACGTTCGTGTTTTTTAAGCACAGAACCAATACCTAACTGCCCCTGCTGTTTCGATAAACAAGCTTGTGGTAGCAAACTATGTTTGGTGGTGAGCTGCCACTTCAGTTGTTTATGTTTTCCAATCAACTCATAAGCAGCGTTCTTAATGATTGCTATATTGGGTTGGTTAGGAAGCAATTTACTAACTAGCTGTTTATCTTTTGGCAGAAATTCTATTGTTGTCCCCGCGTTGATGTTCCATGCTTTCGAACCCAAAGACGCTCCTAAACCAAGTTGAGCAAACTGCCCTTCAGGCATAGTTCGGGATGCAAGGCGTGTTTGCTCTTCTTTCGTAAGGTGTAACCATTGTCCTTGAAATTCATGAACTTTTACTTGGCATCCAGATAAACATTCAAGAATACTTTTCAGTCCACCTTTACTTCTCACTGGTGAAGCAAACACACCACCATAGTGCCGGGACAGTGAACTCCCTTTCCCAGTTAATGCCGATTTACAGCTTTCTAACGGCGAACGCGCGCCCTGCGCATGCGCACGAGACTGAACAGTCAGCTGACTCAGTTGCCAACATCGATAATAAAGAGATAATAAGCGATGATTGAAAATATCGTAGAAGTCCACCATAGCCGTATCGCCTTCTTTTTGGCGATGTAAAGCTAATTCACTATAGTGCTGGGGAAGCACACCTTGCTCACCCGTTAGGCCTATTAAATTGGTCTCAATCTCTAACTTGCTGTCATCTATATTTTTCAGTTCACAAAGCTGAGCATTTTCAAAACCTAATGATGGATTAACCTTTAAGTTTAGCTTTTCATGCTTCGGTAACGCATCTGTTCCTATTTGCGCCTCTGCTTGCAGAACTTCGTGTTCAATAAGATGAATCGCTTCAAACAATGGATGTTGCTTTAATTCTCGATAAAATTGTTCCGCGCTCATAGCAACACCTTATCGCCAGTTAATGCGGGCCATAGGTGGAAAGACTTTCCCGTGGACTTAATTCTTATTTCTAACTGCGTAAAAATGTTAATTTCAGCATATTGCGAGAAGTAAACAGATAAAACACTACCTAAGAGAAAGATCTGCTCTTTAGGTAAAATTTGATCAGAAACCGTCAAAATAATTTTTATACCGTGCGCAAATCCAACTTTGCCTTTCTGACTAATTCTTCCTGTAGTAGGCTCAAACTCTAACTTAGTTAAAGCATCGATTACCGCTTTCGTTTCTGCTGTCCCAGAAAATGCATAGAGATTAAGGGTCTGCTTCAAAGTTGCTAAACCATCTTCCTCGGTAAAATGGTTTAAAGTTAAAAGCTTAGTTAACTGCCATCGTGTGCTTTCATCCATTTCTGGCCGAATAGTTTCTGATAAAGAAACTAAACAACGAACAGATTCGAAATTGTCATTTACCTCCGGTAAAGATACTTGCGGCAGCCCACCTCCAAATGGAAGTTTCTGCGCTAAGTTGCGGTTACAGCACTCAGCTTCCACGTACATTAACCAGTTTTCCCGGCTATCCGGGCTGAACAATTGATGTTTTTTATCAACAAAAGAAATGTAAGTTTCTCTACCTGGCTCATCATACCCACCAGCCCAGTTCTTATCCTCACGTCTCATCAACCAATAAATCTCACTAGTGTTTGTATAATGCGTGTGCTCACCAGCGTGATAACATGGCAAATTGTGGTACGTTTTGTTCCAGTTTCTCAACGTTACGTCAGAAATTGAGACAACCTCATTACTTTCAGATTCTTGGTATTGCGGAGACAAGTGGTAATCGTATTCAGTTGGTAGAATACGCTTAGGCTCCATAATACTTTTAAATAAGTTGATTACAGGCACACAACCTACCATTAAGCTTTCTTCGTCCACTTGCTTTGGAAGCCAGTCATCGTTGGTATCAAAGTAAAAATACAGTTCGACTTGCTCTCCAAGATCTAGCTCAGATAATCCAAGTTCGGTGATATCAAAGAACATAAACTTCTCAGGAAAGTGCAAATACTCAACAAGTAATCTTGCTCCTGAAAAGCTTCTTTTACTGTATGGCACAACTTTCTCATCTTCTGAAAATCCTACTTCAGAAAGATGTCTTTTGGTTAAAGGACGAACTTCTTTGCCATCCACAACAACAGATAAACCAATTAGGTTTTGAAACAGCATTTGGTAGAGCTTAAAAGTCAATTGAGATTGACCGTTTAAATAGAAGCGCAGCCGTTCTATCCCCATTTCACCAAGAGGAGTCTCTTCATCTTGAGCCGTGAGCTGTACTTTCAAAACTGAATGAGCATTGCTTTCCCATCGTGAGCCAACTGGCTTGAAAGGCGCATTTTTAAAAACGCCAGAGGTCACATCAACAGGATACATTCTGACCGGATAACAAGTTCTAAACTCGCATTCATGATATCCAGTAGCACCGATAACAACTCGCTCGCCTTCTTCTACATCAAAATAAGAGGAAGTGGAGTTAGAACAGCTCATTTTAATGACTGACATTGACGGGATTGGGGCGTGAAAATCCGGATATAACTGTCCCATCAAAGACTCTGTAAACTGAGGGTAACTATTGTCTAAGCTTTGTCTAATCCTTGCTGTTAGAAATGCGCAGCCTTCTAACAATCTTTCTACGTGTGGATCGTCAACCTGTTCCTCACTAATACGAAGTCTCGCGGCAATCTTGGGATACTGCTCACCAAACTCTTGCCCTTTGTGACGCAAATAAGCTAACTCGCGATTATAGTACTTGAGAAACTCTTCACTCATTTTGCTCTACTCAGTTTCATACCTAAATTTACCGGCTCTACTTCAGAATTGAATCGCACTTCATGAATACTGTTATCAATTAAGCAAGTGGCATTTATCTGTAACCTCAATACCCTATCAATAGCGTTTTTCTCGTCTGAAATCTGGACATGAGGGTTCCTTAACCTCGGCTCAAACTCTTTAATTGCATCATGAACGATGTCGCAAAGCTGATTCTGCCCTTCTTGGCTGCTATAGGGCATTGAGGAAAAATCTGGCAGCCCATAATTCAATATTGAATAACGAACCTCTAAAAGATCATCAGGAATGTTTTTCCATCCAATACGACTATTCAGCATCGACTCTAGATCTCTAAGTAAGCTGCTCAACATCTGTTGCTGGCTTGCAGGGAAGTCTTTCTCATCTCGAGTGAGAGGATCACTATCTATCAATTTGTCGAGCAGAGAAACGGTTAACGACATGATATTTCTACGCTATTTGTTTCTGTTCTAATAATGTAGTCAAATCACAGATTGGAAGCGCTGAGTCACCGACTAACCAACATTTTTGACCCAAGCCAACAAAAGATTCTTGCTCACCAATCTGCTTCCAATCCGTTTCTCGGCCTAACTTTTGTGCATCGGTCTCTGAGTCGACATACGTCAAAGGCATATGGCCTTCGCCTTCACCAAGTCCATCGATATCAAACTCGACAGGTCGCCAAATACTTTCTAACAAAGAAGTAGGTGCTTTAACTTCTAGCGTATGGATGCTCGATATGGGTACAAGAAAATAGTTACCTGCTGTAGAAAACAGTTCAATGTAACCACCTAAACGATCATCAATATCTCTAGCATCTTCGTAGTTTGTGCCGTTTACGTTAAACCCTTTAATAGTACGACGCTCTTCAATGCGATGCGATAGACGTGACGCTTCTTCGTACTCTTGATTTCCGAGAGCAAGATTAAATCGAACAAGCTCTTTAGTTAATTCCTCATCACCTAATACTTTGGCACTAGCCGCACCATTGATAAAATCCTTTCTAGCTTGAGCTGCTTTCACTAAATGTCGTAGCTGACTTGCACCAGGCAGATACTCAGGAAACAATTTAATCGATTGCATGAGCTGAGCGTCCGCACGCTCGAAGTCCCCATCAATGCAAAGAAGCTCAATGAAGGAACTTCTCAAGCTCGCATCTTTAGGGGTGGCTTTAATTTCATCAATTAATTGCTCTAGAGCGTGTTGCAATAGGCCTTGGGACAAAGCATTTTTCCATTGAGTCATTGTTATTTCCTTACACCATGTGCTCTGGTGATAATTCGGTAATTAATTTAATGCTAGATACCATTTGATCGAGTTGAAAATGCGGTCGCAAATGGATAACTGAGTAATAATGTCCAGGAGTTTCTCTTTTCTCTCGAACTGTAATTTTCGCTTCATTTAGGGGGTATTTAGCTCGAAGCTCATCAGACGCTTCATCTGATGCGGTAGTGTACTGGTGTAACCAGCGTTGAAAGTCACGCTCTAGGCTTTCTGCGTCTTGATACCCACCAATTTTGTCACGCCCCATAACCTTGAGATAATGTGCGACTCGCGATACACACAATGTGTATTGCAACATCGATGTCAGTTTTGCATTCGTTGAAATATGCTTTTCTGCGTATTGTTTGGGCTTGTAGAGAGATACATTCGAGGTCATCCCTACCATATCAGTCTCAGGTATTGGAGAAATAGAAATAAAACCGCACTCAGACAATTCTTGTTCTTTTCTCTCAGTGATTTTCAAGTTTAACGGACATCTTTCACGATCATTCTTGCCATTAACACGCATCGTGCTCCTTGTAGGAGCGACGATAATACCCTGACTGTAATCGCCTTGTTTAATCCCTCGCATATGCGTGAACCAACCATGTTCCTGAAATGCTCTAATTGATACAGCAGCAAAACAGTACGCACTACTCCCCCATAGCAAATCTCGGTTGGAGTCGTAGATGTGTTCTTGAAAATTGAATTTATCATTCCGCGAGCCATCACTTTTGTATGGCTGACGGAACAAGACGTTAGGTGCAGTCAAACCAATAAATTTAGCGTCATCGTTATCTCTCAAACTACGCCACTTTGCATAATCTTCCTGTTCAAATTGGGCTGCTATATCTCTTATCGCAGAGAGTTGAGCGAAACTATCAACACCAAACATCTCTGGCGATGCAGACATGATAAATGGGCTGAATGCTGCAGCTGCAGACTGAGAGATCTTACTCAACACAGACAGATCTCTATCAAAATAATTTTTACTAGGATCACAGCGAAGCTGATAATCTCCAACCACCACACCAAAGGGTTCTCCCCCTGCCATGCCATATTCATTTTGATAGAGCAACTTAAATAGTGCTGATTGGTCAAACTCGATGGCTTTTAAAGCATCTTTACTGATTTCATTCCATGTCGCCGTTAAAACCTTAACTTTTACAGAGTCCGATGAACGAGAATCAACCTGTTCACATAAATACCTAACTCCAACCCACCCCCTTTCGAGCTGTTGAAACTCAGGATGATGTAATATTTCATTTAGTTGAGATTCTAATAGCTCATCAATGCGGTTAATTGTGTTCATCACACTATGACGAAAGCTGTCCAAATCTCTTGAACGTGTACCTTCTAGCCAAATTCGCGCTGACGCTACAAGATCAGAAGATTCATTGAATCGAGTCAACCACGGGCTATCAAGTTCAGCATAGCCTCCGGTACTGAACTCATGTTTTAGCTTGCTAGGGTCGCGAAAGTTAAGTGACACTGCTAATTCCATCTAGAACATAAAGATTGGTCATGGCTGGCCTTTCGACCAGCCAATTCATTTCTTATCCACCTGACTGAGGGATCTTTGCCACAAGTCGCAAAGATGTGGTCAGTTCTTCCATTTGTAACCAAGGCTTCAGCCATGCTACGGCATTGTAAGAACCAGGTGCGCCAGGAATTTCCTTAACTTGAACACGAGCGTCTGCTAGAGGGTATTTCGCTCTGATCTCTTGACCACCGCCTTCAGAAGCATTGACGTAACCTAGGATCCAGCGGTTCAGCCAAGACTCAACGTCTTCTGCTTCCATAAAGCTACCAATTTTATCTCGAGCCATTACTTTCAAATAATGCGCAAAACGAGATGTTGCCATCATATAAGGTAGGCGGGCAGAAATGGCCGCATTGGCCGTTGCTTCAGGGGATTCATGGTTCGCTGGTTTTTGACAGGTTTGCGCACCA
The DNA here is from genome assembly GCF_033339595.1 of Vibrio sp. 2096. NCBI lineage: Bacteria > Pseudomonadati > Pseudomonadota > Gammaproteobacteria > Vibrionales > Vibrionaceae > Vibrio > Vibrio sp. 2096. The sequence continues at coordinate 146,446 of NZ_JAWOUX010000006.1, forward strand.
AAGAACACTGCATAGTTGGTGTTTTTGTAGTGACAAAGCGGTAAGAAACCAAGCTTACCAAGCTCCGCCTCACGTCTGTCGGTAATACCAATCTCTGTTGGGCACTTCATATCAGGGTCGCCATCATCACTCATGAAGAAATGCGTTGGCAAGTTATCCACTCGACCGCCGCCTTCTGCACCACGGATGGCAGTACAAAATCCATATTTTGAAAATGCGTCGGTTAACTTAACACCAAGAACATACGAAGAGTTCATCCAACAGTAGTCGTTATGTTCAGCGTTAACAGCAATACCTGAAACAGGATCTACTTCGAACTCTTCAAACCCAAACTCTTCGACTGGAGCGGTAGCTTGTCCGTATGGCAAACGAGCAAGGACTTTTGGCATCGTCAGACTAACGAAGCGCGAATCGGCACTCTCGCGGAACGAACGCCATTGGGCGTATTCTAGTGATTCAAATACCTTATCTAGGTCGCGTGGTTTTGACAGCTCAGTCCACTCATCAAAGCCGAATAGTGCTGGTGAAGCCGCGGACAAGAATGGAGAGAAGCCAGAAGCCGCTACATTTGACATTAGGCGTAACGACTCAATATCTTCTGGGTGGTTGGTAAACTCATAGTCTCCAATCAATGCACCATACGGTTCACCACCAGCACTACCAAACTCAGACTCGTAAACCTTTTTAAAGATCTGGCTTTGATCAAACTCAACAGCTTTGCTCAAGTCTTTATGTAGCTCTTTCTTGGTCATGCTCATCATGCGAACTTTCAGAGTAGAGCTGGTCTCTGAATTCATCACTAGATAATTTAAGCCGCGCCAAGAACCTTCGAGTTTCTGTAATTCTGGGTGATGCATTACTTCAGACAACTGATCAGAAATCTGCCTATCGAGCAAATTAATCGCTTCACGAAAAGTTACTGTTAGGTTTTTGTTCCAAGTAACTGTCCCTTTCATTGCTTCTTCAGCGAGCGTTTTAATCAGCTCCTCAGCACGAGAAGCTTCGGTCTGCTTAGTCGCACCAATAGCTTGATCTAAGAATGAAGTTGTCTGTTCATTAACAGTTGGATCTAACTGTTTTTCAGCTTCAGTCGTCATTATTCCGCTCCTTCAGTACTGTCTGACTTCGCTTTCTTGCCAAGATCTAACTCGCCTGCAAGTCTTGCCAGATTGTCTGTATTGTTCAAAACATCCTCTAGGATATTTTCAAGCTCTTCTGAGCGGTCAACTTTTGTCATCAAATCACGCAGTTTATTACGCGTTTCCATCAATTGGCGTAGTGGATCAACTTGATTTACGATCGCAGCAGGCTCAAAGTCTTGCATTGATTTAAAGTTTAAATCGACCTCAAACTGTGAATCGTCATTCGCAAGCTTATTCGCAACTTTAAACTTCACCGATGGATTCATTTTTTTGAGTACATCGTCAAAGTTATCTCGATCGATCTGAATAAAACGGCGGTCTTTTAATGGCTTCAACGCTTCTGTGTTTTGACCAGCGAAGTCACCCATTACACCTACAACAAAAGGCAGTTCTTTCTTAAGAGTCGTACCTTCAGTTTCAACATCATAGGTAATGTGGACACGAGGCTTCCGTACTCGTGATAGTTTCGAGTGGATACTCGTCATACCATTCTCCCTTTATTAATTTTCATTTTGTTCTGCTATGCCAACCAAACGGAAGTAGCTTTTCTTTGCATCCCCGTCGGAGATAAGTTCCGCCAGTAACTCCGGCAGAGGCATCCCACACCAACGAATAATCTGTTCGATGGAGTAAGAAACTGGTGAGTGAGGTTCACTCTCTCGGAAGAAATCAGCTACTTGCTGCAATTGTCTAATTGCCTGCTCTCGTGATTTCATGTTTGTCGCTAATAATGCATCACAACTTTGTGAACTTAACGGTTGTTCAGAAGACGATTCATCAAGATCCTCTAGCTCTTCAAACACGGCTTGTGGTTGATTGAAACGATCTCCTAGAAGGTGCTTTAATGCCGAGTGTATTGATTCGAGTCTTTTTGATATATAAGAGCTAGGAGTCACATCACCGACCGCTTCGTCTAATCGCTGACTGAATTCATTAAATGATTCTGTAGCGAACTCCAAATCCGTGATTAATTCTTGATAAAACGTATCAGAAGTCGACTTAACCGTAGTTATAATTTCAGATAGCTCAACAGCCCCAAGCTCGACTCGATTTCGGCGCTTATCTTCGTCTAAGCGCTCAAGCTCTATAGCTTGCTGATATTCCCAATAGGCATAAGCTTGCTCCACGCCTAAGTCAGTCAATGGTATACAAGCAATTGGAAAAATAAGTGTTCCTTCACTATCGATACCATTGAGGCCAATAATCGCCGATATTCTTGTCTCAATACCATCTTCATCAGGCATTGGGTACAGATCATCCCAAAAGTTCTCAATTAAACTGGTTGCGAGTTTGTAGCCAACGCCCATACCACGAAAACCATACAATCGAGTTAGGGCTTCTATAAGCCAGGCAACAAATTCCAAATCTTTAGACTGATTCGTGAGTATTTCTGGGACATCTTCAATAAATACTCGCCATAAATTACTGTGGGTATAGATACTTTCTTCTTCTATAAGAGCATTACGTTCAGCGTTGCGGGCGGCCATACGCTGATCTTTCAACCGATAGTAAGCAGACTGTGGTGATACATCCTCTCTAGGATCAATACCTGTAGGATTTTCTTGAGATATAGGAGCCAACGCTTGTTCATACCAATCAAACATTTCATTACTCATAAGCTCTCCCTCTTAGAAAGACAGGTATCGTCGCGTCTTCTCTAGTTACTGTTTCGCACTCCGTTTGCGCTTGGCGAACTTTGATCAAAGCACAAGTTACGTTATCACTTGCGCCCCGAACCAAAGCCGAATGCATGAGCGCTAATCCAGCTTGGTTGACTGAGTCTGCATACAATGTCCGATGAATTTCATCACTCGTAAGTTCCTTAGAGAGTCCATCGCTACAGAGTAGAAACTGATCGCCGTCAGCCAACTGCCCTGAAACTTGATCAATAGTGACACTTTCGTCGACCCCAACAGCTCTGGTAATAACATTTGCAAGAGGGTGCGATTCGGCATCTTCAAATGCCAATAAGCCCTGATCCACTAAGTCCATGACTTGACTATGATCACGTGTTTTTTGGACAAAATTACCACTTCTAAGCTGGTAAATTCGGCTATCACCCACCCAAAGACAGTGGTAATACCCATCCTGAATAAACAACAAAACAAGTGTTGTTCCCATCGTTTTACCGTCTAAGTGATTTTGTGCGTATTGGTAAATTTCTAAGTTCGCTTCTTGAACCACTCTTCGGATATCATCGATATTAGTATTGGAGACATCCTGCATGTGGCGCGCGACTCTATCCACTAGCATCTGGCTTGCTATATCGCCAGCACTGTGTCCACCCATTCCATCGGCAACCACCCAAATATGCTGTTCTGTCATATCCAACAGAGCATCCTCGTTATAAGGGCGTACTTTTCCTGCGTGCGATTTAGCAAAGGTAAAATAGTTCCAATTCATTCTTCTATCCTACCAATTCCACTTTTTCCAGCCGCCATCAAGCATGGCTGAAAACTGACCAATTGAAGGAAATCCACTAGTAATGAACATGCATGGTTCAACCTTCGTTGAACCTTCAGTCCACCAAAAACATGGTTTACTCAATTTTTCTTTAATGAGGTAATTCAAAAGCGTGTTTTGATCAGTATTGCCGTGATCATGAAAAACTGTAGATATTTGGCTTTGATAAAGAAACTCTAGAGGCTTCACTTCACTTGTTACATTCGCAACGAGGTCATTTTTTTCTTGAGTACTCTTATGCCAAACATCAAAGACAAAGTCGTCCTCAAGTACTGAAAGAGCAAGAGCGGCACTGTCCTCGGTCCAAGCTCTGTCACCCCAATATTGCGCAGCTTCACCTTTTACGGCACGAGCTATAGTAAAGAAAAAGTATCTACCGCATGCATCAACACTAGGAATCATGCTACCAATGTAGGTTGAGTCTTCTAAATAGCTAATATCCAAAGCAAAGTGCCACACAGGAGCCGTTAAAAAGTGCTCATTCCAGCTTTCACCCAGTTGTTCCCTGCTGACTGCAATAACCGCCTGTTGCCAATCATGCCAACGCTCCGAGAAATCTTGTGATAAACCATCTTTCACAAAGTCCCCTTTTGCAGGCATTTTACCGATATAGCCCCAGCCTGATGTTATAAGGTTCGTGGACATCTGAACCTCTCCATTTCATTTGACCAAAACGGATTAATGGCACTAGAAGGAATAAGCTCTAGCTGCACCTTATTTCCCTTTAAATCAATCATAACTATATTGTCTTTACGCGATTCTGGCCTTGCTTTAAGTGATTGATCCAAAAGCTTGAATATGCCCCACTCACCTTCATAGGTATGCGCAATTTCGCGTTTAGATTCAGGTGGTGTGAACACAATTCGAGTCTGATCTTGACCGGCAGGCCAACTCAACGATTTAGCTCTTGCTGGTCCATGCTTATAAACCAAATCTTGTCCACCCAACTCTAAGACAAATCGAGTAATGTGCTGGTCTAGATAAACAGGCTTCATCCCAAACTCTACGCGTAATGAATTATCAGATTCAAAGAAAGACTGCCTGATACGTTGCGCTCTTTGAAAGACCATTAGTGTTTCTGGACGAACTCCAATTTCCTTTTCTAATCGCCAACGACTTTTCGAAGTATCCACAAACGGTTCGAGGTATTCTTGGAAGAATGCGTCAAGCGTACCTCCATAACCAAAGAATCGCTTAAAGTCTTTCAATCTAACTTCTCTGCTCGCGTTGGGCTCGAATGGATATCTGCCAGCAATAGTCCGCTGATAAGGGCGGACCACCTGTGTTACCCAAAGTTGATTTAGATGATCCTTCGAACCGCTCTCCGCAAACTTAACCGACTCTTGAGAAAGCTCACCTAGCCATTGATTAAATGGTCTCGGCAAAAGTTCTTTAGCACGAGCGAAGGAAGCTGCGACATCTTGTGTAACGGTTCCATCTAAAATACTTTTGTAGGCAATTTTCTGATTGTTACCAGAGCTTGATAAGTCACTTAAATACGAACGCAAGTTAACCATTGCTTGTTGAATATCATCAAAGTCTTGCTCACCAAGGCGTAAGATCTCTGAAAAATGCGATTCGACTTCTTTACCTGGCAGAGCAACATTGAAGCCGTTTTCTTCAGGTAAATACATGTCTAGTCTATCTGCCGTATTTGAAAACTTAACTTTGGCAACTTTACCAGCAACTTCAGAAGCGGCTTTTTGATTTTCTGACAATGATACTTTTGATAGAGCAACCTCTTTTTGGATTGCTCTCAACAAAGATTCGATTGGTCTTTCAACTCCAGATAAAACCCTCGCTTGCTCTGTCGCAAGTTCTAGGCTCGGAGCCTGCTTCAATTGAATATCTTCGATCAACGTTTTCCATTCATTAACATAATCTTGATAGTATCGAGACTGAACGCCTTGGATGGCACTATCTTGATCAATTTCATGAGCCTTAAGATCGTCACCATAAACCCAGTTCTCTTCCATTAGGCTTTTTACTGTACGGTTGATCTGAATCTGAAAAATGCTATGAAAACCATTGTACGTGTAGAAACCCGAAATGCCTTGTGATAGCGGTTTTCCACTAGCTCGCTCGAACTGCTCAAGCCCTTTAGGTCCCAATACATCAGTCAAGCGAAATGAAGGTACATGACTCTTAGAAAATTGTATTTTCATTCGCTGATAAGCACGTTCAGGTAGAGACATTTGAGTCAACACTTCTCGAGCACTCGTCACGGCAGCAGTGTTGTAAGTAAAGCCTTGTCCATCGTTGCCTAATAAATATTGAGTGTGCTGTAGCAAACGTCTTCTTAAGTCTGCGTTTAGCTCACCCGGATATTGACGTTCGAAATAAAAGTTAAACCAAGCCAACACTTCATCTTGTTGATATTTGTCTGGATTGAATAACATCAAATACGTTTTTAACGTTTCGTACAAATACTCACGATGCTGTTGATTGCTCTCCATTTCTGACACCAAGCTATCAAGAAGCAGAGGGGCGTAATATTGGGTCAAAGCATCAGAATATGCATTGTTTGCCGCCTGAGACACTTTGTCTCCTTGATAGAGACCAAACCTCTTTACAGAGTCGGCATCACCGTAGTCGCTTTGCTTTCCGAGAGGAAGCGTCATCAACCTATCTAATGTTTCTACAGCTGAAACAATATCCGCTTCAAAATCTAAACTTTGAGCGCCAATCATTGCATCAATATGGCTCGCTTGTTCATTGGTATCGACAATTAACTGTGAGTTCCACTTATAACTCATAAACCAAAGCGCAGAAGCTCCTAGCAGTAGCGTTGTACATCCAATGTAAACACCTCGACGCATCCAACCTGACTGCTTTTGATAGTGACGATTAACTGTTCCTAACAGTTGCTCTTTGAAAATAACCTTGTCAAAAAGATTCTTTACGAAATAACTATGAGAACCAGTCTGACTCTTTGCTAGAGCTAAACGATTTAACCCAAGTCCATTGGTTGATTCATTCATCAGCTTATCGACTGGTAAGCCTTCTTGAACCGAACTCAACATAAACACACCACGAATCAAGGCAGGCTCTTCAAAACTGTTTTGTGCAAAAATTTCAGCTAAAAACTCGTCAAGATTAGCTTGTAGCACTCTTAATTGCTTTGGAAATTCAAAGATAAGCGCGCGTTTATCTAAATCGTCCTCTGTTTCAAGTATTCTAAGCATACGGGCATCAAGGCGCTCCAACATGCCATGAAATTCTTTGTTGAATAGAGAAATAACGCCTCTTTCATCATCCACTTCACGAGGGAACATGAAACCAAATAATTCCTCTCGCTCTTCCTTACTTAAATCGGCAAAAAACTCATTGAAACCGGCAACTAAATCCATTTTGGTGAGCAATACGTAAATCGGAAACTGCATGCCTAACTGGTTTTTCAGTTCTTGAAGTCTCGACTTAATTGCTCGAGCATGAAGACTTCGCTCGGTTCGAGTCTGAGACATCACGCTGGCTAAACTTATCGTAACAATCGCACCATTAATTGGTCTTTGCGTTCTATACTTTTTCAACAATCCTAAGAAACCATGCCACGCTTTAGAGTCGACCTTTTCTTGACTGTCTTGTGTCGTATACCGGCCAGCCGTATCTATAAGAACTGCTTTATTTGCAAACCACCAATCACAGTGGCGAGTGCCACCTACACCGGCAATAGAGTCAGAGCCAAGGCTGTCTCCTAATGGAAACTCTAACCCCGACTGCTTTAATACGGTTGTTTTCCCCGTTCCAGGAGGGCCAATCAACACATACCACGGTAAGTCATACAAGCTTCTCTTGCCTTTGTGTGTTTTCGTCACTACTTTGACAGCTTGCTCAATACGCTCGCGCATTAAGTCAATTTCACTTGCCGCTTCTTTATCTGATAGGCTATCAACCTCAAGCAACGTTTGAATACTTTCGTCTTCTTTCACCTTTTGCTTATGCTGCTTGGTAACGTTAAATATCGCCCAAAGCAACACCAACACTAGAATAGTGACTAGCCGTTGAAAGTCACTCTTTAGGGGCTCATATCCCGCTATCGCAATAAGTGGACCAACAACCCAAATGAAAATAGAACAAGCAGCGACACCTATAAGACCGAGAAACCATCTTTGAGTAAATATTCTGCCAATTTCTTTAATACGCATCTCTATCTACCTATTATTAATTCGCGACAAGAAGGTCGATTTCAATCCGGCGGTTAATAGCTCGGTTTTCATCACTACTGTTTTCAACTAATGGTCTTGCATCCCCCAATCCCTCGGGTATCACTCGCCCTTCTAATGCACTATTCGAGATCAGTTGTTCAGACATAGCAGTGGCTCGAGCTAATGATAGGTGCCAGTTCGAGGGATATTTACTCGTGAAAATAGGCCTATCGTCGGTGTGACCAGTAACAATGATCTTGCCTTGGGTCGACTCCAATGTTCTCGCAAGCTTAGAAATAACGGGTTGGATGTAAGCGACAACATCAGCACTACCTGATTCAAATAGATCTTGAGACTTTAACGAAATTCTTACCCTGTCTTGCAGCGGCTCAACATTGATTAGCCCCTTACCGATCTCAGTTGCTAGATACATTGAAATCTTTTCTGCAATTGGCGCTGATTTTGATTCTGACGTTGCATCTTGGTTAAGTTGTTGCGGTTGAATCAAATTGACTAATTGAGAAAAGGTGCGATTGGATGCCTTATTTAGCTCATAACTAAAATACATATATATGCAGACCAATAGTGCCGCCGTTACAGAACATACAACCCAAAGAGGAGCTCTATCAGAAGCCTTTGAGCCATTCAAAATGTGTTGGTCGATACTATTGCTTAGTTCCTGAGGGACTCCTCTCCCATAAGTCTTAAGAGTAGCAATAACCTGTCTTCTCAATTTCCGGTGCGATTCCAGTCCATTTTTTTCTAAACGGTATTGACCCAGAAACCCGAGAGATAAGCACACATACATTAGTTCAAGCAAATCTAAGTTCACATCTGGTTTCGCCATGCACTTATCAAGATGCTTAAAGAACGCTTCCCCACCTTGACTGCTAGCATAGAAGGAGCTAAGTAATGAATCGTGACTCCAGAATGAATTCCCACCCCAATTGGTGTTAAGGACAACTTCATCTAGTGAACAGCATAAACAATAACGAGCTGTATCAATGGTATCCAAATCAACGTCATGCTGACGTAATCGGTTCTCATAATCTCTAAGCTTTTGTGCCAATGTCTCTTTTAGAAACAACGGATCGGAATGAGTCGCTGTCGAGCGAATTTGACCGATAATAGATAACAGGCCATTCGCCTCTGCTAGTAGAGAGTTATTCCCATAAGCGACCACTGAATCATTGTTCACCAATTCAGGACTTTTTGAGATAACTACGGTATTATCCACAGACTTTTCTGATTGTGGTTTCGATGCGGGTGCTCTTCCACCCGGTGTTGGTTTTACTATCGTTTGTTCCATACAGAGCGCGCCTATTGATTAATACTCCAAAGCTCAAGTTCAGCATTCGGAAAATGCCCTGATAGGTGAAGCGCAATACCGCCACTATCTTTTAGCCTCATCCAAAATGGCCCTTTCTTGACAACTTCGAAATAAACATAGCCCGTTTGGTAAGGAATCTGTCTCGGGACGACACTCAACGGCACTACGTTTATACCGTTGATCTGATTATTAATTAGATCGCGAATCTGTTCTGCCGGGCCAAACTTGAGTTGCGCTGGGACCAGGCGTCTTATTTCATCTGTTGTGGTGTCTGCTTTAATTGCTAGCACAAATTGGCATGACTCAAGCAAGCGTTTATCTGGAAGCGGCGTCACTTGAATACCGTATTGGCGAGGCTCCAACGGAAGTTTGGTCGCAGTTTGGTCAAGAACAACACTGAGGTACTGACTGAGTATCTGATTCAACTCGCTATAAACACTTGATACATCTAAGTGATCATACGCAAGCAAACTTGGGACTCTTTTAGTTTTATTAGAAAAAGTGGCTAACTCACCAATGTAACCTTTAAGTGTCGTCGCTAATTCCAGTGGATGTAACCTATCTAACTCACTGAAATGCTTTAACTTCGCCTCATATCGGTTCAGCATTTGGAGCATGATGAAATCAACAGCAGATGCCGATGCAGATTTACCCTTAATCAAGCGCTGCGCAATAACGTCAGCACGCATCTTTGTCATCGCGATAACGTTACGTAGATAGGCTGACATAACTTTGTCGCTAAGGAGATTGATAAGCGGAGGAACGTACTCATCGTCTAGTATAACTTCCCCTTCAGGAGTTACCTCTTTGATCCTTAAGATAGGTAACTCCACATAACCCGCTAATTTGTCATTACTCGCTTTCAACTCTAGGTTAAGGGCTGCAACTTGGATGGTTTCTTCATCTTGTCCTGTAAGGTTATCTATCACGTCGATATCTTGAAGTACATAACGAGAGACGATCGATTCGCTTACATCCGAAACGTTTTTACCTGTAATACTTGAAAGAGGGAGAGTTATTTTTACTAACGTATTTTCAGTGTTTTTATCAATAAGTAGAGACGAAACTGAATCGTTGGATATTAACGTATTAACCAACGTCATATCTGGCAAAACAGCTTCAAGATGCTCAAGTTCAATAAGACCATCTTTTAGCGCGTGTTTTTTTACTCGACATTTCCAAACTCCCCAATTGTAAGCCCCACCTAACTGATGTAAGCCCTTGAATTCTTGAGAGGTTGCGCGTTCTTGTTGTTGGAAGTGCTGGGGACGTAAAAACATTCCTTCGCACCAAGCCGTCTTGGAGTATTGCGTCATTTATAATTAGCCAACTAAACGTTATTTAACGACCAAAGACAGATCTTCTAACAATACTTGATATGTGTTGTAACCGGTCTTATCCACTTTAATGACTTGTCGCCAATTTGAGTTTTCAATATCTCGAAACGCTACGACAATGCCTAAATATTCTGTCTTTGGAGACATACTTGCTTGATATGTTTCTTTCTGACCTGGAGTTAATGAAACTTCATATTTATTCACTAAATCAGGTCCTAAGACTTTTTCACTTTCTTCATAAATAGAAAAAAAGTCCTGGCTTTCGAAAATGGTATTTGACGTTAATTCAAATACATACACCACTACAGGAGAAGGCCTGCCGTTTGAATCAGGATTAATGTTATGACTTGCTGCTATTTCTAAATCTGAGTATGGATCAACAACTAGGTTCGCTGCTGAGCACCCAAATAAAGCCATTGAAATTAATAACAAAATATATTGGTAAAACTTTTTCATCACCCAAATTCCTAGCCTTTGTTTTTTATTGCTAATTCATAGTGCTTAGCGAAGTCTTCTAAATAGAACGGAGACTCTTTATTGATAATATCATCGGATAGCTTTTCATGAATATCCTCAAACCTCTTCCAACTTTGAGCATATTTTCTAGCTGGAATAACCTTATTAATAACCGTGTCTTTCGCTAAAGCATCTGAGTATATAGAAGTAGGTTCAACAAGTGACATAACACTCGAAACCGTACCTTCAACACCTTTCATTAAGGCTTGCTCATGACTTTCGATGTCATTAAATGCTTCTTTAATGGCTGCATTTGGCTTTAAGAAGCTAGCAGTTTGACGGTTATATAAGTTATGAATCGCATCTTCTAAGTTTGCAGAAAACTTTAAAGGGTTATTTTCTGACTTACGAAATGCGGTATGACTAAGTCGATTTGTTTGCTTAAACACTGCTCTGTTATGCAGTGTTTCCATTAAACCAACTAGCATCAAAGAAAATGACTCCCCCAGTTGTTCAAACCATTCCTCTCGGTTATCGCTGGGAATCATCATTGGATCTATACCCACCCCTCTAACAAAAGCCGCAAGTTCACCCCCATTGGTATCAAAGTTGGGAGTCGATAGGTGTTCTGATTGTCGGTTAACTTTCGGTAAAGTTTCAGATACGGTGCTCTGTTTTTCGGGCTTTGGGATATCAATAAAATCATCGACTAAACCAATATCTAGCTGAAAGTCAGAAGGAACACTTTCGTTTAAGAGTTCACTAGCACTAAGGCCTAGGTCAACAAATTCTGCTTCCGATGGACTTGAGACTACTTCAGGGGGTGCGCTAGAAAGACTTTTACTTGTCTCAAGACTGAATACATCTGTATCTGTTTGAATAGAAGCTGAAATTTGATAATCCCCTAAGCTAACCATATCGTCATCGCTTAGTGCTATTTCATTTCCTTGACCCACAGGAGTTACAGCATTATTTACAAAAGTACCATTCGTTGAGAGGTCTTTTATCAAGTATTTGTCACCAAACTTAATCAGTTCTCCGTGGGTTCCGGATACCACTCTTTCAGGATCTGGTAGTGTCCAATCACATTGTTCAGACCTACCAAATGTAACCTTGGCATGTTCATCACTTGATTCAAACACGAACTCACTCTCAATCTCTGGAGTAAATTTGTGAAAACTTGTTATGGTTAAAACCAACTTCATGTAAACCTCGCCAAAGACCTGCTAGATATTATTTTTAATTTTATTATTAACTGCTTTCTTATTAACAGTAAGATTAATAAAAATCTTAATACTGCCATTGAAAATCATGCACGGAATAATGAATCATTTTTTTATCAAAGCAATCACGTATTGTTCAACAATTTTAATTATCCAACCAAGTTCAAATTTTTGACACTTAGACTTTCATCAATAAAAAAACGAATGTTAGTTTGGCCGAGAAATTCTAACATAATGACTTTTCATTGAGCAGAAAGGTATATATTCCCCCATCATTTATACGGAGTTCTTGTGATGGAAGACAGTAATAAAAACAATTCTATAAATAACGAAGAAAGCGGAGATAAAACTAAAATTGTAAAGACTCAAAAACGAGACAATGCAATTAAATCAACCAAACTCACTAATAATGAAACCTCCGTTAAAAATAAAAATGAAACAAATACAAAACTGTCTCAAAAAGAAAACACTCCGTTAGTTAATAAGAAAAAAAACAATAAAGATGACTCATTAAATAATAACAAAGATGTTATTAACGAAAGCTTAATAGGAACGACCGTTAAAAATCGGTATGAAATTGAGTCGGTTATTGGGCATGGTGGGCTTTGCGATGTTTACTTAGCTAAAGATAAGATTCTTGAATCTTCAGGTTCAGAAACACCCTACGTTGCGTTAAAAATATTACAGAAAGAGTTTGCTTCTCAACCAGAGACTGCACGCATGTTAATACGTGAAGCTCAACAAACTCAAAGGTTAAGCCACCCTAATATCATTAGGGTTTTTGATTTTGGTGTTGATGGCGAAATATACTTTTTAGTTATGGAGTATATTAACGGAGAAACATTAGAGAGTTTAATACAGCGTTCTAGGCCCCATGGGCTGAAGTTTAATGCAACTTTATCAATCCTAAATCAGGTACTCGATGCACTCTCATATGCTCACTCTCTTGGTGTAGTGCACGCCGACCTAAAGCCCGCTAATGTGATTTTAACGTCTGAGGGTAACGTTAAGCTGCTTGATTTTGGTGTATCTAAAACTCATCAATTAAAGCAGGATCAATATGCGGCTAAACGTAAATCCGAAAATGTTGAAACGCTTGGTTATACTCCCAACTATGCATCACTCAACCTGTTATCCGGTAAGGAACCGAACTTAAGCGACGATATGTTTGCTCTATTTTGTATTGTTTACGAGTTATTGAGTTGCAAACACCCTTACGCAAGAACTCCAGTTAATGAAGCTCTCAAACAGAAGATCAAGGTCTCTAAACCAACTAACATGCCCGCATCTAAGTGGCCAATATTTTCAAGCGTATTTTCAACTGGCATCATTCCGAACGAGCTGACCCCTGAGCAGTTGAAACGCAAATTGAATATGCGCTATTGGCCTATCGCTAGCGGCGCGGCAGCGAGTATATTATTAGTTAGCGGAATTGTATTTGGTTATCAGCAGCAACAAGAAACCATCGCCACTTTGGAAACCGTTATTAGCAAGCAAAATGATCAAATTGCCGGACAAGAGTGGCAGCTTGATACGCCAGCAGAAAAAAGTTTGGCACTGATTGATAGTGAAAAAAGCTTACATCCAGTCGTTAAGGCTGGCTTATTACGCTTACACAAGACCTATATTCTCAGCGAGTTTGAATCTGAAATTGATCAGGTTTTGAATTCTGATGCCAACAACTACCCGAATTATGATGAAATTGAGTCCATACTTGATAAAGCAAAAATCTACTACCCTGACTCACATAAAATAGAAGTTCTTGCCTTAGATATTCAGTCAAGCAAGCACTCCACGTTACTTTCGATAGCAAGGCAAATCAACAGTCAACTTGAAAAGTCTCGGTACAGTAAAGAAGACGGCAGTAAGTCCATCTATGAGCTCAAGGATGAGTTAAATCAGATTCATCAAGGTTATCCTTTCACGCCAAGTTCGTTATCTAGCGATGTTTTCGGTCAGCACCTCACTGAAGCACTCAAAAAGAAAGACGCAGCTGCACTTGTTGCTCTTATTAAGGTTGGGAACACCTTCTTTTCAAACGTAGAAGAGCATCAAGAGAACTTACAGATAAGTAATGCGATGAAAGATGCAGTGCTGGAAATGAAATTATATGAGACAGCGCTAGATTCCAACAGCCCTCTACCGTTTCCAGAAGATGCCGCTAGAATCCTGTTCCAAGAAGAGTTTGAAAACTTTTATTCTCGCCTAGAAAAGGCAAGGACGACAACTCATCTCGATAACTTAGTGAAGGATGTGGATCTGTTCTCGAAAAACTTTCCTATTGGTTTTCAGGATGTTAACGATTTAAGATTCAAAACTGCTGATAAATACTTACGCTTCTCCGATATATTGCTTAATAAGCGAAGGACTTCAAGCGCAAGACGCGCTATGAAGAAAGCCAACGAGCTTATGAAGCAAATAGAACAGGACTCTAAGCAAAGCTAGTAATACAAAAGGGACGCGAGTCCCTTTTTTGCCGTAGATTACTTGCCAATATGCAACTAGATTGCTAATTTATACTTGTACTTAATGAGGAGAGTTAGCCTTGACTGAAGGAATAGTCAAAGTTGGCGAACGTCTGGCGTCCGTATGTAACGATAGCCTTAAACTAGGACTGCAAGACACTTACCGACTCGGCGTTTTACTTGGAAACATCCCCTTTGCTACTTGTGTTAAAAACACGCGAGTTGAAGTTTTTTCATCCCTACATTTCGACCATTGCCGTTTGGATATAAGTCAAAATATCTTTAACAATGACTTTCTTTTTGTAAGTTTATCTCAAGCGACAAGCAAACTATTTCTGCTCAAATACTGGTTATGCCATTCATACCTTCGGCTAAGCCTTCATTATCCGAAACATTCCTCTACCTCAACGTTTAATAGGGGTATACATGATTAATTTTGATGTTCTCAATACATACATGGATAACGACGTAGATCTGATCGTCACTGTTTTTTCTACATACCTTGAAGATCACACGAATGATATAGAGCGTATAGATGAGCTATATGCAAGCAAATGTTGGTCAGAACTCTATCTATTAGCTCATAGTTTAAAGGGCATTCTAGAGAGTTTCGGAGAAGACACCGCGGTCATTGCGTTTCAAAGAATAGAAGAAAAAACCAGAAACGATACAGCGCCAGATAGCTCAGATATAGCTATAGTTACTAAAGAGCTAGCTGCAATTAATCAACAAATCTTCACTTACTTGAAGAATATGCAATAAAGAAATTCAAGGCTTAACTGGGGGAAATATGGCAATGAATAATAGCAATTTCAGGGAGTTGATTGAGTCTCTCAAAGACTTAACACCAACTCAAAAAAGGTACTTACTTAGCCGTACAAAGATGGCGCTAGATGATGAAAGTAATATGTTAAACATCAGTGATATTCTAACACCAGAAGAGTTGGAGGCGTTACTATCACCGGCACCAACAACGAATACAAAATAACAATGATATACAACGCAACCGTCAGATTAACGCTAGGGACCAAGTGAAGCAAATCGACTTTGCTTGGTTGTTAGTTTCTCTCCCTATTCCTTTTCACTACAACAAACGTATTGTTTTCGAAACCTTTTTCCAATGTAAACAGGTCAGATAATTGAGCGACTAACATCAGTCCGCGACCTGAGGAGGACCAACTATCGTCATCCATTAAGTTAGGTGCCTCAATCTGTTTATTTTTATGTTGGATGAACGTCTTTTCATTGATCGGCGCTCCGCAATCAGAGACTCTCAGTTCCACGAAACCGGACACTTGGTCATCCCCAACCCTACACTCCACTTCAATTGGCAGGCCTTCTATTTCACTGTAAGAATGAATATAAGCGTTATTCATGAGCTCAACGACACAAAGCTCCAATGATTGAATTGCATTTAAGGGGATTTGATGACCCATCAAAAACCGAACAACGTCTTTGCTCGCACTTCGTGAGTGAGTAAGGGAGCTACCGTAAGTTCGTTTAAATTCGCTCTTTGACATTCTTTTCCTTAAAATCGAGCCTCTCACCATGCCATTTTACCTGTAAAAGGCTGGCATCATCATCAAACTCATCTTCGTTATGCCAAGATTGTACTTTTTTAAAGACGTCTCCCACTTGGTCTTCAACTGTCAGCGTGCAAACAGCTTTTATACTCGATGCCAATCGTTGTAGTGAAAACATCTCCTCACCCTGCCTCGCTTCAATCAAACCATCCGAATAAAGCCACAATGCATCGCCCTCATCCAGACTAATTTGGTTACCGATATATTCCATCGGCTGCATTGCACCAACGATAAAGTTATCGTCACCTATCTGTTCCATCGTTTTCGTACTCGTTCGCCAAACTAAGATCCTGGGGTGGCCAGCCGTGCAATAGCTAAGTTGCCCTGATTTTGTGTTAAGAATGGCGTAAGCCATAGTAAAGTAAAGTTGACTGTTTCTAGTTTGCTGATAACGCCGATTTAGCCGTTCAATCACAGATGCAGGCTCACTTACGCAATAGCCGTCATCTCTCAACTCCATCGTGATCGAATCAGGCCCCTGACTTTGAGATAGCGTCTGTTGAATAGAAAAAGCCATCAAAGCTGAAGAAATACCATGACCAGAAACATCAAATACATAAAACGCAACATGTCGTTCATCGAGCTCCAAATACCCCAACATATCACCACCAATCTGGGAGCATGGTTTGTAGACATAGCTAAAATTTACATTCTGAATAGTTGATTCAGCAGGGAGTAGTTGCTCCATCAGATGACTAGCAGACTGTAGGTCTTGGTGAATTGTTTGATAGGCCGCATCTAGCTCTTTATTTCTCTCAACGAGTTTGTTGTGCAGTTCTAAAGTACGAAACCCCGCACGGATTCTGGCCTGAAGTTCCTCTACAGACGTCTTCTTATCTACGAAATCATCTGCGCCAGCATCAATGCCTTTCACGATCGAACTTTGGTCATTTCTAGAAGACAGTAGAACAAAGAAAATGTAACGTTCGCTAACTTTAGATTTTAATTGGCGACACAATTCAATACCATTAATTCCAGGCATCATTAAATCACTCAGCACAAACTGAATATCAGGGCGGTGGGTTAGCACCTCAAGCGCCGCTCTTCCGTCTTCAACTGCAACCACTTCATAGCCCTGCTTTTCCAATGCACTGCTGATGTAAAGCAGTACTGTTTTACTATCATCGACCAAAAGAATGGGTTTCATCTTCCTCCTTAATACGGTTGCTTTACTGGCTAACGCAAAACACTAGTCACTGACTGCTCATTTCTAAAACGGCTGTAGTCTTCGGCTAATAATTGGTGTTGATATCGAGTGTAAGACAACGCTTCATTAGAAATTAGTATCTGATGCTCTTTTTCGATTAACTGACTTTGCAGCCTTTCAATCTGTTCATTCTGCTGTGTGTAATTGAGGTACAGTGCGAATAGACCAAAAACCGAAACCATTAACAGGGCGATTAGAATATTATTGATAGTTTTCACTTGAATACTCATGACCTCTCCTTGTCTATTATTAGACTTTCCATGATGAAAGAGAGCGTCTACGGACCAAGAGCCCAAGGCTCTAAAACGCAACGAAGCAAATTGAGGTTGTTTTTCCAATTATAGGCGATAGGAGAAAAAATAAGAAAAATCTGAAAAAATTTGAATATCCTGCTGAGTTAAGAATCGGTAAGGTGGTAGCAGCGAGCTATCATCCACTCGCTGCAATACATTAACTCTGAAATGCAGGTCTAGCTAAAATTTGGTTATACCATCGAGCAATGTTTGGCGACGTCGATAGCACATCAATTTCTAGGCCTTTAATTGCGAAACTGATCAAAATAAAGCCTGTTATATCGACGATAGTAAAATGGTCTACGGCGATAAAATAATTATGTTCAAGCCGCTTGTCTAAGACAGGCAGAAATTCATAGACGCGTTGTTTTGATTCTTCGCCCCATGCTTCAACGCAACGTTCTCTGTCTCCATAAACTCCGGTCATGTTTCGAAACGCCTGAAATGCCGCATTTAGTCCTTGGAACTCCACCACACGATGCCACATTTCCACCTGAGCACGTTCAAGCTGGTTAGCACCAAACAGCGCCAGATCATTTTCAAACGCTTCATCTAGGTAGCGACAAATCGCAACGCTTTCACAGATCGTCGTACCATCATCCAATTCCAGCAGAGGCACTTTGCCGTTCACGCTTTTCGATTTAAACGGTTCAGATAGGTTATCGCCCTCACGAACGTTCAGCGCAATTCGCTCAACCTCGCCACCGATTTCCTTTAGAAAAATGCTAACTCGCTTACAACTTGGAGTCATTGCGGTTTCATAGAGCTTCATTTCACATCCTTTTATCTTTTTCTAACCGATTGGTTAGGATATACTGTAGCCAGTTTATAAACGATCAGTCAAGAACTTCACTATCAAAAATTTTCAAACAGTTGTGGGTCTGTTTGCTGAGCGAGATTTTTGATGCCGTTTGTGAGTTCACATGAATTTGGAGGCTGATACCCAAGAATAGATGGGTATTCATCATATTGGTTCAGTTCGAACGCTAGAGGTTCTCTGTACCATCCCTCCAAAGCAATTTAATTACCCGATAAGCAGACCCAGGCAGGTAATTTATGGCAAGAAAAGCCAACTTCGACCGAGATGAAAAGCTTCTCGTGGCTATGGATGTGTTTTGGCGCAAGGGCTTTGCGAACACGTCGATCTCGGATCTCACCGACGAGTTAAACATCAACCGCTTCAGTCTTTACAACACCTATGGTGACAAGCAACAGCTCTACTACGAAGCGCTCGATACTTACTTAAAAAAGGTCTCGCTACCGTCACTGAATGATTTGGAAAAAGACGATGCGTCTTTACCTGAGTTGGAATCGTTCCTTAAATCTTTTGCTGAGCTGCAACGCAAACGCAACTGTGGGTGTTTTATCCAAAATGCGTTGATTGAGCACGCTGGTGAAGACGATGATGTACTGCGTAAAGGGCATTTTTTGTTTGACCATCTTATCGACATCATTGCGGATGCGCTGACCAATGCACAAAAAGAAACCTTAGTGCCGAAAACGCTGAAACCAGAAGAGCTTGCTCGTTTTGTTCTCAACAACATGCAAGGCATGCGCGTGCTTGGCAAAGCCAAACGTTATGCCGACTTGGATACCGCGCTTTCCTGCTTACTGGTTTTGATTAGGAAATAACATGTCGATTGAAGTGATAGCAGTACGCCTTACCAAAGGCATGGACTTAAAGCTGAGCCTAGCGAAATTGGTCGAGCAGCATGGTATCAAAGCAGGCTCGATTGCTTCATGCGTTGGCTGTATCTCTCACCTCAACCTTCGTTTGGCAGGTGCAGAGAGTACGTTAACCAAACAAGAGCCATTTGAAATCGTCTCTGTGATGGGAACACTAACGCCTGAGCATCAGCACGTTCATATCTCAGTGTCTGATCGTGATGGACTAGTTTGGGGTGGGCATTTGCTGGAAGGCACAGTGATTGATACTACCGCAGAATTGATCATCCATTCTTACTCAGAACTTGAGTTTACCAGAACGATGGACGACTCGACTGGCTATACCGAGCTTAAAGTGAATCCTTCCAAATAGTAAAAAGCTCCAGAGCCATACTGTGCTGTCTCTGGAGCTTTATTCGCTTGTCTCTTACGCTAAGAATTTACTCATATCGAGCAAGCTAATTTCGAGGATCATTCTTCGGCTAAATAACAAACCTGATTATCGTCGATCGTTACTTGCCACGTTTTTAGACAGTGCGCTTCTTCTTCCAAACATTGCCCACTCTTTAAACTGAAGTGCTGTTTATACAGTGGTGATGCAACACACATCTCACCATCAATATCACCGACAATCCCTCGACTCATTACATAAGCCTTACCTATTGGGTCCCAGTTCTGAACAGCGTAAACACCGCTATCTGGAATGTAGAACAACGCCACATGCTCGCCTTCAATCAATACAGTAGCACCGATAAACGGCATTAAGTCATCAAGCTGACACAAATTCACTTTGGTTAACGCTGCCATTTACACCTCCTGTTTCACTGGAATACGCTGACCGCGCACACGCTGGTACGGCAAGACTTTGCTGCCCGACGTGCTGTTCAAGAAAGGACGGAAGCGTTGCAATTTTTGAGGATTATCCAACGTACTCTTCCACTCACATTGATAGGTATCTACGACGCGCGCCATTTGTTCATCCAACGAGTCACATAGATTCAGAGAGTCATCCAAAATCACTTGTTTAAGGTAATCTAAGCCCCCTTCCATGTTCTCCATCCACACCGACGTACGCTGCAAACGATCTGAGGTGCTGACGTAGAACATCAATACTCGGTCAATCATGGTGATCAACTCTGATTTAGATAAGTCGGATGCAAACAAATCAGCGTGTCTTGGTCTCATGCCGCCATTACCGCAAACGTATAGATTCCAGCCGTTTTCAGTGGCGATCACCCCAATGTCTTTACTTTGCGCTTCTGCACACTCGCGAGTACAGCCCGATACGGCAAACTTAAGCTTATGGGGCGCTCGCAATCCTTTGTAGCGGTTCTCTAACTCAATAGCTAATCCGACCGAGTCATCAACACCATAGCGACACCAAGTAGAACCGACGCAAGATTTCACGGTGCGCACCGACTTGCCGTAGGCGTGCCCTGTTTCAAAACCAGCATCAATTAAGGTTTGCCAGATTTCTGGGAGTTGCTCTAACTGCGCGCCAAATAAATCCACGCGCTGACCGCCAGTGATTTTGGTGTATAGATCGTATTGCTGAGCAACTTCGCCTAGCACGATGAGTTTGTCTGGTGTGATTTCGCCGCCCGGAACACGAGGTACAATCGAGTAAGAACCATCTTTTTGCAGGTTCGCCATAAAGGCATCGTTGGAATCTTGCAGAGATTGATGTTGAGGCTCCATGATGTGTTCATTCCACAAAGAAGCAAACACAGATGCTGCTGTCGGCTTACAGATATCACACCCATGCCCCTTGCCATGCAGTGCAATTAAGGTTTCGAAGTCTTTGATTTGTTCCACTTGGCAAATATGGAACATCTCTTGGCGACTGAGCTCAAAGTGCTCACAAAGGTGGTTGTTAACCTCTACCCCCATGGCTGCCAGTTGAGTATCCAATACCGACTTCACCATATTACTACACCCACCACAGCCAGTACCGGCTTTGGTGTTGGCTTTGAGGTCTGTCAGGTTGGTGGTTCCAGCTTGTATCTCGGCAACTAAGTCACCTTTTGTGACGTTGTGACAAGAACAGATGATGGCGCTGTCTGGCATCTCTCCATCCAGCATTCCGGTATCAAATAGCAGGTTCGCCGCGTGGTCTGGCAAGACTGTTTTGTTCAAATAACACTGTAAGAGCGCATCGTAATCGCTGTTATCACCGACGAGAATCGCACCAAGTAATTGGGTGCCGCTCGCATCAACCACCAGCTTTTTGTAGATGCCTGCAACCGCATCTTGCAATACCATTTCTTGTGCGCCTTCGGTTTGCATTTGTGCATCGCCGATAGACGCCACATCTACCCCAAGCAGCTTAAGTTTAGTGCTCATGTCTGCACCTTTAAAACCATCGCTCGGCATCCCAGTCAAGACATCGGCAGTGGTTCTCGCCATGGTGTAACCGGGTGCGACTAAACCAAATATCTTCTGCTCCCAAAGGGCACATTCACCAATCGCGTATATGTTCTCATCGCTGGTTTGGCATTGGTTGTTAATCACAATGCCGCCTCGCTCGCCTATTTCTAGCTCAGCCAGCCTTGCCAACTCATCTTGAGGACGAATGCCTGCGGAGAAGACAATCACATCCACTTCGAGAGGATCTTTGTCTTTAAACACCATGCGATGCTTAGCCGTTTCACCATCGCAGATTCGTTCCGTACCCGTTGAGGTGTGAACGGTTAGCCCTAGCGCTTCAATCTTCTCTTTTAGCACTAAGCCAGCACCATCATCTAACTGTACGGGCATCAGGCGAGGTGCAAACTCAATGACGTGAGTTTCTAGCCCCAATAGTTTGAGTGCATTTGCCGCTTCTAAACCCAACAAGCCGCCACCAATCACTGCGCCTGTTTTTGCGCCTTCACATGCCTTTTTGATTTGTGAAAGGTCATCAAGCGTGCGGTAGACAAACACATTGTCTCGGTCTTTACCTTCAATTGGAGGCACAAACGGGTAAGAACCGGTCGCGAGCACGAGTTGGTCGTAACCCAGCACATCTTCACCATCAAGCAGAATACGCTTTTGCTCTCTGTCGATGCCTGTTACTTGGCTGCCAAGTACGAGTTGGATGCCATGCATGTCGTACCATTCTTGGTTACTCAGCATCAAATCATCATGAGACTTACCCGCAAATAAAGAAGAAAGTTGTACACGGTCATACGCGATAAAGCGCTCTGCACCAATCACGGTAATTCGGTGCTCCAAATGTGCATTTTTCTGCACCAATTGCTCGACAAGGTGTTGCCCGACCATACCGTTGCCTACCACAACAATGTGGCTTAATGCGTTCTTTACTGGAATCGTTAAAGGACTATTCATCACTGCCTCCTTATGCCGTTTGCGCTGCGGTTTTGGGCTTGCCTTCTTTCGAAGCAGGAATCTCGACTTTGGATTGCTTCTCGTAAAGGAACTTCAGCACCGCTTGTCGACACTTCTGATACTGCGCATCATCTGCCAGTGCGACACGCTCGCGAGGACGCGGTAGATTCACTTCCAACACTTCACCAATGGTCGCTGCCGGACCGTTAGTCATCATCACGATTTTGTCGGATAGCAGCACCGCTTCATCCACGTCATGTGTAATCATGATGACGGTATTGTTTAACTCGGCTTGAATCTTCATCAGTGCATCCTGTAAATGCGCACGAGTTAACGCATCCAACGCGCCAAATGGTTCATCCATCAATAAAACCTTTGGTTGAAGTGCCAGTGCTCTCGCAATGCCGACTCGCTGCTTCATACCACCCGAGATTTCATCCGGCTTTTTGTGCGCGGCATGCTGCATTTGAATCAGCTCCAAGTAGTGATTCACTTGTTCCTGAATCCACGCTTGGCCCTTTTTGCCTTCAATTTGTTTTACAGCTAGCTCAACGTTTTGATATACGGTGAGCCAAGGCAATAATGAATGGTTTTGGAACACCACTGCGCGGTCTGGTCCCGGTCCAGCTACTTCTCGTCCATCGACGATCACGCCGCCGTCTGTTGGCATGTGTAGCCCTGCGACTAAGTTCAATACCGTTGATTTACCACAGCCAGAGTGACCAATTAGGGATACAAACTCGCCTTTATTGATTTGTAAATCGACGTTGTTAAGCGCGATGAACTCGCCATCTGGCGTTGGGAATCGCATCCCTAAACGCGTTAGATCTAATAATGCTTTTTCCATGATCTTTTCCCTTATCTCAACGCTTGTTGTTTATTCCAAGACAGCCACTTTTGAAGTTGCAACATGCCTCTATCGAGCATCAATCCAATAAAGCCGATTGTGATGACTGCGACCATAATACGACCCAATGATGCCGAGCTGCCGTTCTGGAATTCATCCCAAACGAACTTGCCTAACCCAGGGTTCTGCGCGAGCATCTCTGCTGCAATCAATACCATCCAAGCGATACCTAAAGAGAGACGTAAACCGGTGAAGATCATTGGAATGGCAGAAGGTAAAACGATGGTACGAATGTGCTGCCACCACGAAAGTTGGAGCACTTTGCTCACGTTGATTAAGTCTTTATCAACGCTCGTTACACCCACAGCGGTATTAATCAGCGTCGGCCATAAGCTACACAGCGCCACGGTGATCAGAGAGTTAATGAACGACTTAGCAAACATCGGGTCATCACTCACATAAGTGGCACTCACCACCATAGTAACGATAGGCAGCCATGCCAAAGGTGATACAGGCTTGAGCAATTGAATGATTGGGTTGAACGCTTGATACAGCCCTTGATTAAGACCAAGCACGATGCCAAGTGGAATCGCGATAACCGTCGCCAGCAAAAAGCCCGCGGTTACAGTCACTAAGCTTGTTATGATTTGATCGAAGAACGTCGGTTTACCTGTGTAAGGACGAATCTTCACTTCCGCATCTGGATTCTTCGCTAACTTCGCAGCATTGCGCTTTTCCTGACGCTCGATAAACGCTTGTTCCTTTTCTCGCTCTTGCCAATGGTCATCGACAAGGTTGCTGAACTGCTGAAAAGTTTGCACAGGTCCCGGTAGCGTACCTAATGAAGTTTGCACTTCTCTCGCCGCTAAGTGCCACATTGCCAAAAAGATCAGCAAGCCAATGACGGGCAAAAGCACCAGCCGACTTCGGTTCACTACCTGCTTAGCAGGAAACAGGGAAATGACATTACTAGACATACTCACTCCTAAGAAATTTACATCCTTGTTGCCACAAGCGAATTCCCTCGCCTGTGGCGTTTATCGTTATGGTTAAACCTTGTCTTTTCCTTTAAGCCCGATAGAGAACTTCTCTAGATATTTATTTGGCTCGCGACCGTCATAAACGATGTTGTCGATAAAGTGTGTTTGTGGCGCACGGAAACCATCTTCAGCACTGAAATCTGGGAAGTCTTTTTTGCTCAACACTCCATCTTCAATTAGCGCTTGAGCTGCTTGTTGGTAGATATCTGGACGGTACACCTCTTTCGCCACATCCATGTACCAATCATCGGATTTCTCGCTTGAGATTTGTCCCCAACGGCGCATTTGAGTCAGATACCAAATCGCATCGCTGTAATACGGATAAGTGGCGTTATGACGGAAGAACACGTTGAAGTCTGGCACGTCTCGTTTGTCGCCTTTCTCGTATTCAAATGTGCCCGTCATTGAGTTGGCGATAACTTCGGCATCCGCTCCAACGTATTCGCTTTTTGATAGCATCTTCACTGCTTCTTGGCGGTTGGCATTGTCGTTTTCATCCAACCAATGTGCAGCTCGAATCAAGGCTTTCACTACGCGAATGTGCGTGTTTGGATACTTCTCAGCCCAAGCTTTAGAAACACCAAACACTTTCTCTGGGTTGTTCTTCCAGATCTCGTAATCGGTCACGACTGGCGTACCGATGCCTTTAAATACGGCTTGTTGGTTCCATGGTTCGCCTACGCAGTACCCTTTGATCGTGCCCGCTTCCATTGTTGCTGGCATTTGTGGTGGCGGTGTAACACTCAAAAGAACGTCAGCATCCAACTGACCACTGTTGTCACCGGATTCTGGTGCATAAAAACCTGGGTGAATCCCACCTGCCGCTAGCCAGTATCGCAACTCATAGTTGTGCGTCGATACAGGGAACACCATCCCCATATTGAATGGTTTGCCTTTATCCAGATAGCTGTCGACCACAGGCTTCAATGCATCCGCTTTGATTGGGTGAACAGGTTTGCCATCTGGTTGCTTTGGAATGTACTGCTTCATCTGCTCCCAAGTATCATTGGAAACCGTGATTGCGTTGCCGTTCAAATCCATACTGAACGCGGTAATCACTTCTGCTTTTGTGCCGACACCAATCGTTGCGCCCAATGGCTGACCAGCAAGCATGTGCGCGCCAGCAAGCTCACCATCGATGACTCGGTCTAAAAGCACCTTCCAGTTTGCTTGCGCTTCTAAAGTGACGTACAAGCCTTCGTCTTCAAAAAAGCCTTTCTCATAAGCAACCGCCAGCGGTGCCATATCGGTTAACTTAATAAAACCAAACTTCAGGTCTTCAATTTCTGGTTCACCCAACTCTGCCTTTACGCTGACCGTGGTGAATACCGATAACGAAATTGCTGACACTTTCAGCATCGAACTCCATTTCATTGGTTTGCTCCCATAAAAAAAGCGCCACTACTCCGAAGAGCAGTAGCGCCGTTGCTAAGTCTACAATTACCGCCGTTGATAATTGAGATAAGCGATTCAACAATAAACCCAATTCTACTAATCCAATTACTGTGCCAACTTATTTTTCACTGTAAATACAATGAATTAGTTTATTCTACCGTTTCTAATTCCCTGTTATTGCTTGCTGATAGTGCAACACGCACCACGTTAGAAAACGCACCCTAACCCCAAAGAGGTAGAGCGACTAATCCAACACTTCCAAAGTAGTTATCAAATTCTTGGCAACTTGTGCGAGCGTTTGGCTCGATTGCATGGCTGAATTTCGTAGCGCTTTATAAGCCTGTTCTTCATCAACGCTGTGCATCTTCATCAGCAGCCCCTTGGCTTTTTCCACCAGCTTGCGCTCTTCGATCTTAAAGGTCAGCGATTCAATTTCCGATTGCATACTTTCGAATTTCGCTCTCACTAGTGTCGCATGTTCAATCCAAGGCTGAAGCGCAAACTCACTATCGTGCGGCATGAGCACATAGTCCATTTTTTCTGATAACCGATTGATATCATTAGATGATAACTGCTTTAAGACGATAAGAAGTGGTGCCGATTTTCTGCGGCAGAAATCGACGATCAAACGCAGTTCCGCGGTTGGTTGCTGCCATCCAACCACAACGCTTGCCGACGGTTCTCGTTGCATTAACGTTTCTAGTTGTGCCAATTGGCAACCGATGATGTTGTCGTAATCTTTGCTCAATAAGCCGGACAATCGAGCCTGCTCTTGTAGGCTATCACAGCACACTATGATGGGTGTTTTTGACGTTGATTGAGTCATGCACATTCCTTGTTTATATCTCACTCACTAAGAGAGACATAACAAGGAATGTGCCAACTAAAGCTGAAGCGTTTTAACTAGAGGCAAGATGTTCTTTGAAGAAGCCGAGTGTGCGCTCCCAAGCGAGTGCTGCTTCTTCCGGTGCGTAGCGTGCTGTTGAGTCGTTATGGAAGCCGTGGTTGACGTTCTCATACATTAACGCTTGATACTGTGCGTCGGTTGCGATCAATTGCTGCTCATAAGCAGGCCATGTGTCGTTAACACGCTTATCGAGCCCTGCAAAGTGAATCATCAACGGCCCTTTGACTTGCTTTTGGATCTCTTGCGCCGCTGGCGTTCCATAGAAAGGCACACCTGCATCGAGCTCTTCTGGCATTACCGCTGCAAGCATGTTGACAATGTATCCACCGAAGCAGAATCCAACCGCGCCCAATTTACCGTTGCCACCCTCGTATTGTTTGAGGAAGTTAGCGGCTGCAATAAAGTCTTGTTCGATCTTGGCTCTGTCCATCTCTTTCTGCATGGCGCGACCTTCATCGTCGTTCCCCGGATAGCCGCCGAGTGGATAAAGTGCGTCTGGAGCGAAAGCAATAAAGCCATCTTTTGCAAGTCGTCTTGCGACATCTTTGATATAAGGGTTCAGACCTCGATTTTCATGAATCACCAACACGGTCGGCGATTTTAAGGTCTTCTTCTGTGGCATCACCAAATAACCACGCCCTTCTCCATGCCCATTTGGAGATGGAAAGGTTTCGTAAGTTGCTTTGATGTCAGGATCGTTAAATGAAACTTGTTCTGCCAGTGCGTAATTCGGGGTTAGCGCGTCGACCAGTGCTGTCATGCTAAAGCCAAGCACAGCAAGGCCACCCAGCCTATTTAGAAACTCACGGCGCGAGATTTTTCCGTGGGCGTATTCGTCGTACCAATCGAAGGCTTCTTGCGGGATCGGATGAGAAGCCTTTTCACTAGGAGTGGTATGCTTTAGAACCATTATCCATGTCCTCTGTGTCTTACCATATGGGATTTTCTCATTCTCAAACGCGAAGCTAAAAACGAACGCGATTGAGGCTAAAACTGCGGTTTCACCACTCTGATACGGAGCAAGGTGGTGAAACACATCATTGGCGAGCTAGGATCTTTTACCTTCTTCAAACAATAGATAATGGATTCAGATTCAACAACTTTGCGTCGTTGGTTTTACATTAATTGACAATAGTGCGTTATTGCAGGCCGCAATAGGCTTGCCAGTACGAGAAGGCGCGTTCGAATGCTTTTTCTCTGTCGTGCATCTGTGCAAACAAGACCACTGTCATGGTCGCAAGAACCGTATTCGCCATTTGGTTCATGTCATCTTCTGACGTCCCAAACGGGCAGTTCGCAGGCATTGGCACCTCAGACAGCATTTGCTCCGTCCAGTAGTGCGATGTCACGCCGCTTGTTTGGCTTAACCATAATGTTTGGCTTACTTTCGGGTTGTATTCTGACTCACCCGATTGTCCTTTGAATGACACAACAGCGTGAGCGGTTTGACCAATCTCGTATTCGACTTCAGCATGAAGTTGTTGGAACCCAGGATGGAAGCTACCACGAATACCAATCGTTGCTTGCCCCGGGTTCAATGCTCGAACCACGGTATTAATCGGCGTTCTAAGCCCATAACGATTCTTCCAACCAATCATGGTTTCTGCTTGAGGAGCAAACGCACTCAGCGGCAGATACACAATGTTTTGTGTTTCTAATACACGCTTTGCGTCTTCTGCTGATTCCGCTTTCGTAATAGCAAATTTGTCGAGGTAGTCTTCAGCGTGTAAACGACCAGATTGACGGTCGTGATAGCCGTGCATCAACACTTTATGGCCATTATCGGCGAGGATCTTCGCTGCCAACAGGTGCCAAGGTTGACCTGCCGCTTCACGTTTACCTGCATAACATGGCCAGTCGATGTCTGCACCAATAGCAGGCATGCGGGATTGGAATGCTTTCACAAAGCCAGCGATTTCTTGTTGAGTCTCGTTCTGTACACGAATCAGCATCAATAACATTGCCATCTGATCATCATCGCACTCACCGTTTAGGTATTCATCCATAACTCGAAACGCTTGGTCAAAGTTCAGTGGTTTTCTACCACGTTCGCCACGACCGACTGTTCTAATACATTCCAAAATGCTGCTCATATTCCCTCGTATTCCGTCACTGACTGTACGGTTTCTATTAGTTGTTCGCGCAGTTTGACAACTTCTCCCATCACAATCAATGCTGGGCTCACGCCTTTAAGTGTAATCGATAAATCATTGAGCTGATTGAGTTGTGTAACGTGCACTTGTTGTTGAGGGCTGCAACCATGAGTGATGATCGCGACTGGGAAATCTGCTCTCAAACCGGAGTTGATTAAACCCGTTTGTATTTGAGATGACTTTTCTAACCCCATATAGAAGACTAACGTTTGTCCGCTTTGCATCAGTTGGCTCCACGCTTCAAATGCGCCTGTTACTACTTGCCCCGTCACAAAGGTAACGCTGCGAGCAACGCCACGATGAGTCAGCGGAATCAAGCTGTTTGCTGAACATCCAATCGCAGCGGTAATGCCGGGAATGACTTCGTACGCGATTGAGTGTTTGACGAGTGCTAACGCCTCTTCGCCTCCACGGCCAAATACGAATGGATCTCCCCCTTTTAAGCGTACAACTCGCTTTCCTTGCTGAGCGAGCGACACCATCAAGTCACAGATTTCTTCCTGACCAATGCTAGGTTGTCCGCATCGTTTGCCCACGTAAATCCAATCGGCTTGTGGCGAAGCCAACTCCAAAATATCTTTGTTAACCAAACGGTCGTAAAGCAGAACCTCTGCCGACATAATCGCTTTCACTGCCTTTACGGTTAACAAGTCAGGATCGTGGGGCCCAGCTCCGACAATCGAGACAAAACCTTTGTGGTTCGCGTCCAGGTCTAGTGAATGGTCTTCTAAAAGTTGGTTCAGTTTGCTTGCTTGGTCATGCTTAGAAAAGCGAGACGAGCGTTCTTGATTCTGACTCGCTTGTCCTTTCTTAAACCAAGACTTTTGATAAGGCGCTTCCATGTGCTTATCCTCTTTATGACTTACTTTATTTGAATCGCCAGACTTTGCTGGTTCGCTTGCTGTTTGCCCTTTTGATGCTGATGGCTGTCGACCATTTGTTTGATTTGAGAAACGCACGAGCCACAGTTAGTGCCGCATTTGAGTTTGTTTTGAAGTTGAGTCAGTGACGTGCAGTCTTGTTTCTCCATCGCGTCATGTATTTGTTTATCGGTGACACGGAAACAACTACAAACCAGTTTGGCACTGCTTTGCGATTGAGTGATGGTAAGCAGTTGCAATAGCTCCATCGGTTTGCCAATCAAGCCGGTAAAGTTGGTGTAGTCGGTTTGAATCGGTTCATTAGACACCACTAAAACAGAGCGAATGATACGAACGTCTCCAACAAGGTCGTAATCCACCGCTAGCCAACCTTGGGCAATATCTATCGTAATCCTGCGGCTCTTTTCCGTTCGACAAAAACTCTGCTTCTTTGGTCGCTTATCGTGTGCAAAGCGCCAAATGCCCAAATTGCTTTCTGCTTGAAATGCGCTGTAGAGAAACTTGCCGGAATCAAACTGTGTACCGATGAACATACCGAAGGTTTTTACCGCCGCATCTTGCACTTCAACATAAGACGACTTAAATGCAGGCTGCCCTGAAATAGGGTCTTTTGCGCTGTTTACTATCGCATTAACACTGCTTTCACCGCCATATCGACCCGCCCAGTGCATTGACATAAACAGCTCCTGAAAACCCAAACCTTCATCAATGGCAACTTTGGCATAAATACCGGTGTTTGAAGCAGGCTGAAACAGCTTGGTGAGCTGTCCTGCTTTTAAGCGATTTTGAGTGGCAGAGAGCGTGTTCATGTACACGGTTGGTTCTAACTCTGAGGCGGCAAGGTGGGCGATATGCCCTGTGCGCGTCATGGTATGCCATTGGTCACGTTGTCTGCCCGTATTGAGCCACCAGCCTTTTGTTCTTTCTAAGCGCGTTGGAGATTCACTGGTCACGACAAAACGCGCTTTTCCATCTGGGTGTGAATAGACGCCATCAGCAAAAGGGCGCTCTCCTCCCCATTGTGTCGGCACCCACTCTTCGTATTCTTGCTCGGTTAAGTTGGCGTATTGAGAAAGATCTAGCTTCAATGGCGAATCTGCATTCATGCCTGTCATCGCGGCATATTCCCTGAATACCGCCCGCTCAGAAGTAAACGCAAAGCCATTTTGTGTCTTTTCCAATGCACACAGAGCTTGCCCAACTTGGCTTATCGCCCACCAATCTGATTTTGCTTCACCGGGAGGCGTTTGAAACTGGCGCTGCCTTGAAAGTCGACGCTCAGAATTGGTCACCATGCCTTGCTTCTCCCCCCAGCCAGCGGCGGGTAGCAATAGGTCCGCGTAATGCGCTACATCCGAATCCGCTGTGATATCGGAAACAATCACAAACGGACAAATCTCTAGTGCACGTTTTACCAATTGGTTATCTGGCAAAGAGACAACAGGATTGGTTGCCATGATCCAGAGAACTTTAATCTCACCACGTTCTACCGCCTCAAACAGTTCAACAGCTTTTAAACCGGGCTGAGTGGCAATTTCTGGTGAATCCCAAAACGCCTGCACTTGCTTTATAGACTTTGCGTCAAAAGCACGATGAACCGCTAACTGGTTTGCCAATCCACCGACTTCTCGCCCACCCATCGCATTGGGCTGACCTGTAATAGAAAACGGCCCACAACCTGACTTGGCAATTTTACCCGTCGCCAAGTGTGCATTAATGATTGCATTGCCTTTGTCGACGCCATTTTCGGCTTGGTTTACCCCTTGGCAAAACAACGTAATTGCGGTTGGGCTTTGCGCAAACCATTGGAAGAATGTCGTGAGTTTTTCTTCTGAAATGCCAATGGAAGACGTCAAATTAGTGACATCGTAACGCAAATCAGAAACTTCTTCTCTAAGTGCATTAAATCCGTCGGTATAAGAATTTATGTATTCAGAATCAATCAATTGTTGTTCAATAAGAAACTTGAGCAGCCCATTGAAGAGTGACACATCACCATCGTTTTTAATCGGTAGATGCAAATCCGCTTGCTGTGCGGTGACCGTTTCACGCGGGTCAATGACCACCAGCTTGAGGTTAGGATTGTTTTCTCTCGCTTGTTGAATACGTCGGAATAAAACAGGGTGCGTCCAAGCGGTATTAGCACCGCAAATGATCAATAGCTCAGTCTTATCAATATCGTCGTAATTGACGGGAACGACATCTTCACCAAATGCTCGTACATGAGCCGCAACCGCCGAAGACATACACAAACGCGAGTTCGTATCGATGTTTGCGCTGCCAACATAGCCTTTCATGAGTTTGTTGGCGACGTAATAGTCTTCCGTTAACAACTGCCCTGACACGTACATCGCGACGGAATCCGGTCCAAACTCCGCTTTCGCTTGATGAATCTTTTCAGCAATCAGATCCGTGGCTTGTTGCCATTGCACCTCTTGCCCTTGAGGTCGTTGCTTGGTGATAAGCTTTGGATACAACAAGCGCGAAGGCATATTCAAACTCTCTGCCAGCGCGACACCCTTCACGCACAGTGATCCCGCATTTGCAGGATGACACGCATCCCCAACGATTCCTTTCGCATTGACCTCGACACCACATCCAACACCACAATAGGGACAAGTGGTTTTTTTGCATCCTTGCGACATAACACCTCCAGTGTGATTCAGCCCAACTTACTAGCAAAAAAAAGCCTCTCCCGAATCGAGAGAGGCAGCAATGCCTTTAACGCTGTTAGTACATTTTCAAAAAGTAATACCCTATACCGCTCTCGCCTGCTATTAAGAGCGGCGCATCGAGTTATCGATGAACGTTTATGTAAAGCAAGTGAGGTGCCAAGATTAAAAACCCTTACCATACAAAAGGTTAGCTTAAAACCAATTATAGCAACGTAATGCTACGCACTGATTGTGTGCAAATTTCGGTCATTATCGTGCAGTATTACTTTACTAATTCCATGACTAACCTGGATTCTTCGTCACCAAAATAATGCGCTTCTTCTTCTAACGTTTTAAAGCCAAGGGAGAGGTATAAAGACAATGCAGGTTGGTTCTTAGGATCGACAGTCAATTTCACGCTTGAGCCTAACGTCAACGGCGCAATAACGTTTTCTAGGAGGGAACGCGCAATACCTTTACCTCTATGTTGAATATCGACGGCCAATGACATGATCCAATATTGATGTGCATTTGTGCTAGTCGTTAGCAATATATACCCTGCGACCTGCTCTCCCTCTTTTGCTACCAGTAAGGTCTCTCCCCAACAATCAAAAGCTTGCCGAAAGAAAAATTGAGGATAGGCGTGTTCTCCAAATAAAGTATTTTCGAGCTTATATATGGCAAATAAGTCCTCTTTTTGCGCAGACAAGATGTCCATTCAATGACTCCTTCTTTAACATGAATGGCAGCAGTATACCTAAATCTCATCTAAATGACGGGACACAAACATCTCAATTAAGTGCTTAAGAAATGTAATATTCTTCCTGAAAATTAGGCCTAACTCACTTAGAACATACATCCGTGATTAAGTTTTAACCGCAAAATCAAAAACCACACAAGATGAAAATTTCAACACATACAACCATTAAACGCATTAAATTTAAGAACTTTATTCTGGTTTATTGAAAAATTCATAGTTGGATAATTTACAACCACCCCAAATTCACAGCATTATTCACCAAGCTTCGCGTGTGATAATAAACACTAAAACCTTTACCATTTTCAGCATTATTATTTTTATAAAAGCGAGTTTTAAAGTGAAAGAATCTCGAAATGCCTTAAATCCTAGTGAAATAAACACAACCACAGCTTGGTCAAAACATGATACACATTGGGTTCTTAGCCTATTTGGAACAGCCGTTGGCGCAGGCATCCTGTTTCTGCCAATTAACCTTGGGATTGGTGGTTTTTGGCCTTTAGTCGCGATGGCAGTACTTGCTTTTCCAATGACCTATCTTGCGCACCGTGGCTTAGCTCGTTTTGTACTATCTTCTAAGATCAAAAACGCAGACTTCACTGATGTAGTGGAAGAGCACTTCGGCGCAAAAGCAGGCCGTTCTATTTCACTGCTGTATTTTCTTTCGATCTTCCCGATCCTGTTGATATATGGTGTTGGAATAACAAACACAGTAGATAGCTTCATGGTAAATCAGGCTGATATGGCTTCTTTACCTAGACCTTTGCTTTCTGGCGTACTAGTGTTTGCACTAATTGCTATTATGATGGCGGGTGAAAAAGTAATGCTACGGGCCTTTGCCATTATGGTGTTCCCACTTGTTGCCATTCTTGCCTTTCTATCATTTTACTTAATACCGAACTGGACCATGCCTGTCATGGATGTGCCAGAAGCGTCAGCTTTTGCTAGCACTATGTGGTTAGCAGTTCCTGTAGTGATTTTCTCGTTTAGTCACGCAGCTGCAATTTCAAGCTTTGCAAATGTACAACGTCGCCATTACGGTAAGCAGGCAGATGCCAAATCCGAAGTTATTCTTCGTCGCACTAGCATCATGCTGATTGCCTTTGTTCTTATTTTTGTATTTTCCTGTGTGTTAACACTGTCACCTGAACAATTGGCTCAAGCAAAAGAACAAAACGTATCCGTATTGTCTTACTTAGCGAACGCAACCGATAATCCATTTATTGCAACACTTGGTCCTTTAGTAGCGTTTGTTGCTATCACTTCATCTTTCCTTGGGCATTTTTTAGGTGCGCGTGAAAGCTTAAATGGTTTAATTAACAAGCATTTTAACCTATCTGAGAAGCGTGTTGATCGTATCAGCGTGGCAGCACTGTTCTTCTCAATCTGGGCGGCGGCGATCATGAACCCAAGTATTCTTGGTATGATGGAAGCATTGTCAGGGCCTGTTATTGCAATGATCTTATTTATTATGCCAATGTTAGCGGTGTATAAAATCGAGGCGATGAAACAATATCGAGGAAATGTCTCTACTTACTTTGTTCTAGCAGCAGGCATTGTGGCGGTAAGTGCATTGATTTTTAGCTTCTTCAGCTAATAACTAAAGACTAGCTTGGATTTTCAGGGGAATACCTTACACAAGGTTAAGGTGATTCCCTGAATTTTCTTACTCTTTAAAAGGTAATCATCGTTACCCTTGACTCTTAAATAAGAGCGAAAACACCCGCAATCATAAGTACTGAAGCGATGCAGGTACGGCCGATAATGCCGAAGTGCGAAGGTTGAATCATTTCATTATGCATAGTTAATCTCCTATTTATTATAAAAGCCATTTTTTATTGGCTTAATAACACTATGTCTAATATCCAGTTTTTTAACAACCCATACAAACATTAAATATTTATGACAGAAACGTAATTTTTTACACTTCACTCTGATTTCGAGCGATGAATCCGCGGCTTAAATCATTAGATTGAGTCCACCGAATATGCTCACTTACCTTCCATCGTTACCCTACCTATGCCATCTTCCAATCATTACATAAGTTTTCAATAGATTTTGTTTTTATAAATCATAATATTATAGAGATCCTTCTCGTCTCTCACTCCCAAAGCACTTTGCCACTGGGAATCCATCCGCACTTAACCAACAAGAAATGGTAGACTTAACTGGTATTCGGTTAAGAGATCACATTTTATTAATACGCTCATGCACTTCTCAATTAAAAAACTGGCTTGCGCACTTTGTACTGCACTTGGACTTTTCTTGCATCCGACCAACGTGCTGGCGAGTACCGAAAAGCAAGCTTATCTGGAAGAACACATTTCAGCAGAAAGCAAGCCCATGTTAAAACTCTACTTTCGCTCGATGGGTAAGCCGCGATCAATTCAAAAAGATGAGTTAAATACGCCACAGCATGCATCAGCGGAGTCTCTTGCTCTGTATTACTTTGCACGAAAGTACCTTAAGCGTTACGAAGGCGTTCCATTACCGAAAGATATGCCCGATTTAATCGAATTCGGTAAAAAGCACCATTTGGAATGGGTCGTCGCTGAAGCACAGCTCAATAAGGCAGTAACAATGATTGAGCAAGACGATAACTGGAACGCAGAATTGTTACTCCATGACGTTGTTTCTACAGCCCGTGATCTTGGTTATCTAGCATTAGAAGGCCGTGCTTACCGCTGGTTAGGCAATCTAGAAGTATCTCGAAATCAACTACGCAGTGGCCTAAAATATTATCGCAATGCCTATGAGTTATTAGAAAAAACAGTATTTGAAATACAAGTCGCGATGACACTGAACAACATTGGGACGGTCTACATCGACGCATCAGATTGGGCTCGGGCCAACAGTTACCTAACGCAAGCTCTCGACACTTACCTAGAGAGCGAATATCAATACGATAATAGCTTTTTTATGGGGGTTATCTACGCAAACCTTAGCATCGTTCACTCGAGCCTCGGAGATAACAAAGAAGCGGAATATTATTTCAATGAAGCCATTCGACTTTCAATGCAAACAGGGTCGGACACAGTCAAGCACCACTCTTTATCCAGCTTTTCACAAATGTTGAGCTCGGTAGGAAAAATTGATGATGCATTAATGGTCGCACAGCGTTGCGTAGACCTGCCCATTCCAAAAAATCTAGAAATGCTAAAAACGTCTTGTTACGAGGCATTTGCAGAGGCTTACCTCGCAAACAAACAATACGATAAAGCTATTACAACAGCACTTAACGTTCTAGAACAAACCAAATCAACCAGTGAATTAGAGCTGCGTCAGCGTATTGATATGCTTTCGGTACTGGTAAACGCTCATCAAATTCTTAATGACTATGAAGCGGCTTTTCATTATTTAACCCAATTAAGAGAGCTAGAGGCTGAGTTTTCTCATCATATTCATGGTGAAGAGATGATTAACATTAAGTTTGACCTCGAAGCTAAGTTAGCCCAGAAAGAACTCAAATTGCTAGAAACAAAAAATGCGCTACAAGCCTCTGAGCTGCGTTCACAGCGCTATCGAGAAATGTTCTACTTTATCGCTATTGCGGCAATTGGAGTCGTTGGTTTTCGTTACGTACTGCGCGTTAGACGTATTAATAAAGCACTCACTCAAGAAAATACTACCGATCCATTAACTCAACTGCATAACCGTCGCTATCTTCACATTTGGTTGGACAAAATGGCTCGTAGAAGCCCAGATAGAACATTTGCCTTAGCCGTTTTAGATGTCGATCATTTTAAAACCTTTAATGATCAATATGGACACGATATTGGCGATAAAATGCTGACTCATATTGCCACGCTATTTAATGAATCCACCCGCTCTGGTGACCTACTCATTCGTTGGGGTGGAGAAGAGTTTGTCCTATTATTCGAAGTACAGCGAGTTGAAGATTGCGCTAAGTTTTTGGAGCGATTGAGATATACTGTTGAAAACACACCATTGGTGGTTGACTCTAAACCATTAAGCGCGACAATTTCCCTTGGAGCAGTGGACAAACTGTCGGCACAAACAATTAAACAAGAATGGGATCAGTGGTTTTTCTTGGCAGACCAAGCTTTGTATGATGCGAAGCAAGCTGGCAGAAACCAGTTCATCATTCACCCTACATCATAAAAAAGCACACATGAAAAAAAATCTAATCATTATTACTTTTGCGCCTCTATTTCTTATGGCGTGCAGTAATCAGCAAGCATCTCAACTGGGAATGCGCAGCAGCAGTGTCAATGTATATGCCCAGCAAATGAGTAACACTCAACTATGTGAAACTCTCTACTACAACCGTGCAACCAACCAAACCAAAGTGGCGATTGGTGCTGAGTTCAATCGACGTGGATTAAACAAAAAGTGGTGTGATAAAGAATTCGATAAGTTGTACATTAAAAAGTGGATTGATAACGTGCTGCCTAAGGAAAAAGCCGAACCCAAGAAACCAATCGCAACTATTCAACCCGCTTCAACTAAATAACCCACCATCTTGAAGCAGACGGTACACTCGTATTTTCTGCTTTTCATTTTTCATTTTTCATGCATGTTCGATGCGACATATAAAAACCTCATGGTTTCAGTAAATTAACAAAGACTTATGTTGTCCATCGAACTTTTAATGTAAACAAGTTGTAAATGGTTTTCGTCCTTATTCTTTGTCGTTAGCTTTGTTTGTTCCTGTTAGCGGAATATGAAACAGGAACTAAAAAATTCCAAACAAAGACATGAGGTCAAAAATGGAAATACGCATTAATCGCCTATTTGCAGCTATGTTGGCAGTAGGCATTGCACCTGCCGTCTCGGCGTTTGATCCACTCTATTCTGAACAATGGCACTTAGACAACACGGGGCAAACTGCGTTTGCGGCTAATCCTGCTGTTGCTGGGAACGACTTAAACACTAAGCTCACTCAGGCAATGGGGATTGCAGGTGTTGGTGTGAAAGTTGCCGTTATTGATTCTGGAGTGCAGATCGATCACCCCGACCTTGCAGGTAATATAGTTACAGGTAGCAGAAACTTCGTCGAAGACTCTTCATTCCCACCAAGTTATCCGGTTGATACTAATGGTCATGGCACTGCTGTAGCCGGTTTGATTAGCGCCGTCGGCAACAACGGTGAAGGCGGACGCGGTGTCGCTTCTCACTCTTCCCTCATCGGTTTTAACTGGTTAGCCAACCAGACATTAGAAGGCTGGTTAATCTCCCATGGCATGGACCCAGCAACACGCGATGTTCGCGTATTTAACCAAAGTTACGGTTTCAGCCCTATAAACCCGATTACTTTTGATGAAAGCGACCCTCAGCTAAAACTTGAAATGGACGTGATGAAAAACGTCAGCAACAGTAACGCCTGGGGTCGAGGTGCTGTATTTGTAAAGTCAGCAGGTAATGGTTACCGCTATTTCAATGCAGGGCGATTCTTCGTATTGCCAAGTAACTTCTTTGCTGGTGGAGACAATCAAGGCTTACCGATGCACAACTCTGCTCAGTCTTATGATAACGCCAATTACTTCAATTTAGTCACTAGTGCACTACGAGCGGATGGTACGCGAGCGAGTTACTCATCGGTGGGTTCGAACGTGTGGGTTGCAGCACCAGCAGGTGAATATGGGCAAGATTTCCCTGCTATGGTCACCACTGATTTAATGGGTTGTGAAGAAGGGCAAAATACCAGTGAAGGCCTTGGCATTAATGGGTTACACGGCGGAACGGAGCTCGATCCGAACTGTAACTATACCAGTACGATGAACGGAACCTCATCGGCTGCGCCAAACACATCGGGTGCCATCGCGGCAATCATGTCAACCAACCACGCACTTTCTGCTCGTGATGTACGTGCTTTACTAGCGGAGACAGCAAAAGTAACGGATAAAGCGCATCCAGGCGTACAGCTTGAATTTACTAACCATAAAGGTGAACAGGTTAGCTACGAGGCCATTGCCCCTTGGCAGAAAAACGCAGCAGGCGTAGATTTCCATACTTTTTATGGCTTCGGTGCTGTAGATTTAGATGAAGCGATGCAACGTGCCCGGATGACGAATCGTGTTTTACCAGCTCAAGTCATTACGCCATGGGTTAATAACGCTACAGAAGTAAGTGTACCCGATGCAAGTCTAGTTGGTGGTTCTTCAAGTATCGCCATTGCCGATGAGCTGACAGTAGAATCCGTTCAAGTGACATTGACATTGGACCACGCTCGTCTGCCCGACTTAGCTATCGAGCTCATTTCGCCATCAGGGACTCGTTCCGTTTTGCAAACACCGCGCAATGGTCTTGTTGGTCAATCTCTTGATCCAACGATTACAGGCTACAAAGATCAATTAATGTTGTCTAACCAATTTTATGGCGAAGATGCAAAAGGCGAATGGACGTTGCGAGCAATAGATACGAACGGCGATGAAGTCTATTCTTACATTGCATATTTCAATTCTTCCACCATCTATGACGTTCCGATGGCAAACAACGCTCAGCCCGGTGTTATTAAGAACTGGTCGATGCGCATATTTGGACACTAAGGAGTCAATAACATGAAATACAAATCATTTTCTATGCTGGCTCTCGTTATCATGACGTCGAGTGTATACGCTGAGCAACAGCTCTCTCAACAACCTGCACCAGAACTGTTTGTGCCATCAGAAGCGGTTGAGATTAATGGCCAAGATTATCGAAAAGTGCAAACTGGCACTGTTAGAACCCTATCTGAAGACGTAAAACTTCAAGCGGGTGATGAGGTGTTTAAGAATGCGTTTAGTAACGTATCCAAAGCCACTGGACTGGTTTATATCACCGTAAACAATCCTAACGAAGCGAAAGCAGTCGCCAAAGAGTTAAAATTAGAAGTTATCTTCGCAGAAGGGGAATCAGCGGTGTTAAAAGCATCTCAAGATCAAGATCTGCTAAGTATTAGCGACTACCTAAACGCAGACAGCCGGGTAAAAGCGTCTAAAATTGAACTAAACAGCGGTAAATACCGTGCACAATAATTCTCTAACAAGAGAAGTTGGCCTGTAAAACCATGCCTCAGCGATTGCTGAGGCATTTTTTTGGGTAGGAACAGATACGCTATTATTCTTTAGTAACATTTCGCATAACTAGTATGATACCTAAACACCCTACTCGCCTGCGCCTGTCATTTCTTAAACAAAATAATTTCCGTTCTTAGCTCTTCTTCCGTGGTTTCCTTCGGACTATTCAGATAGCGTTCGATTCCTAAAGGACTGGTTTTGACTTTCATACCACTCTGACGAACCAAGTTCATCGCTAAAGCCCATGCATTTCCCAAAAACTGATATTCACCTCGGTGTTCAACGACAAATGTTTCACTCTCAGGAATGGTACCGGTAACCGCCCCTTGAGGCGCTGGTACTGAGTTATGAAGAGGAAAGCAAGTGATAAACTCGAATGTACCTTTCTGCATATCCATCGACTGGTAATAACAAAACAATTCACCATTCACGGATAGGGTTTCGTCACTAATTAACTGTTCTAGTTGCTGAACATGCTTCTCAATTACCGAACCTAATTCCTGCAAGCTAGCCACACCCTTGATCCCAATATAATGAATTTGAGGCAACGTTCGGTTCCCAATTTCGACTAAGTCTGAATGCACTCTTCCGGTTTTAAGCTTACTTTTAAGCATGCGTAACCCACGTTGATAATCCATCTCTATCATCGACTTAAACATACTTTTCAGAAAGAACAGATACCAAGGGACGCGAGATTGCATTTGCCATTCGACTAAACAGCCATTTTGTGACGGCGTCACGATTAGAGTCACCTTTCCATGGCTCTTGATTGGACGAAAGAAATGCAGCTCCATATCTAATCGATGCTCTTGAGTACTTTCCAGTACAATCGCGCCAGTCCCAATACGCTGACCATTCCATTGATAACCAGCTCCAACGTGGCCCTGATTATCACTGAATGTCAGCTCGCAGCTTGGTTCAAGAATGATCCATGGTGACCAGCTGGGCCAGTGTTTGAAGTTCTTGAGATAGCCAATAATTTCACTTTGATTCTTATTAATTTCAATACTTCGGCTGACCTGATAAGAGAGCATAACGGTTCCTCGAGTTTCCGCTTCACTAACTTCAGTCTAATTCAAATTCCAGTTTTTTCTTGTTTGACTGCGGGTTAGATGCGTACGACAAGAAAAAGCCAGAGCGTTAAGTCTCACTTGAATCAATACGCACAAAGCTAAGAGCAGAACTCCACTTTTGCACTAAATCGAACACCATCATCGTCCAGTACTAACGCCCACCCCATCCGTTCACATATTCGTTGTACGATAACAAGCCCACAACCATAACCAGCGTTGTACGTCTCGTTGCCATCGTGACGGTTTAGGATCTTAAGCGCATGACCTTTCAACTCAATTTCAATATCTCCCACACTATAGCTAAAGGCGTTTTTAATCAGATTGTTGATTACAATGGTCACAAAACTCTCCGGTGCATTCACGACACCACTATGTTGTTCGTGCAAAGCGTAGTTCGAATCTTGCTTGGCAAATAAAGGAGCCAGCTCTTCCAGTTGTTTTTGTAAACAAGTAAGAAGCTGATGCTCTCCGTAATGCTGAGGCTCTATTTTCTCTTTACCAAGTAAGAGAAACGCTTCTGTCAGTACACGCATCTCGTCACAAGCTGACTGCATCCTCGTGATGGCTTTTTGCGCAACTCGAGGTTGATCAGGAAGACGCGTCAGAATGTCTGTTGAGCCTTTAATCACCATGATTGGCGTTCTCAACTCATGCGATGCAAAACGGCTAAATTCTTGTTCTCGTTTGAAGTAGCCCGCGATATCGTTCTTATTATCCAGCAAAGTCTGCTCTATCTGGCGTGTTTCGCTGAACTTAGTTTCAACTTGGAAAGCGGGTTGATCCGGTGACATTTGGCTAATTTTGTCTTCAATTTGCGCTAATGGCCGAGACAATATTCGCACCATGTAAATGCCATACCCAACCATGACAAATGAAAACAAACCACCGAGCAGCAGCGTAAACTGATGCAGCGAGCTTTCGTATTCGTCCAAGTAATCATCTGAGTCATCTTGAAATACAATGTACATAAGCCCCTTCCCTGAGGGATGGTTCAATACAACAAAGTGTTTATCTTCTTCACCAAGCAGGTATTCGTAAAAACCAGGTGAAGTAAAAGAGAGCAACCAATCCGGTGTCGGAGCTTCACTCCAATATGAGTTGAACTCCAATACGTTTGGCAATGGCGCATCCCAGCCCTGTTTCTCGAAATTCTCACTATAAAGCGCAGCTTCAGTATCGAGCCAGTGATGTAAACTCAGCACTTCCAGTTTGTTTTCTGCCACATAAATCAGCGACCAAAAAAGAGTAAACATCACAAACGTCATGACCCCAAAACCCCAACGGATCTTGCGATAAATGCTTGGATATTCGTTATGCTTTAAGTCGGTAACCTTGTCCATGAATAGTCTCTAATCGTGATTCTTCAAAACCTTTGTCTAGTGCGGTTCTTAAACCATAAATATGGCTACGAAGTGCATCACTTCCAGGTGGTTCGTCTCCCCACACACTATCGATCACTTCTGTGCGCGAGACCGCTGCTGGAGCACGTTGGAGGAGCAATTTTAAAATTTTAGTTTGAATTCGACTCAGCTTAATTTCTTTGTCTTTTCTCGTTACTTTTCCTGTCCGCGCATCTAAACAAATATCTGCAAATTTGAGCGTTCCGATATCTTGTCTTGGACCACGATTAGCCAAAGCATGAACACGCAAACTGAGCTCTTCCATCGCAAATGGCTTCATTAAATAATCATCTCCCCCCGCTTTAAAAGCCGCGATTTTGTCCTCTAGCGTATCTTTTGCCGTTAGGAAGAGAATTGGCGTTCCACATAACTTATCTTGTCGAAGCTTCTGTACCGTACTGATGCCATCGAGCTTCGGCATCATGATATCCATGATGATTACATCGTAATGATTTTCCTCGATTAACTTAATCGCAGCCTCTCCATGAAACGCACAATCGATAATCATGCCTTCGAGCTCAAGATAGTCTGCAATCGTCTCCGAGACGTTATGGTTGTCATCTACAATTAAAATTTTCATAAAATCACATTTCTTCACGATCTCTTCACGATATGCCCAATAAGATACAGGCAATTTCCTAAACTCGCTCGTAAATTGAGGTTAATACAATGAAAAAACTCGCTCTTATTTCTGTAGTAGGTTTGGCATTGTCTGGTTGTGGTGGTTCAGGTGGTGGCAGCAATAGCGATAGCACACCAACTCAACCAACAGTGAAACCAAGTGTAGCGATTGGCTCTGTTGAAGCGGTCAACGCTGAAGAAAGCACGTTAACCGTCAATGGACATACGTATCGTGTGTCTGAGGTGGTTTATGACGACACACAAGTGCAACTGGCCGATGTAAAACCAAAAATGGTGGTTCGCGTGGGGTCAGATATTCGGCAAGCTTCGAATAATGGCGTCCGAGTCACACTTGAACCAACCATTACAGGACGTGTCACAGCGATTGATCATGTGAAGAAAACATTTACGGTAAACGGCGTAGATCTGCAGTTTGACGGTTTAAGTGATGATATAGAGGTCAACGACTGGGTGATGGTGTCATCATTGCCAACTGCTGATGCGGGTTATCGAGTGTTGTCTGTGGTCGAACTCGACGTAGATAACGATTACCCAGT
Source organism: Vibrio sp. 2096 (assembly GCF_033339595.1). Taxonomy (NCBI): domain Bacteria; kingdom Pseudomonadati; phylum Pseudomonadota; class Gammaproteobacteria; order Vibrionales; family Vibrionaceae; genus Vibrio; species Vibrio sp. 2096. The sequence continues at coordinate 190,386 of NZ_JAWOUX010000006.1, forward strand.
ACTTGATAACGACTACGAACTGGAAGGCCGTATTACCAGTATCGATGAAAATGCTGGCACGTTTGAGCTTGGTACAAATATAACCGTATCTTACGACAACATTAGCCAACTTAGCATCGGCCAATGGGTGGAAGTAGAAGGTGAAATGCAAAACGGTATCTTCATGGCACATGAGGTACAAGTTGAAGACTACGACGATCTAAAAAATGACAGCGATGTGGAAGGTATCGTGACTTGGGTTGCCAAGGATTATAGTGAGTTCTCTCTAAACTACCGAGGAGCATTCTTCATCGATAACGCAACACGATTTGAAGACGGCAGCAAAGCGAACCTAAAACAAGGCCAAGAAGTGGAAGTAACGTCTGTCATGAAAAATGGCAAACGCATCGCTACCGTTATTGAGTTTGAGCAACCAGACTTTGACGATAACAACCAATGGCAAGGTAAAGAATTTGAATGTGAAGGATACGTATCAAACTACGATGCTGAAGCAAGAACATTTGAAATCGAGCGTTGCGAAAACGACGCAGATCAATTGCTAAACAACACGACCGTTGTGATTGATGCACAAACACGCTTCCAAGGCATCGAAGAACTCAACCTAAATGGTGCTCGTGTCGAAGTCGAAGGTGTGATCATTAACGACCAAAATATTGCCCGTGAAGTGGAATTAGACGTTTACGACAACTAATCCCTTCTACGCTTAAGAAAAAGTGTCACTTCGATGGCACTTTTTCTTTTCACCTTACTTTGCTTCCCAAGCTCAAACCAACAAATTCTCAGCCAAAGCCTTTTCTCTCCGTTACACTTTACCTATGTTCACAACATTGGTGACAACTATGAAAAAACGCAACCTCATTTTGTTAATCTTGTTTTTTGGTTCAGCCACGAGCTTAGCTAGCGTTATGGATCCTGACTGCGATGCAGAAAAGGCAGCTAAAGCCGCTGCGACAAAAGCCGTGGTTGGTGTTGGGGGTCGCTGTACGCCTAAAGAGGCACTGAAAGATACCGCAGTAGATGCAGGAAAAGACAAATTGCCAGATGAAGGGATGGCGGGTAAAGCTGTTGATGCAATGACACCGGGAAAAGAGAAGAAAACGGTGAAAGACGTAACCAAAAAGCTCAATAAAGATTGATACGCTTTCTTGTAGTTAACTTTAATAGCGAAAGTCCCCCCCCCAAAAAAAAGAGCGCCGATTGACGCTCTTTCCGATCTCTAATAGATAACCAATTATGCGGTCTCTGCTTCACCTATCCAATGATAATGGTGGTTGGCTTTTTTCCCCACTAAACCGAGCTCTGCCAATTCTTCAAATACCTGGTCTACCTCTTCCGCAGACAGCCTAAACTGTTTAGCAACAGCTTTTTTGGTGCACGTAATTTGATGCGTTTTAAGTGCATCGCTAACTTGCTCTAACAAAGTTTTCGGTTCCTTTGGTTCTTCTGGCTCCGGCACTACTGGTATTTCTTGCTCTTCTTCCTCTTTTATATGAGGAAGATAACCCGCAGGCGCTGGATCTATATCGCGAACTGTTTTCAATATCATGCCCTCATTTCTGCGATAGAAATATCGGAACCGTTGCTCTTCACCAATCAAGCCAACAAAAAATGCAGCAAAGAAGTCCAAAAGAATCGAAAGAAATATAACCAAGCCAAGCTGAGCTTGCTGAGAGGTGGTACCAAATGCGTTAGCTAGACTATCAATTAAACCAATCACTGAGCCTTGCGTCACCGGCGGTAAACTATCACGCTCCATAGCCAAGCGTTGCTGCTCTTCACGTAAGGTTTTGTTTTGCTCCTGGATGCGAGTTACACCAGTCGCGATACGTTCCATCTCGATGTATTTCTGCGCTGCCATATTGTTGAGCTCAATCTGCTTATCGATTGCCGCAATCTGACGATTAAACGCTTCCACTTTCGCCTGCTCTACCGAAATATGACTTTGTGCACTATTGGTTGCACTATTAATCCCACCAATACTACCGCCAATGGAAATCGCAGCTAAGACTAAATAAAACACGAGAGCGGTTGCTGCTCCTGTGTAGTTGCGATGGGCTCGGCGCTCACCGTATTCATACCAAGCGTAAAATTTACCTGCTTCAAAAATGATCGCTAAACCACCAAATAAGGTTTGCATCATCGGGTTTTCGTCGATAGACAAAAACAGCAATAGAGAAAAAATAGTCGATGCTAAAATCGCAGCACCGGTGAATGCATATACACTCACCATGGCAAATCGACCTTTAGGGTATCGATATCCAATCTGTTGTTCGTATTTCATTTGAGAAATTTCTTAAGATTAATCGCCCCTCCGACTAAGTAGGACGGACGTTTCTGGCATGTACAAAGGAGCGCAGAATACCGTATCCTTTATTAAATTACTGTCATAATTCCGTTAATGGAAAACAAGTGAAGATTCGGTGTGCATTTTGAATCGATATCAGCCAAATCTAGCACGTAAAAACACCACCACGACACCCACTAACCGAAGCTTCAGTGACATATAAGAGAGATTAATTCGGTATCTTCAGAAGCGACTAAGCAAGACTGACAAGTTGAATTGGAGGTTGTGAATGTCAGCCGAATCAAGACATTAAAGCGTTAAAAATAGGCAACAAAACAAATAATGCACACTTGCATCACCTTTTAGTAAACTGATAATTACATTGTTTGGTTAATTTGTTAGTATCCCGCGCCGAAGAAGATAAGCACTCAATTGTATGGAAAACACTCTAATACAGCACAAACACCATCGCTTGCACGCTATTGCGGTTATTATCGCGGTGTTGTTTCAGTTGTATTTAGCGTCCACAGCCGCTCTTAATCCTACACAAGTTCACAGCACAACTTGGCTCAACAAAGTCCAAAGTGAAAAGGTTTTACTGTGTACCGCAGATGGTTTCAAATGGGTGGATATCAATACGTTGATTGAGGCTAACGCTCAATCTTCTTCTAAGCTCATCCAAGATCTTAACTTACACGACGGCTTTCAGTTTGAATGTCCGCTTCTTCAAGCTGTTCAATTCTTTCTTCTGGTTGCGATTGGGCTTTACCTGACAACCATCCATTGGCTGCGCCGAGTAAAGTATGCACTGACGACTTATCATTTTTCAAAATGCGATAAGCTCGTTTACAAACACATCGCGCCTAAGCACTCTCCGCCGAGTGTTTTTCCTGCCTAACAGGCATCTAATCATTGACAACTTTATTCAAAAATAACGATGACTCTGTTTGTTGTCCATTCAGAGAAGCTATTCATTCAAAAGGAAAAACACATGCTTAAATCATTTAAAACCGCCGCTATCGCGCTTATTGCTGTCATCGCTAGCCCACTGAGTTTAGCGCACGATTATGAAGCAGGAAAAATTCATATCGACCATCCATGGAGCCGCGAAGCGCCACCAAACGCACCTGTTATCGGTGGTTTTTTTCAATTAACCAACCACGGTGACAGTGAAGATGCATTGATCGCAGCAGAAAGCCCAATCGCAGGGCATGTCGAAATTCACACGCATAAGAAAGAAGATGGTGTGATGAAAATGATTAAGATTGACGAAGTGCGCGTTCCAGCCAATGACTCAGTGTTGTTTAAGCCAGGCAGCTTCCATTTAATGATTTTTAACCCAACACAAACTCTTAAAGAAGGCGACCGCTTCCCTATGACGTTAACATTCAAAAACGCGGGTAAAGTGGAAGTAGAAATGGCGGTTGAAAAACAAGGTCACATGGAAAAACACATGCACCATTAATGACGTAAACAAAAGTGCCCGCTGATTTAGCGGGCATTTTTATCTCAGCTTAGTCAAAATCATTATTCCGGTAGATCCTAACTCGACTCTTCAGAATAATGGTGATGAATAACGCTCGGCGAAACGGGGTCACATATCATAACAGCGTGCTCGGGCAAGAGATTCTAAATCACGCTCGTCCCTCACTATTCAGAATGACCTTGAAAGACTTAAGATCCTAAAAAGGTTCCCTACCCGCTTAAAACTCAACCTCTCGACAAAGTTCTCCAACCATCACTTGGCAAGCCTAAATGAAATCATAAGTTTGGCAACAAAGACCCACTGTTAATCGGCTTTCTTTCTACTTGAAACAAACCTCAGCCCAACGAGCTAAGCCGGCAGCTATATGCTCAATTGTTTATATATCCCGATTCTCCTGACTAGATACAAATCATGCACGACCGTAAAAGTCGATATATGCCACTGGATGAGTCAGCATCTCAAAAAAGTACGTGATCGACTTCTCATTGTTGGTGTTTCTCTGTTTATTAAAACCATTTGTATTACAATAATACCCTATGTTAAATGAAAAATCCTTTCCAACTCTACAAACATGAGAGAACACCATTATGTCTACTAAAATTGCATTTATTTCTGGTGCTACTGGCGGTATCGGCTTCCAAGTGGCAAAGCGTCTTGGTCAGGATGGATACACGGTCATTCTAAACGGCATTGAAGATGAAAAAGGTTCGGAGTGTGTCTCCAAACTACATAACGCAGGGATTGAGGCTGAATACTACGGTTTTGACGTTACAGATGAACATGCCGTCGATGAAAACATCAATGCTATTGGTGAAAAATACGGCAAAATCGATGTTGTCGTTAATAACGCAGGTGGTCTTGGTGGTCGTAGTCCTATTGAAGGTATGGAAACTGCTTTTTTCCGTAAAGTCATGGCTTTAAACCTCGATAGTGCATTCTTCGTATCACGCGCAGCGATTCCATTTCTAAAAAAGTCTGATAACGCATCAATTATCAACTTCACTTCAAACGCTGCTTGGAATGCAGGTGGTCCAGGTGCAGGTATTTACGGTACATCAAAAGCCGCCGTTCATACATTAACTCGCGCTTTAGCTAAAGAGTTAGCTCCGGCAGGAATTCGAGTCAATGCAGTATCTCCTGGCACTATCGATACACCATTCCATGCTCAAATCAAAGCAACCAAGCCTGAAGTATTTGCTTCTTGGGCAGACAGTATTATGCTTGGACGCCTAGGCCAGCCAGAGGAAGTCGCCTCTGCTATCTCTTTTCTGGTAAGTAAAGATGCATCATTCATTACCGCAGAAACACTGCAAATTGGTGGTGGTCAAGCTTTAGGCATTTAGTACCAATAAGTCTTTTTACCTATCAGTAAGTACGCTTTAGTACTGATTTGATAACGGCCGCAGTATGTTTGTACTGCGGCTTATCCTTATACCACCTCGCCTTTCACCCCATCTGGAACGTTTCACCCATTTTTGGTATAGACAGTATTCCTCTAGCTGAAACAAAATCACTTGTATTACAATAAATCTTATTTTTACGTTATTTAAGCCTCCTAAAGGCTTTGTTCACGATAAAATGGAAGCGTGATGAATCCGCTTTTCTTATATACACTGATGAATAAAACCCCCACAAACCTTACTTACATCTCACTTTTAGAAAAAATTCATCCCAAGCCCGCTATGCTCATAATTTTCAATTGCAAAAGCCACAATAGTCATTATGATTACCAACAAGCAATATAATCATACAATAGTATTTTTGGAGTTAAAATGACTAAACCTATCATTGGTTTCATCGGCCTAGGCTTGATGGGCGGAAACATGGTTGAAAACCTACAGAAACGTGGTTACGAAGTTGCTGTAATGGACCTCAATAAAGATGCTGTTGACGCAGTACTAGCTCGTGGAAACGCTTCTGAAGCTTCTTCAGGTAAAGAGCTAGCAGAGAAAAGTGATATCGTGATGCTGTGCCTAACAACATCTGAAGTTGTCGAAAAAGTTGTTTACGGAGACATTGGTGTTCTAGCTGGCATGTCAGAAGGTAAAACACTCATCGACTTCGGTACATCTATTCCAGCTTCAACGAAGAAGATTGGCGCTGACCTTGCTAAGAAAGGGGCTGGTATGATTGATGCGCCTCTAGGTCGTACACCTGCCCACGCAAAAGATGGTTTACTGAACATCATGGCCGCAGGCGACGTCGAAACATTCAATAAGGTTAAGCCAGTGCTGGACGATCAAGGTGAAAACGTATTCCACCTTGGCACACTAGGCTCTGGTCACGTAACTAAGCTTGTGAATAACTTTATGGGTATGACAACCGTAGCAACAATGTCTCAGGCATTTGCTGTTGCTAAACGTGCTGGTGTTGATGGTCAACAATTATTCGACATCATGTCTGCAGGACCATCAAACTCACCATTTATGCAATTCTGTAAGTTTTACGCCGTAGATGGCGAAGAAAAACTAGGCTTCTCTGTCGCAAACGCAAACAAAGACCTCGGTTACTTCCTTGCTCTATGCGAAGAGCTTGGTACAACTTCCCTGATTGCAGAGGGCACTTCTAGGAGTCTACAAGCAGCAGTTGATAAAGGCCTTGGTCAAAATGACGTTCCAGTCATCTTCGACTACTTTGCAGAGCTAGAAGCTTAGTCACACTCAGTTGTAACTAAAAGCCCAGCTACCAATGTAGCTGGGCTTTTTTTGTTTTTCCCCAGACGCTCATCACTCCTTGATACCCTAGCCACTCCTTTAAAGTTTTGCAGGGCAGCCTCTTCCAATTCTCTTATATATTTTCCACTCACACTTCAAAACCTCTCTCCTATTTCTGGCGTACACCTCATTAAAGCTACGTCTGATTTAATGCTTTTTCTTTGCTAAGAAGGCACACATATTTATTTAAATAGACAAAGCATCAGGTTTGGGGTGTAAAGTGTAAACACGGCGTGCAAAGAAAGTTAGATTGCTTTTTCGCTTTAGGCTGACGACTCTAATGTGAATATAGTCGCACCTTATTGGGAGTTCCCCAATACAACGAATAACAACAAACGATGCGCCACGCTTTCTCAGTCAGCTTGATCAAAAAATCCCACGGCTTTAACACCGCGGGATTTTTCATTGAGAGTCTTTAACTTTGGTTAGCTTTTCGCGTTAGCTAACTTTGGGCTTTTAGGCCCTCGGGCTGCGTTCACCAATAGAACACCCACCGAGAGAACAATCGCACCACACAAGATAAACAGTAGTCGACCAGATGGTTCATTTGGAATTAGAGCCATAGCTAGGATACCGAAGCCCGCTACGCTGATAAGCTTACCAAGCATGCCGCGCTGTTTTGTATCTAGGTTCTGCTGCTCTTCGCTGTCAGCCACAAGTGGCGTATTCCAGTTCTCGAACAATTGGTCCACTTCTTTCTCACGTTCAAGTGATAGACCTTTGTAGAAGCGCGTTGTCAGCAAGAAGAAACCACCGGTGAAGATAACGTGTGCCGCTAAGCTCAAGCCAACTTTTAGGTCTGCCCACTCACGTCCTGTAAACGCTTGCTCTAGACCGAATAGGCGCTCTACATCTTCTGCTTGTAGTGAGATACCGAAGATGTAAGAAACAAAGCCACCAACAACCAGTGTTGCCCAACCAGCCCAATCCGGCGTCTTACGAATCCACATACCAAGTAGTACAGGAATCAGCATTGGGAAACCAATTAATGCACCGACGTTCAGTACGATATCGAACAGGCTCAAGTGACGTAGTGAGTTAATGAATAGACCGATACCAATGATGATGAAGCCCATCACGATAGTCGTTGCTTTACTCACGATAACCAGTTCTTTTTGCGACGCTTGTGGACGCACAATCGGGCTGTAGAAGTTCATCACAAAGATGCCCGCGTTACGGTTAAGACCAGAGTCCATTGAAGACATGGTCGCCGCAAACATTGCTGACATCAGAAGACCCACCATACCTGCTGGCATTACGTTTTGTACGAATGCTAGGTAAGCTGCATCACCACCTACTGAGCCGTATTGCTCTGCGAAATCAGGCATAAATGCCGCAACGTACCAAGGTGGTAGGAACCAGATGATAGGACCAACAATCATCAGCACACATGCAAGACCTGCAGCTTTACGTGCGTTTTCACTGTCTTTTGCACATAAGTAGCGGTAAGCGTTGATGCTGTTGTTCATGACACCGAACTGTTTAACAAAGATGAACACAACCCAAAGGATAAAGATACTGAAGTAGTTCAGGTTGTTACCCAGCATGAAGTCGCCGTGGAAGTTCGACACGATGTTGCCAATACCGCCACCATGGAAGTATGCCGCCACCGCACAAGTGATCGTCACTGCCATGATAACCAGCATCTGCATAAAGTCAGATGCAACAACTGCCCAAGAGCCACCCGTTACCGCCATTAGCATTAGCACTAAACCCGTAACGATGATGGTCGCTTCCATAGGAATGTTGAAGACCGCTGCCACGAAAATCGCAAGACCATTCAACCAAATACCGGCTGAGATCAAGCTGTCTGGCATACCAGCCCAAGTGAAGAACTGCTCTGAAGTCTTACCAAAACGTTGACGAATTGCTTCAATCGCCGTCACTACACGTAACTGACGGAACTTTGGAGCAAAGTAGAGATAGTTCATGAAGTAGCCAAATGCGTTGGCTAAGAATAGGATTACAACAACGAAACCGTCATTGAACGCGCGTCCTGCGGCACCTGTAAACGTCCATGCTGAAAATTGCGTCATGAAGGCGGTAGCACCTACCATCCACCATAACATCTTACCGCCCCCTCGGAAGTAGTCACTGGTTGAGGTAGTGAACTTACGGAACATCCAACCAATTGCAACTAAGAAGAAGAAGTAGGCAAGAACAACAAGAGTATCAATAGTCATTTTTTCAGCCTTTCAAGTTTGATCATTTTCTAACGTCTAGACTACTCTTCTCATAACCCCATTTGTACTACAATAAGCTTTAATTGTGATCTAAAGCATAAGTTATTCAACGAAAAAAACACGTCAAATCCCTTACTTTCTTAGACCAATGGCTTTCTAGGAGATAATTGCCACTCAGAACACCTCAACATATTGTAATACAAATTGTCTAATTGAAATTTATTAGAGTATGGAATATTTTTCTTCTTCGCGCTTTGTCTGAAGATCAAAAATGCGCGGCATTTCTTTGAAGGAAACGTAATGAGATGTTTCGAAAAAATTGGATAGAAAGTAGGATTTATATGAATGCGATTCTTAACTCTCGCCTCTTTCAAACTTTCAAACACAAAAAAGCGAGCATTGATGCTCGCTTTTCATTCTTTCGCTAGTTTTATCGGGGTGTTACGACACTTATGCTACGTGAGCTACTGCGTCGCGAACCAGTGTCCCTAGTTCATCCCACTTACCTTCATCGATAAGTTTTGTTGGCACCATCCAAGTGCCGCCACATGCCAGTACTGAAGGGATAGACAGGTACTCGTCTACGTTACCTAGGCTCACGCCACCTGTTGGCATGAATTTCACTGGGTAAACCGCCGTTAGTGCTTTAAGCATACCAACGCCGCCAGATGGCTCAGCAGGGAAGAACTTAAGTGTACGCAGACCCATTTCCATCGCTTGCTCAACTAGGCTTGGGTTGTTTACGCCAGGTACGATAGCCACGCCTTTGTCTAGGCAGTATTGAACCGTGCGAGGGTTAAAGCCAGGGCTTACGATAAAGTCCACACCAGCTTCGATCGCTTGGTCAACTTGCTCGTTAGTTAGGATCGTACCTGCACCGATCAGCATTTCTGGGAACTCAGCGCGCATAGCACGAATCGCTTCTGCAGCACACTCTGTGCGGAACGTGATTTCTGCGCAAGGCATACCGTTTTCAACCAACGTGCGGCCTAGAGGGATCGCATCTTCTGCTTTGTTGATGGCAATAACAGGAATTACTTTTAGGTTTGCTAATTGTTCGTTTAATGTCGTCATAAGAGTGTACTCGTCGTCGTTAACTTGAGTTCAATAAATCACTGCGGAGCGCCGATTACTCAACGCTCCGCAAAAGAATTACAAAGGAAGATCTGGCATCACTTCACGTGGAATGATGGCACCTTTATGTTGAATTACCGCGCCAGCCATACAGTGGCCAGAGTAAGCCGATTCCGCTGCATTGCCGCCAGTCAAGCGCTTCGCCAAGAAGCCCGCACTGAAAGAATCACCAGCCGCTGTTGTATCAATCACGTTGTCGACTTTGTTTGGCGCCACGTATTGCGCTTCGCCATTCGCCACAACCAAGCAATCTTTGCTACCACGTTTGATGATGATTTCATCCACGCCCAGTGCAGAGGTTCTCTCGATGCACTGTTCTAGATGCTCGTCACCGTAAAGCATTTGCTCATCTTCAAATGTGAGCAGTGCGATATCTGTGTGCTTAAGGATCTTAAGGTACCAAGACATGGCATTCTCGCGGCTTTCCCACAATTTAGGACGGTAGTTGTTATCGAAAATAACCTTACCACCTTGTGCCTTGAAGCGCTCAAGGAAGCCAAACAGTTGTGTCTTACCTTCTTCAGTAAGGATCGCTAATGTAATACCGCTCAAGTAAACCGCATCGTACGAGTAAAGTTTGTCAACTAATAGCGGAGACTCGTTTTGTTCGAATAGGAACTTAGCGGCCGCTTCGTTACGCCAGTAGTGGAAGTAACGCTCGCCAGTTTCATCGGTTTCGATGTAGTAGATACCTGGTTGCTTTTCTTTAACGGAAAGAACCAGACTAGTATCGATGCCCTCTTCTTGCCATGCTGATAGCATTTCTTGGCTAAAAGGATCGTTACCCAGAGCCGTTACATAGCTGGTTTTGATATCGTGAGCTTTGGTCAAACGAGATAAATACAGTGCGGTATTCAACGTATCACCACCGAATGACTGCTTTAGCTGACCTTCCTTTTTCTGTAGCTCAACCATACATTCGCCAATGACCGCGATGTTTAATGATTTCATGTTGTCACCTTAGCAACTGAGGTTGCGCTATAGATTATTTTAAGAAGTCTTCACGAGCTGGGTTGAAGATGTCTAGAAGAATGCTGTCTTGCTCTAGTGCAACCGCACCGTGCATCATGTGCTTACGAGCAAAGTATGCATCGCCTTCTTTAAGTACTTTCTTCTCGCCTTCGATTTCTGCTTCAAAGCTGCCACGTACCACGTAACCGATTTGATCGTGAATTTCGTGAGTATGCGGAGCGCCAATCGCGCCTTTGTCGAAACATAGGTGAACCGCCATTAGGTCATCTGTGTAAGCAACAATTTTACGTTTGATACCGCCGCCTAGCTCTTCCCACGGGTTCTCATCTAATACAAAGAAAGAATTCATCGTCATACTCCTAAAAAGTCTCTATTAAAGCGAACCCTACGGCACTTCATTCTTAACCATGCTTTATTAAAAGGTCCTCTTAAAAAAGCGTCGTATTGATAAAAGTGAAACGCGAAGCGAAAGGGTCTGCTGTCGAATTGGTAACGAGCATATCCGATCCTCTTTAATTGTCATACAATATATCTAAAAATATGTGATATTCATCAAACGGTGCTCGTTAAAGCATTCCACTTAACGATTGATAACGCCGAAACATCAGTCACAACAAGGATTATCACAACAATACAAATCAATGGGTTAGCTAAATTCGCGTGATTTCACTCTCCCTTTTTGCCACAAAAACTACACCCAAACTTAATATTGTATTACTTTATAGAAAGTTTAAGAAAACAACACACTTCATCTGAGGGTGGTAAAGAAATGACTACACAACCGATTTTGTTGACTGAAGCAGAAGTCGAACTACTAAGAAAGGAAGTCGGAAAGCCGAGCTTAATGGGCAAATCCATTGAAGCGAATCGCAAGGAACTTGAAGCCTTCATGCGTCTGCCTCTAGACGTACCAGGTCACGGCGAAGCGGGTGGCTACGAGCACAACCGCCACAAACAAAACTATACCTACATGAACTTAGCGGGTCGTTTGTTCTTGATCACTCAAGAAGAAAAGTACGCGCAGTTCGTTAAAGATCTTCTCGCTATTTACGCAGAGAAGTACCTCACTTTTGATTTCCACGTACAGAAAAACACTAACCCAACAGGTCGTCTTTTCCACCAGATCCTTAATGAACACTGTTGGTTAATGTTTACTAGCCTTGCTTACTCTTGCGTGGCATCAGTGATGACAGAAGAAGAGCGCACAGCCGTTGTTGAGCGCATTTTCGAACCAATGCTAGACATGTTCACAGTGAAATACGCGCACGATTTCGACCGTATTCACAACCACGGCATCTGGGCAGTTGCTGCTGTTGGTATTTGTGGCCTAGCCATTGGTAAACCTGAATATCTAGAGATGTCGGTATACGGTCAAGACCGTGATGATACTGGCGGCTTCCTAGCGCAAATCTCACAGTTGTTCGCCCCTTCTGGTTACTACATGGAAGGCCCTTACTACCATCGTTATGCGATTCGTCCAACTTGTGTATTTGCAGAAGTAGTACACCGTCACATGCCTGAAGTAGACATCTACAACTACAAAGACAAAGTGATTGGCAACACAGTACAAGCGATGCTGGCAACGGCTTATCCGAATGGTGAGTTCCCTGCCCTAAACGACGCATCTCGTACCATGAGCATTACCGACATGGGTGTTCAAGTTGCAGTGAGCGTTTACAGCAAGCACTACGGTCTAGACGATAACATCCTAGGCATGGCGAAGATTCAAAATGCCGTTTGGATGCACCCATGTGGTCTTGAGCTTTCTCAAGCCTACGATAAAGCCATCGCAGACCGTGAAATCGGCATGCCTTTCTGGCCAAGTGTGGAACTAAACGAAGGTCCAACCGGTAACAACGGTGCACAAGGCTTTATCCGTATGCAGGATAAAACCGGTGATGTGTCACAGCTTGTGATGAACTACGGTCAACACGGTATGGGACATGGTAACTTCGATACGCTTGGCATTACTTTCTTCAACCGTGGTCAAGAAGTGCTGCGTGAATACGGCTTCTGTCGCTGGGTAAATGTAGAGCCTAAATTCGGCGGTCGTTACCTAGACGAAAACAAATCGTACGCACGTCAAACTATCGCGCACAACGCGGTAACGATTGATGAGCAATGTCAGAATGGTTTCGATGTAGACCGCGCTGATTCAGTGCACGGTTTGCCTCACTTCTTTAAAGTAGAAGGCACTGAAATCAACGGTATGAGCGCGTTTGCGAACGACCATTACCCGAACACAGACATGCAGCGCAGTGTGTTCATGCTTAACCTAGATGAGCTTGAAGCACCGCTATTGCTAGACCTTTACCGCATCGAAGGTGAAGGCGGGCATCAGTACGACTACTCTCATCAATACGATGGTCAAATCGTACGTACTAACTTCGATTACCAAACCTTTGGTGAACTGAGCACGCTTGGCGATGACTTCGGTTACCAACACCTTTGGAAAGTAGCAAGCGGCAAAGTGCAAGATATGGCGCTGGTTAGCTGGCTACAAAACAACACCTACTACACTTGGTTAGGCACAAGTAGCAGCGCGAAACAGAACGGCGATAATGAAGTGATCTTCACTCGCACTGGCGCCAATGACCCAAGCTTTAACCTACGTAGCGAACCGGCATTCATTCTGCGCAGCAAGGGCGAATCGACGCTATTTGCTTCTGTGCTAGAAACACACGGCTACTTCAATGAAGAGTTTGAGCAATCGGTGAATGCACGTGGTCAGGTGAAAGATATTCGCGTCGTGGGTTACAACGCCGTTGGCAGCATCGTAGAAATCACTACTGAGAAATCACTGGTTACTGTGATGATCAGCAATGTGTTAGGCGCTGACGACCAAACCCCACACCAAGTAGAAATGAACGGTAAAACCTACAGCTGGAATGGCTTCTACTCTCTAGAAGTGAACGCATTCGGGCAGGAGAAATAATAATGAGCTACCAAACCCTGTCTTACCAACCGCTATTAATGAACTTTGAAGAAGCGGCAGAACTAAGCAAAGCACTTGGCACGGATAGCCTATTAGGAAATGCATTAGCACGTGACATCAAACAAACTGACGCTTACATGGCCGAGGTTGGCATTGAAGTTCCCGGTCACGGCGAAGGTGGTGGTTACGAGCACAACCGTCACAAGCAAAACTACATCCACATTGATCTAGCGGGTCGCCTATTCCTTATCACTGGCGAACAGAAGTACCGCGATTACATCGTGGACATGCTAATGGCTTACGCGAAGGTATACCCGACGCTAGAAAGCAACACCAGCCGTGACTCTAACCCTCCGGGTAAGATCTTCCACCAAACTCTGAACGAGAACATGTGGATGCTATACGCGTCTTGTGCGTACAGCTGCATTTACCACACATTGGAAGAAGAGCAAAAAACACTGATTGAAAACGACCTGTTCAAACAAATGATTGAGCTGTTCGTAGTCACTTACGGTCACGACTTCGACATCGTACACAACCACGGTCTGTGGGCAGTAGCAGCAGTAGGTATCTGTGGTTACGCAATTAACGATCAAGAAGCAGTCGACAAAGCGCTTTACGGCTTGAAACTGGACAAAGTGAGCGGCGGCTTCCTAGCTCAGCTAGACCAACTGTTCTCGCCAGATGGCTACTACATGGAAGGTCCTTACTACCACCGTTTCTCGCTACGTCCAATCTACCTGTTCGCAGAAGCGATTGAACGTCGCCAGCCTGAGCTTGGTATTTACGAATTCAACGACTCGGTCATCAAGACCACGTCTTACGCAGTATTTAAGACGGCATTCCCAGATGGTACTTTGCCAGCACTGAACGATTCATCGAAGACGATTTCGATCAATGATGAAGGCGTAATCATGGCAACGTCAGTATGTTTCCACCGTTACGAGCAGTCTGAAACGTTACTTGGCATGGCAGACCACCAGCAAGATGTTTGGGTTCATATCTCAGGTAAAACATTGTCTGACGCGGTTGCAGCCGCAGATAACATCAAACCATTCAACTGGGGTAGCCTATTCGTAACAGACGGTCCAGAAGGCGAAAAAGGCGGCGTAAGCATTCTTCGTCACCGTGACGAGCAAGACGACGACCCCAATACCGCAGATACAATGGCGCTTATCTGGTTTGGTCAACACGGCAGCGATCACCAGTACCACTCTGCGCTAGACCACGGTCACTACGATGGTCTGCACCTGAGCGTGTTTAACCGCGGTCATGAAGTGCTGCACGATTACGGCTTTGGTCGCTGGGTAAACGTTGAGCCTAAATTTGGCGGTCGTTACATCCCAGAGAACAAGTCTTACTGTAAGCAGACAGTCGCGCACAACACAGTAACGGTTGACCAAAAGACGCAAAACAACTTCGACACAGCGCTAGCAGAAACCAAGTTCGGTTCTAAGCACTTCTTCAAAGCTGATGATGAAAAGCTGCAAGGCATGAGCGGTCGTATTTCTGGTTACTACAACGGTGTAGACATGCAACGCAGCATTATTCTTGCTGAATTGCCAGAATTCGAAAAACCGCTTGTGATTGATGTTTACCGCATCGAAGCAGATCAAGAGCACCAATACGACCTGCCAGTGCATTACTCTGGTCAAATCATCCGCGCGGATTTTGAATACGACGTAGAAAGCACGCTGCGTCCAATGGGCGAAGACAACGGCTACCAGCATCTATGGAATGTGGGTTCAGGCCAAGTTGAAGGCAGCTCGCTCATAAGCTGGTTGCACGACAACAGCTACTACTCGCTAATCACAAGCGCTACAAACGGCGGCAAAGTGTTCTTCACTCGCACTGGCGCAAATGATCCAGACTTCAACTTGAAGAGCGAACCAGCACTGATCTTACGTCAATCTGGCCAGAACCACGTGTTTGCTTCTGTGCTAGAGACACACGGTTACTTCAACGAGTCTATCGAAGCATCGGTTGGCGCTCGTGGTCTAGTAGAGTCAGTAATCGTCGTTGGCAACAACGAAGTGGGTACCGTGATTCGTCTGCAAACCACAACAGGCAACACTTACCACTTCGCTATCTGCAACCTAGACGAAGACAAACAGAACGCTGCACATCGCGTTGAGTTCGACGGTGTGACTTACACTTGGGAAGGCGCATTCGCACAAATTTAATCTTTAGCTAGTCACTAAAAATTAATGTAAAAATCGGGAACTAATTCAAAGCCGGACGTCATGTTCGGCTTTTTTTGATTGTTTACATGACTCTAGATGAACTTATCAATTAGCGTTTAATCATAGTAAAACCGTTAATAACTCTTAGGAAAAACAGACATAACTTAACCTTACGCCTTATCAAAGACACCACTTATAGATATAGAACTCTTCTGAGATTTAATTAACACTTTTACTATTTAACTTATGACTAAACTACTCCCCAATAACACTAAAATGATATTGTATTACAAATATTAAATGGTATAAGAGACGTACTACTGTGTTTATAAAATCAACTAAATTGCTTCTAATAAGCTTCTCTGGGCTTGGATTAATAGGGTGTGGAGGAAATACCTCCCCTACAAGCCAAGATGATAAACCAAATATTCCACACCAAGAGCATGTAGCACCATACTCAATAGCAAAATTTCAAAACATATTGAGTAATTCAGATTTACAAGTATCAGATCCCAATGGGGAGGAGGGAAACAAAAACAGTGACGTCAAAAATGGAGCATTCTCGGATTATAAGAGTGACCACTTTTACGCAGAAAAGGATTCCAATTACCTTGTCTTTAAAATGTCGAACTACAAAATGCGCTCAGAAGTTCGTGAGCGAGAAAACTTCAACATTTCAGAACAAGGCGTCTTTAGAACTTTGTATGCAGATGTTCGATTACCAGAGATTAACCTTGCAATGGCTAGCTCCCCTGCAAACCACGATGAAGTCACTTTCCTGCAAATTCATAACAAAGGCACAGATACTTCTGGTATAGGTGCTATCCCACACCCTTTGTTACGAATCGTTTGGGAACAAGAACGAAACAGTATCACTGGTCATTACTGGGCGGTAGTAAAGAACAATGCCATAGATTGCAGTCTACCTTCTAGCGCATCAGATTGTTATGCAACATCATATGATCGTTATGATTTAGGAAAAGCCGATCTCAACGCATTCACGCGATTCGAAGTAAAAATCGGAGAAAACACATTAACCATTAAAGTGAACGATGAGCAAAAGGTAAATGTAGATGTATCCTACTGGCAGCACCTCCTGAGCTACTTTAAAGCCGGAGTTTACAACCAGTTTGAAAACGGTGAAGCAAAGGTACAATTTAAGCAGCTAGGACTAACCAAAACTGACCATACTGATTCAATAGCCTGGAATATTGACGATTGGAAATTAACCATTCCTGCAAGCAAAAATGATTGGTATGGTTTTGGCGGTGACAGCGCGGCTGAATTAGAGCCTGAGCGTTGTAATTCAAGTAAAGATCCTCTGTCTAACGAAGAGAGCGTTTACCAACGCGAGATTGATTTATCATACTTCAATGTTATTGACGGTAGCATGCATTTCCGTGCCGATATGGGTTACGGCACGTCAACGGCCAACTCCAGTTACATCCGTTCAGAGTTGCGAGAGCTCTACATCAGTACTAACTCCCCGGATTGCAGCACCAGCGATGAAGAGACAAGTTGGTATATTGAAGATAGTCGTACCGGTGCAACTTCGCATACGCTAAACGCAACACTAAGAATTAACGAATACCCTAAAATCGACGGTCAATTACCAAAAGTCGTGGTAGGCCAGATACATGGTTGGAAAATCAGCCAAGCACTCGTGAAGCTACTTTGGGAAGGTGACAATAAGCCAGTCCGAGTTATTCTGAACGATAACTACAAACTTGATAACAACAAAGACTGTACTGATTGCAACGCATTCAGCGTTAAGCTTGGTACCTACGCGGTAAACGAAGACTGGCAATATACGATCCGTGCCGATAAGGAAGGACTGTTTTTAGCCACCTACGATGCAGATGGCAGTAATATGGTCTCGCACACACTGAAGTGGGGAGAAGCATACTCAGACACCGCTAACAACAAGTCCTATACTCTTACTGAAAGATGGGCGTCGCCTGATATTGCGTTTTACTTCAAAGCCGGAATTTACCCTCAGTTTAAACCTGATAATGCATATCGAGGAGAAATCTTTGATGTGAGCTTTAGTGCTTTGAGCACTCTTCATCAATAGTCATTTCAATCTCTTAGCAATAGGCTTGCTACTTTGCTCTAAAGCAACGAACAAAGCTCATACTGCCGCCACGGGAAATTTATTTTCTCGTGGCCTCTTCTTTTAGAACACCACAATTCAAATCGCTTCACGCATAGTGTTTCCTTCTACGATAAATATATAAATCAACCTCCACTTAGGCAGCTTAAAAACAGCTTCTATAGTTTCATGAGATATTTATCTACCCTAACGCTGAGTTATTTTAAATTTAACCAATTAAACTACTCTAATATACATTCGCACTTAAAAATAAACATTGCCAGAAGATAAAAGCAATCAATAATTATTACTTACCTATGGTGATAAATTTTTAAATTAATTTATCTATGTCAATTAAAATAATATTTGAGGGCTTTTATTCTTCTATAGAAAAAAAGCCCTCAGCTACAAAGCCGAGGGCAAAGGACTTCAATCAACTAAAAGTGATAGAACTAGCCTTGGTACTTACCAAAAGATTGTTTTAATTTATAGAAAGTAGCTTGTGCGTAATCATCTGGATTACCGTACATATTCTGGTTATAGACACCGGCTTTAAAGTACATATATCTGCCACCTTCGTCATAGCCACTGTCACTCATATCTACGACTTGAACAACATCATCTTTACCATCACGTTTTACCGTAACTGTCATTGTGTTGCCTTTCACATCAATGATGTAGCTGAATTTTTCACCTAGCGCGATGCCATCGTCACCGATTTCACCAGTCATATCACCCACTAAGCTGTAGTAATCCTCTGTTCCAGTTTTGGTTTTTTCGTGAGCAAAGTAAACTGTACCTGTTGGTTGGTCTGGTAGCTTACGATAATAAAGACGAATTGGCTCATCATCTTTGTCATGAATCTGGCCGATAATAAAGCGGCCAACTTCATGCGACTGACCAGTTGTGGTTGCGTGGTCAATCTTCAGAGTAGCTTCAAGCGTACCGTCTACACCACCCGCTTCTTTTTGATCTTCAACTGGTGCAGAACTGAATACCCAGTTATTAGGATTTACACCTTTTGTGCTGTAAGACTTATCACCAGCACGAAGCATGGTACGTAACTCAGTTCGCGCGTATTTAGTGTTTTCAGAAGTTCGAGCGCCTTTCACATAGCTCTTGAATACCATTCCGCCATCATCTGCTGTGTAGAATATATCAGAGTGTTGGAAGCCGTTAGCCAAGTCCCACTCATCAATATCATCAGCACGACCATCTTTGTCATGGTCGAAAGGTGTCGTCAGTTTCCAACGTGTTAAGTCAAAGTTTTCACCCGGTGCATTTGTCGCGAGTGGCTCTTTCGGTAACGTAGGGTAAGGCATTGCTTTAGAAAGATCACACGTCACAGTCGTTTCACAAGGACGGACGATTGGTGCTCCAAAGTCGCCTTTACGATTCTTTTTGAGTAAATCCTTTTGTGCCTTTTGCTCCGCTTTCATTTGCGCAATCATAGCCGCTTCAGCGTTAACGACGTCATCAGTAATGATGTGACTTGCCGGACAGGCATTAATTCCGCAATTAACTGCCGCTAACTCAGTAACTGAGTTCCATTGGTTTTTGCTATTACCGTGGCCAACGTAACGAACATAGCGTGCTTTTACTGCAGGCTCAAACTGGAAGCGCTCTAAGCCAAGTGCGCGACCAGAGCTTTGCGCACCCTCAATAACCGTCACCCAGTTTTCACCATCAGTACTAAACTGAACATCAAATTTGCTGACGCGTTCGTTACCTTTGCTGAACGAGGCTTGAATTGCGTCGAACTCATAAACCGAGCCGTAATCCAACATCGCCCACTCACCATCACCATTTGCTGACCAACGTGTCATAATATCTTGGTCAAACAACTGCTCTGGAACATTACCATCATGACTACTCGCCGTTATCGTAACGGGAGTCAGAATATCAGCACCAGTTTCTTGGTTGTTTGGAAATGGAGCTACCATGGTCGCCGTACTATTACAGCCCACAGCAAGTAAAATAGAAGAAGCTAACAAGCTTTTGAAGAAAATATGCTTCATGTAATCTAACACCTACAATATAAAAATGAATTAACAGCTCTTTTGCTGTAACAACAATTAGGCAATAACACTCGGGTTAAAAGCTGTATTTAAGGCCAAGGCGTGTTCTCAATTGGCGGTCATCCGTGGTTGAACCATCCTTACCTTTGACATTCCACAATTCAAAGTAAGGACGGAAATCTCCCATTTGGTAACCAACAATTAAGCCAGCATCCCACTCAGAATCTTTCCAATCAGATAAACGCACTTCGTCATAGTTTTTGTTGTAGTTGATCTCATAGCTCAGCTTGACGTTATCAAGGTACTCGTTATCAAACTGACGCATATCGTAAGAGCCTGTCAGTGTCCACTTACCTTGTTCAACTGTTTTCCCAGCAACGCTTACCGAAGTACCATCCGTTAGTGTTTTGTTACCTGCACCATCTGAATAAACTTGAAATTCGTGTCGGTAACGTAAAGCGGTACTTAAGCCAAAAGAGGATTTGTAACCAACACGAACTTGTGGTTTATAAGTGGTTTTTTCGTCATCATCGCCAAAAGTAATAGGCATCCCTGGTTGGATAAACCATTGTTTATTTATTTGGTAGCGAACTCCCCAATCAAACTCAGAATCACCAGCAACGAGTTGATCCCAAAAATGCGAGTTGTCGTAACTATGGAATTTTTGTTCAACACCAAAGTTCAGTTTGGTCTGATCGTTAATTTTAGAACTACCACTAATTTTGATACGTTGGGCATAAGTTTCACTCTCATGCTTATATTCTGCGCGATAGTCTAAAGTTGCTGCGGAAACCGCTCCCGCCATTAATGTGGAAGCAACGAATAGGGACATTGTTGTAACTGCTTTCATGATTATATCTCTCTGTATATATTTTTGGGGATACCACTTAAATCCCTGGATTTGATTCAACACTATTGAATTAATGTATGACAAATACTAGTTAATTCATCATGAGAGTTCTGTGATATTAATCATGTAAGTGCCCCTCAACTGACAATTTGTATTATTATATATTCAAAAGTGTTAGCTATGTCTGATTCTAAAACGACCTTTGTAGACATCACTTACAGAGAAATGTTTTAACTCGTTTCATATGATAAAGAAGAAGATTAAAAAAACATAAAAAACAATAAATTCAATGACTTAAAGTCAAAAATCTTGACATGAAATCAAAATTCCCTTGCTAAATCACCTTTAGTTTTTGCTGTTCCTCTATAAAGAAAGCTGTCAACCTCATAAAGGTTCAGCTCTTATTGATGTTGATATTCAACTATTTTGTGTGACTTATTCATCACTTCAGTGAGCAATCATTGTATCTAGTGTGAGTCGGATCATTCTATTGATAAAACCATCTAGATGACAGAAATTATTTGTCTAACAATATTACATAAATAAAAACACATAGAAGTGAGTACCTACCATGCAAGTAACAAAAATTGCAGCAGCAATTGCTATTTCCACAGGTTTGTTAACCGGATGTAACACTGATTTAAGGGATGCACCATCGGCTCCCCCACCAACAGAAACTGAGTCTGAGTTGAGCCAAGGTATGTGGGATATTTCAACACCAGCCACTGTGGCGAAATCCGATGATGAGCACGACCTGCCAAACGTCTATGTCTTTGAAGACGGTACGCAAAAGTATTATAACGATGATGATAACTTCGGTACTTACACAATCTACACTTCAACTTATACCGAAGATAAAGATACAGAGACGCTTACATTCAACCTTTATGACGAGAGCGATCTAGGTAACCCTACCGAGTTAACAGGGACTTATGAAGTTTCAAACGGCATGTTAACCATCTCAGGAACAAATGACGGAAACTTCACCGGTAACGATGAATCAGAAAACGATGCGGTGAAAGATGCAGTTGCAGCGGCAAATAATGACACTGGCGATAACAACGTCGTACAAATTTTGGATACCAATAAAGGTGGAACAGAAGAAGACACCGGTGAGTTACGAATCAAGCTGTCTGATTCAACGAGTGTTTCAGAAATTTCAACAGGCCGACTAACTGTAGATCTAACTTACCAGCATCATGAAGAAACAGAACAGGAAGCCGACGGTTCTGGTGACAATGCTTACATCTCATTTTATGCAGCAAAAACCTCGAATTCCAACTTGCATGGCGAAGTGGCATTTGAAAACGGCAAAATCAAATACCGCGATGCAAGTGGAAACTTGACGGAAACAGGCGACACGTTTGAGTTAGGTGAAAACCTCGCGATAGAAGTCAGTTGGATAGAAAACTTCTTCTCTTTTTCGGTTAACGGTAAACAAATAGGTGAAATGTTACCTGTCGCTGATGGCACCGCTGTAACCTATGTATCACTGAGACTAGGTGATAATGGCAACACTACAAACTTTGAATTAAATGCAGACAACTTGAAGATTTACTCTAGTGATTCGGGCTCTGAAGTGTTGGTTCTAGAAGAGGATTTTGACAACTACATTCCAGGCTTAGACCTCGCGACAATTTACAACAGTGCATCAAGCGAAGCGGTTGTCATTTCAGACGGAAGTTCTAATCCTGATAAACCGTCAGAAGACGTGAGTGAAAACTTTGACTCATACCCAGTAGGAACAAATATCAGTTCAGCAAACTCTAGTTGGAAAGAATACAATACGGTTGCTGATGACTCCTCCACCTTGACGTCCGTGGCTGTAGTAAGTGATGACGTATCAAAGAGCGGCGCTAACTCTCTGCTAATATCCGACACAGATACGACCAACAAACCATACGTTACGCGCGAGTTTTCAAACGGAGCAACATCAAACGGTAGCGTGTCATTCGATGTTTACATTCCGTCAGACAACGAAAAAACTACATACATTAATGTTGGCTCAGGTAAAAACAACTCAGATCGTTACTACGAATTGAGAATTTCGGGCAGTGGTAAAGTTGAAGCCGAAGCAGGATCAGATGACGTAGAAATAGGCACTATTACGACTGACGCTTGGAACTCAATGTCCCTAGCTTGGGATGGTGATGAGATTAACGTTTCTATTAATGGAAAAACGGTTGATGCGCCAAGCCAGTCCGAAACAGGCTTAGACGCAACGAATACACCATCACAGCTCACTATTTACGTAGGGGACACAAGTGGTGCTTCAACAAAAGCATATTTCGATAACATCGATTCAAAGCAACTCTAGTGTTATTTTGTAGCACTTGATACTAGGCCAGGCTTTCGAGCCTGGCTTTATTTTTTTACCTCTTCAGAAGAACAAAATTCAACACAATACTCTAAATTCAAGCCAGTCCCAGTGATTGCTTGCTCTATCTTGTTTCTTACCTTTTAAAGAATTCCACTGAAAACAAAAGCCTCATCAAATCGATGAGGCTTAAGTAGAAATCGAGTAGCTCTTAGTTTTCTATTAGTTTCAATTTTGATTTAGCTTGAGCTTAGAAAATGTCACGCTGTTATAGTCACCGTTTTTCTTGTCGACTGAAAAATCACCGGTGCCCGCACATCCTGTACCCCACACAGGGTGAGACTCACTGACGCTACATTGACCATAAGCTCCTGCTTTAAAATAGAACATGTCTTCTGCGTAGCTATGCTCAAAGTCCTTACTATCAATCCCCTTACTGAGATCTATGGAATAAGTCACTGTCTCGTGGCGTTCTGTTTCAAACGTCAAGTTCATCATAGTTCCTTGAACTTCTATCTTGTAGCTGAACTCTTCACCAAGAGCGATACCTGCTTGGCCTGGTTCTTCAAGGTTATCCCAAGTATTTCCCCATACTGGATATGCAATATCAATACGATTTGGATCTTCCTTCGCTAGGTTACGCTCGTAGTTCCAAAATACAGAGCCCATTTTGTGTTCTGGGAATTTTTTATAGAAGATTTTAATGGGTTCATTTCCATGTCCATAACCTTTACCCTCTTTTATTCTTGCATCAATTTTTTTCGCGTGGATTTGACCGACAACAACAGAATGAGCAGGCCCTTTTTCTGGAAATTTGGCGTGTTCAGAAACATGGTTCACTTTCAAGGTCGCTTCCAACGTTCCACCTACGCGACTGTGTTTAGCAGCCTGAGGGTGGCTCGATAAAGCCCAATGGTTTGCTAAATCATCGGTTTGAATAGAAAAGTCAGCGCCACGAGGCATTTCACGTAGTTCAGAGCGAGCATTCTTCGAGTTTTTTGTCGTTACCGCTTTATTCTGCACTTCAAACACCAAGTTGCCTTCTTCGTTCAAGAAGAAGAAGTCTTTGTGTGAATAACTCAGCATCGCCACACCCTCGATTTCGTCCACTTTTCCGTCTTCATTGATATCGGAAGGAATAGTGATCTTCCAGTTTCGCATATCAAATTTATCGGCAGGGACTGGATAATCAACGCCATTATTTAAATCAGAAGCGATAGCAAGAGTTGGTAAGGTAACAGCCATTGCGGCTACGAGTAGATTGAGTTTCATGTTCAAACCTTATTATATGTAATATTGTCATACATATAATAAGGTTTGCAACGGAATGATTCGAGGAAAGAAGTTATGATGTGCTCTATTGATCACAATTTATAAACTCGATAAACCCCAAAATGATAAGCTAGACATACTCCTCTTTAGTCCATAGCATCTACGAATATTTTCGACCTAATCCAATAGTCATAGAATCAATCGTACATTAGCTTGTCTGCCTTATTAATATCGAAATCTTTCAGAGACTTACGTGCTAAATGCCTAAATGGCCATGCCTTAACAATTTCTTCAAACGGCATGATTGCAAACACCCAAAACACTGAAAGGTCCAAGTATAAAATCATCAAAGCACATAACGGTATTGAGATTACCCACTGACCGGTAAAGTTAATCTTAAACACCTCCGTTGTTTTACCTAACGCTCTCAAAATATGACCATGAACGGTGTTATAGCCACGTACTATCGGTAGCAGTATGTAAAGTGGAGCAATCGCGGATAACGCTTTGTAAGTACTCGGGTCTAAGTCGGGATACAAATCAGGAAGAACGAAACTAAGTGCAAAAAAGAAAAATGCTGAAACGAACGAGATCATCACGGCCATATCAATACTAATATCGACATTGTTACGCAGCTCATCCATTTTTCTTGATCCAATTGCTTGGCTAATCGTGATTGCCGATGAATGCGCCCAAGCAGTAATGAACTGAGTACCCGCTTTGATCCAAGGCATCACGATAGTCATAGCGACATAAGCATTTAAGGTCAGTTGCGAGTACAGCAACATGTATATCGTTGCGCCAGTTTGTAACATTGTGACGTTCGCCGCGACGGGGAAAATCTCTTTAAAATGCTTATTTATATTGCTTTTCAATGACGCATCAAGCTTCTTAATAGACAAGATGATAGAATCATCAAGCTTAATGCACATGGTTAAATATAACAGCCGAATACTAATAGCAACCAAACTACCCGCCGCGGCGCCTTGAACGCCAATACCTTCAAAATTAGTCAGGCCGTGAATCAGAACATAAGACATCGCCACGTTGACTGGCAATTCAATCAAATAGCCTTTAAATGGAACTTTGGTCCGTCCAAGCGCATTGAACACCGCAATCATAACCTGAGTAATGGCATTGAATATGACGATGAACTTAGCAATTGCAAGGTAGCATTTTGTCTCCGCATAGAGATCAACGTTATCCGTCAACTTACTGATTAACGCTTCATCAAAGACAGTAATCAACAGCCAGAATAAGGATGCGACTAGAACGTTGATAACTAAAGCTGCCCAGAAACCTTTATTTAACGATAGATAATGACCAGAGCCTACCGCACGGCTAAGTACCAATTGAGACCCATTTGCTAGAGCCATTTGGATACCTAAAACAAAAGAAACTATTGTTGTAGCAATCCACATAGCAGCAAGTGAAACTTCACCTAATGGCGTAACAAGCAGCGTATCAATCATAAGCATTGATTGCATCAACAAAGCATTAAGAGCAAGCGGCCAAGCAAGAGATAAGTTTTTCTTTATATATGGTTGGGAAAACATTAGTAAACCTTTGTAATGAGGTTAAACGTTTAAACTAAAGAGCTCTGTCATTAGGCAAAGTTCATGACAAAAAGAAACGACAGAAAACTCTTTTTAGTCAATAAAAATGTACGCAAGCTCTTAACTATTCACGGCGTCGGAAAGCCTCTGATTCTCATCATTTAACAGCGTTTCAGAGGCTAAACGAGCTTGAAATGAGTTTCCGACCATAATTGCATCATAAATTGCACGGTGCTCATTAAGGCAGAACCTCCCTCCTTCAACTGACTTGTCAATAAACACCTTAAATATGGTCGAAAGTATATTGCTGAAGGGAACGTAGAATTGATTATCGGTACAAAGGAATATCGTTTGATGAAACAAATGATCGTTAGCAATCCACTCATCATAATCGTGACATCGTGCAGCCATCGTCATTCTTTGAAATACAATTGACAACAGCTTTCTTTGCTCAGCATTGGCATTTTGGGCTGCCAGCGCACACGCCTCTGGTTCTATGGCTTTACGCAATCCTAAAAACTGAGATAGAAACGGCTTAGTATCTTCTAAATCTTGGATCCACTCTAAGAGTTGAGGATCAAGAAAATGCCAATAGTTTCTTGGTAGTACCGTAGTTCCAACTTTTGGTTTAGAGATAATTAAGCCTTTAGCAGACAGCAACTTCGTCGACTCTCGTAGTGCTGTCCGACTAACACCAAACAACTTACACAGTTCTATTTCACTCGGGAGCTTCTCATTTTGACTTAATTCTCCTGACAATATTTTGCGAGAAATCTGTCTTGCTACTTGTACATGTATCTTGTGATTTGAATTCCCGAGAAGTGAAAACTCTGCCATCTATATTCCTCATTGCCAGCAGCCTAAACGACTTGTTTAGCTAATAATTAGAAAAGGCCAAATGAAACACGCTTTGAAGGCGGAGACTTTCTGTGTAAATGTAAAGCACTGTTATTTAGCGTCTAAAATCTAACGATCTTATGAATATGATTTTTACTCGCGAGGTATATTGGCCAAACTCAATATTGAATGGTCGAGTAGTAACATCATACACACCGATCTTTAGTATATAATAATACAATATCACTTTATTTAACAAGAAACCTGACCTTCTATTCAAATTGTGTGCTGTGTATTGAAAATCAGTGAGTACAATAAGTAGGCGCGACTAGAGTTAACTAACATATTGAGCTAACAGATAAATAAGGAATGATGTAAGAATCGGTGGCCTCATCTGTTATACGCTAAGTATCATAATCATGAAGGCTTCATAAAGCAGTCGGAGATTCAAAATGGATTTGTGAAGACAACTGTTATTACGTAAACATCTTCTTGGTGAGCTACACTTTGGATGATATAGTCCAAGCTTAAATAATACAATTTTAACGATAAGTGATTTTATGTCTGGTGAATTTCATTCTATCTCCGGTTCCAAGCGCAGCTTACATGTACAAGTAGCTCGCGAAATTGCTCGTAGCATTTTGTCAGGCAAGATCCCTCAAGGGTCCATTCTTCCAGGAGAAATGTCCCTGTGTGAACAGTTTGGTATCAGTCGCACAGCTTTGCGTGAAGCCGTAAAACTTTTAACATCAAAAGGTTTACTCGAGTCACGTCCAAAAGTTGGTACTCGAGTCATCAACCGAGCGTACTGGAACTTTTTAGACCCACAATTAATTGAATGGATGGACGGTCTAACAGAGATAGATCAGTTCTGTCATCAATTTTTGGGGTTACGACGCGCTATAGAGCCTGAAGCTTGTGCACTCGCAGCGAAAAATGCCACTGCGGAACAGCGAATTCAGCTATCAGAAGCATTCCAACATATGTTGGAAGTCGCTAAAGCAGACGAACTGGACAAAGCGCGCTGGATGGATGTAGATATTCGTTTCCATAGCATTATTTTTAACTCAACCGGAAACGACTTTTTCTTACCGTTTGGGCATGTTCTGACTACAATGTTCATTAACTTTATTGCTCACTCATCTGAGGAAGGCAATACGTGCATCGAAGAACATCGTGAGATTTATGAAGCAATAATGGCAGGCAATGCTGAAAAAGCACGTCAAGCTTCGGCTAACCACTTGTTGGAGTCAAAACATCGCTTACCCGAAGCCAGTTAAGCTTAGGGCTTGGGCGATCTAATAACTAGGCAAAAGCACGCATCTCGCGTGCTTTTTTAATTTCGTTTCCTCCAATTCTTTATGGCACACCATCAATATTTTGATATATAGTAATACAAATGTATTTTAAGAATGTTGTGTTATGACCGACTCGCTACTGCCAAATATCATACAGTTTATCAGCCAGATTGATCCGTTTGACAAGGTACCTAAAGGTGCACTTCGCGAGCTTGCTTCATCTGTTAAGATCACTTATTTAAGCAAGGGGGATGTTGTTGATCAGTATTCTTCTAAGAACGAAAAGTCACTTTATATTATTAGAACTGGCTCTATCGAACAGCGTAAATCTGATGGCATATTGAGAGCTAAACTTGGTCCGGAAGATTTGTTTGGCTTCACTTTTCTTGGTAACGAAGTCGAAAGCGGAAAAGAATACAAAGCAATTGCAATCGAAAATTCATTAGTTTATGTAATTCCAAATGCTGCGCTAAAAAAGTTGTGCACTTCTCATCCTGAATGTGCTGAACATTTTGCATCACAAGCTCAGGTACGGCTAAAGTCAGCATTAGATGTCGTGTGGTCTAACAAAGAAAAAGGGTTGTTTATTCGGCGTGTAGAGGAAGTTGCTAGTGGTCGAGTTGCAATTGTAACCGCTGAGCAATCCATTCAGTCAGTCGCCAACGAGATGATCGATAAGTGCTCTCCCTGCGCTGTCGTTTATCGTGATAATAAAATAGTTGGACTGATTACCGACCGAGATATGACAAAGCGAGTCATCGCCAAAGGATTAAGCATCTCAACACCAGTCGTCGAAGTCATGTCGCCTGATCCTAAAACAATTCATCCTGATGATTTAGTTCTGCACGCAGCCTCCATTATGATGCAGCACAACATAAGAAATTTACCCCTAGTCAGAGACAATAACGTCGTTGGCGTTTTGACAACAACGCACTTGGTTCAAAACCATCGAGTCCAAGCAATATTTTTAATTGAAAAGATCAAATATGCTGGCAGTGTCAAAGCTTTGTCTAGTTTTACGTCTGAGCGCCAAGCTATTTTTGAAGCATTAGTCGAAGGACGGGTTTCACCAGAAATCATTGGTAAAGTGATGACCATGATTATGGATGCGTACACTCGTAGGTTAATACAAATAGCCATTGATAAGTTGGGAACACCTCCCTGTGACTTCTCTTGGATTGTGGCAGGCTCTCATGCTCGCCAAGAAGTACATATGCTGTCAGATCAAGATAGCGCCATCGTATTAGATGATTCGGCAACAGATAACGACCGTATCTACTTCAAACATTTAGCAATGATAGTAAGTAATGGCCTGAATAAATGTAACTATCCATTGTGTCCAGGGAAATTTATGGCAGCGACCCCTAAATGGTGCCAGCCTCTCTCTGTTTGGAAAAAGTACTATAAGAAATGGGTGGCAAATCCTGAATACGAGCGCCTCCTCAATATCAGTGTCTTTTTAGAAATCCGAACCGTTTATGGAAACAAAGACTTTGAACAGATACTTCGCGATGAGCTTCACTCTAACATCAACGCTAATAGAGAATTCCTTACGATGTTAGTTAACGATGCGGTGAAAACAAACCCACCGCTAGGAATATTCAATAGCCTAGTATTACAAAAATCGGGAGAGAACAAGAAAACGCTCGACGTAAAAAAATACGCGATTAATCTAATCATTGATCTTGCAAGGATTTATGGTCTGGCAGTTGAATGTGACCTCACTGCAACTGATGAGCGTTTTAAAGCAGCTAACGAAAAAGGACTGCTCAGCCATGACGCGTACAAAAATATAATCAACGCATATCAATTCATCTTGTCGTTTCGATTTGCCCATCAATTAGAAGCACTAAAAAGTGGAGATGAGCCAAATAACCACATTGACCCCAATACGTTCGGTAGTTTTGAACGTCAACATTTAAAAGACGCGTTCCGCATCATTGCAGATCTACAAGAAGTCGCCAAACTCCGTTTTGGGAGCCGATAATGAAGCGCTTACTTGAGTACTTTCATCCATTGACACGAAAAAATCGTCAGAGACAAAAGCACTGTAAAAAGAAGCACATCCCTCTTTATCTTAAAAAGCTGCTTCGCTCGCCAAATCTGGACGTAAATCAACGAGCTTTTGACACTGAGTTCATCGTTCTAGATCTTGAAACAACTGGCTTAGACAGTGAGGAAGAAGTCATTCTTTCCATGGGCTGGGTAGAGATTCGACAAGGCCATATTGACTTAGCAACAAGTCAACACCTTTATGTACATAGCGACTCAAAAATTAAGCCCGAAACCATAGTTGTTAACCATATTACCCAACAAATGCTGACTGATGGAATCTCTATTCATGAAGCAATGCGGACATTCTTTAAAGCAGCAGAAAACAAAGTTATTGTTGCGCACGGATGTATAGTCGAAACTAGCTTTATTAATCAATATTTACAGCGAGTTTTCAACATAAAAGAGTTGCCGCTCATTTGGATAGACACCTTGCGAATAGAAAAAAGGTTACAAAGAGCTATCAATGCTTCCGATGAATCAGATGTGACTCTAGCAGCGACAAGGGAACGTTACGGGTTACCCGCTTACAACGGCCATAATGCACTTGCAGATGCAATTGCAACTGCAGAGTTACTATTAGTTCAACAAACCCGTATCGCACCTCAGACAAAAGCGACAGTCGGGCCCCTTTACCGGCTTAGCCTGTAATCATCCAGATCACAGGCCTATTTGCTAAACATGTTCTCTGTCACAATTTGGTATCATCAGCATTTACCTTAATTAATAATACAATATCATTAATGGAGGCGACGTTAGCAAAATGCAGCGAATAGCCATTGTCACTTGCCAACATCAGAGCGAGTGTAAACTGATTAGTTGCTCCATATCATAACTACATTTTAGAGAGCTTAGCATTGCATGTGCGCAATGATTGTCGAAGATCTAGCAGCGTTACATAAACAACCGAATTCAGGTGATGTCCCCTCGAACGTCATCTGCAGTGGTTAGTAATCATGTAAAGCCGCTGTTGCGAACTTCAGCCGACAGCTCGCGGTACTAGTACCGTTTGGCCCATGCAGTACAGGCTTGCATGGGCTTTTTTTTAACAATCCTACATCAATCGATGTTATATCCCTCTGCCAGATATGCATAAATCCGCGTCCATTCTTATTAGAGGACTTAAGATTCTTTATAAGTATATTCATAGAACCCATACCTAAACTCGACACTTTTAGCAGCTTCAGAGAAAAGCAATATCTGACACCGATCACTTGTATGATTAATTAAAGGGTTTATTACGCCTTACTGGTCACGGTTTTGAGTTATTGTACTACAAATAAGAGGAGCGAACGTTACTATTACTTAGGACAATAAACTACTTCAAAGGTCTAAAGATGGAACTCAATACTCTCATTGTGGGCATCTATTTTCTATTCTTAATCGCAATAGGTTGGATGTTCAGAACTTTTACTAGTACTACAAGCGACTACTTCCGAGGTGGCGGCAACATGCTTTGGTGGATGGTTGGAGCAACGGCGTTTATGACTCAATTCTCTGCTTGGACATTTACTGGCGCCGCTGGTAAAGCCTACAATGACGGTTTTGCTGTCGCTATTATTTTCCTTGCAAACGCGTTTGGTTACTTCATGAACTTCGCTTACTTTGCACCGAAATTTCGTCAGTTACGCGTCGTAACTGTCATAGAAGCCATTCGTATGCGTTTTGGTACAACAAACGAACAAGTATTTACTTGGTCTTCGATGCCAAACAGTGTTGTCTCTGCAGGTGTATGGCTTAACGCCCTCGCTATTATAGCTTCAGGTATTTTTGGTTTTGATATGACAGCAACCATCTGGATTACCGGTTTAGTTGTACTTGCGATGTCGGTAACTGGCGGCTCTTGGGCGGTTATCGCCTCCGATTTCATGCAAATGGTCATCATCATGGCGGTAACGATCACATGTGCAGCCGTTGCTATTGTTCAAGGTGGTGGAGTTACTGAAATTATCTCTAACTTCCCAGTCGCAGAAAGTGGCAGCTTTGTTGCAGGTAACAACCTGAACTACTTAAGCATCTTTAGTATTTGGGCGTTCTTTATCTTCGTTAAGCAGTTCTCTATTACAAACAATATGTTGAACTCTTACCGTTACCTAGCTGCAAAAGACTCTAAAAATGCAAAAAAAGCAGCTTTGCTAGCATGTGTATTGATGTTGGGTGGAGTTTTCATTTGGTTCATGCCTTCTTGGTATATTGCAGGCCAAGGTGTTGATTTAGCGGCAGCTTATCCAGATGCTGGTAACAAAGCAGGCGACTTCGCGTACCTATACTTCGTTCAAGAATACATGCCAGCAGGTATGGTTGGACTTCTGGTCGCTGCAATGTTTGCTGCTACGATGTCCTCTATGGACTCTGGTCTTAACCGCAATTCAGGTATTTTCGTAAAGAACTTTTATGAACCGATCGTTCGTAAAGGCCAAGCATCAGAGAAAGAGCTAGTCGCAGTTTCTAAAGCAACATCGGCGGTATTTGGCGTTGCAATTATTCTAATCGCGCAGTTTATAAACTCTCTAAAAGGTCTGAGTCTATTCGACACTATGATGTACGTTGGTGCGCTCATCGGGTTCCCAATGACAATTCCAGCGTTTTTAGGCTTCTTTATCAAGAAAACTCCAGACTGGGCCGGTTGGGGAACTCTAGTCGTGGGTGGCATCGTTTCCTACCTTGTTGGGTTTGTTATCACAGCTGATATGGTGTCATCGGCGTTTGGCCTTGAGGAGTTGACTAGCCGAGAATGGTCTGATGTGAAAGTAGCAATAGGTCTAATCGGACACATGACGCTAACTGGTGGCTTCTTCATGTTGTCGACTCTATTCTACAAGCCTCTAACTGACAAACGCCAAGCAGATGTCGATAAGTTCTTTGAAAACCTATCAACGCCTCTTGTAGCGGAATCAGTGGCACAGAGAAAACTCGATAACAAGCAACGTCAAATGCTGGGTAAACTTATCGCGGTCGCAGGTATAGGTGTCATGTTTATGGCTCTGCTACCTAACCCAGTATGGGGGCGCTTAGTGTTTATTCTATGTGGTGCCATCGTCGGAGGTGTTGGTCTACTACTTGTAAAAGCTGTGGATTCAAGCGCTGAACAAGCCTCTGAACCTGTGACAGAAAGTTAAATCTCTTATTCTAATAAACGCGGCTATTCTTTGGCCGCGTTTTTTAATTCTAAGTTCCCAGTACGAACACTTCCCCCTTTTACGAAGACATATCATCTTGTCTAGGGTTATCGAATTGCAGCTTTATTTTGTCATTCGATAAGGCTAAACCAGAACGTGATAATCTGATCGAGTTAAAAGTGCAGCCTACCTTGCTTAAGTAAACGCCCCAAAGCCATCCAAATATCTGATGAAGTAAAGATCTCGGCTCGTATACTTTGTTACCGCTTCGTGATTTAGACTCGCTAGTCCTTTACATCACCACCTAGTCTACAAGCCAAACTATTCCCGCTGAACAAACCATCTCGGGATTACTTAGGTACACTATTTTCTCTTTTTGCAGATGGCACAACAACCGCTACCAATAAAGCTAACAACAGGAACACGGGGCTAAGCATTAATCCATGCCAGATTGAATACCCATCATGGAACAGCCAGAATATACCAAGCGTCAGTAGGTACGAAAAGTAGCTGCAAAACACCAAGCTAATCGCGACAAAGCGCTTTTGATTAATAATAAGAATCCGCACTAGATACTGGCTAAGAATACCAGAGCAGCGCATGGCAAGTTGCCAATTAATGATAAAGAAAGCAAGCGCAATAAACCCAGCTACGACCAGTGCATCATGCGTGCTTAAAATGAAGTAGCTACCAAATCGGCTTATGATGACCGGATAATCGCCTTCGTATATCGTTGACCAAGATATTGCGTTCGCTGCTGCTACGTAATTGGCAAAATAAGCAATGGCGTAGAAAGTCGTTTGAGAACTGAACGGCTGAAATACATCCGTACAAAATCCTCGCCACTCTTCTTTGTTGGCGGTAGGCCCAACCCAGTCACGTTTTTTTTGAGCGGTACGCCCGGCAAACGCAGGCCCGTTGCGAAACAACAGCCAAAATATATAGAGTGCAAGTATAACCAAGAGTATTGAAAACATACCCTTCCCCCTCATAAATTATCGGCGCCACTGCCAATGGCGTTGGGGTCGTAAACTGCACTTCCCTGCTATACCTATTTGATTTATCAAAGACTTATTATTTTATTACCACCAAAATTCATTTAATGGCATGCTAAACAGCAACATTTTCACGCTTTGTGCGTGAAGTTCGAAAGCCTACTTTTAGGTTTAGCACAAAAATAACTACAGCAAAGCGTAAGAGAGGGATTCCGCACCCATCAATGAAGATGAGGCGTTAAGCAGAAGCTGTGACCGCAATGAGAAGAGAAGGATTCAAAGCGGTCATGCATGGGCGAGAAGGCAACTATTTCTCTAACTTTTCTTCAAATACACCAATCTCTCTGCCCAACCAAATCGCGCGTTCTGTGTGATCGAGCAACTCTTCTTCGCTTACTGGGTGAATAAGCACAGAAAAATCGCCTCGAATCGTATCAAGCCACGCCAAGAACTCTTCACTCAATGATTCTAGGTGAATTTCAAACATCGGCATCTTGTGTGGGCCAACTAACCTTCCAACTAATGGAAACACACGCAGCACATCTTGACGCTCTTGACGGATGATCTCGTTCAAGGCTTGCGCTTTATCTTGTTCTCTTAGGGGAAAATAAACATGAGCGTGGTACATAACTTCTCCATAATCACTTCCGCTTGAGCACCACCTACTTTGGATAAGCTCAAGGACTGCCGAGGGTATACATTTGTAATGCCGTCACCCTACCTTGATTCCACTCAGTTGGGAAGAAGTTATGCATTCTCATAAGGTCGAGGCTTCGAGCACAACAAAAATTTGCAATTCATCATATAGCAACTGTTTGAGTTGATTCATTAATAATGACTCACTTTGTCAAATTTTACAGCCAAATTTTGTTGCAAATATGTTTCATTAACCAGTAATTAAATTCGAGTTTAAAAATGCTACCAACAAAATAGCAGCATATTACTCTGCAAAATCAGGGTGTAAGCAAAACTTTACTACTGAGCGAAAGTCAAAATGAAGCATAATTTAACAATTTGTTTACACTTATTGTATCTGGCTATACCACGATTTAGTTAGAGGGTTAGATACAGAAAAGCCTTTCTCTGTATCTTGCGGTGAAATAATCGCAGCGATGTTATCGACAAATAGTTTAAGGGACGAACAGATGCCTACCGCTATCGAAAGCACACGCAACCTTAGGTATGGCCTTTGCGCTGATATCAGAGTTTGAGTACCCATACAAACTCTGGTTTTGTATGAATAGCTGCAGTCCAAAAGACCCGCAGCGTCAAAAGGAGCTTGAGATGAACGTTCAGGCATTACCCATGCATCGGTTTATCGACCATCGTGGGGACCTAGTCGGCCAACTACCCAACTGGGCTGACACTGAAACATTGGTCGGGTTTTACCGAGACATGGTATTAACTCGCACTTACGACAACAAAGCAGTTGCCTTGCAACGCACCGGTAAGCTAGGGACCTATCCCTCACACTTAGGCGCGGAAGCCATAGGCATTGCGGTAGGCAGAGCACTTAAAGCCGATGATGTTTTTGTCCCTTACTACCGCGATATGCCTGCGATGTGGTGTCGTGGCATTGGCATGGAAAAGAACCTTCAATACTGGGGGGGCGATGAGCGCGGGAGTGATTTTGCTCCTGAGGGCAGTCCGGTTCCTAGCCGAGACCTTCCCTACTGTGTACCCATAGCGACGCAATGTACGCATGCTGTCGGGGTGGCTTCCGCGCTAAAAATTCAAGGTAACCATGAAGCTGCGCTAGTCATGTGCGGCGATGGTGGTACATCCAAAGGGGACTTTCTTGAGTCAATAAACTGCGCAGGTACTTGGAATATTCCACTTGTTTTCGTCGTAAACAATAACCAGTGGGCAATTTCAGTGCCGCGTAGTCTCCAATGTGCCGCCGATTTCTTATCAGAAAAAGCGCAAGGTGCAGGTATACCGGGTATTACTGTCGATGGTAACGATGTCGTCGCCGTTTATGATGCAACTAAAACCGCCCTTGAGAGAGCAAGAAAAGGGAAAGGCGCAACACTCATCGAAGCGGTGAGTTACCGACTGAGTGACCACACTACGGCCGATGATGCGACTCGTTATCGTAAAGAAGATGATGTTCAAACCGCATGGCAATACGAACCTATCGCACGTCTTAAAACGTATCTCCTTAATCAAGGCGCTTGGAGCGACGAACAAGAACAGCAATGGCTAGATTACTGTAAAGAGCAAGTAGAGTTAGCTGTTGAACGCTATCTGAGCTTACCGCCACAAGCACCAGAAACCGGTTTCGATTATTTGTATGAATCGCTACCTCAAGAGCTTCATGCACAAAGAGATGAACTCATCAACAAGGCAATGAGAATGCAGGGAGGCAGACATGGCTGAGCTAACGTTGGTTGAAGCAGTAAACCTTGCCCTGCACCACGAAATGCAACAAGACCCCAATGTTGTCGTATTAGGTGAAGACGTGGGCGATAATGGTGGTGTATTTCGTGCCACTGTTGGACTCAAGCAAGAGTTTGGTCTTAAACGAGTCATCGATACGCCACTCGCTGAAGCCTTAATCGGCGGGGTTGCGGTCGGTATGGCAACGCAAGGATTACGACCTGTCGCCGAATTTCAGTTTCAAGGTTTCGTTTTTCCTGCGATGGAGCACTTAATGTGCCACGCGGCTCGAATGCGTAACAGAACTCGCGGTCGGCTCACTTGTCCCGCGGTTTTCCGTGCGCCATTTGGCGGCGGTATCCACGCTCCGGAACACCACTCAGAAAGCGTGGAAGCGTTATTTGCTCACACTGCTGGATTTAAAGTGGTGATTCCTTCTTCTCCACAACGCGCATACGGCTTACTTCTCGCTGCAATTAGAAGCAATGATCCCGTCATGTTCTTCGAACCGAAGCGCATATATCGCACCGTTAAATCTGAAGTCGTTGATAACGGCGAAGCACTCCCACTCGACACCTGCTTCACCTTACGCAAGGGGCGAGATATCACGCTCGTTACTTGGGGCGCATGCGTCGTAGAGTCACTTCAGGCCGCGCAAACCTTGTCTAGTCAGGGAATTGAAGTCGAGGTGATTGATTTGGCGAGTATTAAGCCAATTGATACCGCGACGATTTTCAGCTCACTAGAAAAAACTGGACGTTTACTCGTTGTTCATGAAGCGAGTAAAACTTGTGGTGTGGGATCTGAGCTATTAGCTCGAACCGCTGAACACGCCATGTGCTTACTTAAAGCCCCACCTAAACGAGTAACTGGAATGGACACCATTATGCCTTATTACCGTAACGAAGATTATTTCATGGTTCAGGAAGAAGACATTGTGACCGCGGCGCGCGAACTCGTGGAGGATTGGAAATGAAGACGTTTAATTTACCCGATCTCGGTGAAGGTCTCGCTGAGTCAGAAATTGTGAAATGGCACGTTAATGTCGGAGACATGGTTAAATTAGATCAAGTGATCTTAACCGTAGAGACAGCAAAAGCGACGGTCGACGTCCCTGCCCCCTATTCGGGCCGTGTGGTCAGCCGTCATGGTGAGGAAGGTGAAATCGTCAATATTGGTGCATTACTGCTAGAGATTGATGAAACAGGTGCCGGGAGAGAAGTAACAGCAGAGAAAAAAGCCACTGCTGACGCCGCAACCGTCGTCGGTAGCGTTTCTCACCAAGCGCATCATGTTAACGTTGATGATTTCTGGATTGGTGGCAACCACAACACGACAGAAAGTAACCTCGTTACCGCCCTGCCTTCGGCTCGCTTGTTGGCACAAAAACTTGGGGTAGATCTTAACCTTGTGTCAGGTAGTGGCCCGAACGGACTTATCGTAGATGCCGATATTTACGACGAAGCCGGAAAACAGCGTCCAGGCACCGAAGTTTTGAAAGGCGCTCGACGTACCATGGTATCGTCTATGACCGAATCGCACGAACATGTTGCTGCCGTAACCATTACGGAAGAAGCATTGTTGGAAGATTGGCTGCCAAACGAAGATATCAGTATCCGCCTTGTTCAAGCGATTGTTCATGCGTGTCAAGAAGAGCCCGCTTTAAACGCTTGGTTTGATGCCGAAACCATGACACGCTGTGTACACACAACGGTCAATGTAGGAATTGCAGTAGATAGCCGTCATGGATTGTACGTGCCAGTCTTGCGCCACGCAGATGAATACGAGCCACAAGATGTTCGTCGTTGGCTCGATCAAACCGTTGAAGGGATCAGAGAGAGAAAAATCGGTCGTGAGCAATTGCAACACGCGACGATTACGCTTTCCAACTTCGGCGCGATTGCCGGTATTTACGCGACACCTGTCGTCACACCGCCACAAGTCGCTATTGTCGGCGCGGGCCGAATACTCGACCGAGTTGTGATAAGAAATGGTCAAGCAATTTCGGTGAAAGCAATGCCGCTATCCGTAACGTTTGATCATCGCGCTTGTACTGGTGGTGAAGCTGCAAGGTTTACAAAAGTACTTGCAGAGCACCTGCAACGTCCGAGCGAAAAGTAACTTATAAAAATCAAATGATAAAGGCTTCCAGTCCGGAAGCCTTTTGTTTTAGGAAGCAAGACTATATCTACAGCTTCTCTAACAGCTCAGGCATTACCACAAACAAATCGTCGACCAATCCATAATCTGCAATGTCAAAAATAGGCGCATCAGGGTCGCTATTAATTGCAACAATCACCTTGGAATCTTTCATTCCCGCCAAATGCTGGATCGCGCCAGAAATTCCGACGGCAATGTATAACTCCGGTGCAACAATTTTGCCGGTTTGCCCAACTTGATGGTCATTAGACACATAGCCCGCATCGACCGCCGCTCGTGACGCCCCTACCGCTCCACCTAGCTTGTCAGCCAATTGTTCTACTAAAACAAACTTCTCTTTACTCCCGAATGCACGACCACCCGACACTACTACTCTAGCCGCTGGCAATTCTGGTCGCTCACTTTCTGGCGTTTGTTGCGAAACAAACTCACTAAGTTTATTGATAATCACCGTGTCGACTTGAGTAAGCTTAGGGACAACTGGCGTGTCAGATAGCTCTGCGGCATCAAAAGCCGTACTTCTTATGGTCATCACTTTATAGGGATCATTCGACGTGACTCTCGCCAATGCATTTCCAGCATAAATTGGACGAATCACCGTATCGATAGACTCGATTGTCATCACGTCAGAAAGTTGACCAACATTAAGCAACGCCGCCACACGAGGCATCACATTCTTACCAAATGTACTGGCAGGAGAAAGAATGTGTGAGTAGTTTTTGGCTACTTGTGAGATCAAAGGTGCGATATTTTCCGCTAATCCATGTTCATATCCCTTCGCATCAACCCAGATAATTTCTGCAACACCTTGAACACAATTCAACTCATCCAAAACTGATTGGCACTGATAACCAATAAGCAACACAGAAACAGGAAGCGATTTATCATCATCCTTAATCTCAAATGCCGCTTTAATTGCACACAGCGTCCCTACAGCCAACGATTGGTTGTCATGCTCTGCGAGCACAAGTGTTACTAATGGTCGGTCTTCCATGGTCATGCCTCATATAACACGTCAGATCCATTACTTGAGCTTAGTCCACTTCACGTTAACGTCAACTGAGCTATAGTTTTCTGTATAGAAACCAAAACCTGTCACGCAGATGACGATAATAGAAAGGAAGCATAAAGATGGAACGAGAATGCATGGAGTTTGATGTCGTGATCGTGGGGGCCGGACCTGCAGGCTTAAGCGCCGCTTGTCGGCTAGCTCAACTCAACCAAGACAGTGAAGGTGACGCACTTTCAATTTGCGTTGTAGAAAAAGGCTCAGAAGTGGGCGCACATATTTTATCTGGCGCTGTTTTTGAAACTAGTGCCTTAGATGAGCTTTTCCCCAATTGGAAAGAAATGGACGCCCCGCTAGCAGCCTCAGTTCAACGAGATGATTTCCTTTATCTTACTACTGAACAAAACCATATTCGCGTTCCCCACTTCCTTACACCGCGTCCAATGATAAATGGCGAGAATAATTACGTAATTAGCCTTGCCAACCTTTGCCGTTGGCTCGCTAACCAAGCAGAAAATCTTGGGGTGGAAGTTTTTCCGGGCTTTGCCGCTGCAAGCATCAATTATGATCAGACTGGCGCCGTGACAAGCATTAACACGAGCGATATGGGACTAGATAAGAACGGCCAGGCCAAACCTAACTTTGAACCAGGTATCGAGCTAAGGGCAAAATACACCCTTTTTGCTGAAGGTTGTCGCGGACATCTGGGTAAAGAACTTATTCAAAGGTTCGACCTAGACGCAGGAAAGCAACCACAGCACTACGCGCTTGGCCTAAAAGAAATATGGGAGTTACCCACTGACAGTAAGGATGTATCTGGCAGTGTTATCCACTCCGCTGGCTGGCCCTTGAGTGAAACAAATACCACAGGCGGCGGTTTTCTCTATCACATGGAGAACAACCAAATCGCCGTCGGGCTTATTGTCGACTTGAATTACAGCAATCCTTACTTGAGTCCGTTTGACGAATTTCAACGCTTTAAGCACCATCCTGCTATTGAAACACATTTGAAAGGTGCTCAGCGCATCGCTTACGGCGCAAGAGCCATTGCGAAAGGTGGGCTTTCCTCTCTGCCGAGACAGCAATTCCCTGGCGGTTTATTGATTGGTTGTGATGCGGGGACTTTGAACGTCGCAAAAATTAAAGGCAGCCACACAGCAATGAAATCCGGAATCATTGCAGCAGAAGCGGTACATACGGCCCGACAAACTGGAGCTTCTGAGCCAGACTACCAGTCGTTGTTTGAATCATCATGGTTGTATGACGAACTCGCCGAAACGCGTAACTTTGGCGCGAACATTCATAAGTTGGGCAGCATACTTGGCGGTGCTCTTTCGACTTTTGAACACAACCTGTGGCAACCACTGGTTAAGAAGCCGTTACCTTGGTCTATCAAGGACTATTCGCACGATCATGAGCAGTTAAAACCTAAACAAGAGTGCCACCCAATTGCATACCCAAAACCAGATGGTGAAATCA
Source organism: Vibrio sp. 2096 (assembly GCF_033339595.1). Lineage (NCBI taxonomy): Bacteria > Pseudomonadati > Pseudomonadota > Gammaproteobacteria > Vibrionales > Vibrionaceae > Vibrio > Vibrio sp. 2096. The sequence continues at coordinate 231,710 of NZ_JAWOUX010000006.1, forward strand.
GTTTTGATAAGCCTTCGTCGGTATTTTTGTCGGGAACACAGCACGAAGAGAATCAACCTTGTCACCTTGTTCTGACTTACCCTCACATTCCAATTGATGTGAATTTAGGTATGTATGACGAACCGAGTCAGCGCTATTGCCCCGCTGGGGTTTACGAAGTGGTGGAAGTGGACAATAAGTTGAAGTTTCAGATAAATGCCGCCAACTGCGTGCATTGCAAAACCTGTGACATCAAAGATCCTTCGCAAAACATCACGTGGAAAGCACCAGAAGGTGGCGGTGGACCGAGCTATCAAAACATGTAGATACGTTAGTATGTTGACGATCTAACAAATGGATAAACAAACCGATTGGCAGAGCCTCATTACTCCTGCCAATCGACAAAATGATCAAGCAAGAAGTCGATAGCCAATCGCGCTCGTAGTGGTAGAAAGTGACGATTCTGATAAACAATCCAGCTGCTGTTGCCGCTTCCCCAATACGGCTCTAGTATTGGCACCAAACGACCAGACGAAATAGCATCGTTGAAACTACTCTTCGGTAAGTACGCCACACCTAATCCTTCTGCACAGGCTTGCAAGACCGTGTGTGCGTTATTGCTCTTCCATCTGCCCTGCACTTTTACGCCATCTAAAGGCTTGCCATCTTTTTCAAACAACCAAACGTCTTTGTTGGCAATAATGCAGCTATGACGCTTGAGTTGCTCGGGGTGCGTTGGCAAACCATGTTCATCGAGATAACGCTGACTGGCTGCCGCTGCCATGGGACGATCCACCAGCTTTCTCGCAACCAAGCCTGAATCACTCAACCTACCGTAACGAATGGCAAAATCGAAACCATCTTCAATAAAGTTGACCATGCTGGTGTTGAAGTTGATTTCTACCGTGAGATTAGGATGTTGCTTGGCAAACGCCATCAAGGCAGGCGCTACATGGTTTTCAGAAAACGCACCAGCGGCACTCACACGTAACGTACCACTCAATTGAGTTTGCTGCGTGGTGAGTTGCTCATTGGCTTGCTGAAGCCCAATCACCAACTCTTTACACTGTTGATAATACGCTTGCCCCGCTTCCGTTAGACTCACCATTCTTGTCGAACGTGCTAACAAAGCGACACCTAATCGCTCTTCTAGTCTTGTGACTTGGCGACTGACGTGACTGGTACTGCAACCTAACTGTTTTGCCGCTGCAGAAAACCCTAAGCTCTCAGCAACCGTAACAAACTCATTGATGCCTTCAAAACTGTCCATACTTACCTTTGCTATATAGCAATAATGTTTTGCCAATTAATCGTATTATCACTTATTTGATTAGCAATTAGTATGAAGGTGTTCAACAAATACACGTAAGCCAAAAAGGAAACCATCATGAAGAAAGTACTCATCATTGTGACGAACCATGCGACCCTAGGTGAAACTGACCAAGCAAACGGAACTTACGCGCCAGAGCTCACTCATGCCCTTAGCGAACTGCTGGGTGCAGGCTTCGATTACGACATTGCCTCTATCAAAGGCGGGCAAGCACCACTGTACGGAACCGACATCGAAGGCGACGAAGTGAACGAGAAAATTTTGGCGGATGATGATTTCCAGAACCGCATCAACAACACGATTCCAGTGTCACAAATCAACGGTGACAACTACGATGCGATCTTCTATCCGGGTGGTTTTGGTCTTCTTTCAGACCTAGCGAGCAACGAAGATTTTGCCAAGATTTCCGCAAAACACTATGAAGATGGCGGTATTGTGGCAGCAGTTTGTCATGGTCCGGGCGCTCTTCTTCCTATCACGCTTAGCAATGGCGAAAAGCTGCTTGCGTCTAAATCAGTAACAGGTTTCACTCGCGAAGAAGAGATCGACTTCGGCACCATCAACGATATCCCATTCCTATTGGAAGAATCTCTTGCACGTGGCGCAGCGCGCTACTCTAAAGTGCAACCATGGCAAGAGCTTGTAATTGTGGATGATCGTGTCATCACAGGTCAAAACCCAACGAGCGCACACGGCGTAGGCAGAGCGATTGTTGAACACCTAGCTTAAACGCGCCGGAAACTACAACTATCCTAGAAGAGGAAAGCGTGCTTTGTCATGCTTTCCCTTGCTACAGGCGATCGCAAGATGCGCTTATACTTCTTCCCCTGCCTCGTCCTCTTCTACGATATCCGTTTCTTGGCTCGCCTCTTCCAACCATTGCTGTAAAGATTCACTTGCTAGCACCTTCTGTTGGTAAGCTTTGGCACCTTCGGATAACTCGATGCCGTAAGTTTGGAAACGCAATGCCACAGGTGCATACATAGCATCCGCTATCGACCATTCTCCAAATAGCCAACCGTTGGGATACAGTTTGGCTTGCTCTGCCCAAATAGCGTCAATGCGAGCAATATCTTTACGTGCCCCCTCCGTTAGATCGACTTTTCTGCGTGCGCGGATGTTCATTGGGAGTTCGCTTCTTAAGTTAAAGAAACCCGAATGCATTTCTGATGCGATGGCGCGTGCTTTAGCCCGTTCTGCAGACTTACTTGGCCATGCTTTGCCTTGTAAGTATTGCTCGTTAACGTATTCCAAAATCGCTAATGAATCCCACACTGTTGCGTCACCATCCACTAAGGTAGGGACTTTCGCGGTTGGTGTAATATCTTCCAAGGTCTTATAAAAATCTTCTGTGAATAATTTGAGCTTGGTGACTTTCACATCCAGTTTGAATTGAGAAAAGATCAGCCATGCGCGAAGTGACCAGCTTGAGTAGTTTTGATTAGCAATAAACAGTTTCATGACGCCTCCATGCGGTTCGTGTTTTGAGTACCCATTCACAATATCTGATTGTATTTAAGGGGACTAACGGATAGTTTTGATGGAACACTTCAACAAAAACGATGGATGAGTTTTAGATATGGATATCGATGCGTTACGCAGCTTTCTGGCTTTTGTCGAAACGGGAAGTTTCACTCGTGCAGCCAAGCAGATCAATCGCACCCAATCCGCGTTCAGTGCTCAAATGCGTAAGCTAGAAGACGAACTCAGCGTCAGTTTGTTTGAAAAAGAAGGTCGCAACCTAGTATTGAGTGAAGCGGGACTGGCACTGCGCTCTCACGCCGAACTATTGGTTAACTTGCACAATCAAGCACTGAAACAAGTGAAGCGCTATGAAAACAAGCGCCCTCTTCGCTTAGGTTGCCCTGAGGATTACAACGACAATATCCTGCCTAAAGTCATCCGCGTATTACAGCAATCTGAGCCCACATGTTCAATTCAAGTCTTCAGTGAGCCAAGCATCACCTTGAGAGAAAAACTTGATGAAGGAAAGCTAGACGCAGCTATTGTGACAAGAGCACCGGACAGTGAGGAAGGTTACTGGCTAGCAAGCGACAAAGGCGTGTGGATTGCTCATCCTGATTTTGACATTGAGAACGCCCACCCTCTCCCTCTCGCCCTATTCCAAACCGACTGCAAATACCATGCGGCAGCAGTAGACGGATTAACCAAACGTGGTACTCCTTATCAACTACTGGCGTGTTGCAATACGGCCTCCGCACAACGAGCGATTGTACGTTCGGGCATGGCTATCGGTGCGATGGGCAGTATTAGCGTTAGCGAGGATCTTAAGATCTTAGGCAATATGCCATCGCTGCCTTCCGTAGATATTGTACTGGTCACGGGCGTCGAGCCTCATCCGATACTGGATAAAGAATGCTTGGCGCAATTGGTTGAGTTAATGGCTTAACCGGATTAGCTAGCCAATCACAAAGTTAAATTGGCCCGTTAACCGCCCGTCGATTCGTATAGTTTCAAACTGCAGATAATCACGGGCTTTGCCTCCCCACCATTCATCGCCAGTATTGCCTTTCAAGTACAACTGAGTGGTCAGAAGTTCTTGATTATCTCGCAACAACTTAACGTGAATGTGCGGTGGGCGAGAAGCATAAGGTACAGGGTACAAGGTCTGAAACAAGTAGTGACCATCCGATTGAGTTAAAACTGCACCAAAGCCAGCAAAGTGCGCATCAAACTTATCGTTATTTGGTTGCTTAGGATGATCGTAAATCCCCTGCCCATCGCATTGCCAGATTTCTACTTTGATGCCTGAAACTGGGTTTCCCGATGTATCTACTACTCTGCCTTGCAACACGATAGGTTCACCGACCAAGCCTTCTGATTGCAGAATCAAGTTTTGACGAAGAGGAATATCCACTACTGGATAAAATGGCCCTTCTGTTTGTGCTGGCGTCGGCCGCATTGGTGTCGTCGCTTTTAAAGAGGGTGCGAACAACAATGTCCACAGCGCTAAAAAGTGTCTTCTTTCCATGGTGCCACCAATACAATTGCATTGAATTAAGTTTGGTGGAACTTGAGGGATTTGCCATAACGAATATAAAAAATGCCCCTGCAAGAGAGTCATTTGCAAAGGCACTGTGGAACGAGATGATGAGTGTTGATTGAAGGTTTATGCGGCTTCGAACGCCAATGCTTTCTTCTCTACCTGACGGAAAATAAGAGTTAGCACACCATTTACCGTTAAATAAAATGCGCCCGCAATACCAAATACCGTCAACGTATCGTAAGTTTGTGCGTTAATGCGCTGCGCGTAACCCATCAGATCCATGATCGTAATCGTGCTTGCTAGTGACGTGCCTTTGAAGACCAAAATCACTTCGTTCGAGTAAGCAGGAACAGCACGACGAATAGCGTATGGTAGAAGCACTTTCAGTGTTGCTGTTTTGTTCATGCCTAATGCACGACACGCTTGCCATTGACCGGAAGGAATCGCGTTAAACGCTCCTTTGAACAACTGAGTGCTGTAAGCAGCGGTATTGAGTGCTAGTGCTAGCATCGCACAGAACCAAGGTTGGCTTAACCATGTCCAGAATACGCTTTCTCTTACGACATCAAACTGACCTGGACCGTAATACACCAAGAAGATCTGCACCAACAAAGGTGTACCAGTAAACAAGGTGATGATGCCACGACTTAACCAATGCAAACCCGGAGTACGTAAGATCAGAGTCAGCGTCATCATCAAAGCTAAGAGACAGCCCACCACCAAAGAAGCGGCGGTCAATTGAAGGCTAGTGCCTAAGCCATCCAGCATTTGCCAAACGTGTTGTTCGTTCATGCGGTCGCCTCCTGTCCCATGCTCATACCTTGAATTGAGAATTTCTTATCAATCAGTTTTACGGCACGTTGCGTAATCAAAGTAATGCCTAAGTAAATCGCCGCAGCGGTTGCGTACCATGTAAACGCTTCATGCGTCGCTGCAGATGTTAGCTGCGCTTGTTTCAACAAATCCGTTACGCCAATCAGTGATACAAGCGCGGTGTCTTTCAGCAGAACCAACCATTGGTTAGTTAAACCTGGTAGTGCGTGTCTTACTGCTTGTGGTAAAACAATGCGAACGAAAGCGTGTGCTTGACTGATGCCGAGTGCACTTGCTGCTTCTCTCTGCCCTCTTCCAACGGCTTTTAATGCGCCACGTAGAGTTTGAGAAGCGTAGGAAGCGAAGATCAATGACAACGCCACCACGCCAGACAAGAACGGGCTAACTTCAATAAAGTCGCCGGTGATTAAAAACAGAACCTGCGTCGAACCAAAATAGATGAACAACACGACAAGGATTTCTGGCAAACCACGTACAATCGTCACAAACGCCGTCATTGGCCATTTAACGAAAACGCGGCGAGACATTTCACCACTGGCGAATACCACTGCCAGAATCAAACCGACTAAAAGGCTTGTGAAGGCTAGCTGGACAGTCATCCAACTAGCTTGAACAAGCGATAAAGAGTAACCCATTAGTGCCATATTACTTACCGAAGTACTTGTTGTAGATTACGTCGTATTCGCCGTTCGCTTTCACTGTTTGCAGTGCTGTGTTCAGCTTGTTCACTAGCTCGTCGTTACCTTTATTTACTGCGATACCGAAACCGTTACCGAAGTATTTAGGGTTAGTGACGTGCTCACCCACGTAAGCTAGGTTGTCTTCTTTCTTGAACCATTCTGCTACGACTGCTGTGTCACCGAATACAGAATCAATACGGCCATTTTTCATATCGATGAACGCGTCTTGGTAGCTTGAGTAAGGAACCGCGGTTACGCCCGGCATTTGCTCAATCAGGTAGCTTTGGTGTGTTGAACCGTTTTGAACACCAACACGCTTACCTTCTAGTGCTTTTTGATCAGCCACTTTTTCTTTGATAGAAACAAACGCTGCTGAGTTGTCATAGTATGCATTCGTGAAATTCACTTGCTCCAAACGCGCCTCAGTAATGTCCATTGCAGAGATTGCCGCATCGTAGCGCTTGAATTTTAATGCTGGGATCAAGCTATCGAAAGATTGGTTGTGGAAGGTGCATTTTGCTTCGATTTCTTTACATAGTGCATTCGCCAGATCCACATCAAAACCTTGGATTTGGTTGTTTTCATCCATGTATTCGAATGGGGCGTACGTCGCTTCCATCGCAAATTTGATCTCTTCTTGTGCTGCTGCGTTCGCTGAGACAAGTCCGATTAGTGAAGCTAGTAGAATCTTTTTCATTGCAATACTCCGTGTGTACTTAGTGGGCTGACACTCGCAATGACAGCCGAGCTTATCTGTTAAATAGACTGAACTTTAAAAACGTGATTTAGTGATTTAAGTAGTCAGCAAACTGGGCAGTTTGCGGGTTAGAAAACGAATCATTTGTGCCGTGCTCAACGATGTGTCCTTTTTCTAAATACAGTACGTGACTAGCGATTTTCTTGGCGAAATCCACTTCGTGCGTCACAACTACTTGTGTAATTCCGGTTTCGCTTAAATTTTTAATAATCTTAACGACTTGGTTAGTAATTTCCGGATCAAGCGCAGCGGTCGGTTCATCAAAAAGCAAGACTTCCGGTTTCATCATCAATGCACGAGCAATCGCCACACGTTGTTGCTGACCACCAGAAAGTTGCATCGGCCATGCATCCGCTTTGTCTGCCAAATGCAGCGTCGCAAGAATTTGCATTGCCAGCTTCTTCGCTTCTTCTTTATCCATGCCAGCGACTTTTACCGGAGCCTCAATCAGGTTCTCCATCACTGTCATATGCGGCCATAGGTTGTACTGTTGGAACACCATGCCCACTTTACGACGAAGCGCTAAACCTTGCTTCTCTTTGATTTCAGTTGAAAAGTCGAATGCGTCATTAGCGATGTTTAACTGGCCGTTATCCGCTCCTTCAAGAAGGTTAAGAACACGTAGTAGAGAGGTCTTCCCTGCACCACTCGGACCGAGTAACACCAGTGTTTCGCCGCTTTCACACTTAAAGCTGACATCGTGAAGCACTTGTGTCTCACCGTAGGATTTATTGATTCCGCTTACCTGAATAGTCATGCTGACATACCGCATTAATTGTCACTTGGCATTTATATTACTCAAAAGGATTTTTTATGCAATAAAAATGTATAAAAATTAATTTTGTTAAATTTTTGTATGATAAGTAATCAATACAACAGAGAATATGACTGGTTTAATCAGTTGGTTTTAACTGAAATTGTTGATGAAAATCCAACAATATGATGGCAATCGAAACAAGGTTAAAATTCTGGTTACTTTTGTGCTTGTGTAGACGGAATTTTGAGTCTTTGAACGTACTACACCCGACGCAGACCTTCTCATTTTTGCCGGGCTTCCCCCCTCGATTTCCGGTAAAGCCTTCTATCGGCGGGTTCCTGATTAGGACTTTGTGAATAGACTATAATTTCTCTTTGTATTCTGGCCCTTAATTCGAGTCATCTAAGTATGAGTGAGATAACCCCATGTTGAAGTCGCATTGTTTTTCTCTCATGGCACTTGCTTCTCTGAGCTTACTTTCTATACCCAGCGTTTGGAGTAGAACAGCAATCGTATTACCTGGGTTGCATGAACAGGGTATTGATCTTCAAGATAAGCCTATCTCTGCTGCGGCTACACGTGAATGGGAACTGGATTATGCTGATATCTTATTCGGCGCTTACGAAAGTAAAAGTCATAATGAGCGTGTACAAGCACTTGGTTACATGTACAACCAAAAGCTGGAACTTAACTCAGGTTGGCTGGAAAACGATATACGTAATCTCGCAGAACTGAATGGAATTGACTACGAAGATTTCTTTCTCCACTTTTCTGAAGACACTATCCTAGCTGAAGTCGACTCAAGCCATGGTGAGAATACTCTACTCAATCGAAAACCGATGATCGTTGGCTATACCGCCAGCGCTGACCACGCCGGCTTTTGGCTATATCAACCACCGCCATGGGATGCTGATGTATTTGGCCAGGCGAATAATGGTGGAGCCCTCTATGTCTATCACTCAGAGAAGTTCGACCGCTTAGCCTTTACGTTCTCTCAGTTTGCTCAAGGCGGCAGCTTCACGATTGAATACCCTTCTGCTATCGACTCGTTTGGTCGGGTAACAGAATGGAAACGCTTCGCGATTAAAAAAGACAAAACTGAGAACATGACTAAAAACCAAACAGTAAACTGGTCTGTTCCTTCGGATTGGGTTCGCGCTACAACGCATGATGGTAGCGGAAAAACTTATGGTGGCGGTCAGTACTTTGGCTCCACCTTTTTACGCGACGGCGGCCGCCTTTACTTTGCGAAAATTACTTGGCATGACGGCAACATAGAAAACCGCCCACGTCTCGAAAACATTCAACTCAAAAACAGCTTCCCTGCCGTCAATATCTCAGGAGCACCAACGGAGACTCCGGAAGGCCAAACCATTCAACGCTGGCGTAAAATTCGTGGCTTCGACAAATCTGCAGATCGAAACCAAGACAATTATCTTTCTTGGAATGAATACAAAAACCGTTCGAATAAGAATGCAACGGCCCGATTTCGTTGGGAGTCACGGGTTATTCCATTTGGTCGTATGTGGAATCAAACCTCTTCTTGGGCATTGACCAATCTCGGTAATCCCGTTTTTACCAATACAATGCGCCACTATTACCAAGCTGAATGGGCGAAACAAGGTTTAAATGGTGCGTACAACGACGATACGAATAAGTTACTCGGTGCAAATCAGTTCTACATATATTCCGGAGGCACAGTGGATGAACTTGGTTTGGTGGCGGGTAGCCAAGCTGCTGACGATGCTTACAAAGCGCAATTCTCGGCGTTCTTGAATAAACTGGCAACGCTGGATGAAGATGCGTTAATTGGCCTCAACATAGGTACGGCAAACTTATTCGGTCGTAATGGGCAAAACCTCTTGGTTAACGCTGGCTCCTTGTACTTGCGCGAGCACTACCTTTTCCCTGCTACCGGCTTTAGTGGCTATGCTGGCTTGGCTAAATTTTGGGATAACTCTGCACTCGCCAAAGCGGGTCAGAAAGTGATTTATCAAGCGACCACGCGTTATGGTCGAGTTCAATACTTTGGCAACACTGAGGATAACTGGAAACAGGACCAATACTCTGCACTAGCGGTGTTCTACTTAAACTATCACCCTGAGCGCAGTTACTTTAATCAGTGGAACAATGGCTACTTATATGGAAGTAATAACACAACTGGTGACAACTTCTGGAAAGCAGGCGTACCAAAGAATATTGCTTATCAACCTAGCACCTTGCTTGCCGTTGATTTGGGAGAGCCTGCCAATCAAACACCAGAGGGATATCAGGCGACTCCGGTAATGATGTCCACCAGCACGCCCTATCCTGCCGATTACACAGTCATTGGAGATGCTTCTATGAGCAAAGTGGCTCATCCTGACTTGCCCAATGGCTCTATCGATTTGTTACCAACCCATACGTACTTTGCGTATCACTCAGACGATACGGTAGTGATGCATGGCCCTACAGAGATGGTGTTAGCCCGAGAATTCACCAAAGGCAGAGTTCTGTATCGAACTGATTTCTTTGGCAAGAATATCGATTATTTCTCCTCACCGAAGATAACTATCGCACTTCCAGAACCTATGCGACCTGTAGATCAAGACGGTAACATCGGCGACTATGTTTCTCACATTGAGATCGGCGGCTACGAAGGGGTGTTCTTGCTGTATTAACTCCCTTTCAACCACTCTGACTAAACGCTTCATAAATCGCCGTTTTTATGCTTAACGTCACTGAAAAAAACTTGTTCACTGAATCTTTATAAACCGATGTATATACTGAAGTAAATGACAACGACAAGGAAATTCAGTCACATGAAGACGACACCTTCAATGCTCTCTGTTCTGCTGGTATCAGCATTATCTACTCATGCAAATGCGGACGAATGCGGAAAAATAACCATCGCAGACATGAATTGGAATTCGGCCAGCTTAATGGCGCACATCGACCAATTTGTCTTAAATGAAGGCTACCAGTGTGATGCGGAATTGATCCCTGGTGATAGCGTTCCTACAGGCACCTCTATGATTGAAAAGGGGCAACCTGACGTTGCGCCAGAGTTATGGACAAACGGCATTAAAGAAGCACTTGATAAAGGGATTGCGGATAAACGCTTGCGTATCGCTGGTGAATCGCTTGTCAATGGCGGTGAAGAAGGGTTTTGGGTTCCCGCCTATCTGGTAAAACAGTATCCAGAGCTCGCGACGATAGAAGGCGTCATCAAGCACGCCAAACTATTTGAACACCCAGAAGATGATGACAAGTTCGCGTTCTATAGCTGCCCTGCTGGTTGGACATGCCAAATCACCTCCGGTCACTTGTTTAATGCATTAGGGTTAAGTGAGCACGGCTTTGAGATGGTTGACCCAGGCTCTGGCGCAGCACTAGCTGGCACCATCGCTAAAGCCTATGATCGCAAAATGCCTTGGTTTGGTTACTACTGGTCACCGACCCCCGTATTGGGCAAGTATGATATGGTCAAAGTGGATTTTGGTAGCGGAACAGATTTAGAAGAGTATCGCAACTGTACCACCCAGCCTGATTGCGTTTCACCAAAAGTAACAATGTACCCACCTTCTCCAGTTCGCACAGTAACAACTGAGGCGTTTGCGAGCAAAGAACCCCAAGCATTCGCGTACTTGCAGAAACGCGGATTTACCAACGAGCAAATGAGTGAAATGCTGGCCTGGATGGAAGATAACTACGCGGACGGTGAAGAAGCGATGTTTTACTTCTTTAATACCTACCCTGACTTGTGGAAAGGCTGGGTATCTGAAGACGTCGCGGTGAGAATCGAAAAAGCGCTTTGATGATTAATACTTCGAGTGCCACAAATCATTTAACCTCCCATACCATTTGAATAAACGGCATGGGAGACTAATCAACGACTCGTTAATACATGGTGTGACCATTCAATGTTTCTTTGGGTATCTCTTGCAGAGCGTCCCAATGTTCAACGATCTTCCCATTGTGATCAAAACGAAAGAAATCCATCGTCACGTATTCAATATCATTAGGCCATGTTTGGTGAGTGTGTAGTGCCACCAAATTCCCTTCAGCAATGGCTCGCACAAACGTAATATCTTTATCGGGATACTCATTTTGCATCCGCTCAAAATACTCGATAAAAGCCTCGGGGCCATTTCCAACTAATGGATTGTGCTGGATGTACTCATCACCTACGTAGTCTTCAACTGCCTTTCTTGGGTTACCTCTATAGGCGGTTTCGTAAAACGCAATGGCATTTCTTTTATTCTCTTGCAGATCCATTTTTCTTACCTGTGTTGCTCCATCTTGCGGATAACGGTAATCATAGTCTTTGAACTTCAGAAGTGACTGAACATCGCGCACAAAAAAGGCCGCTAAACAGCAGCCTTCATCACTTCTACTTGGAATCATCGCCTTTCATAGCTTAAACCACACCACCAGCACCGAGCATAGAACGCTCACTGTTCTCCACCAGCAACGCGGTTGCGGTTTGTTTCAGCGTTTCCCATTCTTGGTCTTCGACAAAGATACCATTTTGCCAAGAAGCTTGTTGCGTACGGCTTAACTCATCGCCTTCAATGTGGGTGGTATATCCTTGTGCACTTTTCTCGATATCGAAATCGTTCACGGAGAGCTCGATAACCATACTATGCAAATCCGTATCATGCCCATCAAACTGATCCGAGAAAAAGACTTCTGGTGCGATTCGTCCGCGGTTTAACACATAAAGCGTTCGCTTGGGACTAGAGCCATTGACCCACTGTGCTCGACACGCGATGCCTTTCGCAGAGAGCTTCAACAACTCACTGAAACCCAACCAACGGTTATGACACTGTTTCAACGTAATGGTAATCGACTTACGGTTGATCATTTTCTCGAGCGCGAAATCCAACACCGCGGGTAAATGACACGCCACACTCCCGTTGTGCAGTTCTACCTCTATGCTTGACGGCGTGCTGTTGGTCACCGATACGGCGCAGTCTGAATCTAACCCAAGAAACAGACTGGCGTTATTAAAATGGCGAACTCCATGTAAGCCAACCATTTGCAAGTCCGCCACCATGTTCGCAATGACATCCGCCTCACCACAGTGACGGCGCATGCCAAGAAATGCCTTATTAACGGCGGCCACCAATTCGTTGTGAGAGACGATCATAATTCAAATCCTCCACTGATTTTTTGATTATCACTTTGCGCAATTTCGTCACGTGGCGGCATGCTAGGGAAAATCCATGTGTCTGCCAGTTTAGGGTCGTGAATTTCATCTAACAACGGCGCACCTTGGAAGAAAGTTACTCGAACCCAACGATCCGAGCGCGGATCAAACTTAGTCGCGCCAAAGATCGCCAATTTACAGCGCAGTAAGTGCATTGGTAACGCATCTTTACGCAGCACATTCATTTGAATATCCCCCATCGCACGGTTGCCTAGCGTCCATACGCGACGTGTGATCGAACGATAAGCCGGTTTTTGCAATAGAAACTCTGCTACGGACATTTCTACATCACAGTCAAGCAAGGCCTGGTACAAGCGATTCACTTGTCTGCCGATATCAAGCGGCAGTTCTTTTTCTTCTCCAGCCTCTTCCCCGCGAACACCAAGCCTTGGCTCTTCTTTATCTTGTGAGCGATACCAGAACCAGTAGTTGTTCTCGGCTAGTGAGTAATCCGCATCAATCGCCCAGCGGTACTTGCTTTGCAACACTTCCAGTAAATCTTGGATCTTTTTCCCGCCCGGAATAGATAACGTTTCATCCGTATTCATTTGGCTAGCAAATTCATCCACTAAAGATGGGTAGAGTTCGATCAAGCAAGAGGTGAGAATTTCTTGGGCTTCCACACTCATTGTTTTCTTATGCTCGACCAAACTCGCCCAGTTCGGATGTAATGCCATTAACGTTGTTAGCTTCGATAGCAGTTGTTTGATGTCTGCTATCGCTTGATGATTGAGCCTGTCTTGATGTTCATTGATGGTGATGACTTGCTCTAAATGACGCTGTGCTTTTTGCAGCAATCCTTGCAAAGGAGCATGGAACGACGCTTCACATGGCATCGCAAAGACTCGCGCTACCGCACGTTCACGAGAGGTCATCCATTGGTCAACAATACACGGATGATTAATCAAGTATGGAGCCATGCCTAAGCCAGTAGCATTGCCGACACCAAGGTAGCGCTGCAAGCCACGATGCAAAGCCACCGCGTTGTCGCCACCTTGTTGAAGTGCCAGATAGTGCACCCAATCTAGGCTGAATTCACGCAACATATATACTGCACACATTTGCGCACTAAAAGACTGGCTGAAATCTGAGTTGTTCTCTAACAGTTTGAAATCGGCGATACCAAACTTTCCGTTACCATAAACAGCTGTGGTACGCAGGATATAACCCACTTCCGCTAACTCTTTCGGCTCAGGCTGCTCGCCTTGAGAAAGAGCGCTAACAATGTGCTCAAACACGCGCACACTTTTGTTTGCGCGAGCAAGAACAAGTACGTTGTTTGGATTACGTCCCGCTTCTTGCAGCGGTACATTTTCTCGCAATCTTTCCAACAAAGTAACATCAACATCGCCTTGAACCAGTGCAAATGTGACGTCCCACTTTTCAGCAATTACGCGATCATTACGCTCGTCGTCGGCAATTTCTTCACAGAATACCACCAAATGATAAACGTGCTCTGGCGTGGTCAATTTGTAAATCACATGACCATAACCACGAGGACAAAGCTGCCACTCATGCTTGGTTACTTGCCAGTTTTGGCTTGCCATATTACGAATCAGACTGCGAACAAAGCTGATTCGGTTTTGGTGCATTGCGCCAAGCCTTTCGGCTGCCATGACAATCGCTGCATCGCGCATAGTTGCTTCCGTATAAGTAGAACGATGTGCATCCATTTTGCTCACCACCTATTTGTTATTGTAAGAATACTAGGGTTTGTGCGGATGCAGGAGGAAAACACCCGCACAAGCTCCACGTTGTTTGAATTAGATAATTGTTATAGCCCTTGCTCTTTCGCCATTTTGATTGCGATTTGCGGCGCATTCCAAAGTGACGGTAACAGAATCAGCGAAACCGGAACCGCGGTAATCACAATGAAAGATTGCAGTGCAGAGATGCCACCAGAGCCAAGAGAAATCAGGATTAGTGCCGTCACACCCATAATTACGCCCCAGAAGGTACGGATGATCGCATTCGGCTCCGTTTCACCACTGATCACGACACTGATTGTGTAGGTCATTGAGTCGCCCGTCGTGACGATGAAGATCGTGGTTAAAATCAGAAATAGAATTGAAGTCAGCATTGGCATTGGTAGTTGCTGAGTCACCGCAAGCAAAGCACCTGGCAGGTTAAAGCCTTCGAACGCCGCACTCACACTGCCCGGTTCAGCAATTTCAAACGCTAGGCCAGAGCCGCCCACAATCGTGAACCAAAAACAGGTGGTTAACGGAGCCACAATACTGATGGTGGAAATGACTTGGCGGATAGTTCGACCACGGGAAATACGCGCAATAAAAATTGCCATCATCGGACCATAACCCAGGAACCAGCCCCAGAAAAATACTGTCCACCAGCTTAGCCAACCTTCATCACCACGGTAGGTCGCCATTGGGATAAAGTTATCCAGCATGCTCCCTACACCTTGAATGTATCCGTTAAAGATAAAATTCGTAGGGCCAAAAAACAGGATGTAAACCATCAATGCCATTGCCAGAATCACGTTGTAACGACTAAGCAGTTGCATGCCTCGGCTTAATCCACTGAGTGCTGACAAGGTGTAAAGAGCAATCGCAAACAAGATGATGATAAGCTGAGTGGTAAAGCCATCAGGAATATCAAACAGCGCATTTAACGCGTAGCTAACCTGCAAGCCTAAAAACCCAATTGGCCCGATGGTGCCCGCGGCTACCGCGATAATGCAGCACGCGTCAATCAATGCACCGAGTTGGCCTTTAAGTGCTCGTTCGCCCAAGACTGGGTAAAGCAAAATACGGGGTTTTAGTGGTAAACCTTTGTCGTAATGCAGGTGCATCACCACGATGGAAGTTAAGCTACCTACAATCGCCCAAGCCAGAAAGCCCCAGTGCATAAAGGATTGCGACAACGCATTCACCGCACCTTGCTGCGGGTTATCTTGCGCGCCGTACAAAGGGGGTGGGCTAACGTAATGCGCGATAGGCTCAGCCGCGGCCCAAAAAACACCACCACCAGCCAATAAGGTACAGAAAATAATCGCCATCCAGCGGAAAGAATCCATTTCTGGTTTTGCAATCCCGCCCAACATCACCTTGCCTGTTCGCCCTGCAGCCAAGCCAAGACCAATAAGAAAAGTGAGAAGCAGCAGTAACTGCCAGTAAGGACCAAACACCTGAACTGCCCAGCCAAAGCCGGCGTTAACGATCGTAGATAACAACTCGCCGTCATAAAGTGCAATAGCAACGAACAACGCGATAAAACCACCGCTATACCAAAAGGCCGGGTTATTCAGTCCTAATTTGTCCGTCGTGTTTTCTGTTGTTGATGTGTTGTGTGTTGCTTTTGACTTGCCCGATGACACGCTCATCGTGGAAGCTTTCATGCTATTGGTTAAATCAGACATACTCTGGCTCCAGAGGTTCTTTGCAGCTGCCAAAGACTGGCTACAAATGTGAGTTTTACGCCTGCCGTATTGTTGTTATGTAGGCAGGCGGTTCCTAATTTTGGGTGTACTATGAAATAGGCTCTAATCCTTCTTTGAGGAAGTTAAACCAGTTTTCACCCAATATTTTTCCTGCCTCAGATTCACTGAATCCGTGACGCATTAATCCGTTGTAGATGTTCTCCATCCCTGCACTGCCGCAGAACCATGGCAGCGCATCTGGCCATCCCGAGTTACTTGCCGAACCTTCGCCGTAATCCATCGCTTTTGACCAACGACCGTTGCGCATCCACTCCAACACTTGTTGCGGCTGGTTTAAGCACAGATCACTACCGATGCCTAAATGGTCGACGCCAAACATGTCTGCGGTTTTCGCTACCATCTGGCAGAAATCATCCAGAGTGCACTGGCTGCCATTTGGCAAATGGAATGGATATAAACTGAATCCAATCAAACCACCGCGCTCCGTCAGTGCTTTGATCACGGTGTTGGACTTGTTGCGCAGTGCGTCATGCGCAAATGTCGGGTTAGCATGGCTGATACAAATTGGACGCGAAGAGAGCTCGATAGCTTCCAACGTCGAACGCTCCGCGCTGTGGGACATATCAATGATCATCCCGACTCGGTTCATCTCTTCAATCGCTTGCTTACCAAAGCGAGTTACGCCGGAATCGTTTTGTTCGTAACAACCTGTCGCCAGTAAGCTTTGGTTGTTGTAGGTCAGTTGCATGATCAGCAGACCTTGGCGGCGCATCACTTCAATCAGACCAATTTCATCATCGATAGGTGAGCAATTTTGCGCGCCGAAGAAGATGCCGACTTTGCCTTCTGCTTTGGCTTTTTCTACATCTGCCATTGAATAAATAGGCATGATGAGGTCCGCATTTTGCTCGAAGCGCAAGTTCCACTCAGCAAAACGCGTTAAGGTTTCGCGCGCAGTTTCGTGGTAGACGATGGTGGCATGAACGGCGGTAATGCCACTCGCCTTAAGCGTTTGGAAATACTCTCGATCCCAATTGCAGTACTGCAATCCGTCAATCACAATCCGTTGTTGGTACATAACCACTCCTTAAACAATTTCTTAGCCTTTTCGTGCGGGCAACTGACACCATCAGTTACCCTGCCGATCTTAGTAAGGACGCTGATAAGCGGTTTTCACTACGGTGTAGAACTCTTTGGCGTACTGACCTTGCTCACGAGGACCAAAGCTAGATTCTTTACGGCCACCAAATGGAACGTGATAATCTGTACCCGCAGTTGGCAAGTTAACCATGACGCAGCCCGTTTGGACTTGCTGTTTGAAGATCGCGCTATTACGCAAGCTTTGCGTGATAATGCCGCCTGTCAGGCCAAAGCGCGTATCGTTCGCGACTGCAATTGCCTCATCCAGATCAGAAACGCGAATCACGTTTGCCATTGGTGCAAAGACTTCTTCTTGGTTCACTTCCCAGCTGTTTTGTGTGTTCAAGAACAGGGTTGGTGACATGTAGTAACCGTCATGCTCTAGGCTCAGACGCTCACCACCGAAAGCCAACTCCGCGCCTGCTTGGCGTGCGTTTTCGATCCACTCAAAGTTCGCATTCAGCTGGTTACCATCAACCACAGGGCCCATGAACACGCCCTCTTCCAGTGCGTGACCCACTTTAAGTTCGCTCATGCGTTTGATTAGCGCTTCAACATACGCGTCGTGAATTCCGTCCATAACCACAAGACGAGAAGACGCGGTACATTTTTGACCTGCACCCGAGAATGAGCCTGCGATTGTCGCTTCGACAGCAATTTGAATGTCTGCATCATCTGCCACTACGAGCGCGTTTTTGCTGCCCATCTCTAGCTGACAACGTACAAAGTTTGGTGCCGTAGCCGCTGCAACTTTACGGCCTGTGTCCACAGAACCAGTGAAGCTCACGCCGTTCACATCCTTCGAATTGATAAGGGTATTACCTACTTGCGAACCGCTACCCAAAACGAGGTTAAACGTGCCAGCAGGTAAACCTTGGCGATGGATAATCTCTGTCAGCGCGACGGCACTTGCTGGGGTTAGGTTGGCAGGCTTCCAGACGACGCTGTTGCCAAACGCAAGTGCTGGCGCGATTTTCCAAGCAGCTGTTGCTGTTGGAAAGTTCCAAGGAGAGATAATGGCGATAACGCCGACGGCTTCACGAGTAACTTCAACGGAGACACCTGGACGGACGGAAGCAGCGTTATCGCCAATTTGACGCAGAACCTCAGCAGCAAAGTATTGGAAGAATTGGCCAGCACGGTAAATCTCACCTCGACCTTCAGCAAATGGCTTACCTTCTTCACGCGAAAGCAAGGTTCCCAATTCGTCACATCGTGCAATGAGCTCATCACCAATCGCTTGCAGCACTGCTTGTTTGCGCTCGATTGGTGTTTTTTCCCACTCTGGCTGCGCTGATTTAGCCGCTTGAATCGCTTGCTCTACTTGCGACACACTCGCTTGTGAGAAATCGCCAATGTTTTCGCTGATATCAGAAGGGTTAATATTGGCGATGGTGTCCATGCCCGATTGCCACTCACCCGCTATATAGAGGGATTTTTCTGCTTGAACATTGTTAATAAAAGTCATGGTTCTTTCCTTGTTCTTCCGATTTGTGATGGCAAGCCACCCACTCACTGATCTCTAATTGTTCTTATTGGATTTATTCTGGTTGGCTTGCCGACGCGTAGACGACAAACTCCACCAACATCTCTTCTCGTGCTAACCCTGCAACCACCATGGCGGCGCGATTTGGGTACGGCGCTTCAAAATATTCCGCGTACACTTGGTTAACGGTCTTTAAGTATTCTCTGTCAGTCACATAAATCAGGACCTGCAACACCGAGTCCAAAGACTCCCCGGCACACTCCAGGGTGTGAATGAGATTGTTAAAGGTTTGACGTGTTTGTGCTTCGATACCGCCTTCCACAACCGCGCCTGTGTCATCAATAGGAATTTGAGCCGTATACAGAGTTCCGTTGTTGACTATCGCCCATTCAAGCGGCGCTTTAGAAGCAAATAGACTGGTTTTAACTGGGTGTTTTTTAGTAGGAGTATTCACGTGCCTTTCAACCTTTGTAACAGCTTTGTTTCAATATGGTTAAATGATGCACATTGACAGGCGATAAATCTAACGGTAAATTTTTGACATTTGATAAATTAAACTTATCACTCTATTTAAAATAACGTAAATAAAGGGATTAAGAGGCATTAGGGATGAGTATTAAGCTTCAACAATTAATGCATTTTGTGATGGTAGTCGAGGAAGGAGGCTTTCGAGCCGCTTCACATCGTGCAAATCGTTCTCAGGCGGCACTGTCAACATCGATAAAAGAGCTTGAAAAAATTCTAGGGCAAACGCTGTTTGAACCCGGAAACAAAACCAAATTGACCCCGTTTGGTGAAATTTGTCTGCCCAAAGTGGTTCAGTTTCTCAATATCTACAGTGCGCTGGACAACGATCTCAAAGCTGCCGCGGCCGGACAGCAAGGGAGAGTGCGAATTGCGAGCGTTCCTTCTGTTGCAGCGAAACTCATCCCTAGCGTATTGGGTGCCTTTTGCGAGCAGTATCCAAATGTAGAAGTAAGCTTGATCGATGATAACGCGGCGGGCGTCGAGGCTCGCTTACTCTCCGGTGAAGTCGACTTGGCGCTCGGTAACCCCTCTCACCTCGATGAGGGCGGCATTGACTTTACGCCGCTGTTAGCCGATCCAATAGGCGTGGTGTGTTTAAAGGACAACCCTATTGCAAGTCATCCAGAAGGAATCGAGTGGCAAACTTTGTTGGAACAACCCTTTATCCGTAACGGCACTTGTACACTTCTCGATCCAACCCCAGCAAGAGCTCTGAGTCAGCAAGCGCTCTATTCGGTCGAAAATATTACTTCGCTGTTTTCTGTCTTAGAACTTGGGATTGGTGTCACGACCCTACCGAAGCTTGCTTTCCCAACCAATGAAACACGCTTGGTTTGGATCCCGCTTATCGATCCACCACTTGAAAGGCAAATTGGTATATTTACGTTAACCGATCGCACGATCTCGCCTCAAGCTAAAGCATTTCACGATCTTTGTGTGCATTATTTAAACTATCAAAAAGAAGATAAATAATGGTTCGATTAACATGCGGATAATTAAAAGCCTCCATATTCAGAGTGGAGGCTAATTTGTATTTGTGTATTCGCTTCGTTCTATTTTTTGCGACGATTTCGGTTCTTATACACCACGCAAAAGTTACCACGCTTGGTACGACACTTTGAGCAACGTTCACAATCTACTGGTGCGCGATTGCCTTCTTTCCAACGTTTGATCAACTGTGGCTCAGCCAATAAAGGGCGTGACACAGCAAAAAATTGGATACCTGTGTTTTCTGCAATTTTCTCAATCGCATCAATGTCGCTCAGCCCGCCGACAGTAATCACCGGTATGCTAACGTCCTGACTGATCACGTGACCATATTCGTGAAAGTAACCTTCTTCTTGTAGTGTGTAACCATCGAACGTTTGACCAACAAGTTCGTTTGCTTTGCCGTGAATATTGCCAGATACGATGATCGCATCAACGCCTACTTCTTCAAGTTTCTTACTGACGACGCGAGTTTCATCGAACGTTAAACCGCCGTCAAAGAACTCTGTTGCCGTCAGTTTAACGAGGATGGGAAATTCGCTTCCAACCAGCTTTCTGGTTTCAGAATAAATTTCTAAAAGAAAGCGCATGCGATTTTCTAAGTCACCGCCATATTCGTCTTCTCGACGATTATAGTACGGGCTTAAAAACTGGTTAATTAAATAAGTGTGCGCCGCATGAATCTCTACGCCGTCAAAACCAGCGTCTTGAGCACGTTTACTCGCCAATGCGAATGCCTTTACGATGTAGTCTATTTCGTCCTTTGTCATCGCTTTGCCTTGCGTATTTGTACCACGCTCAGGCACGTCACTCGGAGCGAAGATGACACGCTCACCGACGTTATGGGTGGTTTTGGTGCCACCGTAAGCAATTTGCATCACGATTTTAGAATCTAGTTGATGTACTAGCTCTGTTAGCTTTTTGTATTCTTCAATAAAAGAGTCGTTGTAGATCCCCATCATACCTGCGTTGGGTTTCTCTTCTTCAACGATATTGGCATAACCCGTGACAATAAGCCCAACTTCCCCTTTCGCAAGCGTTTCGTAAATATCGTAAAGCTTTGCCGTCATGTGACCATCTTCGGTCGCCATGTTCTCCCACGTTGCGCTTCGCACAAAACGGTTCTTTAGGGTCATGTTGCCAATGCGGGCTTCGGAAAACAAAATGCTCAAAACCAGTCCTCTTAAAGTTGTCTTTATGTTTTATCTTTTCGCAAGTAAACAAGAACGAAAAAGGAACAGCGATACACGATGTATGGCTGTTCCTTCTCTGAATCCTTGAGACCTGCAAACTACAGGCGCACCTTAATGCCTCGGAGACGACAAAACTTTAATCTGGGTTAAGGTTTAGTGAGTTTTTAGATTATGTAAATGGATGATTCTTAATCGTGTTCATTTCACTGGAGTTAAGATGCTTCGTCACCCACTTTCAGTCGTAAAACTTGTGTATTTCGCTAGCTGGTGATTCAACTCAAACATTCACATTGTTAGTTTGTATGCTGCTATGGGAACTAGCACTACCCCAAATGTTTACATTACAAACTATCGATATTGAATTCTCATATGGTAAATAGAGTTATTGCGCTGTTTATACTTTTTAGCTTAATAGTCGCTATCTCTTGGCATTATTACGCGTCAGCGGAAACACGCGACCCACTATGTTTTACACACTGGTTGTTTTTGCTTTTAGATATGAATACGTGATAGTGAAGCTAGAGGAGGAACAGGAAAAACAAAGGACAATAGAAAGTTAAATGACCTTACTTCTAGGTAAGGTCATTCATGCATTCAGCAGCAAAAGATATTGGCGCTTAGCAAACGCTTAGGTTTGGTTGTTACAGAGCTAGAGGAATCAACTCGACACCAAGCACACCACTAATCCCCATCACCACTAGCAGTGAGACTTTAAACACCGACTTTGACCAAGCGATGTAGTTGTTGTCATCAATGCTGCGAAAGGTCACTTTCGTCCACATAAAGCAAACAACCGCTGCAACCGCTAAGTATTCATACCCGGCTTCACCTAGTAAAAATAACCCCAATGATGCTGCTCCAAACGCCACGACATACGCTTTCATGTGTCGATGCGCTTTATGAATGCCTTCTTTAACTGGCAATACGGGAATCCCGGCTTCTCGGTAGTCTTGCATGCGGAACATGGCAATGGCATACGAGTGCGGCATTTGCCAGAGACAGAACATGGTAAAGAGTAAAATCGCTTCCAAGCTAATGAAGTTTGTTACCGCCAAGTAACCCACCAATGGCGGAACTGCGCCTGAGATACTTCCCACTAAGGTTCCATACACCGAGTTACGTTTGTACCACATCGTGTAAAAGAACACGTAATACACGTAGCCAAGCAACACGACGACAGCGGATAGTGGGTTTACTCGGATAAATAACAGTGCGGTTCCTACCAGCAATAATGCAAGTGCATAAACAAACGCAATATCGATATTGATGTTGCCTTTCACTGTTTCACGATTTCGTGTACGTGCCATCTTTTGGTCGATATCACGATCGAAAATATTATTCACCACACAACCTGAAGCGATGACTAACCCAACACCAACTAACGTCGTAACGAACAACATTAGACTGGCTGGTTCTGTTTTTGCGGCGAGGAAGAACCCCGCCGCAACAGAAATCAGGTTGCCGAAAATAATGCCCGGTTTAGTGATAGACAAATAACTTTTCAGCATACCTTGGCCTACAACTTCATGTTGACGTTCATGTTGTAGATGATCCATACCGAGCCAGCGATAAGGATAAGTACAACAATGGCGGTAAACATCAGTGATACAAGGTTCCAACGTCCGTCGGATGTTTTTGTTTCCATGTGCAAGAAGTATTTAAAGTGAACAAATATCTGCACTAATGCACATCCAAATAGAATCGCATAGGCCGTTGTATCTGGTAATGATTTCGTCCAAACAAAGTAGAACGGAATTACCGTCAGAATCAGTGAGGCAATAAAGCCTTTCACGTAATCTGACGAACTGGTTTCTACATGTTGATCCATTACATTACCCCCAGTAAGTAAACGATGGTAAAGACACAAATCCAAACGATATCTAGAAAGTGCCAGAATAGGCTTAAGCAGTTAAAGCGCATTGCCATATTGTCGTTCAGACCTTTCGTCGACAGTTGATGATACGTTACCGCTAACCAAATCAGACCAAAGGTTACGTGCAGGCCGTGCGTACCAACCAACGTAAAGAATGCCGATAGGAATGCACTTGTTTGTGGCCCATAGCCTTCTTCAATCAGGTGATGGAACTCATAGACCTCCATACAGATAAAGCCAAGACCAAGCGCGAACGTGACTAACATCCAACGTTTGAGACCAGCAACGTTGTTGCGCTTCATCGCGATAATGCCAAAACCAAATGTGATACTGCTAAACAGCAGTAGCATGGTTTCGACAAACACAAATGGGAGTTCGAAAATGTCTTTACCTGTTGGGCCCGCAATTGAATTGCTCGACAACACAGCGTATGTCGCGAACAAGGTCGCAAACAGTACACAGTCACTCATCAGGTAAACCCAGAAGCCAAATAGCTTGTTGCCATTCGTGTCATGGTGGTGATCATGGTCGTGATGTGCTGCGATATTAGTTTGCATACGTCACCTCCAGATCATCTTTACTTTCGCTGTCTTTCACTGAGTTTTTCTTCGCTTCTTCAAGCTGAGCTCGACGTTCGGCCTCAATTGCTTTGATCTCTTCAACTTCCACGTAGTAATCCACATCATCGTTATAGCTATGCTGAATACACGTCACGATAATACCGACCAAACTTGCCGCCGCTAGCCACCAGATGTACCAAATCATGCCGAAGCCAAATAGGAGCGACCAAGCCGACACGTAGATGCCTGTTGCCGTGTTTTTTGGCATATGAATACGTTCGTATTCCACTTCTTTATTTGGATCGAACTCGCCACTTTGTTTCTGGTACCAGAAGGCATCCAGCACATCACCTTTTGGTAGGTGCGCAAAGTTGTAGAACGGCGGTGGAGACGATGTTGCCCACTCAAGAGTACGACCACCCCACGGGTCACCAGTTAGATCACGGTTTTGCTCGCGGTCACGGATACTCACGTAAATTTGGATGAACTGAGACAATACGCCCAGCGCAATCACAACCGTACCTGCTGCGGCAATCGACAACAGTGGGAAGTATTCTGGGTTGATGTCTTGGCTTAAACGACGAGTCATCCCCATGAAGCCCAGCGCGTAAAGCGGTAAGAACGCCATTAAGAAACCAATAATCCAAAGATAGAACGCGCGTTTGCCCCAAGTTTCATTCATGGTGAAACCGGTCGCTTTCGGGAACCAGTAAGTGATCGCAGCGAAACATCCAAACACCACACCACCGATGATAACGTTGTGGAAGTGAGCGATAAGGAATACTGAGTTATGCAGAACGAAATCTGCGCCCGGAACAGCCATTAGTACGCCCGTCATACCACCAACAGTAAAGGTGATAAGGAAGCCCACCGTCCACATCATTGGCGTCGTAAAGCGGATGCGGCCTTTGTACATCGTGAATAGCCAGTTGAAGATCTTCACCCCAGTTGGGATAGAAATGATCATCGTGGCAATACCGAAGAAGGCATTTACGTTCGCGCCAGACCCCATCGTAAAGAAGTGGTGTAGCCAAACGACAAAGGCAAGAATCGTGATAACTACGGTAGCCCAAACTAGCGATGTGTAACCGAACAACTTTTTACGTGAGAAGGTTGCGGTGACTTCTGAGAACACACCAAAAATTGGCAAAATCAAGATGTACACTTCTGGGTGACCCCAAGCCCAAATCAGGTTGACGTACATCATTACGTTGCCGCCAAGATCATTGGTAAAGAAGTGCATGCCTAGGTATCTATCCAGCGTAAGCAGAGCGATAGTCACCGTTAGGATTGGGAATGAAATGATGATCAAAATGTTTGCACACAGAGACGCCCAAGTGAAAACTGGCATCTTCATCATTGGCATAGACGGTGTACGCATACGCAAAATGGTCGCGAAGAAGTTCACGCCTGTTAACGTCGTACCAACACCTGATATCTGCAGCGCCCAAATCCAATAGTCGACCCCGACTCCTGGGCTTGCCTCAATACCTGAAAGCGGCGGATACGCTAGCCAACCTGTACGACCAAATTCACCTAAGCCGAGAGACATGTTTGTTAGGATGACACCAACAACAAACAGCCAGAAGCTCAAGTTATTCAGATACGGGAAAGCCACGTCACGTGCACCAATCTGCAATGGCACGATGATGTTCATCAAACCAATGACCAATGGCATCGCTACAAAAAAGATCATGATCACGCCGTGGGCAGTAAAAATTTGATCGTAGTGATGCGGTGGCAAGTAACCTGCTTCACCCGCAGAAGAAAGGAGTTGCTGACTACGCATCATGACTGCGTCAGCAAAACCACGAACAAGCATCACCATCGCTACTGCGATGTACATGAAGCCAAGTTTTTTATGGTCTACTGAAGTAAACCATTCATTCCACAAATATTGCCACTTTCCGGCTTTGGTCACCGCGTAAACTACGGCTAAACCAACCAGCGCCACAACCGCTAGGGTGATGACGATAATAGGTTCGTGGAATGGAACTGAATCAAGAGTTAATCTTCCAAACATTACGATTATCCTTGGTTTTCAGGCAAACAGTTCATTGAACCAGGATGCTGAGTCACAACGTCGGTGAACAAGAACGGAGGAACGCTAGAGAACAAAGTGACTGGCTCTGCGATACTTGGCGCTGCCAGTGAGCTGTATTGCTCCCAATCTTCAATACGATCAGGGCTCGCCTTCACTTTCTGCACCCAATTTAGGAACGCAGCACGATCAGACATTGCTGAAGCTGTGAACTTCATTTGCGAAAAGCCTTCGCCGCTGTAGTTCGATGCAAAACCCTTGTAGTCACCTTCGTGGTTCGCTATCAGGTTGAGCTTGGTTACCATTCCTGGCATCGCGTAGATCTGTGTACCTAAGCGAGGGATGAAAAACGCGTTCATGATGTTGTCCGAAGTCAGTTTGAACTGCACTGGCACGTCTTTCGGGAACGCCACATAGTTCACCGTCGCAATGTTTTCTTCTGGATATATGAACAACCATTTCCAATCGAGTGACACCACTTCGATGGTCATTGGTTTAACATCACTTTCCAAAGGTTTGGATGGCTCTAGTTCATGAGTTGAACGCCATGTGATCGTCGCAAGAATCGCAATGATGATGATTGGAATTGTCCATACCACCACTTCGATTTTGGTCGAGTGTGACCACTCGGGTGCGTACTCTTCTTCAGTGTTAGAGGCGCGGTATCGGTAAGCGAAGTAAATCGTCATTAAAATCACAGGGATTACAACGATCAACATCAGCAAAAGAGCAGTAATAATTAACTCTTTTTCTTGCACACCAATGGCACCTTTGGGGTCAAGTAAAGCTGAATTACATCCTGAGAGCATAAGTATGACGGACGCCAAACTTCCCCTCGACAAGATGCGTTTATATCTTGAGGCTTCCATTAACTTTCTCGATGGTTGTCTGGTTTCAAAGCAGATGCCAATCAAAGTAAATAAAAGCTCACAAATAGCGCAGAGGTAATGTATGAGAACAAGAAAAAACTTCGATAAGTAGTTATTATACTTACAATTTTTCAACTTCGTCATCAAGCATTTAACCAGCTAGAATGAACCGTTATTTGCTACGATACGATTGGTATCAAGCCAAGAACCAGTTGTTATAGTCATTAGAATGTTTATGTGTTGAGCATGAGTAACGTCGGGCTCAGAGCGAAACAAAACGGAATTGAGTGGAGATCAAAACCACACTCTTAGTGTGAGTTTATTGTTACACTTTGAAACACTATGTTACATTTGGCGCATTATGAGGAGTAAAAAGTTAAAGCTCATTAGCCACAACTGGAAACTAACCTTCCATTAATGGAAGTTACACACTTTAAATCGAATATTAACCTCAACACGAATTTCTCGTGCTTCAACAATTAATTATTTAAAAACAAATAGTTGAAACTTAAAATTGGTGAGACTGACTATCAACTTCATTTACGCAGATAGCCTTAATGAGAAGCGGAAACTAAAAAACCAAAAGTGTGATCAGCATCAAATTAATGATTTAACTTAATATTTGAGTGGTATTTACATCTCTTTATTGGATTGCGAGAAATCATTCTCAAGGTAAATCCAAACATAAGTTGTAAATACATTTGGGTTGCGCAGAATTAGCACTCCACAACATAGAAAATGTTGAAATGGAAAGAAACTTATTATTCAGGTCTATCAGAGCCTTATTTAAGTGGTCACTTACATACGAATACCGCCATCCACTTCTAAAACCCTGCCAGTAAAGTAATCACTCTCAATAATGTATTTTACTGCATGCGCGATTTCGCTTGTTTCGCCCATCCTGCCAACTGGGATCATCTTTTCTAATCGCTCTATGGCTTCTGGTTTCATTTGCTCTGCCATCGCGGTATGAACTACACCTGGTGCAACCGCCGCCGCGCGAATACCGTATCTTGCGAGCTCACGGGCCCATGTTGTCGCCATGGTCGCGACCGCCGCTTTTGACGCAGAATAATTGGTTTGTCCGATATTCCCTGCTCTCGCAACACTAGAAATATTGATGATAACGCCTTGGGAGCCACTCTCAATCATCTTGACGGCAGCTTCACGCCCACACAAAAATGTTCCTGTCACGTTAACGTTCATGACCAAATTGAATTGATCTAAAGACATCTTACTGATCACGCCATCTTTTGCTTTTACAAGTAACCCATCTCTTAACACGCCAGCGTTATTGACTAACCCATTGAGTTGACCAAAATCTTGGATAATCGCTTCAAACGTGGTTTCAACATCGATTTCGTTGGTGACATCCACTTGATATGTCAACGCTTTCGCACTCAGCATTCGACACTGCTCTTGTGTTTCCATTAAGCCACTGGCGTTTACATCCAACAACGCTAAATCAGCGCCAGCTTGAGCAAGGGTAATGGCCATCATTTGCCCAAGCCCCTGCCCTGCTCCTGTAATGGCAATAACACTACTTTTTATGTCCATATTGGTGCACTCCATAGCTCGTAATGTTCTCTATCTCAACCAGTCTAAGTTGGCCGAAATGATGCGCGTTTTAGGTCACCATCTCGGGCTGGTTTGTCACAAAACTCGGTCTAGCCTTTCTTACTCTTGTATAACTCAAATAAGCTTGAGAAATCGAGCTCGCCGTGGCCGCTCGCGTTGTGGAAAGAATATAAGTTGCGCGCTAACGACCCCATCGGAACCGAAGAATGTGTTTGTAACGCCGCATCTAACCCCAAGCCGAGATCTTTTAGCATGAGTTTGCTCATAAAGCCCGGCTGGTAATCGTGACTGGCTGGCGCACTGTCCATCACGCCTGGGCAAGGATTGTAAAGCTCCAATGCCCAATTTCGGCCAGAGCTTTGCAGCATGATGTTTGATAGCACTTTTGGATCGAGTCCATGATCGATACCTAGGTTTAATGCCTCGCACGTACCAGACATTAAAATGCCGAGCATAAGGTTGTTACAGATTTTAGCCATTTGACCATCGCCTGCTTTGCCAGCATGGAAAACATTTTTTCCCATATACTGCAAAATCGCATTGGCTTTAGAAAACGCTTGATCCGAACCACCAACAATAAAGGTTAATGTCGCCGCTTTAGCGCCAGCAACGCCCCCCGAAACGGGCGCGTCGACAAACAACACGCGTTTATTTGCCGCTTCATTGGCGACTAATCGCGCAGAGTCCGGATCAATGGTTGAACAATCAATCATCAAGGTACTTGGCGAGACAAGATTGAGGACACCTACGCCGCCGTGTAAGTCGCCAAGATACACGGAACGAACGTGAGATCCTGCTGGTAGCATCGTGATGACCGTGCTTGCACCATCCACGACTTCCTCGATAGAGCTCGCCACCACCGCACCAAAAGGTGCAAGTTGCTTTGCCGCTTCGCTATCGACATCAAATACTTGCACGTTAAATCCAGACGCTAATAAGTTTTGCGCCATCGGATGCCCCATTCTTCCTAAACCGATAAATGCGATGGTACTCATGATCATTCTCCTTATTGACCTAGTGTTTGTTCACCCAAATCAGCAAGCGGATGTTCGTCATCCGGCCAAAGTGAGGTAAACAAGGTATCGATGATATCTTCATCGACTTCACTGACATTGTTAAACATCCAGTTAGGTTCGCCATCCCGGTCAATAAGCCGAGAACGGACGCCCTCTTTAAACTCACCTAATAAGGCACTGCGAACCGATAAACTCAGCTCCAAGCGGAAGCAACCTGCAAGTGGTAAACTGTGGTATTCTTTCACTTGTCTGAAGCAAATATGCGCGGTGATCGGACTGCCTGCGGCGAACGTTTGTTTCGCGTTTTCTATCCACTGACTGTTCCCGTCGATAGCCATGATTCGCTGTGCTATCGTATTAAGATCAAAGCCTTTGCACGCTTCCTCTATCTGATCTAAGTATGGACAAATTTGCGTGGTTGGTTTGCTATCAATAACCTGTTCTTCCATTAATTGTAGTCGCGCAGTTACCAACTCTTTCGCATCTTCTTTGCCCCACTGGAGCCGCTTTAGCTCATCCAGTAAGGTGGGATACTGCTCTTCCAACAGTAACCAATCGGCCAAACCAATAGTGACAGCGTCACTTGAATTCACCATGGAGCCTGTCAATCCGAGGAATAAACCCACTTGCGGATCTATCTGGCTTAAAAACCACGTACCTCCCACATCAGGATACAGTCCAATATTGATTTCTGGCATAGCAAGGCGTGATGTTGTTGTCACAACTTTATGGCTGGTTCCCATAAAAAGCCCCATCCCACCGCCCATGACAATACCTTCTCCCCAACCGATAATGGGTTTGTTGTAAGTGTGGATGAGATAGTCACACTCATACTCCAACGAGAAATAGTTCGTACAGAACTCTACGATTTTTTCTTTACTCTCGTTATGCATGACGTGATACATAGCTCGAACATCACCACCAGCACAGAATGCTTTTTCTCCAGCGCCAGTCAGTACCACACAAGCCATATGTGGATCATCTTGCCACTTGATAAGCTGATCGTTAAGTTGGACTAACATGTCATACGTCAATGCATTCAATGAAGCGGTGTTGTCTAACGTTGCGATACCAATGCGGTGCACGCCATCTAAGCACTCTATTTCACTAATGGTTACCATCCCTGCCATGTGGCCTCCTATCGGTTTTTCCATTGCGGTGGGCGTTTTTCTAAAAAGGCGCGAACACCCTCAACTTGATCTTCCGTATCAAAAAGATTCAGAAACAACTCTCGCTCTTTCATTAAGCCGTGCTTAAGTGGCGCAGAGCGCATATTTTGAATGAGCGCCTTACATGCGGCGACAGAAGATGGTGACTGGTTCGCAACAGATTCAGCAAGTTCCAGCGCTTTACTTAAAGCTTCACCTTTGGGAACCAACTCCTCAACTAGGCCTAGTTCTTTTGCTTTGTCAGCGCTGACTTGCTCTCCACATAAAATGATACGCTTTGCCCAGCCTTCCCCTACTAACGCTGGGAGGTTTTGGGTACCGCCAGCGCAGGGCAAAAGTCCGACTTTGGCTTCAGGTAAAGCAAGTACCGCTTGCTCTTCAACGACTCGAATATCACAAGCTAATGCCACTTCTAAACCTCCACCCATGGCGTAACCATTAATAGCGGCAATGGAAACACCACGGAATTCCGAGAGCGTTTCAAAGGCTTCACCAAAGCATCGCGCCATGTCTAACGCAACCGCTTTGTCACCGTCAGAAAATAGCTTGAGATCTGCACCAGCAGAGAAAAACTTTTCTCCACTGCCGGTTAAAACCAGTGCGTAGACCTGCTTATCATTGTTAAGTGTGAGTATCAGCGACTTCAGTACCTTGAGGCTCTCTGCTGTCCACGTATTGGCTGGCGGGTTGTTCATTGTCACCAGCGCAACGTGATTAGTGATCGTATGTTGAATGGCTTCTTGGGTTAATGGCATATCTGAATCCTTTCTCAATGAGCAAATCCAATACTTCGCTACAGCAAGGCCGATTCCTCAGAGAGCAAACGGCGCGCGATGATCAAGCGCATGATTTCGTTCGTTCCCTCCAGAATTTGATGCACACGCACATCTCTGAAATGACGCTCCATTGGATACTCTTTGATGTAACCATAGCCGCCATAAAGCTGCAGCGCTTGGTCGCAAACCTGAAAGCCCACATCGGTTGCGAACCGTTTTGCCATCGCGCAATAAGCCGTGGCATCTGGGTCATTTCGGTCGAGTTTGCTGGCGGCATAGCGCACTAACTGCCGCGCAGCCACTAGCTCTGTTGCCATGTCTGCCAATTTGAATTGTAAGGCTTGAAACTGCGCAAGCGACTTGCCGAACTGCTTACGCTCCTGAATGTATTGTGTCGCCTGCTCAAGGGCCTGTTGAGCCGTACCGACGGAACAGGTCGCAATATTTATACGCCCTCCATCAAGCCCTTGCATCGCAAAGACAAAACCTTGCCCTTCTTCGCCCAGTAAATGGCTAGCTGGAATAACGACATTTTCAAAAGTAACCGCTCGTGTTGGTTGGCTGTTCCAACCCATTTTGGGTTCTTTGCGCCCATAGCTGATACCATCAGCGTGAGCAGGAACAACAAATGCGGACACGCCTTTGGCACCCGCTTCTCCGGTTCGCGCCATCACGACCAAAACATCTGTCTCTCCTGCGCCAGAGATAAAGGTTTTGCCACCATTCAACACGTAAGTATCACCTTTTTTGCTCGCGGTTGTGGCCAGCGAAGCGGCATCCGATCCCGCATTAGGCTCGGTTAAGCAATAGGAGCCTAACCACTCCCCCGTAACTAATTTCGGACAGAACTGCGTTTTGGCTTCATCGGTAGCAAAACTGGCTATCATCCAACTGACCATATTGTGGATAGTCATGAAAGCGGTCGTCGACGTACAGCCCATTGAGAGTTGTTCAAAGATAATTGACGCATCCAAGCGGCTTAACCCTAAGCCGCCATGTTCTTCTGGTGTGTAGAGACTGAGAAACCCCAGTTCCCCCGCCTCTCTCAATACGTCTTTGGGGAAGATCTGCTTTTCATCCCACTCCGCCGCCATCGGTGCTAAACGCTCATCGGCAAATTGTTGAGCGGTATCGGCAAATGCACGTTGATCTTCATTAAGTTCAAAGTCCATAAAAGCTCCTTTTATTCACTCAGCGCAGTTGGATAGTCAGATTAGGCCCCGTTGGAATATCGTCATCAAACCAACGCGCCGTCACCGTTTTGGTCTCGGTATAAAAACGCACTGCTTGTTTACCATATGCATGTAAATCACCATAGAAACTGCCTCTCCAACCAGTAAAGGAGAAAAATGGTAAAGGAACTGGAATAGGCACATTGATCCCAACCTGACCGACTTGAATGTCATGCTGATATTTTCTCGCAGCAGCGCCATTAGCCGTAAAAATGGAAGTGCCGTTCCCGTATGGGTTGCGATTCACCAACTCAATGGCCTCTTGCAACGTTTCGACTTCCATACAAACTAAAACAGGGCCAAATATCTCTTGCGTGTAAATCGACATGTTCGCTGTTACACCGCTAAACAAGGTTGGGCCAATCCAGTTTCCATCGGGAAAGCCTTCCACTTCACACTGACTGCCATCGAGTTCACACACTGCGCCTTGTTGTTTGCCATCTTCAATTAGGTCCAATACGCGTTGTTTAGCTTGCTCACTGATCAGTGGGCCATAAGCAGCTTGCTCATCGTCCCAAGGCCCTGGGTGTACTTTCGCCATTGCCTGTTTGAGGTCTGTAATCCATTGTTTTGAATCGCCGACAAATACCGCAACAGAAATTGCCATACAACGCTGCCCCGCAGCCCCTACGGAGGCTCCGATTAGGTTATTCACCACTTGATCTTTGTTTGCATCAGGCATGATCACCATGTGATTCTTTGCACCAGCAAAAGCTTGAACCCGTTTAAAATGTTTAGTCCCTGTGGTGTAGATATAACGGGCAACGGGAACCGAGCCAACAAATGACACCGCTCGAATATCAGGATGAGCCAGAAGAAAGTCGACTTGCTCTTTGCGGCCATGAACGATCTGCAACACTCCTTTCGGCGCGCCAGCTTGCTCAAATAATTCAGCTAAACGAATAGAGGTCAATGGCACTTGTTCGGAGGGTTTAAGCACAAATGTATTGCCCGCAGCGATAGCGATTGGGAACATCCACAACGGAATCATGGCAGGAAAGTTAAATGGCGTAATGCCGCAACACACACCTAGGGGCTGAATCATTGAGTAACTATCAATATCCGTGGCAACGTTTTCGACGGTTTCGCCCATCATGTTGCTAGCAATGTTTGCCGCCTGCTCAACCACCTCGATACCACGCCACACATCGCCTTTAGCATCCGCTAAAATCTTACCCGTTTCATGAGAAAGCAGTGTGGCAAGCTCATCATGATGCTCTTTGAGCAAGTGCTGATAACGAAGCATGACTCTGGCACGCTCGGATACTGCCACTTCCTTCCAGGATTGGAATGTCTCTTTCGCATTATCAATGGCAGCTTCCATCTCGTGCTCTGTGGAACATGGAACGTACGCAATGACATCATTAGTGGCAGGATTGGTTACCTCAACCCAATCCGATGTTTGAGATTCACGAAACTCGCCACCAATAAACAAGGGAACCAAACGAGTCATCATTTACTCCTTTCTGATTTCAATTAAAGCGGTATTTCAATGCCTATCGCCGTGGCTTCTCCACCACCGATACAAAGTGACGCAACACCCCGCATCACTTTTTTGGCTTCGAGATCACCATTGGTGCCTAGCGCTTGTAGCTGACGCAAACTGTGAATCAATGTCACCAGAATTCGTGCGCCACTAGCCCCTATCGGATGCCCAAGTGCACAGGCTCCACCTTTAATATTTACTTTGCTCGTATCTAGTCCAAGTTCCGCCACCGCTATTTGTGTCACAACGGCAAAGGCTTCATTGATTTCCCACAGGTCCACTTCATAAATTGACCAATCTAGCTGGAACAGCAGTTGCTCAATTGCGTAGACGGGTGCCAAAGTAAATTCTGCAGGTTTTCTGGCATGTGTAGAGTGCGCCTTGATGATCGCAAGTGGTTTAAGCCCCTGATGACGCGCAGTGTCTTCATCCATAAGCACAAGAGCCGCCGCGCCATCTGAAATGGCACTCGAATTAGCAGCGGTCACCGTACCTTTTTCATCGAATGCAGGTTTGAGTTGAGGAATTTTACCAAGGTCAATCGAGCGTGGGTGCTCATCGTAGTCCAGCACCGCTTGTTCTGACTTGGTATTGAGTGAAACCGGCGAAAGTTCATCGGCAAACAAGCCTCGCTCTTGAGCTTCCAACGCACGTTTTGCCGACATCACGGCCCATTCATCCATTTGCTCTCTGGTGAACTTAAGCCTGTCAGCGACTTGCTGAGCATAAACACCCATTAAGTGCCCTTCGTAAGCATCTTGTAGCCCATCGAGAAACATGTGGTCATACGTAGACTGGTGCCCCATACGCATTCCCTTTCTCGCCTCCCTCAGCAAATACGGCGCATTGGTCATACTTTCCATACCACCAGCAATGGCAGAGCGAATCGTTCCAGCTTTAATGAGATCGTGCGCTAACATGACGCTCTTCATGCCAGAGCCACACACTTTGTTAATGGTGGTGCACCCTACGCCCAAAGGAAGATCTGCCCCCATAGATGCTTGCCTAGCAGGAGCTTGTCCACACCCTGCTGGAAGCACACATCCCATGAACACTTCATCCACCGAAGTCACATTCACTTCGTGCATTGCCGCCTTGATCGCCAGTGCGCCTAATTGAGGAGCAGAGTAAGTTTGCAACTTGCCTTGAAAGCGCCCAATTGGCGTTCTTTTCGCGCTGACAATCCAGATGTCTTTTCCCATGATTCGCATTCCCTTAAGGTATATGTGAACACTTGGCAGACTGATGACACCCTACATAGAATTACTCACCAAGCGCCACACCAGCCTTTATCGCCTTTTTCACTAACAAACTTTCATTCCGCGATTTCTTGACGTTTACGTAAGCATAGCACTAGCCTTTACAATGAGATGAAAAAACACACCAAGCAGACGTTTATATTTCAAAGTTGATGTTCGGCCTTCCCATTTAAGGTTCGATTTCCAGAAACTGGATTTTTATTCGAGGTAAGTATGTTATGGAAAAATACAAGATCAGTGACCTCGCCAAGGAGTTTGATATTACTACTCGCAGTATCCGGTTTTATGAAGACGTGGGTCTGATTGAACCAGAGCGAAAGGGCAATATGCGCGTTTATCAACGCAGGGATAGAATTCGCCTCAAACTGATTTTAAGAGGGAAACGACTCGGTTTTTCGTTGGCAGAAATTCGTGAACTTTTCGAGCTCTACGACATGCAACAAACCGACGGACAGTTATTGAAAATGCTCAATATCATTGAAGAGAAACAAGCCGTCCTACAGCAACAACTCAACGACATCAGCGTCGTTATGGCAGAGTTGAATGCCGCTAAGGAGCGTTGTATTCAAACACTCAAAAGCAAGCAGACATAAACGCTATACTCAATTAGCAACACCGCTACAGGCTTTTCCACCTTACCTCTGATACCGGGAGACGTTATGAAAAGCACCTATACCCCACTCAATTTCGGACTTGGTGATACCATCGATATGCTCCGAGAACACGTTAATGCCTTTGCTACGGAACATATTGCGCCCATCGCCGCTGAGATAGACCGCGATAACCAGTTCCCGAATCATTTATGGCCTTTGTTGGGAGAAATGGGGTTGCTTGGTGTGACCGTCGATGAAGAGCTTGGTGGTGCAGGCATGGGATACCTCGCTCACGTTGTTGCCATGGAAGAAATCAGCCGTGCCTCTGCGTCTGTCGCTTTAAGCTACGGCGCTCATTCTAACCTGTGCGTCAACCAAATCTTTCGTAACGGCACGCCTTCTCAACGCGAAAAATACCTTCCAAAACTCATTGATGGTACGCACGTTGGCGCCCTAGCGATGAGTGAGCCCAATGCAGGTTCAGACGTGATAAGCATGCAACTGAAAGCGGAGAACAAGGGCGACCATTTTGTACTGAATGGCAACAAAATGTGGATAACAAACGGGCCCGATGCTGACGTAGTGGTGCTTTACGCTAAAACGGATGTCAGCGCAGGTTCACGTGGCATTACCGCATTCATTATTGAACGTAACTTCGCAGGTTTCACTCATGCTCAAAAGCTGGACAAGCTAGGCATGAGAGGCTCGAATACTTGCGAACTTGTATTTAACCATTGCGTAGTGCCAAAAGAGAATATTCTTGGCGAGTTGAATAAAGGCGTCGAGGTGTTAATGAGTGGGCTGGATTACGAGCGCGTCGTCCTTGCTGCCGGACCACTCGGGATAATGCAAGCTTGCATGGACATTGTGGTCCCGTACGTACATGAACGAGAGCAGTTTGGAAAATCCATTGGCGAGTTTCAGTTAGTTCAGGGCAAGATCGCCGATATGTACTCTCGAATGAGTGCAGCAAAAGCGTATGTATATACCGTCGCAGCGGCTTGTGATCGAGGTAACGCAACACGCAAAGACGCCGCTGGCGCGATTTTGTACAGTGCAGAACTCGCCACACAAATGGCACTCGATGCAATACAACTGCTCGGTGGGAATGGCTACATCAATGAATACCCTGCTGGTCGTTTGCTACGTGATGCAAAGCTTTATGAAATCGGCGCGGGTACCTCAGAGATTCGCCGCATGTTAATAGGCCGAGAACTGTTCGAAGAATCTCGCTAACGGAACATACGACAAGGAAGTCATTATGGCCATTATCAAAAGTAAAACTAAGCCAACTGACGAGTTATTTCTTTCCAATAAAGCCGTGATGGAAACGTTGGTCACTCAACTTAATCAACACATCGAGACCATCAAACAGGGCGGCGGTGAAAAAGCCATTGAGCACCAGAGGCAAAAAGGAAAACTCCCCGCACGAGAACGCATCGCGCGCTTGCTTGATGACAACACTGACTTTCTTGAAATCAGCCAGTTTGCCGCCTGGCAAGTGTATGACGAAGCGATCCCCTGCGCTGGTGTTATCGCCGGCATTGGTATCATAGAGGGGATTCAATGCATGGTCATCGCCAACGATGCTTCGGTAAAAGGCGGAACCTACTACCCACTCACGGTAAAAAAACACCTTAGAGCGCAAGAGATTGCCCAACGTTGCCAACTCCCCTGCGTGTACTTGGTGGACTCCGGTGGCGCAAATCTCCCTCATCAGTCCGACGTCTTCCCCGACAAAGAACACTTTGGTCGCATTTTCTTTAACCAAGCGAGAATGTCGGCGAAAGGCATCCCCCAAGTTGCTGTTGTGATGGGGCTTTGCACTGCTGGGGGCGCGTACGTTCCTGCCATGGCGGATGTGTCCATTATGGTTAAAGAGCAAGGCACCATTTTTTTGGCGGGGCCACCTTTGGTGAAAGCGGCCACTGGCGAAGTCGTGACGGGTGAAGAGCTCGGCGGTGCAGACGTGCATTGTCGAAAATCTGGTGTCGCAGATTATTACGCTGAAAATGATGAACATGCCCTAATGCTTGCGAGAGAAGCCATTGCCAATGCCAATAGAACAAGACCTGTTAAGCCAGAAAACACCGTGCTTTCTCCCCGCTACGACGCAGAAGAAATCTACGGAATTGTGAATGCCAACTTACGACTGTCATTCGACGTTCGAGAAATTATTGCCCGCATCGTCGATGATTCTGATTTCGACGAATTCAAAGCCTTGTACGGCAGAACGCTAGTGTGTGGCTTCGCTCGTATTCAAGGACACTTGATTGGTATTGTGGCAAACAACGGTATCTTGTTTTCTGAATCGGCACAAAAAGGCGCGCACTTTATTGAGCTGTGCGCCAAACGGAAAACACCGCTTCTCTTTCTCCAAAACATTACCGGCTTTATGGTCGGAAAAAAGGTTGAAGAAGAAGGCATCGCAAAACATGGCGCCAAGCTAGTGATGGCCGTCGCTTGTGCTGACGTGCCGAAGTTTACCGTGATCATCGGTGGATCGTACGGCGCTGGTAATTACGGCATGTGCGGCCGAGCGTATGATCCAACCATGATGTGGATGTGGCCGAACGCGCGTATTTCTGTGATGGGCGGAGAACAAGCAGCAGGCGTTTTAACACAAGTTCGAAAAGACGCGAAGGAACGTCAGGGGGAAGCGTGGTCAGAGCAAGAAGAGCACATTTTTAGAGAATCGATCATAGACTTGTATGAAACACAAGGACATCCCTATTTTGCGAGTGCTCGGCTATGGGATGACGGAATTATTGACCCTAAAAAAACGCGCCAGGTGTTGAGTCAAGCGTTAATGGCAGCATTAAACGCCCCCATTCCTGATAGCGAGTTTGGCGTCTTCAGAATGTAAATATCCAAAGATGAATTAAGGAAGTAAGTATGCAGGAAATGCAACCAAGCATTATTCCCAACGCCCAAAGGCAAGATGATGTTCTTTGGCATGTCGATGATAATGGCGTAGCGACCATTACCCTAAACAGAACAGCTAAACACAATGCTTTTGACGCTTGTACGATCGACTTGCTGATCCACCGCCTAGATTATCTCGCTTTACGAACGGATGTGCGGTGCTTGGTATTAAGAAGTAACGGTAAGCATTTTTCATCCGGGGCCGATTTGAATTGGATGCAGTCGATGGCCGACAGCACGAGGCAAGATAACTTCGTTGATGCCCAAAACTTGGCAAGACTCATGGAAACATTAGATTCGTTCCCTCAACCCACCATCGCAGTTGTTCAAGGTTCCGCTTATGGTGGCGCTTTGGGGTTGATTTGTTGTAGTGATATCGCCATCGCAAGCCAAAGTGCCAACTTTTGCTTAAGTGAAGTTAGGCTTGGTTTAGTTCCAGCGACCATTGCGCCTTACGTCATGCGCGCGATGGGGAATAGACAAGCTAGACGCTATATCTTAAGTGGTGAAGTCATTTCAGCCGAAGATGCCGAACGGTTTGGTATTGTGCACGAAGTGAAAGAAGCCAAACAGCTTGAAAATGCGGTCGATAGCGTAATCAAGACGTTGCTACTTAATAGCCCAGATGCGATGCGTAAAGCGAAAACGCTCTGCCATCAATGTCATCAAAACCCCATCGATCAACAACTGATTCACTATACTAGCAAGCTCATTGCGGACATTAGAGTATCACCCCAAGGTCAAGATGGGCTGCAAGCGTTTCTTGAAAAACGTAGCCCAAGTTGGGTCACCAAGTCACAGGACAAGTAATGCTGCCTTCAAAAGTAAAGATTGTCGAAGTAGGTCCTAGAGATGGGTTGCAAAATGAATCTCCTGTTGCGACCCAGACTAAAATCCGGCTGATCAACTTACTCTCTGATACTGGGCTAACTCATATTGAGGCGGGCTCTTTTGTCTCACCCAAGTGGGTGCCACAAATGGCGGACTCAATAGAGGTCATGAAAGCAATAACACGGCGAAATCATGTTACCTACTCTGCCCTGACACCAAACCTAAAAGGCTTAGAACAAGCGTTGGAGGCTGACGCCAATCAGGTCGCGATTTTCACTTCATCCTCAGAAGGATTCTGCCAACACAATATCAATTGCTCGATTGCAGAAAGCCTAACTCGCTTCGAACCTGTAATGCGATTAGCCACCAAACACGGCATCCCTGTTCGTGGCTATCTATCCTGCGTTGCCGACTGCCCTTACGATGGCCCGACAGCCCCTAAACAAGTGGCGAGCGTGGTCAAATCACTCATCGATTTAGGGTGTTATGAGGTGTCTCTAGGCGACACAATCGGTACAGGCACGCCAAACCGTATCGCTGCTATGCTAGAAGCCGTCATGTTGGTTGCACCTCTTCCCCAGCTTGCTGTCCATTTCCACGACACATGGGGACAAGCTCTCACCAACATTTATCAGGCACTGAGTATGGGCATCAATACCATCGACAGTAGTGTAGCCGGGCTGGGTGGATGCCCATACGCTCATGGCGCATCAGGAAATGTCGCAACGGAGGATGTACTATATTTATGCCAAGGATTAGGAATAGAAACGGGGATCGACTTAGAGCTACTGGCTAAAGCTGGCTGGATGATCAGCGAAGAGCTGGGTCGGCAGCCTACATCAAAAGTGTCATTAGCATTGCGTAACCGCGTATTATCACTTTCGTAGAAGGCCATCCGGCACCTCAAATTCTCCCAACCCAAGTTAATTTGCTCTACTTTCGAGTAGTGAAGCGAAACCGCCCGCCAGTACGGTAAATAATTAAAGAAAATAAGATAAGCACACAACCTACTAATTTATTTGCCGTTAGCACTTCGCCATACCACAGCACGCTCAGAATAACCGTCCAAACTGGTTCTAATATCATAATTAGAGCAGCGTTACCTGCCTGAACAAATTTTTGCCCCATGGTTTGCATTACGTAACGCAAGCTCGTCGCTAATAAGGTACTCAACGCAAACCACCACCAAATAGAGGAGTCCACCTCTGCCGGGAAAGATTCCATAAAAAATGAAACCAACAAACCTAAACAACCTGCTGAAAAAAGTTGCACGCAAGTAAGCAGCAGCACAGGTAGTTTTTGAGAGTATTTGCTGTTCACATTAAAATGAAGCGCCAAAACCAGTGCTGCACCAAGAAACCACAATTGACTGGCCGATTGTTTCCAGCCACCAACTAAAGAAAGACAAGCAAGACCTAATACAGCGATAGGCAAAGAAAGCCAGAAAATTCGTTGTGGTCGTTGACGAAACATAACCCATGCAACAATCGGCACAAACAGCATGGAAAGGCTCATGATAAATGCGCCTTCCCCGAGAGTATCACTGATAGAAATAGCGTAAATCCATGTCATAACGGCACTGCCTAACAGGAGCCCGACACCACCAGCAGAAAGCACATCTTTTAAGTTTGCTTTCAGCAAAGGTCGGTAACATAGAGGCAGTAAGCAGAGCGAAGCGATAGTAAATCGCGCCCCAATAAAGCCAAAAGGTGGTAAACCCTGTATTGTTTCCTTAGAGAATATCCAGCCAAGTGCCGCGATCATCGTCGTCGCAACCAGAATAACCGTCGCTTTGCGTTCTGAGTTAAACATAAGTACTCACAAAATATGGAACACACAATAGCGCAGCAAGAGAGTTTTACTGCGCTATTGTGTAAATTTGAAAGGGGTTTGTGTCGAGCGAAAAAGTGAAAGCCCGATCCTCTCCTGTATTGTTGTCACGCAGATTGAAGTTCTGCTGCTAGATACATTAAATGCAGGCAAAGTCTTAAGGCAAGCCTTTTCGCATACTAAATTACTTTAGCATTCTATACAGCAAGCAAACTGGCTAAAACCTGTACCGGGTGTCGAACTACCTCCCCTTCAAAACGCTTAACTTGACTGCGGCAGGAGTAGTATTGCGACTTCAGCGCTCCTCAATACAGGTTGAATAAGGCGAATTGCTTTTTACCAATCGCCTCTGCAATGAAAACTTATTGATTAACTACAACGAGCGGTTAAATTGCTCCACGGCCTCTACAACACGGCTAGCGCCATCTTGTATTTCATTCATCACATTACCTGCTTTTTCAGAGAGCTCTAGCGTATCTAGTGCTTCTTTTTGGCATTTAGCGATCAGCTTAA
Organism: Vibrio sp. 2096; assembly: GCF_033339595.1. Taxonomy (NCBI): domain Bacteria; kingdom Pseudomonadati; phylum Pseudomonadota; class Gammaproteobacteria; order Vibrionales; family Vibrionaceae; genus Vibrio; species Vibrio sp. 2096. The sequence continues at coordinate 273,527 of NZ_JAWOUX010000006.1, forward strand.
CTGCGTTATCCGTTCTCTGTAGGTTTTCACTTACCATTGTGACAATTTCATCGGTGGTTGCATTGGTTCTTGTAGCAAGCTGTCTGACTTCATCAGCAACAACGGCAAAGCCTCTACCATGCTCACCCGCACGAGCCGCTTCTATCGCCGCATTTAACGCCAATAAGTTAGTTTGGTCAGCGATACCACTGATGCTATTTACCAACTCGCTAATACGCGATGAGTGCGCTTTAAGCTCGTCAATCGCCGTGTTCGCTTGCTGCATTTGCTCGGAAAGTATCTGCATCTTTTCTAACGTTGAGCCTATAACCTCTTGCCCTTGCAGGGTTTGTGTTCCAGTTTCTTGGGAGATTTCGTTCGCCAATTGCGCAGCCTGGGCCATTTTCTGTTCCTGCATCACCTGCTGGGTAATATCTGTCGCGAACTTAACGACCTTGTAGAGCTCTCCTCTGTCGTTATGGATAGGGTTATATGAAGCCTCTAACCACACCTCTTCACCATAACGGTTAACTCGTTTGAATCGCTCTGATGAAAATTGCCCTTTTGCTAAACGTTGCCAAAACTCACGGTAAGCTTGAGAGCTCGACTCTTCCTGATCACAAAACATGCGATGATGCTTCCCTAGAATCTGATCAAGCGTATAACCCATTGTGTTTAGGAAATTATCGTTGGCTTTTAAAACATGACCATCTAATGTGAACTCAATCACCGCCATAGAACGACTTAATGCATTTAGCATGTCCTCTTGCTCACGAGATGATTTGATCGTTCGCGTAAGTTCAGAAGCAAAAACAAAAAAGCTTTCTACTTCTCTGCGCTCATTTAAAACAGGCTGGATAATCGTTCTTAACCAGGCTTCCTCACCATTACCTTTCTGTACTTGCAATGCCCCATTCCAGAACACTTTATCTTGGACGGCTTTCTTCATTCGATGAAAGTGATCTGTATTGCGCGAATTTGACGGTACCAATTCAGTAATTGATTTCGTTAAGATCTCATCATCATTTAAGAAAAGTTCTTGCTGTAGCTTAGTATTTGCAGAAGTAATGATGCCTTTACTATCCAATGTTAAGCGGATCATCTCTTCATCTAAACTGGTTTGGATTTGCTGCAGGATTTGCAACTCCTGCTTTAATCGTTGATTTTCTTGTTGAAGCGACTTATTAAAAAACATGACTTTCTCTCATTCGACCGACCTTCGGACTAGTCAAAGGTTTATTATTTGTATACCGAATAAACTGCAAGCGGCAAAATCGTTTGGTTGCATATTCAAACGCGATTTCTATTTCTCATCAAAGGACCCCGCTGGGAATACGGCGATTTTTTCTACAGTGTAACCTAAGCGCAGTATACTGAAATTTCTTCAGCGCCCAAGCTGTTTATATATTTATCAATATTAAAGCTCTTTATCGCCAGTTTGAGGTTTGTATTTGTGGATATACTTATATGGAGAAGTGTTGTGTTCAGATCAATAAGCCTTTTCATTAAAAAAGGACCTTGACTTAGTTCCAATAATTTTCGCCGTTTTACCGCTTTTCCACCCGACTTTTGAGCGATTACCCACTCCTTATTCGCTTGTATTTCTATTAACAACGCACGGAGGAACCAGCAACAAGCGCATCGATTTGCCCAGTATCAATACGTTGTGGTATCCGCTCATTCAGTTTGCCGTGAAGGTGATGAATCACCACCTCACCAGTCGACTCTTCACGATCAGAAATGAGGCAATGAGGTAATGAGGTAATAACGCATGACACCAGAGATTACATTATGTGTCCAACATTGTGCCCACACCTAAGTTTCATAACTTCCTTCCCTCGGACGCTTCTATCTCTCACCACAGCAACTATGCTTTAAACGACATGTATTCAATTGTCTAGCTTCAACATATGAAGGTTAAGTGAACATAAACAAGCGAAGGAAACAGGGCCATGGAAGTCGATAAAAATGATAAGTTAACAAAAAAATTACAGATAGTGATTCATTGGTCTGTAAGAGTATTGTCGATAGTTATGTTGTTTGTAATCGTCATGGGTGTGATAGATGTTGCATGGACGATATATCAAAAACTTATCACGCCACCTAAACTCATTCTGACGATTTCAGATATGCTAGCCACTTTTGGTGCTTTTATGGCCGTTTTAATTGCTATTGAAATTTTCATCAATATAACTATTTACCTGAGAGAAAATGTTATTCATGTAAAAATCGTCATGGCCACCGCGCTGATGGCAATCTCCCGAAAGGTCATTATTATAGACTTTGAAACCTTGTCTCCAATGTACCTGATTGGAATTGCGGCTGTAGTTCTTAGTATGAGTCTTGGTTACTGGCTGATCCATAAACTGCCCAATAAGAGCCATACTGAATAAACTTCTCAGCCTCCCGAATTTTCAGATACTCTCAAGGCATGAAAAAGTCTTGTCTTGGCACGTTGAAGCTAATAAATTCCTCCATGCTAGGCTCTATATACTGCGAGACTACAAGAGTATAGAGTAGTGCCTAGGCGGAGAAATTATCGATATTGTTTTCTAGCAGCTAATCTTTGAGTATTGGCACAGCTCAATGGGGGCAAGTGTTGCTCCAGTTCCCCCATCTGATATATACCCTCAACATCTATGCATTTTACTTTCAACTTTTCCGTGGTCCTCTTAAACAAGGTCGTCACGAGTAGCCTGAAGGATTACATCCGGCTAGAAGTAACAGCCAGAAAAGTGATTGTCAGGTGGTTGGTCATCTCGCCGTAAAATTAGCTCTTAACGTATACCTTCAGCTCAGTTTGCGAAAAAGCCTTAAAGGTCAAAGTAACTTTCAATCCCATTCAGAGTGTTGGTCGTGGCCACAGCGGCTAATATCAACCCCATGATCCGACTTACAGCACTAGCTCCTGTATTCCCAATAATCCTGTGTATGCCGCTGGCCATTAATAGCAAGATATAAACAACCAATAGTACCAGCAGCATCATAGCCACGGTCTGGACTTGCTCCCAAATATTAAACCGCACGTTCTCTGTGAGTAAAACGGCGGCTAATATTGCGCCAGGGCTAGCAATTGATGGAATGGCTAGAGGAAAAACTGCTGTATCATGATGACTATTGAGCGTTCTGATTTCTTCTGCTGGTTTACTCTCACCAAATATCATAGTCAAAGCAAACAAGAACAATACGATACCGCCCGAGATTTGAAACGCAGACAAGGGAATACGCATTGCTGTAAGTATGATTTCACCAGCAACAACAAAAAACAGTAGGATAGCAGCGGAGAATAGAGTCGCAAACAGAGCGACCTTACGCTTTGCCACTTCTTCATAGCTTTTTGTGGCTGCGATAAAAACGGGCACAGTACCTATGGGATCGATGACAGCAAAGAAAAAGATAAAAGTTGCCACAAAGTCAATCATGCTACTTCTCCAGTACCAATTTAGCTTTAAGGATAGAAGATCAGCTTGAAGTAGCAGAGAAAATGTTTGACGCTAACATAGCGAGAGCTCATTCAGAAAAACAAAAATGGTGCGTTATTTACAATACAGAACTTACTTCTATCCTATCGATAACTATTAATATCTCAAAGGTAATGACTACCATACCTAACGGTAGTCGCCATCGCTTTAGACTTCTCAGAGAACATCAAAAAAACAAGTGAACGAGAAGAATATCGACGTCATAAGATAGTGAGGCTTTAGTGTTTATACCAGTGCTCTTTTGACTCCATTTGAGCTTTTACTTCTGCACTATATTCAGCAGTAGGTCGTGCCAATAACCTTGGAATGCCGATAGGTTCTCCGGACTCTAAACAATAGCCATACTCCCCTGCGCTCAAGCGAGCCAACGATCGTTGAATCTTAGGTAACAGCTTTTGCTCTCTATCTATGATTCTTAATGCGATTGCAGATTGCTCCTCACTGGACGCCCTATCGCTTTCGTCACTGAATTCCATTGGCGCAATCATCTCTTCTTTCGCGCGTTCAATATGCGCTAACGTCAATTCATAAAGCTCAAATAATCGGTTTTCAAAAAACGCGAGCTGAGCTTCATTCATATAATCCGCCTCGGGCGCTGCAAGAATTTCTTCTTCTGTCATGACATGCTTTTTCTCTTCGTTCATAGAACCTCCACACCGAGATAAGAGTTCGATCTCTAAATTCCGGACATCTGAACCTGTGCAACTAAACGACAAATAAAGCCGCCAATAAGGTGCAGTACTCGACACAGTAACAAACTGCTTGATGCCAGAGTTAAGATCACCGACTATATTAATTGTTACATTATAACATTACACTATAAAGAGCATGAGCATGAACACCCAGAAACTCCCTGTTACGGTTTTATCCGGCTTTCTAGGCGCAGGAAAAACAACCGTTTTAAGTCATATTCTTAACAATAGACAAGGCAGAAAAGTCGCGGTCATCGTCAACGACATGAGCGAAGTCAACATCGATGCGGCAACTGTTCAGAATGAAGTTTCTCTCAACCACAGTGAAGAAAAGTTGGTTGAAATGAGTAACGGCTGCATCTGTTGTACCCTGCGTGAAGATCTACTTGAAGAAGTCACTAAACTCGCGCAAGAAGGCAGATTCGATTACTTAGTTATCGAGTCCACTGGCATCGCCGAGCCACTTCCCGTTGCAGAGACTTTTACGTTTGCTGATGAAAACGGGCTATCACTTTCAGACGTTGCACGTTTAGACACCATGGTTACGGTGGTTGATGCGATTAACTTTCTGCGTGATTACGATGAAGCTAAGTTCTTAACAGAGACAGCCGAATCCTTAGGTGAAGACGATGAACGCAGCGTCGCCGACTTACTCGTCGATCAAGTCGAGTTCGCTGACGTGATCCTGATAAGTAAAACCGACCTCGCTGAGAAATCAGAAATCGAAAGGCTTCTTGCGATTCTTAAAACCCTAAACACATCGGCCACTATTCTTCCTATCTCGAATGGTGAAGTAGAACTTGATGCCGTACTCGACACACAAAGTTTCAGTTTTGAAAAGGCGCAACAAGCCCCAGGTTGGTTGAAAGAAATGCGAGGCGAGCACATACCTGAAACCGAAGAATACGGCATTTCCAGCTTTGCCTATCATGCGAGACGCCCTTTCCATCCAGAGAAGTTTTACGACTTCCTCCACAATGCGAAAGATTACGGCAAACTGATTCGTTCCAAAGGTTACTTTTGGCTAGCAACCAGACCAGAGTTTGTCGGTCAATGGAGCCAAGCGGGAGGCATCGCACGTTATGGTGTTGCGGGTATGTTTTGGAAAGCAATTCCGAAAGAGGAATGGCCGACGGCTCAAGATTACTTAGATGCTATAAACGACATTTGGCAAGAACCTTATGGCGATATGCGACAAGAATTGGTGTTCATTGGTCAGGGATTAGAGCAAGAGAAATTGATTGCTCGTCTAAACGAATGCTTGTTAACAGAAGATGAGATGGAGCAAGGGCTCGACTATTGGTTATCTCTGGAAGACCCTTTCCCTGAATGGGAACAGTAAACGACTGAGATTCAAAAAAGCCTCCCACCATTCGGGAGGCTTTTTCGTTACACAGAGCCAATTTTGGTATACCGAGCCAATTCAGTAAGTCCGTTCTTGGTACAAGCCGAGATTCAAACATGCACCAAGGGAATCCTCACCAGTACATTCAAACTGTCTTCTTCTGGCTCAACTTAGCTATTTTCTTTGGCCAAGGATCTTCAAATGTTGCCCCCTGTTGCCATTGCTCCAATTCCGCATCCGTTAAAAAGCAGTTTTCCAGCGCATCAATAAACACATCGACTTCGTTTTCTTGCCCAATCACCGTTAAGCGACAACGACGATCACCAAAGCGGCTTTCAACACTGTCTATCTTATCTTGCAGGATTTGACGATGTTCCTCAGTGAAGTTTTGCGATTCGTCATTGATTACCGAAGCGCGCCAAAAGCCTGTAATTTCAAGCCCCACATTGCCGCTTGCTTGGCTCCAAAGCAGTGAAACATCGTCTCGAGTTGGAAACCAAAAGAACCCCTTACTGCGGAACACACCTTTAGTTAAATACTGGTGGCAGGTACTCCACAAACGCGCAGGATGAAAAGGTCGATCATCTTTGATCACTTTGGCGACAAGGCTTTGTTCGTCTTTATCAGAGAGATTCAACGGCTCATTCACCGTCTCACGAAGTTCTGCGATTAACTGCTCAACAAGGAAGAAATTGTAGTCTTGCTCACCTTTCAACATGCGGATATCCAAGTTTCCCCATGACGTTTTGATTATCTCGGTGTAAACATTAAGCGGATGAATCCCCTGCGCGATGTTGCGAACGGTATTGTCATCCACTTTGTCCGTCTTGGTGAGCATGACACGGTTTGAGAACATAATTTGCTCTACCAACAAGTTTTCAACGCCGCGAACACCCTGCTTTACGTTCTCTTGCCACTTCGGAATTAAGGCAGAGCCTTGTCGATAGTCATCTCGCAACCAAGTCGCATCCACCAACGTAATCACGTCTTTGAGTGCGAATGGTGCGTTGTTTTTAAAATACTCAACCAAAGGCAAAGGATGACTACTGCCCGACGTTTCAATCACAATCCATTCTGGCCATTTTTCTGCGCAGAGCTTTTTAAGGGCTTTATCGAGCTGCTTTACACCACTCGGGCTGCTGATGCTGTCTCCACTGATCGTGACAAAGTTGCCCTGCTCTTCACTCACCGCATCGGTATTTAAGATAAGCACGCCATCAACGTCTAACTCACTCATGTCATTCACAATAACGGAAAGATCAATACCAGAAGAATCGGCTTGTTGAAGAATGTTGCGTAAAAAAGTGGTTTTCCCTGACCCGAGAAACCCATGCAAAATAGTGACTGGAATTGATGGCATACCTTTGACCTACAAACTCTGAATAAACACATGTTATAACATAACAATTTGATGAGTTATAGAAGGAATCCAATTGCTGTCTTAGACCCAAAGCTTAAGAATCGGTAAAGACCACAGAGACTGATTTTTCAGAACTCGCCTTCGTTTCTCAGCACGTTTCATCACCAGCAAAGGTCTGACTATTGATAAAAACAATAAGTGGTTACAAAACGACCATTGCTTTGTTTATAAAATTGGAGAAAGATGACAATACAGCGATTTATAGGAGTTGGTGTTATGACTTTAGTTCTTACCGTTCTTATTTTCCTAAGTTGTATTGCGATGCTCGCAATTGGTGTGATGTTTTCACGTAGGCCGATCAAAGGCGGAGGTTGTTGCAAAGCGTCCGATGTTGCGGATGTGGACGCACGTAAAAGAAAAAATCGCAGTCATTATTCTTCTAGGAACACATATTGAGACTCACCTATTGCTCCAACCTCACAACACAAAATAGCATAGCTGAGCCCTAACAAATTGTCGGGACTCAGTTTTTCGTTTCTACTAGATAATCAAACTCTGATACTCGCGCCAAAAATGAAGGTTTCTGGATGTTAGGAAGCGACTTCGCGATAGGTAAGTCGGCTTTCATTGCATCAACCGGACGATTACGAACTAAAACTTCAAAATGTAAATGTGGTCCGGTTGAACGACCAGTATTCCCAGAGAGGGCTATTTTTTGCCCACGCTTTATAACTTGACCTTTTTTAACCAAGATTTTATTCAAGTGTAGGTAACGAGTTTTGTACACACTGTTATGTTCAATCACTAAATAATTACCGGCATAAGGGTGCTTGCGGACCGCAATTACTTTTCCATCCCCAGTAGAATAAACTGGCGCACCGATTGGTGTCGCGAAATCCGTTCCGTTATGCGGGGTGACTCTTCCCGTCACTGGGTGTTTACGCTTAGGGTTAAACCCAGAGGTGATTCGGCGGTATGCCCTATCGACAGGATAACGGTTAAACGCTCGCTCCAAACTGTTACCAGCTCTATCATAGAACCGTCCATCCTCGGCTAGAAATGCAGCGACTTCGCCCTTCGCTAAGTTAAAAGAAATAGCCTTAATCTCACTATTGCCAGTTTTGTGTTCACCTAAATATTGCTGTTTCACTAATATATCGAAACGGTCACCGGCTCTAAGAGATCGCGCAAAATCAATCTTATCTTTCATCACCTGCGTAATATTTGCGACGTGGCCTGATGCCAATCCTACTCGATGTGCCGAGACTGAAAAACTCCCTTTGATTTCTCCCGAAAATAAGGTTTCACGCCATTCCCCTGAAATTTCCTGAAATTCGTAAGAGAAGGAGCCATCGTTTTCTCTAGTGTAGATAGCCTTCTCTACAAGGCTCATATGATAAATTAGTCGACTCAATTGCCCCATGTCATCCATCACTAATTCAAGCTCTTCTCCGGGCTTAATCATATCTAGCTGGAGGTGATCAAGATCAACTGAGAGAATTTGCTGCAAAATACCGTAAGGGAGACCCAATTGAGCGAAGATACCACTGAGCGTATCTCCCACTTCAACTATGTAGTGTATTTGTTTAGGTTTAGGTTTAGGTTTAGGCAACGGAGTCAAACTGCTATCTGAGGGAACCACTATCTTTGATGATGGAGGTGGTGACGAATCACTGCTTTGATTCAGTTGAGTGCTGTGACTATCTTGATTTGGCTCATCCTCTGTAGGTAGAAGCAAAGCGACCGAAAAACAAAACACAGCAACGATTAAAGCAATAAATTTAAACTGACTCATGAGAAACTAAGTATCAATAACAACAATTGTTATGTTATAACATATCTAGGATTATTTTTACTCAGTTTAGTAAACGTTTATTCAGTTCACTGGATTGGCTAAGAGAAGACCAGTCATTCAACCCATTCTCTTTGAGAAGGCTCAATAATGAACACATTCAATTCAGCACTTATCGTTGCAGGAACACACGGAAACGAACTTTCTGGTATTTATTTACATAAACTAATCAAAGAAAAACGTTACTCTGTCAATAGATCAACCTTTTCAGCCTGCTCGATCATCGCAAACTCCGAAGCAGTAAAACACAACGTCCGATACATCGATACAGACTTAAATCGCGAGTTCTCAGCAATGAATAGCAATCATTGTCCTAATTTGCATGAAAGCAAGATTGCACATCAATTTATCGAGAAATATGCAAACCAAGAAAAACTGTTGATTGTTGACCTGCACAATACAACAAGCAATATGGGAGCGACGTTGATTTTGCTTTCTAACGATGTGTTTTATCGGAAACTGGGCGCGTACGTCAAACAACGAATGCCATCAGCACATGTCCTTTTCGAAGAGCGAAAAGAATGGCAAGAGCAACCTTACCTTTGTACTGCTGGGCAATATGGAATAATGATTGAGGTCGGGGCGCAAGCACATGGTGCGCTAGAGTACAGTACGTTGGAGTTGATGAAACAGATGCTTACCGCAGTATTGGACTATGTTGAAAAGCACAACCTCAACCAAATAGGCTTACTGAGCGATTATGAGGCGTTTTTTTACACCGAAGAAATCAGGGTTCCACTTGATCAAGAGGGTATGCGGCAAGCACTAGTACACCCTACTATTTGTGGCAGAGATTTTGAGGCGGTCAAACCAGGAGCACCTTTATTAGCGACTTTCGCTGGTTATGATATCCATTGGAATGGCAAAGGGGAAATTTACCCGCACTTTATCAATGAGAGCGCCTACAGTACCGCAAATATAGCAATGGCCCTCGCTAAAAAAAGACGTGTTTCTTCCGTGTAACTTAAAGCAAGTAATTAGGCCACGTGTAACGTGGATACCTCACCCCATGAATAAAACTGTGCCTGAACCGCATAGGCAGAAAATACGGGTACTAACCCCACCCTAATACGGCAGCATAAGTGCCCTAAGCGCAGCTTTAAAAGAAACCCCACTAGAATTTTAAGGAGGTAAGACATTATGGTTAAAAGGAGAGTTTTCTCTTTTCTATCATGATGCCTTCTCCAAACATCGAAATAATCTATCTTCAAATTGGTCATCTAGACCGGAAGAGATCAGTTCTAGGCGGCTTTCTGAACACTCGTCTAGTTCAAACTCTGTGAGTCCATCTGATGTTAGATTGTAACCAAAAATACCGCTTCCCGTGATAAAAACCGCTTTCATTCGTTCGACCTTGAGGTCGAGCAGCAATAATCTCAGCTTTTGATGATCGAACACGTTTTCAGCGGATATACGCCAACCGATACTGTAGAAACCTTCCCCCTGATTGGTTGCTTTTAGAATGCCGCTCTCAGGCATAGGCAACTCAGGAACAAGTGACTTTTTCTCTCTTTCACGATAAAGAACAGAGGGCGTTTTTTGCACGTCAATACGAGTCGCTCCCTCACATTCATGAAAAGGGATAGCGCCATGTTCAGCGAAAATCACTTTTGTTTCCCGCAGACCGAGCTTTGCTATATAAGCCGTCAGCTTTTGCTCATCTTCATCTTGATAGAGATCGCGCTTATTACCTACCACTGTATCTGCGATAGTGATTTGCTGGTTAAACGTTTCATGCTCAGTGTACTTAGGATCCGATAGTTTACGTGCATCGACTAAAGTAATGTTTTTTTGCAAAGCGAGAATTTGACGATAATACTCGGTCGATAGCACTTGCAGTACTTCTTTAGGATGACCAAGGCCTGTAGGTTCAATCAACAATCGATCTGGCCTTGCTTCAGACAATAATTGATTTAAGGCGATTTGCATCGGAAGACCTGCTGCACAGCACATACATCCCCCGGGGACCTCTCGAATAAACACTTGGTCTTGTTGTTTTTTTTGGCCTTGTAACAAGCTGCCATCAATACCAACTTCGCCAAATTCATTGACCAATACAGCCCAACGTTCATGACTCGGTTTATGGGTCAATAAGTGCATTATTGCCGATGTTTTCCCCACCCCGAGAAAGCCAGTGATGATGTTAGTCGGCACTCGCGAAATCAGTGGCTTATTAAAGTTCATTGGCAATTCTCCGGTAGCCTTGGACTAGTTCATGGTTGGCAGAAACGACGGATTCGGAAAAAGCTGAATATTCTGGCGGCACTTTAGAGATACTCTCTAAATCAAAACCGACACCAATATTGGTCATCGGTGGTACATGGAAATAAGCGGGTAAATCGAGGCCATCGACGACACAGTTATGACGAATAACACACCTCTCACCGATGACGCTATTGAACACGACGGAGTTGAAGCCAATGAAAACATCATCACAAACCTGGCAAGGACCATGAATAATCGAACGATGAGCAATGGATGAGCGCTCACCAATGGTCACCGCAGCCCCTGCCTTAGAGTGAATTACGACACCATCTTGGATATTGGTGTCACGTTTGATGACGATAGCTTCCATGTCTCCATGGTTATTAACTTCGTCAGCTCGAATAACAGCATAGGGTCCAATAAAAACGTTATCCTCAATAATGACTTTGCCACAGATAATAGCGGTTGGATCGATAAAGGCTGTTGAGGACACCTGTGGCATATGGCCCGTTGGGTTTCTTCTTAACATAATGCTTCCAGTTTGTTTATGGCTCTTTTTTTACGGTCAGCGACTTAACGATTGAAGGATAAACGCATCGCTCCAGCTGGTTTATCGATGACTTTGTTATTGGCATAAACTAGCGCGCCATTGACCCAAGTCTTTTGAATTTGAGCTGAAAATTCATGTCCAGCAAAAGGCGACCAACCACAGTGATATAAACTGTTTTCGTTGCTAACTCGTGTTGGGGTGTGCGACGTGAGGTCGTATGAAGCGCTGTTCACCGCTCAACGAGTGAACCATCTGTATCACCAGATGAACCTAGGAC
>NZ_JAWOUX010000007.1:0-261020 GCF_033339595.1 Vibrio sp. 2096
GAAAGCACCGGTCTTGAAAACCGGCATACGTTAATAGCGTATCTAGGGTTCAAATCCCTATCTCTCCGCCACTTTTAAAAAAAACCGCTGTTCTTACAGCGGTTTTTTTGTATCTGCTGTTTTTTAACCGCTGTTATCGAAACTTCTAATTGATTTTTCTCTAGCTCTTTCTCCAAGTTTTTGCGTACCTACTTTGGGTTTAGTTTACGCAGTAATACCTTCAATCGAAGACATTTCCATACGTCTCATTTGGGCTTCAAATAGAGCTTTCTTAAGTCTCAACGTGGGATGCTTAAACGCATTTTGATAGAGTTCCAGTCTAAATACTGCGGATGCACTTGGAGAAAAAATGAAGCTACTTTACTGGTTAGATGAATGGCAAGCTCTTACTCAACAAGAACAAGAGATGGCTTTACCTATCTCTGGCTACGATTTACTTGATGATGTGTTTGTGAAGTATGAACTCGTCGATCTTAACAAGCCATTGTTGTTTACATTTTCTCCTTCCGGTACTGATGTGCAGGTACAAGATTTAACTCCGGATTTTTCTCCTTGGGGCTACGAGCTCGGAATACAACAACAAGTAAACATTATTGCCTTTCAACATTTAGGACAAAGTAATTGGTTCCGTAGTCGGAATTTGATTTTCTTTCTGGAGCAGCTATCTGAGTTGCTTCATCCCTTCAAATGTCGTTTGGGTTATGGGCAAAGTCGAGGTGGCTTTGCAATTGGCGCGTTCGCTAACTTGCTGAAACTAGAACATCTTTTGTTGTTTTATCCTGTTAGCACTAAAAATAAAGCGTTAGTGCCTTGGGATGATCGGCCGAGTACTGAGCTTGCTCAGCAGTTTGCTTGGGAAAGCGGCTACCATGATCGAGATTTGGGCAATGCCAAAGGTTATATTATTTATGACCCATCCAATCGCATTGATCGTCTTCATGCTGAACGTTATCCAGAGCTTACCCATTTAAAAGTCGTCGGTATGGGACACGGCACTCAATCCACACAATTAGATAAATTAGAATTTTTTAATCTGGTGGCGCAGGAGTTTGTTCGCCATCAAACCTTAGATATTGACCAATTTAATAAGCAAATTCACGCTTTGTTTTAAAAGAGGACTGATATCAGAGTCCCCTGTAACCAGGGGGAGATGATCACACACTAAAAACTAGATTTTTAACACAATTGCTAGGCGCAATTTAGATGGAGGATTAATGAAGTTACTGTACTGGTTGGATGAATGGCTGGCTCTTTCTCGTGAAGAACAGCAAACCAGGCTACCGATGTCCGGGGAGGACTTACTTGATGATGTATTTGTTAAGTATGAGTTTGTCGACCGCAATAAACCGTTGTTGTTCACCTTTTCCCCTGCTGGTACGAATCTACAAGTACAGGACTTACACTCAGACTTTGCGCCTTGGGGTTACCGCTTAGCCCAGAAACAAAAAGTAAATATTATTTCATTTCAGCATCTTGGGAAAAGTAACTGGTTTCGCAGCCGTAATTTGATTTTCTTTCTAGAGCAACTGTCGACTTTACTTGAGCCCTTTGAATGTCGTTTAGGCTATGGACTTAGCCGCGGTGGTTTTGCTATTGGTGCCTTTTCTAATCTATTAAAGTTGGATCAAGTATTGATGTTTCACCCGGTCAGCACAAAAAACAAAGTTTTGGTGCCATGGGATGATAGGCCAAGTACTGAACTTGCCCAACAATTTGATTGGGAAGGAAAGTATCACGACCTCGACCTTGGCGATGCAAAAGGCTATATCATTTATGATCCAACTAATGAAATCGACCGCCTTCACGCCAAACGCTACCCAGAGCTCACTCACTTAAGAGTCTTCGGGATGGGACATGGTACCCACGCGACGTATTTGAATAAATTCGGTTTTTATAAGCAAGTGGCCGTAGACTTTATACGTTATCAGAAGATAGATATAGCGCAGTTTCGTCATCAGACCAAAACGCTGCGCTTAAAAGAAGATTACTATCAGTGCCTTAACAAGGCGAATGCGAGCTCACAGCATCGTTTAAACTTACTGAGCACTGCTCATAATGTACTAATTGAAGAAAAGAAAGAACATGTGAAGGAGCATCAAGCGCAAATCGATATTCAGCCACTTGTTGATATTGCACTTAAGCATGAGTATGACAACCCGCAAGATGCGGTACAGCTTTTGGAAGTCGCTCAGCAGTTGGTTCCGAATGATCCCGTTGTGGAGCACAAGTTGCAGCAACTGTCGTAACGTTGAGATGTAATGCGGACGATATTGGTCGAAATAGGTCAGTGGCTTTTGTCGCTGACCTTTTTAATAGCTTATGGATTGATATTTCGATGAAATCTAATGAAGCAGTACAAAATAAAAAGCCCAAGCAAATGCTTGGGCTCCATAAATGTTAATGCGAGTTTTAAAACTCTTTTGGCGCAAAGCCTGTCATCACATCAAGGCGAAGTTCTTTACCAACTTTTGTTAATGGGTGAACGATTACTAAGCCGCGTACGCGTTTTTTCAGTTTGCCGATGTCCGCTTGTTCTGCTTTGGTGATTTCACGAGAGAAAGGCATATCAAGTAAGCTTTTACGTTCTTTGTTCAGCTCATAGTTTTGCTTGTGCTTTAACTGGTTAAGCTTTTTGGTAAGCTGTTCTACTTCATCCGTGAACTTTGTAATCATTTCGTGATCACCACGAGAACGTGCCGCATCAAGTTTACGTTGGCATGTATCTAAACGGTTGTGCAGCTTTTGAATATCAGTTTTTATGCTCATGGTAATTTGGCTCAAATTTTAAATAGTCGAGAAGTATAGCATAGCTGAGATCACACGCTCTACTATACTTCTCGATTGTCTGGCTTTAGTTAATCAGTTCATTGCCCGATACGTTACCAGAGAAAAAGGCTTCGACGTTATCAAGCGTCACAGAGGCAATATTATTAAGTGCTTCGTGAGTCAAGAATGCTTGGTGGCCAGTAAACAGCACGTTATGACAAGCCGATAAACGGCGGAAAACATCATCGACAATGACATCGTTAGATTTATCTTGGAAGAATAAGTCTTTTTCATTGTCATACACGTCTAGGCCAAGCGCACCAATCTTACCTTGTTTCAACGCTTCTATCGCCGCTAGTGAATCTAGCAACTCGCCTCGACTGGTGTTAATGATCATTACACCATCTTTCATTTGCGCGAAGGCTTTTTCGTTCAATAAGTGATAGTTTTCTTCACTCATTGGGCAATGGAGAGAGATAACATCCGCATTAGCGTAGATTTCTTCAAGCGAACAGTAACGGGCTCCCATTTCTAGCGCTAATGGGTTTTCGTAGGGGTCGTAGCAAAGCAGCTCCATGCCAAGCCCTTTGAAGATACGCATCGTCGCGATACCAATCTTACCCGTACCAATAACACCAACGGTTTTTCCGAAAAAGTTAAAGCCAACAAGACCTTCTAGCGAGAAGTTGGCGTCACGTGTCCGTTGGTAGGCCTTGTGAAGACGGCGGTTTAGGCACATCATTAAACCAACCGTGTGCTCTGCCACTGCCTCTGGTGAGTAAGCAGGAACTCGAACCACTTGTAAACCTAGTTCTTTGGCTGCTTGTTGATCAACTTTATCAAATCCCGCGCAGCGCATAGCAATAAGCTTGGTCCCGCCCAGAGAAAGCTGTTTAAGGACAGGAGCTGAAAGATCATCATTAACAAACGCACATACGACATCACTGCCGTGCGCCATCTTGGCTGTTTTTTCGGTTAGTCGGAAGTCGTGATAGTGAAATTCAAAATCGCGGTTATTTTTAATTTTATTAAAAGAGGCTTCGTCGTAGGATTTTGCACTAAAAAAAGCAATGTTAATCATGGTTCCCTCTCAAAAAGTACGGACTTTATAAATAAATATGCTTATAAAGTAATGCAACTTAGCCGCAATGAATAGAGAAATCTTCTTTTTGACTTTGTTGTATCAAATAACGATAAGAAGAACGCCTTTCAGCGAGTGCTATCTTACGGTTCCGCATTAGATACTGTTTGCTTTACGAGCATTAACTGACTAGCATTATCGCTCTTTTCTTGTTCACTTTATTAGCTTAGGCGTTACGACAATGTCAGTAAAATGGTTCTCTATGTTCTTGTGTTGTGTGTTTGCTTCGGGCACTCACGCAGCTGTTGACCTTGTTAAAGTCGACAAGTCTAAGCGTCGAATGTATTTGATGGAACAAGGAGCAGTGCTAAAAGAATACCGAATTGCTTTAGGAGCGAACCCGCAAGGACATAAACAAGAAGAGGGAGACAATCGCACGCCAGAGGGCGAATACACTCTAGATTATGTTATAGAGGACTCTGCTTTTTATCGTTCTGTGCATATCAGTTACCCTGATGCGATTGATACGTTGGAAGCGAAGCGCCGAGGTGTGTCCCCTGGAGGGAACATCAAAATTCATGGCTTAAAAAACGGTGAGAGTCAGTTGCCGATTTACATCCAAAGTTTTGATTGGACTAATGGGTGTATTGCGATTACCAACGAGGAGATGGACGAATTTATCCAGCTTGTCGAGATGGGGACACCAATTCAGATTGAGTGGTAATAAAAGGTCCCCTTTAATGTTCTGGCTCTTATAGGCTATGGCATAAAGCGCTGTGGATGATCACTAAAAATACCGTCTAACTGAGGCAGGTATTTCAGTTTATTTGGATTGTTCACCGTATAGCACATCACTTTGTAACCGGCTTGTTGGAGTTTGTTTATCTGGCGAGTGCGAACCCAGTTAATGTTTAGGTTGCAGCTATAGGCACTAACTTCTTCCAAAAGGCGTTTATCTTTTCTCGTAAAGAATTCACTTAACACACCCAATCGGTAGCCACTGCAGTATTTGTGCATCGCTCTAATGACGTCATGACTAAAGCTGGATAGGAGTACATTCTCTTGCGGCATTGGACTTTTTGCTAACGCATTGGCTAGAGTCTGCGCCACTTCTTCCGCTGGATGGTTGTCTACTTTAACTTCAATATTCAAGTTAAGCTTATTCTCAGTAGCTAAAGTGAGCAGTTCATCTAGTGTCAAGATCTTCTCGCCTGAAAAGTCTGTGCTAAACCAACTACCGAAATCTAATGCTTTTAACTCTTCCAGGGTGAGCTCATCAACACGCCCTTGTCCATTGCTGCATCGATTGACGGTATGATCATGGCAAACCACTAAAACATTATCTTTGGTAGGTTGTATATCCACTTCCACCCACTTCAACCCCAGGTCAATGGCTGCCTGAATGCTTATTTTTGTATTCTCAGGGTATGAACCTGCCACGCCACGGTGACCAATTAATAACGTTTCCATTCGCTTTATCTTTTGCTTTGCGGTTGCCAGATTGTACTCGTTTTTTCTATGAAGATATATCTAGGTGCATATTGTTAGGAACCTTTAGTAAAAGTGAACATTAAACTCTAATGGTACGTTGCTGCTTCTTGGACTGAGTCCTGTGGACTTAAAGCCTTAGAGTGTGTAGTTGTTTAATTGGTAAATGAGTAATAAAATGCGAACCATTTTTATTTGAATGGTGAGTGGTAATGTCACGAGTTTTGATAGTCGATGATGACGTTCCTTTGTGTGAGCTGTTAGAAGCGGTTTTGCAAGAGGAGGGCTACATCGTATCTTCTGTGCATTGCGGTGAAAGTGCGCTGCAATATATGGAAAAAACGCCTGTAGATCTTGTATTGCTTGATGTCATGTTACCAAACCTTAACGGCATGCAAGTTGCTCGTAGGATCTGTCAGCGCTTCGCGACACCTATTCTAATGCTTACCGCTCTCAACGATGAAAACTCGATGCTTGATGGTTACCAAGCGGGGGCCGATCAGTATATCGGAAAGCCTTTTAATGTCGCTGAGCTTCTAATGCGCATCAAAGCGATTCTTCGTCGTGTTGGCTTGGAACGTCAACGTCAGACGATGTGTAGTACCGTTCAAACGATCAGTGACCAGCTTAATAGCTTACCCCTCACAAGTACGGAAGCTGAACTATTGAGCTACTTGGTAAAAAACCAAGGAGTCGTGATTTCAAAAGCAGAGCTTCAAACTGAAGTGTTAAAGAAAGAGCTGAGTCCTTTTGATCGCAACCTTGATATGCACATCAGTAACATACGTCGCAAGTTAGTTGAGGCGGGGCTTTCCAAGCAACATATCAAAACCTTCCGTGGCAAAGGTTACAGTTATTTAGAGGCTGTAAACCGTTAATGAAGCTCCGGTGTCCACCTTTTATTGCAAAACGTAAAGACAGCTTAGCGTTCAAGTTATTTAGTTGCATGACCGCAATTGTCATTAGCATTTTGGTCGTGCAATCCTTAGCGGAACAAGCTTTGGTGAAAGCCATGTTGAAAGTGCCCGATAGTGTGCGAGAAGAAATGCTAGACCTTGCACATCAAGCTAACGTATTGATTGAGCACGGAGACATGGACGAACTTGCTGACTGGGCAAATGCGCAAAACTTTTATTTATTTGTGTTGAATGAACATCAGCAACCAGTTACGCACCGTCTGATGCATCCGCACTTCGAGTTCAAACTTCAATTTAAGAGAAGCATTGATGATCAACTTGAGGGGAAAGTGAATCGCCCCATCATCAATATTCCTTTAGTTCATGGCAATACTTTAGTGATTCAATTGCCACATCGACTGCACCCTGCAAATGACTTCATTCTGTATTTCTCTATTCTCAAAGTCGTGATTGCAGTGGTTATTTTGGCGCTCTTTTCGCTGCTAATGGCACGTAACTTACAGCAACCATTGGATCGATTGAGAGAAGCAAGCAAAAAGCTATCTAATGGCGATTTTAATGTCAGTGTCGTGAAAGAGCTGAAGTCGAGCACGCGTGAGTTTAACGAGTTAGCGCAAGACTTCGATCACATGACGCAACAGATTCATTCTCTCGCTGAAAAGCAGCGACTGCTTATAAGAGATGTCTCTCACGAATTGAGAACGCCGTTAGCGAGGCAGAACTTGGTTCTGCATCTTTTGCGAAAGCGTGTTGGAGAAAGTGAGCAAAGCCTAGTGACAAGGCTAGAAGATGAAGCAAAAGAGCTAAACCATTTGATCAGCGATATATTGGAGTTCAGTCGCTTGGAAAATGCGCGCTTCGACAAAGCCACGAAACGCTGTGATTTAGAAGTTTTGCTCTCCCCGCAAGTAGAACGTTGCAAAATAGATTTGAAGTCAGAACAGACGTTGTCTTTCCGCTCAGAAGCTGTATGTGCTAAAGCCATTTGTGAAGAAACGCTGGTCATTCGTTGTTTGAACAATCTTATTGGTAATGCCATTAAATATTCAGGACCAGCATCTCAGATAGAAGTTTCTCTGGAAAATTATGTCAAAGAAGGGCAGCAGTTCACCATCATGTCAGTATCTGATGATGGGCCTGGTATTCCAGATAACAAGCTGGTCGATATTTTTGATCCGTTTACACGCTTAGATGCTTCTAGAGATAAAAAGCTTGGTGGCTACGGTTTAGGTCTTGCGATTGTCAAAGAATCCATGCGTATTATGGGTGGAGCAGTTACGGCGAAAAACCGTGAGCAAGGTGGTCTGAGGGTTACTTTAGTGTTCAAGCAATAAGTATGATTAAGTCGTAATTTTTGTGATTAACATCACATTATCATGGCGCATCATCAGAGAGTACTTTACAAAAGTTTGCAAATGCAAAGAATGTAAATTTAATGCAAATGGTAATACTTATCACTTATATTCACCCGCGAAATAATTAAGAGGGAATCGCATTCAACAAGTATGTGACCCGAAAAATAATAATCGGAGTGAAAGGATATGTTTACTAAGAGCCATTTGGCGTTAGTGATCGGTGCAGTGTTAGCAACACCTGCAGTGGCGGAAGTTCAAACAGACGAACATGTAATTGTAGAAGGTCGAGAGTTCGGCTACAAGGCGGATACAAACAGTACAGCAATGCGCATGGAAATGACGCAGCTGGAAACGCCGGGACAAGTAGCGGTTATCGATGAAACGGTAATTGATGAGCAGCGTGCAAGTACACTTGGTGAAGTGCTACGTAACGATGCAAGTGTTAGCGCGGGTGGTACAAGCCGTAACCGCGAACGTTTCTCTCTACGTGGTTTTGAACTTAGCAGTTCAGACGGTTTTCTTCGTGATGGCCGTCAACACTGGTCACACTACCGTCAGCCAATTGAGCTTTTAGAGCGTGTTGAAGTGCTTAAAGGTCCATCAGGTCTGCTATACGGTAAATCTGAGCCGGGTGGCTTGGTAAACATGGTTTCGAAAAAACCAACAACTCAAACACAAGCAAGTTTGAGCCAAGATCTAGGTTCGAATGATCACTCACGCACTGTGCTTGATGTGAGCGGCGCGCTAAATGATGCAGAGACACTGCGAGCGCGCGCAATTTTTGCCAAAGAAAGCTACGGCTCTTGGCGCAGGTACGGTGATGGCACTGAGCCTAAAACAGATCGTACGGTAGCTGGCCTAGTGGTTGAGTACGATATCACAGACAACTTTATGGTATCGGCTCATTACGATCGCACGAAAGACGATGGTAGCGTGGACTCTGGCGCATACATTGTTGATGGCAAAGCGGTTCGCGGTGATAAGTACATTTGGGATGCGCAGTGGTCTGAAATTGATAACGAAGTAGAAAACTACGGTGTCGATATTAATGCGCAAGTCACGGATAACGTGAACGTAAAAGCAGGTTACAACCGCCAAGACTTTAAGCGTTTTGATGTAGAGTCTTACCCTAAGTTTGATCAGTATGAAGAGTTAAATACGATTAAGCATCGAGGCAACGATCGCTCCGATAATTGGGTATTTGATACTGCATATATAGATGTGACGACGGACTTTACTTTGTTCGGTACGGAAAACACGTTGTTAGTGGGCGCTAACTACTTAGATTACAGTTATGATCGCTTTATGGCATTTCATAATGAGGCGAGTATTGCGCCAGGAGAAACGGTGCCTAAGCCTAGCTATCGTAGTTCGAAGAAATCACCAACTGCTGAGTACGATACTTGGGGTATCTACGCGCAAAATATGATGACGATTAATGATTACTGGCAAGTGCTTGCAGGTGTTCGTTATGACGAAAAGCGTGATGATGAACTGACCGAAAACCAGGTTTCTCCAAAATTTGGTGTCATTTTCCACCCATCGACGAATGGCTCGGTTTACGTTCAGTATTCTGAAAGCTTCATGCCTCAAGGTGAAGTCAGCAACGGTAGTCGTACCTACATCAATGAAGGTGAGAAACTCGACGCTGAGCGTGGTATCTCTTATGAAATCGGTACGAAGTGGGAACTGTTTGATCAGCGTTTATTTGTATCTGGTGCTGTGTTTGATATCACGTTAGAGAACATCTCGCTGGATGTTGAAAGCGGCAAAGACGCGGGCGGCAATCTCCTACACAAGAAAACGCAAGGTGGTGAGCAAGTTCACAAAGGCGCTGAGTTAATGGCTCAAGGTTTTGTGACCCCAGAGTTGTCGCTAACCGCTTCTGCAATGTATTTGGATGCAGAGCTTAAGAAGGCAGAAAGATATGAAGGTAACCGCCCTGTAGACGTGCCAGAGTTCTCGGCAAGTCTATGGTCTAGCTACAAGGTTCAAGACAACACTAACTTAAACCTTGGTTTGATTTATGAAGGTGATCGCTACGGTGATGCACAGAACACCTTCAAGAAAGATGGCTACGCTCGCGTTGATATGGGCGTGTCATACAAACATAAGTACGATGAAAACTTGGATATTATTGCTCGATTCAATGTCGAGAATTTATTCGATACCGACTACTTCGCAGGTGGTGGTAGCACGAATGGCGAGCAAAAAGGTGCGAGTGGGGTTGTGGTTGGAGAAAGCCGCAACTACATGGCAACAATCCAGTTCAAGTACTGATAACAATTTGATTATTAAAGGGGAAGGGTAGTCTTCCCCTTTGGTCGTTTTTGGAACACAGAAATATAACTCGTATGAATCTAATGAAATCAAGTATCGCTCTGTTGATATCATCGGTTTTGATTCCCGCTCACGCGGCGAACTTAAACGATGCACAAGCTGTGCAGAGTAAAACAAACCAGTCGTCGGCGGTAAGCCAAAAACGTATTGATGCAAGCGCAGAAAAATCACTTACTCTAGAAGCTGAAATTGAGCAGCTGCAAGAGGAAGTCGGTAACTTGAAGATTTATCGCGATCATCTTGCAAGCCTTGTTGAAAGTCAAAATCAAGAAGTTGATAGCTTGAACGAGCAAATTGAGCAGATTGCTCAAACTCGTCAAGGTGTCGTGCCTTTGATGTATCACATGCTTGAGGGCTTAAAAGTGCTCGTCGCTAACGACAAGCCTATACGCAAAGCGCAACGTGAGGAGCGAATTGCAAAGCTGGATTCCATGATGACGCGTGCAGACGTTGCGGATGCAGAGAAGTTTCGTCGTATTTTAGAAGCGTACCAAATTGAAATGGATTACGGCACCAAGCTTGGCGTTTACCAAGGCAAGATTAACCTAGGTGACAATGAAGCTGTGGAGGCGGACATTCTCTATTTAGGGCGTTTGTCTTTGGTAGCGCGTAGCTTATCTGGTGACACATTTTGGAGCTGGTCACAGCAACAACAAGCATGGCAACAAGTGGGTTCTGAGCAAAAATCAGAGCTAGATAAAGCGTTCGCTATGGCGAATAAACAGATCGCGCCGAGTATGTTAACTCTGCCAGTGTCGTTAACCGCTGCGGAGGGCAAATAAATGATGAAAAAATGGTTATCGGTTGCACTAATCTCGACAGCCGCATTAATGCCTCATACAACTGTTGCTAGTGATGCGTTGTTACAAAAGGCGCAGCAAGAAAATCGTCAACAGCAATCGCACAATGTCACGCGTGAATCAGGTTTTAAGCAAACAGAGCAAGAGCTACAGGCTATAAAGAATAAATTGGCCGCAGAGCGAGCTGCTCTTCAAGCAGAAGCGGATTCATTAAGTGTTACTTTCGGTGAAAACGAAGCGGAACTGGCGCAGCTAGAAGAAAAGCTACGTCTAGAAACCGGGAGCTTAGGTGAGCTATTTGGCGTCGTTCGCCAGAACGCAAAAGAGCTAGAGTCAGAGCTCAAGAGCTCAGTAACGGGTGTAGATGCAAACTCATATCAGAAAGATATCGATGCTATTGTTGCGGCTAAATCACTGCCAACGTTGACCCAACTTCAGGCGATGTGGCGCAGCATGGAAGAACAAATCAAAGCAAGCGGTGAAATGGCAAACGTCTCTTTCACACTGCTAAATGGCGAAGGTCGTGAACAAACGGTTAATGGTGTTCGTCTTGGTTCTATGGCGCTGCTGGATGAGACTGGCTACGTTAAGTGGAATGGTCAACGCGGAGACGCGGTAAACTATCTTCGTCAGCCTGAGAACGGTCCAACAGCGAATACTATTTCCTCTGGTGACATTGATGCACTTGTCATTGATCCATCACGTGGCATTCTTCTTGAACAGCTTGCAAACTCACCGACTTTGGCTGATCGCCTAAATGCGGGTGGCGTTGTCGGTAAAATAATCCTTGGTTTATTGGCTATCGGCCTATTGATTGCGCTCGTACGTGGTGCATCACTGATGATTTCGCGCCAGAAAATCATGAAGCAACTGAAAACCCCAGCGCAGCCAGGAAACAACCCTTTGGGTCGCGTGCTTGCGGTATACCAGAAAGACAAGCATCGCAGCGTAGAAGCGTTAGAACTACGTCTTTTGGAAGCTGTTGTTGATGAGCAAACCCACCTAGAAAAAGGGTTGTCGATGCTTAAGCTTCTTGCTGCTCTAGCTCCTATGCTTGGCCTACTAGGCACGGTAACGGGTATGATCGAAACCTTCCAAGTCATCACTCAATTTGGTAATGGTGATCCGAAAGTAATGGCGGGTGGTATTTCAATGGCACTTGTGACTACCGTACTTGGCCTTGTTTCAGCCATGCCTTTGCTATTAGCGCACAACGTATTGAGCTCTCAAGCAGAAAATATTCGCAGTATCTTAGAAAAACAAGGCATCGGTTTAGTTGCAGAACAAGCTGAGCGTGATATGCCGAGTAACAAAAGTCACTCTAACACCTTAGCGGAGAACGCAGCGTAATGGAGCAGATCCTACTCAGCACATTGGGTTTGATCAGTGAGGATTGGGCCACAACATTGATGAGCTTTATGCAGCAAGGTGGTCAAATCCTATGGTGGCTGGCCGCCGTCGTGGCGGTGTGCTGGCTGTTGGTTATGGAGCGAGTTATTTATCTCACAACGGTTTTCCCTGGGGTAAAAAAACAGCTTTGTGAGCAGTGGCAAGCAAGATCAGAGCACCACTCTTGGTACGCGCATCAAATCCGTGAAGGATGGATTGCAAAAGCGCAAATCGAACTGCGCCAAAACCTATCGACTATTAAGCTACTTGTGGCGGTTTGCCCAATGCTAGGGTTGTTAGGGACGGTGACAGGCATGATTACGGTGTTTGACGTAATGGCATCGCAAGGCAGCAGCAATCCGAAATTGATGGCTTCTGGTATCTCACTTGCTACGCTGCCAACCATGGCAGGTATGGTAGCAGCGCTTGCGGGCATGTTTATTCATGCTCGCCTTAGCAAAGTGTGTGAACGAAAAGCTATCCAGTTAGAACAATCTTTAAGGAGTCAAAAGTGAGACTCGGACGCAGACCTAACCAACAAGATGAAGCTCAAGTCGATTTAACCTCGATGCTTGATATCGTCTTCATCATGTTGATCTTCTTCATTGTGACCAGTTCGTTTGTACGTGAATCCGGTGTAGAAGTGAATCGCCCTCAGGCTTCTAATGTAGTAAGTCAAAAAGACGCGGGCATTTTTATCGCAGTAACGGCAGCGAATGATGTGTACATCGACAAACGAGTGGTTGATATTGAGCGTGTTGAGGCCTCTATTGAGCATCTGTTACTTGATCAGCCTGATGCCTCGTTAGTTATCCAAGCTGACGAGCATGCTCACAATGGCACTGTCGTGAAAGTGATGGACGCTGCAAAGGCAGCAGGTGTGAAAAACATTGCTTTGGCGGCGGAGAAACCTTAATGGGCAGGCTGTTACTTGCACTACCAGCATCACTGTTAATTTCTGTGAGCTTGTTTAGCTTTATGGCGTGGATGGTTGATAAAGGCAACCAGCGTGCACCAGAAGCTTCAGAAGCCGTTCGTTTTGATATGGTGATGGTAGAGAATGAAGCAGACGTGCAGCGTCGTCAACGTTCAGTGCCGGAGCAACCAGAACCACCTCAAGCGCCGGAGCCAATGGATCTGTCTCAAGCTGACACTCAAATGGAACCAATGAGTCAGATGACGCCAGTCAGTGCTTTAGGTTTAAACACAGCCCTTGAAGGCATCGCGATTAGCGCCCCAAACTTGAAGGGAACAATGGGCAACCAGCAAGCACTGCCGTTGTATCGTGTTGATCCTCGCTATCCAAGTAAGGCGCTGAAACGTAGAGTGGAAGGTTATGTCATTATGCGTTTCACGATCGATGCAACTGGACGACCAAAAGATATTGAAGTGATCGAGGCTGAGCCCGAGCGCATGTTTGAAAGGGAAGCAATCCGTGCGCTTAAAAAATGGAAGTATCAGCCAAAAGTTGAGGATGGTGTGTCAATTGAGCAGTTCGGACAAACCGCTAAAGTGGAGTTCAAGTTAGCCAAATGATGAAAAAATTCTTAATCGGTACGGTATTAAGCCTGAGTGCACTCTCAACCATTGCCAGTGAGTTAAGCCAATACACCGCAGCGAGAGTTCAACGAGCACACAACTTGGCTCAGGAGGAGAAACTAAAAGAAGCGATTTCATCTCTTGAAGCTATGGAGCTTTCTCGTGGATATGACCAAGCTTATGTCGCTCGAATGTTGGGTATTTTTTACTGGCAGAACGAGCAAACTCAAGCGGCGATTAAGCAACTTGAGTTGGCAGTCAATAGTGGTTTGCTACAAGATGAGCAAGCATGGCAAACCCGAAAAATGTTGGCTGATATACTGCTGAACGAGCAACGTTTTTCTAAGGCTTTACCTCATTACTATGCCTTGAGCAAAAACATTCCTAAAGGTCAAAAAGCGCATGAACTATGGCTGCGTATTTCCCAATCTCATTATCAACTGAGTCAGTGGCAAAAAGTGCTTTCAGCAATGGCTCGTTATGAGAAGTTTGGTCAGCCAGACAAGCTTGGCGCGTTGTCGATAAAGCTTTCTGCTGAGCTAGAACTGAAAAAGTGGAAGCCGGCAATCTCGACCATCAAACGCTTAATCGTGATTGAACCTGAACGAATTGAATGGTGGCGTCAGCTTGTTGCTCTATACCTACGGGTTGATGACAACAAACGTGCCCTAGACTCTTTGGCGTTGGCAAAACTGAAAGGGTTACAACTTAGCCAAGATGACTTAAAGCTGCTGGCACAATTGTACGCGAAACGAGGTATTCCTGAGAGAGCTGCGTTGGTGATGAACGAGCTAGAGGATGTAAACTCGAATAGTAAGCTAAAAGCCCAGCAAGCAACGTATTGGCAAATGGCAAAAGAGTGGGAAGAGTCTATTGATAGCTGGCGTATTGCAGCTCAGCTAGATAGGCAGTATTACTGGAACTATTCTCAACTGTTGGTGCAAGAAGGCCATTATAAAGATGCCATTGCCGCGCTCGATAAGGTCAGAGGTCGTAAAGCGGATGTTGCACTTATCAAAACTCGCGCTTACTACAAACTTAAGCGGTTTGACGATGCGCTCGCTAATGCCAAAAGAGCGAATGAGATTAAGCCATCGAATCAGGCAAAAAGTTGGGTTAAGTATCTATCTCAGCTACGCAAAGTAGAATCGACGCAGGACTCATAGCGAACATTTTTATTAAATACCCGAGCTCAGTCTCGGGTATTTTTTTTGTCTAAAGTCATAAAGGCTATTTACTGCATGAGTTTTTCATAAAAGGCTAACGCATCAAATGGTCGGGAGAAAAAGGGGCTTTTCTCTATATATTCTTGATGTACTTTGCTCAGTGTTTCAAACTTTTCTATAGATGTAGGTTCGATATGAAAAGTAAGGCTTTCAGTCGATTCTACAAGCTTTAATGTTGAGGTTCTTGAAGCGTTATTTTTTGCTATTAATAAGTAATATGCTAGTTCTTGTTTCTCTTTTAAGACACAAGCTTCAAAAGCTTTTTCGCTTAAAAACGGCAGAACAGGAGTTAATGCTTCTATATGGTTCTTTGAATACTCTAGGGTTTTTTTGTCAGGCGTATTCTGTTTTGCCATAGACTCACACTGCTTTATCTTAGCACCATAATTATCAATAGATTGGCTTACATTTTTAAATAAACTGTCTTCAAATTTTGCATTTGCTAAAGCGACACTTGAGAAAAATGATAAGAGTATTATTACAGCGTTCTTGTTCATATTTTACATCCATCTGAGATCGCTTTCCAAAATCTATATTGCTTGCTATCGTGTACATGATCAAGTGCTTGGAAAGTGGCGATTTTTTCGATTTCTCTCAGCTTGATCTGATCTAAGGCACTATATGATTTGAAGTAATACTCCCAATTAGCTTGTGATATACTCCAAGCAGTTTGGCTTGCATCAGAAGAAATTCCTCTTCCTAATCCAATGCTAACATTTTTAGCGGTTTCCCATCCTGGTTTGGCGGGAATAGCAGTAATTGCTTTAGATAGGCCACTACTCGCTGTCCCCTTCAGGGAGTTTCCTCCAAAAATACTCCAAAGGTTACCCAAGCTAATAAATACTTTGGCCGATCTCTCTAATTCATGTAATTCATTTATTCTATCGATAGCTTTCAAACTCTTTTCATCAAATACAATACCGATGATCGCAGGACATTTATTCATGTTTTACACCGAAAGTAATTAGGTTAAAAAGAACATAGTAACCTACGTTTATATGAGATCTATGTCATTTTTGCGAATTGAGGAAGTGGTTTAACTTTTAGTTATTTTAATTGAGATGATTATTATCTAAAAGGTAGGCAACCTGTAACTCGCATTGGCCCAAATAGCTAAAACATGCGCAAGCCAAGCTGAATTGAAAAAGTAAACAATGTAAATTAAATGCCAATACGAATGATTATCACCTAAATTATGCCCCACATTTATTGGTGATGATTGTTTCTATGTTGCTTAAAAGCAAAGGTGTTCAAACTTGGGCTCGCCGCCTACATATCTATATTTCGATGGCTCTTCTCTTAGTTACGCTGTTTTTTGCAGTAACTGGTATTACCCTCAATCGCCCCGAATTGTTTGAACGCAGCGAACCTATCATTCAACAACATACTCTGACGGTTCCGCACTCAGTTTTATTCTCACATTCAGATACCTTTCAACCTAATCGTGAAGGGCTGGTGGCTTTCTTGACTAAAGAAACCGAGCTTCGCGGCACTCCCTCCGCACTAGATGTGTATACCGAAGTTGAGCAAGGTGAGTTGTTACTCGGAGAGCTTTCTATGGATTTTAAAGGCCCGGGTTATAACGCTACGGTCTTTATTGATATGACTACTGGTGCAGCAGACGTCGAAACGACGCACTACGGTATTGTTGCGCTGCTGAACGATCTACATAAAGGACGCAACAGTGGTGGGATTTGGAAGTGGTTTATCGACGTCACTGCGCTTTTGATGGTGTTTTTTGTTCTTACAGGCGTGTGCTTGTTACTGCCTAAGAAGAAGACGCTCAGAACGTCAATGCAATGGATGAGCTTTGGTACGTTACTGTCGCTCGTAATTTATTTTGTTGCTGTTCCATAACAGCTTTTTTAGAGAACACTTATGTTGAACACAGGAAGATTTTTCCGCCGTAATCACTTTTGTAAAGCCGCTTTGATCGCGGCTTTTACTCCTTTCTCTCTTTCCGCGGCGCCTCTACCAGATAACGCGAAGGTCGACTTCGAACTCGAACTTCCAAAGATAGATACCTCAATGTATGCACGCCCTTATGTGGCGGTTTGGGTTGAAAACGATCAGCGTAAACCGGTTAAAACCATCCAGTTATGGGTAGGGAAAGACGAATGGTTAAAAGATCTACGCAGCTGGTGGAGAAAAGCGGGTCGTTATGATCGTGAACTTGTTGATGCGGTGACTTCTGCAACACGTCCTGCTGGTCAATACCGCTTTGTCTGGGATGGAACCAATGACGCAGGGGAGCGTTTGGAACAAGGAAATTACACGTTGTACGTCGAGGTCGTTCGTGAACACGGTGGGCGAAACTACTTACGTCAAAAAATAACGCTAGCGGACAGTGACGTGCGCTATGAGCTTAAACCAACACAAGAGACGGGTGTCATCACCGTCAATTATCAAGTTAAGTGATTAAAGGACACAACAATGAAAACCAAAATGAAAGCAGTGGCATTGGCGAGTGTAATGGCAATGGGATTGGCTGTAACCACCACCGCACAAGCACATCCACGTTGGGTTCTGCCCTCTCACTTTACGGTTTCTAAAGAAGGCGGTGACTGGCTGACATTTGATGTTACTGCCTCTCACGGAACGTTTGTTTTTGATAAGCCTGCGGGTAGTGATCAGGCATTTGTGGTGATGCCGGATGGTCGCTCTGAGCGTCCTAACTTTGTTGTTCGTGGCAAGCGTCGCTCTATGTTTGATTTCTTTTTTACAGAAGAAGGCACGCACAAAGTCGCGATTAATAATCAGCCGAGCTACTACACACAATACAAAGCGGGCCGTCGTGATACGGTGAAATGGGCGCGAGCAAACAAAGCTGAGCGTGGTGACGTGCTTCCTGAGCAAGCGCGTGATGTGGTTACTCAACTAAGTTACACCCGAGCAGAAAGCTACATTACGGTTGGTATGCCAACGGACAAAGCGTTGGAGATTGAAGGCAAAATGCTGGAGATGAAACCGATCACGCATCCATCGGACATCATTGAAGGTGAGCCTGTGACTTTCCAGTTTTTCTTTAACGGAGAGCCACAAGAGGGCGTTACTGCTGAGATTACACGTGAAGGTACCATGTACCGAAACCATCAAGAACAAATCGATGTGGTGAGCGATAAAGATGGCAAAGTGATCTTCACGCCAGAAGTCGCCGGGCGCTACTTAATGAAAGCGAACTACAAAGGTGAATTAAAAGATAATCCATTGGCGGATAAAGCGAGTGCCAATGTTCACCTTACGTTTGAAACTCAACTTAACTAATCGAATTAGGCTCAGCAATTGCTGGGCCATTTTGGAATTATCATGAATAACACTTCTCTTCTAAAAGCGGTTTTGCTTTTTTCTGGATTTGCGTCCTTTCACGCTGCTGCACATTTTCCTCTGATGAGCTGTCACTTGGCGCAAGATAAAGTGATTTGTGAAGCGGGCTACTCGGATGGATCGACAGCGGTCGACTACGATGTCGAAATGTACGATTACGACGACAATCTGATCGCCAAAGAAAAAACAGATAAGCGTTCCATCGCAGAATTTACTCACCCTGAAACAGATTTCTATTTGGTATTTGATGCCGGACATGAAAGCCCGGTGGAAGTGGATATCGTTGAGCTGAAAGAGAAATGAGTGTACAGAAAGTTCGCCCTGATGATGGTAACCGAGAAGGAAAGTGGGTCGCACTGACAATCGCAGCAATTCTCAGTTCAGCAGCCATACTTATGCCCTACCATCAGGTCGCGACTGAAAAGCCAGACATGCAGTCTCATCAAGTGTTAATCACGGATTTACATCAAAATGAGTTGGGGTTGATCGCTGAGCTTAAGCTCGCTCATGAAGAGATTCGTGATTTGCAGTTAGATACCGGAACTTGGCCTGAGATCTCTGATATGGAGGTGCTTTGGATTGCTCCGTTCGTGAAAGACCAAAACTGGAAGCGTAAAGGTTCTCATCAGTGGCAACGAATTGATGACGGTGTCTACATTGGCGTGAAGACCAGTGCCCAAGGCTCTGCTTCCATGCTGTTGGATAGCCGCAGTTCTCAAGCTGATATTTGGTTTAATGATTCTAGCCGTTCGTTAAATGTGGAGGGACTAAGCGATCTAGCTAAACGCCACGATTTCGGGTGGAAACAAATCGTTCTGTCAGACTCTTCCTCTCATTCTCACGCCCATTAAGACAACATAATTGATAAGTACTATGATCAAACGCTCTCTTTTACGTCGTATTCTTACAGCCACCGCGTTATTGACGGTGTCTTCTACTGGCTTTGCTGCCGATAAACTCAGTATTGGTATTACGCTTCAACCTTATTACAGCTATGTTAAAGCCGTTGTTGGTGAGAAGGCGGACATCGTTCCTTTGGTTGATGCTGGTTTTAATCCTCACAACTATTTGCCACAACCTAATGATCTTAAGCGCTTAAATGAAATGGACGTAATAGTGATCAATGGTATTGGTCATGACGATTTTGCACTGAAAGTGATCAAGGCTTCTCAGCGTGATGATCTCGTGGTTATAGAAGCGAACAAAGAAGTGCCTTTATTGCCCGCTATGGGGCAGTCTGTTGGTCAAGGAGCAGTGAACCCTCACACCTTTGTCGGTCTATCAACAACCATTCAAAAGGTTTACACCATCGCGAGTGAGCTAAGCCAATTGGACCCAGACAATGCTACGTTCTATCGCCAAAATGCTCGTAAATACGCGAAAACATTTCGCCTGATGAAGCGTGATGCAATGTTGTCTCTTGGTGAGTTGGACACGGCTGGTATGAAGGTGGCGACAACCCACAATGCTTACGGATATATCCTTCAGGAGTTTGGTGTTGACGTTGCCGCTGTCATTGAGCCTGCTCATGGTGTAGAACCAAGTGCAAGTCAGCTACAGGAAACGATAGAGAAAATTCGTGAATCGGGCATTGATGTTCTGTTTTATGAGCTCAATATGCCGAATCGCTTTGTTGATACCATCGAAGAGGCGACCGGGGTGCAGCTTTATCGCTTTTCTCACATGACTCACGGTGAGTATGAGGCTGATAAAGTCGAGGTTGAGATGCGAGATAATGTGGAAACACTAATCGAAGCCATGAAATTTGTGGCGAGTAAGCGAGCAGGGGAAAAGGCGTGATGACTGGACCTTCCGTTTCCTTAAGTAACGTGGGCCTAAAATACGCCGACAATATCATTTTGCAGAACATCAGCGCCGAATTCGAGAACGCGAAATGTCACGTGATTATGGGACCGAACGGCGGTGGTAAAACCTCTTTGCTTCGTTCGGTACTTGGACTCACGCCATTTTCGGGAAACATAGCGCTCAATTGGCCAGAACCATCAGCTGCATCGGGGAAGATAGGGTATGTGCCACAAAAAGCGATGTTTGAAGCAAGCCTCCCGTTAACCGTGATGGATTTTGTACTGCTTAACCAAACTCGTATCCCTCTATTTTGGCGACGTAAAACGAAACAAACTCAACATGCCCTGGCCCAGCTGGATCGCGTGGGTATGGCAACGCGTAGCGACCGTCGTATGGGGCAACTCTCTGGCGGTGAGCAACAGCGTGTTTTGTTTGCGCAAGCTTTACTGGATGAGCCCAATTTATTGGTTTTAGACGAACCTACAACTGGCATGGATGAGCAAGGTGTTCGATATCTTGAAGGTTTGATTCATGAAGTTGTTGGAGAAGGCAAAACGGTGGTGGCAGTACATCATGACGTGACCGCCGTGCGCCGTTTAGATGCGCAGGTCCATGTCGTAAATCGTCAAATTGTGGCGTCAGGTCACCATTCAGATGTGCTAAGCCCTGATCGTATAGAAACATTATTCAAGCACTACACAGCAAAAGTGGAGGCTGCATAATGGATTGGTTGCGAGAGTTAGCGGTTAGCGGCGTTGAAGCTGGATGGTTAAGCGATAGCTTTTCTTATGCCTTCATGGTAAACGCAATTGTGGCAGCGCTGATATTAGGACCATTACTTGGTGGTCTTGGTACATTAGTCATCGCCAAGCGACTGGCTTTTTTCTCTGAAGCGGTTGGGCATGCTGCGCTTACCGGAATCGCGATTGGTGTGTTGCTCGGTGAGCCGCCAGAGAATCCGATCATCGGATTGTTTAGCTTTTGTATGATTTTTGCGCTGTTGCTTCACTTTGTTCGTAATCGTACGAATGTACCTTACGACACACTGGTTGGGGTTTTTCTTGCATTAGCGTTAGCGGTTGGTGCTGCGCTGTTAATGTACGTTGCTCGTAAGATCAACATTCACATGTTGGAGAACGTGTTGTTTGGCTCGATCTTGACTGTGACGGACAACGATATCCTTATTTTAGCGATCAGTTGTTTGATCATATTACTGCTTCTTATTCCAACGTTTAACCGCATTTTGCTAACTTGTATCAGCCCGGATATTGCACGTGTACGCGGCTTTAATACCAGCTTTTATGATTACTTATTTGTCATGATGATCACCTTGGTCACCATCGCCGCGGTAAAGATTATTGGCGCGGTATTGGTTGGTGCATTGCTACTGATTCCTGGTGCAACGGCTAGGTTATTGACTAAACGCATGGGCAGTTTTGTTCTCCTTTCTTCTTTATTGGCAACCATTGCGTGTTTAATAGGAACCATACTGCCGATGGAGCTTGAGCTACCAGTGCCATCAGGCGCATCCATCATCATTGTTTCTGCGGCATTTTTCCTAACAGCAACGGTTTACCGAATTATCCAAAAAGCGTAACCCTTTTTATAAAGTAATGAACATGAAGATAAAAAAATTAGCGATAACTTTTGGTTTGGTTATAGCGACAACACTTCCATCGTTGGCAAGCGCCAAAGACATTTTAACCAGCACTCCCGTCACGTACATGTTGTCTGAGCAACTCATGAAAGGTACAGGGATAGAGACTCAGTATCTGCCTCCAAAGCGTTACGGCGTTGAGCGTCTTGAGAACTGGTTCGCAAATAAAGGTACAGAGCAAGTTAAGCAAGCGGGTCAAGCCGCGACGGTTGCTGTTACTCTTGGTGCGATTTGGAAACAAGACCCGACTTATGTTTACGCTCGACAGGGCAACATTCACTTGATTGAAATCGATGCATCGCAGGCCATTTCTCCTAGAGCTCAAGGAGTTGCAGTACTGACATTGGAAAACGGGTCAACATCGAAGTACGCATGGCTGAACCCTACAAACTTAATCCGAATGGCGGGCATTGTTGGAGAGGATCTACAACGTGTATATCCTGAACACCAAAAGGCTATTCAAACGAATCAACAGGCTCTTATGCTCAATGTGCGTGAACTGATCAACCAACAACAGGCAGAGATCTTCGATAAAGGCATCGATTCAGTGGTACTGATGAGTGAGTCATTAGAGGACTTTGCCTCTGGCAACCAATTGTTTGTGGTTGGGCGCGAATTTAAGCCGGAACTCGAGTGGACAGAAGAAGACAAATTATCTTTAAAAGCTCAGTTTGAACAAGATAAAACGCTATGGTTAGTGACGGATAAACGACCGTCGAAAACCTTGACATCGCTTATTAAACCGAGCCGCATACTGCAAATTGATGTTATTGACCGCTGGGGCAGTAAGGGTATCAAAACTGAGAAGCCACTCGCACGTTGGGAGATGTGACACGTAAAAAGCCACAGATTTTATGATGGGGAATGAAAAGTTCCCTATTTTTTTGTGACTCAGTTCAAAATGTGAGCATTAATACCACTGGTTGCATAAGAAAGTGTTTGTTTCATTTCTATTTCATTACTACTTTGTTATGTGTTCGTTGCGATTGATTCGGATTTAATCTGTTTCTAAGCGAACCGGTACAAACAACTATACGGATGTTAACAATGAAAATGAAAACTCTAGCCGTTGCAGTGGCGGCACTAGCATGTGGTTCACAGGCCTTCGCAGCAGAAGTTTACAACAGCGATGGTACATCTTTATCGATCGGCGGTCACGTTTCAGTTGGCGTGGGTGAGTATTTCGAAGAAGATGTAAAAGTTCACCAAGTGTCTCCACGTATTAACGTTGCGGGTAAGAAAGACATTGGCAACGGTATTACTATCGACGCTAAAGGTGAATGGGCGCTTAACTACCTAAACGGTGGCGAGCAATCGTTCAAAACTCGTCTAGGTTACATCGGTGCTACTCATGAGCAGTTTGGCCGTTTAGTAGCAGGTACTCAATGGTCACCTTACTACGATGTCGCTGGCGTTGCGGATCTACCAATCGCGTTTGCGAACGACTTTTTGTACGACAACCACGGCAACCTAGGCTCAGCTCGTGCTGATAAAATGCTTAGCTACCGTAAAGGTTTTGAATTTGGTGAAGGTTTTGCTTTCAACCTAGGTCTAGGTTGGCAAGGTGAGCAAACTTCAGATGCAACAACATACGAGCAACGTGGTCAAGTTGCATTGAGCGGTTCTGTAGCTGGCTTTGGTCTAGGCTACGTATACAGCGGTGGTGATGTTAAAAACGCGACTCTAGGTACTAAGAACGCTGAATCACACCTATTCTCTGTAAACTACGGTCAGTACGGTTCAGGTCTATACGCAGCAGTAGTATACGGTATGAACGAGTACTTCTACCAAATGCGTAAAGACACTTCTCAACTTGAAGCTCTTTTGGCATACGGCGTAAACGATTGGACATTCAGCGTTAACTACGAAGGCGTAGAAGACGAAGAAGACAATAAGACAGTTTCAAGCGAAACTGCGCTACAAGCAGAGTACGCTGTAACTCCTGCTTTCGTAACGTTTGCAGCTTACCAGTTTGATCTAGGTAACGACTACAACAATGAAGAGAACGACTACTGGACTCTAGGTGCTCGTTACTACTTCTAATAAATAGGCCAGTTTCTACTGCCTAAACACATTTATTGTGTTAACGCCTACTCGTTGTGAGTAGGCGTTTTTCTTTCTGCTATCCTTTGGCTATAAGAGACGCTAGTCATTCTGTGCTTAGGTAACCCCACTCTTTGTTTAGAGAGTGCGTCTATAAAAAATGCCCGCAACTTGCGGGCATTTTTGTTGTTAGAAGAGATGCAGTTCTATTAATACGCTTATTTTTTATCGAGTAAATCGAGGAAGAAGGCATACTCTAGCGCATCTTCTTTTAAGCGTTTAAATCGACCAGATGCGCCGCCGTGTCCGGCTTCCATATCGGTTTTGAACAACAAGACGTTATCGTCTGTCTTCATTTCACGAAGTTTGGCGACCCACTTCATTGGTTCAAAGTACTGTACTTGAGAGTCGTGCAAGCCAGTCGTTACCAACATGTTCGGGTAGTTTTGCGCCTTGATGTTGTCGTAAGGCGAGTAACTCAACATATAGTCATAGTATGTTTTGTTATTTGGGTTACCCCATTCATCATACTCATTGGTGGTCAATGGAATCGATTCATCGAGCATGGTGGTTACCACGTCCACAAACGGAACATGTGCACCGATACCGCGGTACAGTTCTGGTGCTTGGTTGATGATAGCCCCTATTAAGAGACCTCCTGCAGAGCCACCAACAGCGAAGACTTTATCTTTCGCGCCGTAGCCTTGTTCAACCAAACCTTTAGTCACATCAATAAAGTCGTTGAATGTGTTTTGCTTGGTTAGTTTTTTACCGTCTTCATACCAAGGGCGGCCAAGCATTTCAGATCCACGAATATGAGCAATGGCGTAAACAAAGCCGCGATCCAATAGACTCAAACGTGTCGAGCGGAAAGTTGGCTCAATGGTTGCGCCATAAGATCCATAACCATATTGGTAGAGTGGATTCGTACCATCTTTCTTAAATAAGTCTTTACGATACACCAAAGAAACGGGTACTTCTTTACCGTCACGGGCTGTGACCATGATGCGTTCTGATTGGTAATTGTCAGGATTAAAATCACCAAGTACAGGTGTTTGCTTCATGATTTCTGACCCGCCCGTTTTTAGATCGAAATCGTAGTAGGTTCCTGGAGTGGTTAAACTGCTGTAATAAATACGAACTTTCTCGTTATCCAGCTCTAGGTTACCTGTCAAATAGGCAGCAAACGCATCGTCATTAAATGTGAGGGGGAGTTCTTTTCCTGTTGAAAGCTGACGTACAGTGACGCTTGCTAGGCCGTTAGAGCGCTGCTCATAGACGATGTGATCATCGAATAACTCGAAGTCGACAAGTTGAGTGTTGTCGTCTGCGGCAATCACATCTTGCCATTTAGAGCGGTCATGCATGTCATTTTGATGAACTTTCATCAAACGGAAGTTGACGGCTTGATAGTTAGTATAAATGTAGTACCAATCGCCTAGCTTAGAAATACTGTATTCAATGCCATCTTCACGAGGATAGAACGGTTTCGCCTTTGCTTTAGGGTTGTTCGCATCAATAATAGAGACCCCACTGGTTTCTGTACTCGAATGCCAGATATAAATATCTTCGCCATCTTTGCTTTTGCTTAGTGAGGTGTAATAGGCGCTGTCGGTTTCCTCAAAAATCAGCTCATCGCTGCTTTGTGGTGTGCCCAATACATGACGATAAACTTGGTAGCCCAATAAGGTCTGTGGATCTTTTTTGATGTAGTAAAAGGCGTTGTTATCGTTCTGCCATGCGACAGCGCTTGAGGCCCCTTCGATTTCATCTTGTAGGTAATTGCCTGTTGTCAGGTCTTTGATCTTAAGGGTGTACACGCGGCGGCTTAATGTGTCTTCGCCATACGCCAATAAGTTTTCATTCGGACTAACGTATAGGCCGCCGATACTGAAAAATTCATGTTCTTTTGCTAGTTCATTGACATCTAAAATGATTTGTTTGTCTTTGCCTGCAAAGTCTTTAGCTCGCAAATGGACTTCGTACTCGTTATCTCCGGTCACTTCACTGGAGTAGAAGTAGTTGCCTTTACGAACCGGTACTGAGTTGTCGTCTTTTGCGATGCGCCCTTTAATTTCTTCAAATAGCGTATCTTGAAGTGTTTCAGTGTGCTTTAGAACGGTTTCTGCGTACTGATTTTCTTTCTCTAGGTGCTGTAAAATTTCAGGGTCTTTACGTTCGTCGTCACGCATCCAGTAGTAGTTATCAACGCGGGTATCGCCATGAATAGTCATCGAGTGAGGGACTTTTTTCGCAACCGGAGCTTGAGTTTGTTGAGCAACGATCTGTGTTTGGGAGTATTGAGTCATGCTGGGGATTCCTTGATTGCTGCATCCGGCGACAAGCGCGACCGAGACGGCCAACGTAGTTAAAGTGAAACGCATCTGATTTTATCCTTATTGTACACTCAAGTGGCCTCATCCTGAGGGCTGGGCTTTCATTTTGTTAGTGGTTTTCAGTTGTCCATTCTTTGTTATGGGGTATGCCGAAAAAGTGAGAATCCTCAATATTTTCGAGTTGGCTACTCAATTTGAAGGAAGCTGAAAACACATTGTGTAAGCAGCTGTTATTTTTAACAAATATCAATTCGAAAGTTAAATCATTCTCATCGGGAAATCGATATAGTGTGATATGAAAAAAGGGACACACTTGTTGAGTGTGTCCCTTTTGGATTTTGAAAGTAAGCTGATAATGATCAGATAACTTGCGGTACTTCGTTTGAGTGATTGTGTGCTCGATTCACCCACATTAACCCAAGCATTGCAATTACCGACATTGCCATCATCAAAATGCCCAAAGGCATCTGGTTATGCGCTGGAAATAGTGACGCGAGCAAAGTTGCTACACCTGCCCCCAAGTTTTGCATGCCACCCAATGTCGCGCCTGCTGTTCCTGCATGGTATGGGAATGGCGCAATCGCTCCAGTTGTTGCTGCTGGGAAGAGAATGCCCGCACCCAAAAAGTACACGGTTGCGCCTCCAACCAGCGTTAATGCCGTGGTTAAACCAAACAAGCCTGGGATGAGCACAATAGCAGAGCCTACAAAAATAGAGACCAAGCCTACATTTAGAGCACGACGCTCAGAGCGACGTCTTGCGATGTAGCTAGATAAGCCCGCACCCACCAAGTAACCTGGGATCGGCAATATAAACAGCAAACTTACCGTTGTTGCAGGTAATTCTAATACCCCACCTAACAACACCCCAGCCGCCGCTTCGAATACACCCACACCTGCGAATGTTGCAACCAGGCAAATTAAAAAGCCTTGAAAGCGACGGTCAGACAAAACGTGTTTGTAGCTTTTGGCTACTGGTTCGAATTTGCGTTTCTCTTTTGGTAGCGTCTCCATCATGCTTGTCATCATGGTGATCACAACCGCGATAGCAAATAGCGCTAAGAACAAGTAGCTCGACCGCCATCCGAAAGCTTCTGTTAGGTAGCCGCCTAATACTGGTGCCATTAATGGTGAGAAAATCACACACATGCTAATTAAGCTGTTTGCTCTGTGTAGATCAGAGCCTTCAAAGCAATCGCGAGTCAGAGTGCGTGACATCGCACCGCCGCAACCAATACCTAAGCCTTGGATAAAGCTACCAATCAAGAACCATTCAAATTGATGTGCAAATAATGCTACCAGTGTACCCGCGATGTAGATAAGCAGCCCGACGATGATGATCGGTTTGCGTCCCAAGCGGTCCGATAGTGTGCCATACGCAAATTGCGACAAGCCATATGGGATTAGGTAACAAGCCATCACAGCTTGAAGTGATGACGCAGATACCAAAAACTCGCCCGCCATATGACCGATTGAAGGCACGTACATTGTCTGGGTCATTTGACCCACGGCAGTCAATATAGCGATTAAAAAGGTAAGTTTCGCTAATGGAAACGAAGCAGACATTTGCGTATCTCTCCAAAAAATTTAAGACGTAAAAACCCTTAGCGCTCTTTTACAGAGTGCCAACTGACTTCTTGTGTTGCGGGGGTATTTGCGCGAGATAATAGTGCTTGCTTGTATAATTAGCAATCGAAAACTGTGAAGTCGAGCAAGATAAAAATCTATGATTTCAATTAGAAAAACTAATCCGATTTTGTTTTCAAAAAGAGGTGCATTTCTTTGTCTATTTACGTTAAATCTTTTGCTTTTCGTGAATAGTATGAGCCTTATAGGTAACTGGTTTTAATGGTTAAAGTGCAAAAATAAAGCGTCTGCTCGGTTGATCTGAGTTCAAGATGAAACGAGTGAATAAAAGGTAGAGGAAGGCATCAGAAAGAAAAGGGAGCCGAAGCTCCCTTAGAAATGATTATGTCTATTCGCGCTCAGATGCGTATGCGTAAAGCATTTCTAGTGCGATGGTTGCTCCCGCTAGTGCGGTAACATCACTGTGGTCGTATGGAGGCGATACTTCGACAACATCCATACCCACGATATTCATGCCGGCTAAACCACGAATAATTTTCAGCGCTTTGTCTGAGTTCAAGCCACCACAAACTGGTGTACCAGTTCCCGGTGCGAAGGCCGGGTCTAAGCAGTCGATGTCAAAAGTAACATACACTGGCTTGTCTGCGACGGTGCGACGAATTTCTTCTAGGATCTCGTTCACCGACATGTCATTCGCTTGCATCGCATTAATCACATTGAAGCCGTGATCTTGCTGTTTGTACTCCGTACGAATGCCGATTTGTATTGAGTTCTTCGCTGAGATCAAACCTTCTTTCGGCGCATGGTAGAACATCGTACCGTGGTCGTATGAACTGCCATTTGCATAGGTGTCCGTATGAGCATCAAAGTGAATCAACGCCATTTGGCCATGATGCTTCGCATAGGCACGCAGGATAGGTAGCGTAATGAAGTGGTCACCGCCCAATCCCAACATGGTTTTACCACTTTTTAGAATTTCACTGGTTGCCGCTTCAAGGCGGTAAGTAAAATCTTCCGCATCACCGCAATCGAACACGAGATCACCTGCGTCGATCACTTTCAGTTTATCCAATACGTTGAAGCTCCAAGGGTACTTCTTACCTTCCCATGCCAAGTTGACTGAGGCACGGCGAATTGCATCTGGACCCATACGCGCACCTGGACGACCAGATGTTGCCATGTCCAGAGGGACTCCCAACACCACAACGTCTGCGTCTGCCGATACCGGGTTACGAATGTACGGCAGACGTAAAAACGACATAGAGTTGGAGTAAAGCGAATAATCAGTTTTAGTAAACAAATCATTCATATCAGAAGTCCTCTAAATAGGTGTATCCTGCTAGACCTTGTTCTAGTTCTGCTAGGATTTGTGCTTGTTCATTGGCTTCAACTCGCTGTGAAACCAATTGTTTATAATTGTCACGAATCGCATCCACGTCGATATGAACGTAGCGCATCATGTCTTCTACACTATCACCTTCGTTGATGTAACTGATCTCAAATTGACCGTGTTCATCAACATTGACTACAGCACTGTGGGTATCACCAAATAGGTTGTGCATGTCACCAAGGATTTCTTGGTATGCGCCTACTAGGAAAAAGCCCATTAGGTACGGTTTGTCTTTGCTCCAAGCTGGTACAGGTAGCGTGCTCTCGATGCCTTGACCATCAACGTAGTGATCGATCGCGCCATCAGAGTCACATGTGATGTCCAACATCACTGCACGACGCTCTTCCGCCTCGCCAAGACCAGAAAGTGGCAGAACAGGGAACACCTGATCAATACCCCAAGCATCTGGTAGAGATTGGAAGAGCGAGAAGTTCACGAAGAACTTATCCGCAAGACGTTCGCTCAACTCGTCCAGAATCGGACGGTGGAAGCGATTCTTAGTGCTCATCTTGCGGCTTAATTCGAAGTAAATGCGCAGTGACAATTGTTCTGCCCACGCACGTTGTTCCAAGTTAAGCACGCCTGTAGCAAATTGAGAGTGCACTTCTGCCAAATCACTTTGGGTATCATTGTAAATCTCAATTAACGCACGAGCGTCTGTACCATCTTGTAAGTTTTCCCAGTTTCGCCACATGTTTTGTAGTAAAAGCGGAGCGTCATCATCAAGCTCATGTACTTCTTCCGGTAGGTATGATTCGGTACCAATTACGTTAGAAATCAATACAGCGTGGTGCGCTGTTAGCGAGCGACCCGATTCCGAAATGATCACTGGCATTGGTTGTTCGTATTGCAGACACACATCGCCCACTGTGTTGACGATATTACGTGCGTATTCTGCAAGGCCGTAGTTCATCGAATTCGATGATTGGCTGCGTGTGCCGTCATAATCCACTGCCAAGCCGCCGCCCACATCGAAGTACTCGATGTTTGCACCGAGTGCGCGTAGTTCGCAGTAGAAACGTGCAGACTCGTTCACACCATTGCGTACATCACGGATGTTTGCCATCTGTGAACCAAGGTGGAAGTGAACCAGTTGCATCGCGTCTAGGTTGCCTTCGCGTTTAAGACGTTCAATAACGCTAAGCACTTGCGATGCTGATAAACCAAACTTCGATTTTTCACCGCCACTTGCTTGCCATTTCCCTGCGCCTTGAGAGGCGAGGCGAATGCGTAAACCAAGGCGCGGTTTTACGCCCAAACTTTTCGCTTCTTCTAGTACCAGATCCAGCTCAGAAAGCTTCTCTAGTACGATGAATACCTTGTGACCCAGCTTTTCACCGATCAGTGCAAGACGCACATACTCACGGTCTTTGTAGCCATTACACACGATCACGGAGCTACCTTGTTGAGCCAATGCAAGTACCGCCAACAATTCTGGCTTGCTACCCGCTTCAAGACCAAGCTGCTTGGTTTCTAGTTGAGCTTGGCTCGCTAGAATTTCATCCACCACTTCACGTTGTTGGTTTACTTTAATTGGGTACACCAACAAGTATTTGTTTGGATATTGGTATTCTTCAATTGCTTGGTTGAATGCGTGGCAAATACCATGCACACGTTGGTGCACGATTTGCGGGAAGCGTACTAATACAGGCAGATTTAACTGCTTCGCTTCTAGCTCATTTACAATAGCGCTGAAAGGGATTTGATGTGCACGATCACTACGTGGTGATACATATACTTCGCCTTGGTCATCAATGCCGTAGAAACCTTGGCTCCAGTAGTGAACGTTGTAGTCCGCGCGGATGCGGTCTAATTTAGTTGCTTTTTCCAACTCGATTCTCACAAAAATGTACTTAACTCCTTAATTAATTAGAAGGAAAAGTACAAAAAAGCAAATCATGAGGTATTTACCTCATACCCTGACACGAACTCCGTGTGCGCGCATTAACGGATAAAAGGGCCCTTGAGTCTAATGATTAAAATCTATCATCTCGATTATGATTTGTTGTCGTCGCTACGTGTGAATATTTGTTTACCGAAGCGTCCATTCTGCTGTTATAGTTGGTCTGACCAGTAAGGATTCGGTCATGAAGCATCTCACTAAAATAAGGACATATTTTGCAGCTGCACAGAATTCAGGGGTACATTCAGACCATGTATCTCGCCGAATATTCCGATAAATTATTGTTGCTTGATGGTGCCAGTCGAGCAGACATCCCTCATCTTAAAGACTTTATTGAACATCAACTCCATCGTCCTTTTTCTGACCTAAAGTTGGTTG
This sequence comes from Vibrio sp. 2096, assembly GCF_033339595.1. Lineage (NCBI taxonomy): Bacteria > Pseudomonadati > Pseudomonadota > Gammaproteobacteria > Vibrionales > Vibrionaceae > Vibrio > Vibrio sp. 2096. The sequence goes on from NZ_JAWOUX010000007.1 coordinate 31,325, forward strand.
TTGTGACCCACATGCATCCAGACCATGCTGGTGGTGCGCACAAACTACGTGATTTAACAGGATGTAAGCTATTGGCCGCAAAGCGAGAGAGCCAGTGGTATAGCGGTGTAGACGGTTGGCTAATGCATTTGACCGATTTAATGTTAGCACGCTGGATGGCGAATCGGATGCGTAAACCAAAGCAAAACCTGTGGTATTCCCGCAAGTTAAAGCCAGATATTGAACTTATTGATGGAGAGTTTATTCCTGGATTTGATGATTGGCAGGTGCTAGAAACGCTAGGGCATACTGATCGAGATCTGTCGGTTTATCATTCTGAACAAGATGTGCTGTATGTGGCGGATTTAATGGTGCAGGTGAAAAAGCATCTGATTGCGCCGTTTCCCATATTTCATCCGAATCAATATCGGCAATCATTAAAGCGTGTGTTTGAGATGAATCCGCAATGTTTGCTTCTGGCACATGGGGGAGAGGTGACTTTGGATGAAAAAGCGTATCAGCACATTTTGAATACAGCGCCGACTAAGCCAATGACGCACTGGCGAGTGACAAAAGTTAAAGCGAAGGGATTGTTGTTTGCGTTATTTCGTAGGAAGTAGGCGAAGATAAAGCCAGACGAGTGATGCTCAACAAAAACGTTCGATCACTCATCTGAAGCTACGGGGTTAAGATGCCAATAAGTGAGATTGGCTAGGATCAACGAGCACTTTGTCTGCCATGCCTTGACGACCTAACAACATCATGTAAGTCATTTTTTCACGGTTAGTCAACGTAATGTCGATTGGCCATTGTTGGTCGCCCATACGCAGCATCGTCGTGATCACGCAGCGGTGCTCAAAAGTACCGTTAGAAGATTTAACCTTACGGTTTGCTTTTAGTTTCGCTGTGCAGCGAACCACTTGTTCTAAATGGTATACATCTGGGTGCAGATCGAATGCAACATAAGACTGACCATCTTTTTCAAAGCAATCAATATTGTCTACATGTAATGAAGAGGTTTGAGCGCCTGTATCAATACGCGCTTCAAGGTGAGTAATCCCTAACTCTGGCAAGCAAATAGCTTCGGCATTCCCAATGATCATTTTCTGATTCATAGTGTCATCCTAGCGACGAGTAACAAGAGAGCCGTTTTTTGGCTCTCTTGTGCGTTAAACAAAAATCAACCTTTACCGCGAGTACGGTTTGAATTTGGCTTAGCGTTTTTCTCGATAAAATCGAAGATCATACCTGCAATGTTTTTACCCGTTGCTAGTTCGATGCCTTCTAGACCAGGGGAAGAGTTCACTTCCATTACCACTGGGCCATTTTTAGATTGAAGGATATCCACACCACAAAGGTTCAAGCCCATCACTTTCGCAGCATTTACAGCGGTCGCACGCTCTTCTTTGCTCAAACGCACGAGTTGTGCAGAGCCGCCACGGTGAAGGTTAGAACGGAACTCACCTTCTTTTGCTTGGCGCTTCATTGCGGCTATTACTTTATTTCCGACAACAAAACAACGGATGTCCGCGCCTTTTGCTTCTTCGATAAATTCTTGCACCATGATGTTAGCTTTCAAACCCATGAAAGCTTCAATCACGCTTTCTGCCGCTTTATTTGTTTCAGCAAGTACAACACCAATGCCTTGAGTGCCTTCTAGCAATTTAATTACTAGAGGTGCGCCACCAACGTTTTTGATCACGTCCTGAATGTTGTCAGGATGGTGAGCAAAGCCAGTGCGTGGCAAACCGATGCCTTTACGTGATAGCAGTTGCAATGAGCGCAACTTGTCACGAGAGCGGCTGATCGCGACAGATTCGTTGACACAAAATGTACCCATCATTTCAAACTGACGTACAACAGCAGTGCCGTAAAACGTAATAGATGCCCCAATACGTGGAATAACAGCATCGTATTGCGGTAATTCTTCACCCTTGTAGCGGATCTTAGGGTTGTTGCTCGTAATGTCCATATAACAGTGAAGCGTGTCGATCACATCGATTTGATGCCCACGTTCTTCACCCGCCTGTTTTAGGCGCATGGTTGAATATAAATTCTCATTACGAGAGAGAATAGCAATACGCATGGCAATTCCTTAGTAAGTCAGTACCAAATTAAAATATAAGTATAGAGCATAGAATGCAGTAGGCAGGTGATCATGTTATGACATAACCTACTTACTTCAACGATTTAGAATTGTGGTTGAACAACCACGTCGTCAGAGGTGCGCACCTTAGGGCGTTTTTTTGTGAGATGAAAACGAAAAAGCATCGTCGACACGACAAAAATATTTTATCGAACGCTCACGCCTTGCGGTATGAGACTGTCAAGGGTGAGATAAATAAAATTGAGCAAAAATTTCATCGCTTTGTCACGAATTATCGCTTAAAAAAGCGGCCAATTTGACCGCTGTTTTTAGCTGTTTTGATAGTGACTTAAAAAAAGTTCCGCCGTTTGGGTAGCTAACAGCCTAGATTCTTCATTCGACAAAGAGGGGCGAATTCCCATTAACTGCGGCCAGAATGCACTGCCTTTAAGTAAGTTGTGCAATTGAGTGCTCGCTATATGTACATCATCAATTTGCAAAGCGCCACTGTTCGATTTCTCAGTAAGCCAGCGGTACAGGGCGGTTTCCTGTTTCGACATTTGTTCTGCTTGTTCTTTGAGATCTTCCGGCTTAAATAAGAAGTGCCCAAATGCCACTTTTGCCAGCTCAATATAGTTTGGTTCCGTCACCACAATGATCTCGCTGTAGAGTAATTCAATCAATTGATCTTTTAGCGGGAGTGTTGGTAAACGTTCAATGTCGCTATCCATCATTGAAGAACGCCATAGTTCGGTTAGTAACTCTGTCACGATCGCTTCTTTAGAAGGGAAATGGTTGTAGACCGTGCGCTTAGAGACTTGCGCGATAGCAGAGAGCTTATCCATGCTGGTGTTTTGCACCCCAAACTCTTGGAACGCTTGCTTTGCTGCGCACAGGATGGCTTCTCTTTTGGTTTCGCTACGACTTTTTCTTTTTACATTCATAAGCTTGCTAAGTTAAGAAGATCATTTCTTGATCTATTTTACACTAAGTAGTTTACTTTTGATAATTAGAATGTAAACTGCACCGTGTAGTTTACTTTTGTTCGGGTTAACTTTTTATGAAAAAAACTTTGCTAGCCACAGTAGGAGCGTTCGCGATGGGTACATCAATGATTTCTTGTTCTAATGTTGATACTGAAAAAGCGCCAACATACCCGGACAAATTTTCAAACATAGAGTTGGAATACAAAAGCGGTTTGGGCGACATGTTCGAAATCATGAAAGCGTATTTTACGACTGAGCGCCTTAACCCAACACCAACGATTGAAATTCCAGTGCATGCGATCACAGCGCGGCAACTGTTAGAAGAGCAAGATGACGTCATCTATCGTCTGGGTCATTCAAGCGTATTAATGAAGCTCGATGGAAAACTGGTAATGACCGACCCTGTATTCAGTGATCGCGCGTCTCCTGTACAATGGGCAGGGCCAAAACGCTTTCACCAAACCCCCATCACGATAGAAGATTTGCCAACTATCGATGTGGTGGTGATCAGTCATGACCATTACGATCACCTAGATAAAGCTTCTATTAAAGTGCTAGGCGACAAGGTGGGCACTTTCTTGGTGCCGTTAAAAGTAGGCCAATTACTGGTGAATTGGGGTGTACCCAAAGAGAAAGTGATCGAACTAGACTGGTGGGAGTCACACTCTGTTGACGGCATTGAATATACACTAACTCCGACTCAGCATTTCTCTGGTCGAGGTTTGACAGACCGCGATACGACGCTGTGGGGCAGTTGGGTTATCAATGCACAACAACACAAAGTGTTCTTCAGTGGTGACTCTGGTTACTTCAATGGCTTTAAAGAGATTGGCGAAAAGTACGGTCCGTTTGACTTCACCATGATTGAAACAGGTGCGTACAATGAACTCTGGTCAGACATTCACATGTTCCCAGAGCAAAGCGTTCAAGCACACATCGATGTGCAGGGCAAAGTGATGATGCCGATCCATAACAGCACGTTTGATTTATCAATGCACGATTGGAATGAGCCAATGCAACGTGCGTTAGACATCAGTGAAGAGCGCGGTGTTACGTTGGTGAGCCCTGAGATTGGTCAACGCTTGGCGATTGCGGAGCCTCAGCCTGCTAAGGCATGGTGGCAATAATTGCTGAGCTAAACAGCCAAACACCAGAATAGTTAAGTCACTTATCAGTAGTTACTATTAGTAGTTACGTGGTCAGGGATAAGGATAAAGGTGCGATGAAAGCAAAGTGGACGTTGTTACTTACATTAAGCATTCTGCCTACCTTTGCACTAGCAGGGGTAGAGCAAGATATCTCGACGTTGATAAAACGAGTTGAGCAATCCTCTTGCACCTTTATCCGCAACGGCAAGGCGTACACTAATCAAGAAGCGGCAGAACACATGCGTAATAAATGGGATTACGCCAAAGATGACGTTGATTCCGTGGATGTGTTTATAAAAGAGGTCGCGTCAAAGAGCTGGTTATCTGGCAAACCATATTGGGTGGATTGCCAAGAGGAACGCATTACCAGCGAAGAGTGGCTAACATCATTGATGCGCGCCACCGATCACATCCAATAACACTTCTTTGATGGTCTGATAGCGCAGAGGTAGAGCACGACTGCGCTTACGAACCAGAAATAGCTCTTCACATACAGTGTTTTTCAGTTGAGCAATGTATAACGTGTCTTTTAGTGGAAAATTGTCGACCGCACTTTGAGGCAGCACGGTGAAGCCAAGTCCTTTGCTGACAGGCAGCAAAATTTGGCTCAACTGATTTACGTAGCCGGATAATGGTAAATCGCTCATCTTAATTTCTTGGAGCTGTGGTTCTTCACATTGGTCAAAAAACAGCGTCATGTAATGCTCGGCATCAGGGTGGCTAATGACACCACAGTCATGCAAGAGTTGTGGCGTTATCTGCTTATTTTGATATTGCTTTGGCAGAACCAAGCACAACCTCTCTTTACCAATTCGCTCACTGTGAAACAGACCTTTGTTGGGAACATCAGTCACGATACCAATATCAATGTGCCCTTGCGTTATGGCGTTGAGAATAGATTGATTTGGCGCGGCTTCTAAATGTAACGATAAGCTCGGGTGCTGTTTTTGCTTCTCCAAAATGGGCCCATACAACATTAACGCCATTGCACCAGAACAAGCCAGTTTACAGTGGCCTGAAAATGCATCATCAAAACTGAGCTCTTCGAGCAGCTTCTTCTCTCTATCTTCTAACTCGAGCGCATATGCGTAGACAATCCTGCCTTGTTCGGTTAATTCGAAGCTTTTGTTTTCGCGCTTGATCAAGGCATGCTGACAACTTTGCTCTAATTTTTTGATATGTTGGCTGACGCCAGGCTGAGTCATAAAAAGTTTTTCTGCCGTTTGCGTAAAATGACCGACTTCAATCAATGTCTTAAATGTATGTAACCAAACAGGATTAAGCATAGTGTGTGATTTTCTGAGAGCTTTGTTGGGAGACGTAAAGAAAATGATAGCACGGTGTTTTATGAAAACAGAGAAGACTTAAACGATAAAGATGAATCGCTATCAATACATTACAGACAAAATAAAACCCCGCCTGGTTTCCCAGACGGGGCTTATTCTTTTTCGCAGCAATCCAGCTACTAATAGGTGCTCCCTGCATCTATCCTTGATTGTGGCTAAGTCCTTTAACCGAGTTCCTTGTTCATCGCCTTCCTAGCGGTGTCCATTCTTGCCTATCATCCTGACGGGCGAACTCTATCCTAGAGCTTAACTACATCCTTGCTGATAACTCATCCTAAGCTATCAAATCTTCATCCTGAAGATACCCAATCCTTTAGGCTTTTTTCCTGTTCCCGCCAACATCCTGTCGACAAATTGAGTATTGATGTTTTGCTGATTTGACTCAATTAACTTTTCTAAATTATTTTTACTTATTATTTTAAGTGAATTTAAATATTACTTTTAAATCATATGTTTAATGTTTTTTTTGGCATTGCTCTTAGCGGTGGTTAATCTATTTGCTTACAACTCTTGTAAGAGATCTCGCACAAGTTTGGTGGTGAATGTATTAATGTGCGCTTTTTGTTCCGAGTTCTGTGGATTGAACTGGATCACAATGCGTTAAAAGGGAGACGATAAAGATGAAAGTGAATTGATCTTGAGTAGAGATTTGTTTGAAAAGAAATAAAAATTCTTGCGGTTTTTATAAACAGTATGGTAAATCTGAAATGCCCACCTTGTTAATCCTTATTAAGATTCAATGACAGTATAAGTAGGGAACTTGATTGCCATTTTCCTGTCATATCTGGTGAGTAAGTTAACTGTGTCAGATAGATAATATGCCGTTTGCCAGTAAAAACAGGCTGCAAGAAATCGGTAATTATCATTATGTTGTGAAATTGGTCACGGTTAAATGATTGATTCCCTTATAGATTGAAGGGGATACGACCTTAGACAATAAGCTCCATGAGGAGCGTTACTTATATAAGATGAGGGACTTTACTATGAAAAAGACTAGAAGAGCTCAGCTACATCGTGTGCGTATTCAATACTGGAAAGACACGAAAGACGCCCCAGCTAAAAAATCATAGTTAATTATACCTAAAGGCACGAGCTGGCTGTGGAACGCAGTTTCCCGTTGATTGCCAGCTCAAAAACGCCACAATCACTCCGCGCAACTTCCCAAGCACCCTATTTTTAATATCGCATTCTTCCAAAAATAAAAAAGCCAGTCTTAAGACCAGCTTTCTCTACCATTTAGTGAGCTCTGCGTATTACAGGTTGCCCTTTAGTTACAGGTAGTTGGCGTCAACTAGTTCGCCCGCTTGCGCGCTTTTCACTTCTGGGCGTGCTTCTAACCATTTGATAACTTGCGCTTTCTGTTCTTCAGTCGCACTGCCGTAACGGTCAGTAGAACATAGGAAGCCTTCAAACAGTTCTAGACCACCGCCACCGAAGCAAAGACCAAGCTCGTCAATGTAGTCGATAAAGTCATCAACGAATGCATCGTAACGGTCGAAGTCGTTAATGTCTGTTTCACAGCTGATCTCGAAACCTAGGATTGCGAACTCACCTAAGAACAGCTTTTTACGGATACGACGGCTCTTGTTATCGATCTTGTCTAATTTCATGATTATCTCTCGTAGATGATTTGATTTCGTACACCTTATACCTTCTATCACACTTTAGCCCAAGTAAAATCAGAATGAAGCGATACAGTTGGTGATTATGTGACCAGAATTTAATTGCTTCGTTAGCTGTGTTGATTGGTTTGCAGTATTGTTGAAACACAAGTTTCATATGTTTTAAGCACTTTTGTCATTTTTCTTATCCAAACTTCTTGCCGTTCAACTAATCACTTATTTATTAATTAAACTATAAGATCGGGAAAGTAAAAATGAGCAAGGAAACCTTTGACGCGACGCGTTATAACCAAAGTGAAAACAAACCATTTGAAGAAGTATTAGAAGCGAGCCTATCTCGACGCAGCATTCTGAAAGGTGGTTTAGGTATCAGTGCGATGACAGCGTTTGGTGCTTTCGGATTGGCTGGTTGTAACTCGTCTGACTCAGGGAGTACAGTAAGCAGTGGTTCGGGCGCATCTAAAGCCGTTCTTAACTTTGAATCTATCCCTGGCTCACTCACTGACGCAGTTTCAATTCCACAAGGCTACACCGCACAAGTACTAGTACCTTGGGGAACACCACTTAATGCACAAGGCAGCGCATGGCGAAATGATGGTACCAACACCAGTACCGATCAGTTAAATGCGCTAGGCATGCACCATGACGGCATGCATTTTTTCCCATTGAACGATAGCACTACAGATGGCTTGCTATGTATTAACCACGAGTACATCGACACATCAGCACTGCATCCAAACGGTCCGACGGTTGAAAATGGCGTACGTACCATTGTAGATGAAGTGCGCAAAGAGATTTACGCGCACGGTGTGTCAGTGGTTCGCATTCAACTGGAAGACAACATGTGGAAGTTGGTTGATACCGATCCACTAAACCGTCGTTATACTGGTGCGACCGTCATGGATTTGTCTGGCCCGGTGGCCCACACATCTTTAACTGTCACTCGTTTCTCGCCAGATGGCAGCCAAGCGCGTGGTACGTTAAACAACTGTGGCAACGGCTACACGCCGTGGGGCACGTACTTAACGTGTGAAGAGAACTGGCCAGGTTACTTTGTTAATGCCGGGACTCGTACAGAAGAGCAAGATCGCATTGGTGTCGATGATCAAAGTACACGCTACTTGTGGGAGACATTAGCAGGAAATGCAGAAGAGCGTCTTGATGAGTTCTCTCGCTTTAATGTGGCTCCAACAGGAGCAAGTGCGATGGATGATTACCGTAATGAAGCCAATGGTCACGGTTACATCGTCGAGATTGACCCTTACACGCAAAACTCACGTGCGAAGAAACGTACTGCGCTAGGTCGTTTCCGTCACGAGGGCTGTACTTTCGGTAAGCTTGAAGAAGGCAAACCAGTGGTATTTTATTCTGGCCACGATTCTCGCTTTGAATACCTATACAAATTTGAATCTGCGGCAGCGTGGGATCCAGCAGATGCTAACCCTGATAATCGCTTGGCGATGGGTGACAAGTACATGGACGAAGGCACACTGTACGTGGCGCGCTTCAATGAAGACAGCACAGGTACTTGGTTACCATTAACGCTTGATAGCGTAACAACCGCTGGTGGTACGTTAGCGGATCACTTTGATTCACTGGCTGAAATTATCATCAATACTGCGGGTGCGGCGGATTTAGTTGGGGCAACACCAATGGATCGACCAGAGTGGTGTACGGTTGATCCATTCACGGGTTCAGTATATTTAACATTGACGAACAATACGCGCCGTACAGATGAAACCAATCCTGCGAATCCACGTTTGAATAATAAGTTTGGTCATGTTATTCGTTGGGATGAAGGTGCTTCAGCAACTGACTTTACTTGGGATATCTTCGTGTTTGGCTCTCCGGCAAACGGTGATGCGGACACTAACCGTTCGAGCTTGACCGAGCTTAACCAGTTCGCGAGCCCAGACGGATTAGCGTTTGATGGCCGTGGTATTTTGTGGATTCAGACTGATAACGGCGCAGATGAAGTTACGTCTTACACCAATGATCAAATGTTGGCTGTTGTTCCATCTAAGCTAACAGATGAGAATGGTGATCAAGCTGTGATTGGTGCGGATAATCAAGCTGAATTGAAACGCTTCTTTGTCGGACCAAATGGTTGTGAAGTAACAGGCTTTACCATCAGCCCTGATTACAAATCATTGTTTGTGAATATTCAGCACCCAGGTAACTGGCCATACAGTGAAGATGCAGCCGAAGAAACGCCTGCTGGTGTTTCTGTGCGCCCACGAGCGGCGACAGTGGTTATTCGCCGTGAAGACGGTGGAGAGATTGCAGTTTAATCTCTAAATGAATAAACACCTTAAAATTCAAGCCCTGCAATTGCAGGGCTTGATGGTTTAGGCGAATGCCTAGTTGCACTTTATACCTAGACAACAGGCTTAGCTTTTCAATGAACCGCCTGAAGTACGAATCACGTCTTGATACCAGAAAAAGCTTTTCTTGCGTTTACGTTCTAGCGTTCCTTGCCCATCATCATGACGATCGACATAGATAAAGCCGTAACGTTTGCTCATCTCAGCGGTTGAGTTCGCGACCAAATCGATTGGCCCCCAGCTGGTAAAGCCCATCAACTCAACGCCATCCAGAATCGCTTCGTGTGCTTGCACAAGGTGGTCGTTCAAGTAAGCGATGCGGTAATCATCTTGAATCTCACCGTTTTCGTCGATTTCATCACATGCACCTAAGCCGTTTTCTACGACAAACAGTGGTTTTTGGTAGCGATCGTGAAGGAAGTTAAGCAGAATGCGCAGGCCTTTTGGATCGATCAACCAACCCCACTGGCTCTTTTCAAGGTATGGGTTTGGTACGCTATCGACAATGTTACCCACTTCTTTCTGTTTCGGATCCGCACTTGCACAGCCACTTGCGTAGTAGCTGAATGAGATGAAATCGACACTTGCCGATGCAATTTCTTCTAAGTCGCCTGCTTCCATCTGAATTTCGATGCCGTTTTCACGGAAGTAACGCTTCATGTAGCCTGGGTACTGACCACGCGTTTGTACATCACCGAAGAACAACCACTTGTTGTTTTCATGCATTGCAGCAAGCACGTCATCAGGGTTACAGGTGTATGGGTAGTTGATTGCGCCAAGCAGCATGTTACCAATCTTGCCGTTTGGTACGATTTGCTGACACAGTTTTACCGCTTTTGCGTTTGCGACTAGCTGGTGGTGAATCGCTTGGTAAATATCTTGTTCATTGGCGTCTTCTTGCAAACCAACACCAGTAAATGGTGCGTGCAGTGACATGTTGATTTCGTTGAACGTTAACCACAGCTTCACTTTGTCTTTGTAGCGTTCCAGCACAGTGCGAGCATAACGTTCGAAGAAATCGATGACGCGACGATCGCCCCAACCACCGTAGTTCTCGACCAGTGCGTAAGGCATTTCGTAGTGAGATAATGTCACGAAAGGTTGGATGTTATGCTCGGCAAGTTCGTCAAAAATTTTATCGTAGAACGCCAAACCTTCTTCATTAGGTTCTAGCTCGTCACCGTTCGGGAAGATGCGGCTCCATGCTAAAGATAGGCGCAGACAGTTAAAGCCCATCTCCTTGAATAGCGCGATGTCTTCTGGGTAGCGATTGTAGAAGTCGATCGCCACATCTTTGATACCCGGTGTACGTTCTTCACGGGTTTGATGCGGACTCAAAATACCGTTTGGCAGCATGTCTGATGTCGATAACCCTTTACCCCCAAGGTTGTACGCCCCTTCTACTTGGTTTGCAGCAATGGCACCACCCCAAAGAAAATGTTCAGGAAACTTAATCATGTTTCTCACTCTTTATATTTAGGAAATGTTTGTGGATTTATTGCTTGAGAATAGTGTAGGAGACACCTCGATACTTGTATCGAGATCGTATTTTTCTCAAACAGCGGGGATGCTTAGTTCTAATGATGATTTTGTAATCAATATCAACCTAGGCTGATTTGAACAATAGAGTGAAAGTCAGCCCATTTTGTTCATTCTTATGCACGGTAATTTGTCCGTTCATATCACGCATATTGTTGGCCGTAATCGCTAAACCCAGCCCCAATCCTTCACCAATTTTCTTTGAGGTTTGGAAGGGTTCGAACATGGATTCAAGCATCTCATTCGACACGCCACAGCCATTGTCACTGACGATCAGTTCGACCTGATTAACAGTTGGATTGACGATCAAGTTGAGCTGCGGGTTGGTGGTGTTGTTCATTGCGTCTAGCGCATTCGAGACAAGATTACCGAGTACCTGAAGCAGTCGTTGTTCTTCACCCATGACGTTAGGTAAGTCATGAGGAACTCGAACACGTACATCCACTTTGTCTAATTGGGTTTGATAAACGCGTAAGGTCTCTTCGAGTGCAGAGGTGAGAGAAATTGCCTGTAAGCTTTCTGGTTTGTTGTAGGCGAACGTCTTTAACTGACTGGTCATGCTTGCCATACGATCAATCAGCTTCTGTACCAAAACATTGTTGGCTTTCATCATCTCGGTTTCGCCACGTTCCGCTAGCAGCTCGTTTGTAGTGAGCAGGGTTCGCAAACCTGTTAGTGGCTGATTGAGCTCATGAGTGATCGCGCTCGACATGCGACCCAAAGCGGCCATTTTGCTCGATTCAATCAACTGGCTTTGTGCTTCTTTTAGCGCTTGAGTTCGCTCTTCTACTCGCTGTGCCAGTTCTTGGTTGACCTGTTGCAGTGACTGTTCGGCTTTTTTCCGCTTGCTGATGTCGATGATCGTTGCAAGGAAATACTGCTCGCCATGCCAAGGGAAACTGGTTAGCGAGAACAGGACAGGGAAGACGCTTCCGTCACTGCGTCTGGCAATGGTTTCGACCGTGCTGATCTCTGCGAGCTCTTTATGTTTAGGTAAGTCTTTCAGTAGCTTAAGTGTGGTGGAATTGGGATTGCCTGCATCGAATAACTCCCAAGCAAAAGCGTGTCGATTGACGCTTTCTGGTAAACAGAACAAACGCTTCGCCATTGGGTTGAGATCGAACAGTTGACCTTGTTCATCAATCAATAGCAAACCAACGTGGGTCTTATTGATCATCTGTTTCAAGCGGCGTTGGGACTCTTCCAACAGGGCTTGAATTCGTTGTTGGTTGATGTGCTTTTGGCGACGTTGTAGACCAATGATGACGAGTAATACAACCAATAAGAGCAACACAGCGACGCTCCAACCAATCACGTTGATGGTTTGTTGAATCGGCTTAGAAGGGGTGAGGTAGCTTACGTACCAATTCAAATCATCCAATTTAACGGTGTGCGCAAAATAGCGTTGCTGGTTGAGCGTCCACACACTGATATTGGTGTTGTCGTATAAGCGTTGCGTTTCTAACTGAACGGTGTTGCTCGGTTCGTTAAACCAGTCAGCGTTATAAAGCGCGCTACTCGATAGGAAAAAGCGTTGTTGACGATTCTGCAACGTGATGATGTCTTGGCTAGTAATGGTCTGTTCGGTCAACAAGCTAAGGTTGATTTGCACCACCACAATGCCAGCGATATCCAGACCATCGTAGATAGGGGCTGCAAGATAATACAATGGGCTCGAACCTTTGGTTTTGTTCACCAAGGAAACACCGCCGCCTTGGTTGTGAATTTGTTCCACAATGGCTTTTCGGTCAGACAGGCTAAAGCGCTCTTCGATTAAACTCGAGACCAATACTTCGCCAGAGTTAGACAGGATTAGCCAACCTTCCGTATTGGCGGCTTTATCTAGCTGAGTCAGTTGGGTTTGCAATGGCTCGTAATAAGTCAGATTCCCTTTCACAAACGCGATGGTTTCTGGGTTATTGGTTACGAGGTAAGGTAAGTGGTAGAAGCGTTTGAGTGCACGGCGAACTTCACCAATATAGTCGAGTAGTTTTTGTTGAGCTTCGGTTTGAGTTTGTACACTCAACCACTGACGGGCAACCTCTCTGCTGGCGCTATAGCAAGACAACATCAGCACTGCCGCAATTGCGACCACAAGCCATGTTTTGCCATTCCTTTTGCGCTGCATACCGACTCCATTCAGCTAGTGCGTTCTCACCAACAGTCATTAAAGAGTGCGCCTAACTGGTTGGATGTTAAAGACTTGTAAGCAAGAAGTGAGATCTAGCTCCTTTTCTCCTCAGTGGTTTTTGCTACCGTTAATAAAGATCGATTTCTTTCCCACCCCACAAAGCAGGCAGTAACTCATGGCTTTTGACGACATCCCTAAAATTGCACTTATCGAAGACGATGACATTGTTCGTCAGGCTACCAGCCAATGGCTGCAACTGGCGGGGTTCGATGTGACCTCATTCAGTTTAGGCGAAGAGGGCAAAGCGGCCATTCTGAGCCAAGAATTTGATGCGATTGTCAGTGACGTTCGCCTGCCAGACACCGATGGTTTGTCGATACTAGAAAGCCTGATTGCCAATCACGTCCCAACGCCAGTTATCTTGATCACCGGACATGGTGACGTCGATATGGCAGTAGGGGCGTTACAAAACGGTGCGTTCGATTTTATTGAGAAACCTTTCCAACCTGAGCGTTTATCCCAACGAGTAACCGAAGCGGTCGAGAGCTATCGCGCACAAACGTCTACTCAAGATCGCCAAGAGTACCTATCTAGCGTTAGCGGCTTAGAAGAGGTGTTGATTGGGCGAAGCCGAGTGATGCAACAGCTTAGAGAACAAGTAGCCAAGTTAGCACGCATTGATACTAACGTGATCATTTACGGCGAAACAGGTTGTGGTAAAGAGCTGGTGGCGACCAGTTTGCATAATGAAAGCCAACGCAGATCCTATCATTTTGTGCCAATCAACTGTGGCGCTATTCCTGAGAACCTGTTTGAAAGTGAGCTGTTTGGGCATGAAGCAGGGGCATTTACCGGAGCGGGTAAAAAGCGCATTGGTAAGTTGGAATACGCGGATAAAGGCACTTTATTCTTTGATGAAATCGAGAGTATGCCGCTGTCCATGCAGGTGAAAGTGTTGCGTTCATTACAGGAACATACGGTAGAGCGCGTTGGGGGCAACCAACAGATCTCAGTTGATTTGAGAGTGATCGCCGCCGCGAAAGAAGATCTCAATGATCATGACGAGTTTCGTCAGGATTTGTACTATCGTCTTAATGTGGCGCAGATCTATTTGCCACCGCTACGTGAGCGAGAAGAAGATGCGTTGATCTTGTTCGAACACTTTGCTCTGAAAAGTAATCCTGAGAGTCGTCTGCTGAGTGAAGCCGATAGAAAGGCCATTCTTGCTTACTCTTGGCCCGGTAACGTACGTGAGCTTAGGAATGTAGCGATGCGTTTTGCATTGGATGAAACCGTCTCCGTGATGGAAATTCTCTCCAGTCGACCATCCTCAACAACCGAAGAGACGCATGCGGGCGTGCCGCTGGCGATTCAGCTACATAACTTTGAACGTAAGGTGCTACATGATTCTTTAGTCAGGCATCATGGACGCATCAATGAGGTGATGCAGGAGTTGGATTTACCACGTCGAACCCTTAACCAAAAGATGCAGAAGTTTGGTTTGAATCGCTCCGACTATACTTAGTGCGATTTCTAGCTAATTCGAAATTACTGGCATAACAAACACGTTATGCGCTTTTGGCTGGAGCTGGGACAAACTTATAATTTAGGTCTTTACCTTCTCCAAACAAGGTAACGAGGTTCCTTCCAGTATGTTTAGAGCTATATAGCGCTTCGTCTGCTTCAGCAAGCGCCTCTTGAAGTGATTGCCCCTCAGATAACTGACTGATACCAAAGCTCATGGTCACTTCAGTTTTAAATGATTGCAAAGCGGTTTCAGTTTCGACCGCAAGGCGAATTTGCTCTGCGACAATTTTGGCTTGCTGTGCTTTTTCGAGCAAAACAATCATGAACTCGTCACCACCAAATCGCACAATGCAGGCGGACTCAGGAAGATGCTTTTTAAAAATAGTGGAGATCGTTGCCATGACGGAGTCGCCAACCGTGTGACCATAGTGATCATTAATCGCTTTGAACTTGTCGACATCAGTCATAATAATGCTGATTGCTTGGCTTTTTTTATGTGCTTTACTAACCAAGTTTGGAACGATTTCTTCCATGGCTCGACGATTATATAGCCCTGTGAGTGCATCTAAATGAGAGAGATCATTAATGGATTGCACCAAGCGTCCGTTAATTAACCACAGCATACTAAAGCTCAAAGCAACGATCAGGCAGATGCTAAATAAGAACGTCAGCTGATGGATAAGGCCTGCGACCATAAAGCTTGGTAACTCACCTGAAAAAGTACTCCAAAGCGCCCTAAATCCCATAAAAAAACTAAATCCAAAGAAAGAGTAAGCCATTGCTTTAACAGGGAGCTTTAAGTCCTTTTGGGTACCTTTAAGCATGGCGACACCACTAAAGAAGGTGACGATACAAATATACATGCTCAGATAAATAATGCGGCTTTTGATAGAAGGGTCATGGAAGGTGAAATAGTAAAATGAACCACTGAAAACAGGTGTTAACAAGGTAAGACAGTGAGCCAATTTTAAAGGGTATTGACGAAAAATGCTTACGCTATATAGCGTAAGCAAGAAGCCGACTAATATGAGAGTGTTGGCTATGACGATGGTCAGCCAGTCTGGCGCAGAGCCTCTAAAGCCAAGTAAAAAAGGGCCTAAACCAATAAACAGTAGTGATATCGAGAAGGTTTTTAAGCCTTTGACTCTACCCTGAGTGTATTGATAACAAAGCAGACTAATAGAGTAAATGCAAGAGAACAGAATAACGATAAAGTTCAGTGTTCTGATGTCTAGATACTGATTATCCATAGGCGACCCATATCAATCTTTCATTCAGGCAACTCCTTTGCCTGATATCAATAAGCGAGCTACATAGTAACGCACTTATTGAGCGATGTCTTATGTTAAACGGCTATTCATTCACCAGCTCGAATTGTTCGGTTTGGTTGGTTTTCGTCGTAAACAGCAGACCAACAATCATCATAAATACGCTAGGCACAATCCAGCTAGCAAAGTCATTGTACAGAGGCATGTAATTACCCATCCACTCATCAGTGGAACTTGGCATGTAACCTAGGATGTGCAGCGCATCAACACAACCAAACGTTAGAGCAGTGAATGCGGTTGCTACCACCATGATTTGCGACATCTTGTTGCGCACTGGTGCCATGATCATCAACGCAATCGCGACTGGGTGAAGCGCCACAACCGCTGGCAATGTGATAGCCAATAGTTGCTCTAGACCTACGTTGGCGATCAAACCAGCCAATACCATGGTCGTGATAACGCAGCCTTTGTAGTTCACTTTGCTGAAAGTGTTGTCGTAGAACTCACTGCCTGCGGTGGTTACGCCGATAGCAGTAGTCAAACACGCCAATACCATCACGGCACCTAGTAGTAGTGAACCAAACGCGCCGAAGTGGCTGAAGGTGAATGCCGTTAAAATGTCGCCACCATTGCTGAACTCAGAACCCAAGTATGAGCTTGTCGAGCCAATGTAAGCCAATGAGATGTAAACAAACGCCATGGCAACCGCGTACATCAAAGCTGCGATTAGCGTGTATTTTGCGGTGGCTTTCGGGCAATCCACACCCATGCTGCGAATCGCGCGGAAGATAATCCAACCAAAACCGATAGAACCTAATGCATCCATGGTCATGTAACCTTGGGTTAAGCCTTCAGCAAATGCACCAGATAGGTATGGTCCCGTTGCGGCAGTTAGCTCACCTGCAGGAGAAACCAAAGCCGTCACAGACATGATGATCAAGATTGCCATCAAGGCAGGCGTTAAGATCTTGCCTAGGTTGTCGACCAATTTACCCGGATATAGGGCAAATAGAATGGTGATAGCACAGAAGGCAATAGTGAAAGGCACCAAAGCTGCATCACCAAACATTGGCGCAAAGCTAAATTGGTAAGCCACGGTAATTGCACGTGGGATCACGAACGCAGGGCCAATCACGATAAACACCATCACCCAAAAACTGGTCGCCAAAGGTTTAGGTAGGGCAGCGGTTAATTTGTCTGAACCGTTTACGATAGCCACCATCACCAGTGCCATCGCAGGCAGACCTACACCCGTCAAGAGGAAGCCAGACATCCCGCTCAGAAAGTTTTCACCTGCTTGGTAACCCAAAAATGGAGGGAAGATCAGGTTACCCGCGCCTAAGTACATGGCGAAAGTCATGAAGCCCAAAGCGGCGATATTGCGTGCGCTTAACATTGTTATTCCTCTTATGTTTCGCTTGGAAGAAACTGAAAGGAATGGGAGGAGTATGTGGTGTTCCCGTCAGCTTCTTCTCAAGCTGACAGAAAGTTTAGATATAGCCTGTCAGCTCTGAATCAGTTTCAGAGAGAGCAGGAGGATCGCAGCAGCAACGCCAGATGGGCGTTTTAAAGCGAATTGTAATTGCGCAGTTGCTGACATGGGTGATCCTTAAAGACGAAAAAATACCAAGGAATACGTTTGCCTTGGCGTGTTGTTACACTAACGAACATAGGGCCATTGGCACAACCCCGAAGTAGAAAATAAGTTGATACGGTCAATGTTTATTTCTGAACTGGTGGATCGAGCTGCTTTTTAAATTAAAAATTAGAATAAATGACTTTTCATTTTTGTAACATGGCTTTCTTTGCTGTATTTTTGTGCTATTTGTAGTCGTTTAGGCTATAAACCTCCGCTGATAAAGTGAGCAGTTTAGAATGATGCGCTTTTTCTTCTTATTGTTAAGACGCTCATTAGTTGCAATTCAATCCAAAATTGCATCGGCAAAATATTGCTTATTAGTGAATCGTGCATTTATTTTGTCTTGATCACATTTTATTAACCTTTTGCGATCTAGGCGTGCAACCTTCTCCTCTTCAATGAGCAAGATCTTGCTCATTACTTTGCTATCAAATCAGCATGATTTTGCTCATTTTTGATGTCTTTCAGCTCTTAGTTCAATAAATACAAAGGGTTAAAAGTTGGCATTTCAATTGCTCTAGGGAATGTGTTGTTAATAAAGGTTTAACATGATGTAAATCCCCAATCGTGAAACGACTACACGGAGAGTAATAATGAAAATGAATAAGCTGGTAAAAGCTTTGGCTGTCGCTGTGACTTCTTTTGGTATTGCTGCTAACGCTGCGGCAGAAGATCGTAGCTATATTCTTGCAACGGCATCGACAGGTGGTACTTACTACCCTGTGGGCGTAGCGTTGGCGACGTTAAGCAAAGTGAAGTTGGCACCAAAGCACCACTTCTCCCTTTCTGCAATCAGCTCTGCGGGCTCTGGTGAAAACGTTAAACTGCTGAATGAAAACGAAGCACAGTTCGCGATTCTACAAGGTCTTTACGGTGCGTGGGCTTGGTCTGGTGAAGGTCCTTATGAGAAGAGCGGTCGCCAAGAACAACTGCGCTCAGTCTCTATGCTTTGGCAAAACGTTGAGCACTTTATTGTTCGCTCTGACCTAGCAAAAACGGGCACAGTGACTGATCTGAACAACCTAGATGGCAAGAAGTTCTCTATCGGTAAGAAGAACTCAGGTACTGAGAACTCTGGTCGCCAAATCATGAAAGGTCTGAAGGTCGACCCTGATAAATTCAATCTTGCTTACATGGGTTACGGCGGCAGTGCGAGCGCACTTCAAAACGGCACCATTGACGGCATGAACACGCCTGCGGGTGTACCTGTTGGTGCGGTCACTCAAGCTTTTGCTGCGTTGGGTAAAGACATTTCGATTCTTTCGTTTACTGACGAACAAATCAAAGAGGCGAACGGCAATTACAACCTATGGACGAAGTACGAGATCCCAGCGAACACGTACCCGGGTCTAGATAAGCCGATCACCACCATTGCACAGCCTAACTTCTTGGCAGTTCGTGAAGATATCTCGGAAGAAGACGTTTACCAGCTAACCAAAGCGATCTACGAGAACCTGCCTTTCCTACAAGGCATCCACAAAGCAACAAAAGCAATGGCGATTGAGAAAGCGATCGCTGGCTTGCCAGTGCCTCTTCACCCAGGTGCGGCGCGTTACTACAAAGAAATGGGCATCGAAATCCCATCAGATCTAATGGCGAAATAACGCCTACTTCGCCCCGAGTTTTGGCTCGGGGCATTTTATCCCTACCGATTTCTAAGATGGAAAAAGCCGCCAGAGCTTGGAGTATGAGATGAGCGACTCAATAGAAAAGGAATTGCAGAAGTTTGAGCTGCCCACGCGCACTGATTTTCCGTGGGTAACCACCACAATTACAGTGTTTGGCGTGGTGCTGTCTGCTTTGCACATTTGGTTTAATACCTTATCGACGTTACCAGAGTTATGGATTTCCGCGACCCACTTTGCTGGCTTTGCGGTGATTTGTGCGCTTTGGTATCCGGCTCATATCTCTCTCAAGCAGAGTAAGATTGCACTCGGTATCGATGTGTTAATTGCCATGGGCGCGGTCGCATGTTTACTCTATATTCCCTATGCCGAAGATGCGCTGTATGAACGTGGTGTTAAGTTCGTGACCAGCGA
This sequence comes from Vibrio sp. 2096, assembly GCF_033339595.1. Lineage (NCBI taxonomy): Bacteria > Pseudomonadati > Pseudomonadota > Gammaproteobacteria > Vibrionales > Vibrionaceae > Vibrio > Vibrio sp. 2096. The sequence goes on from NZ_JAWOUX010000007.1 coordinate 50,959, forward strand.
TTGGGTCTTCGCCATCATGGCAATTCTGATTGTGATTGAGCTGATCCGACGCACCATGGGCTGGTTTATTCCAGTGCTGATTGTGGTGTGTTTAAGCTACGTTGTGCTTTGGGGTAAGTGGGCGACAGGTATTTTCCATTTCCCGGGTTTGAGCATGGAAACTTTGCTCTACCGTAGCTTTTATTCTTCTGAGGGCATGTTTGGCTCTATCTCGCGCATCAGTTGGACTTTCGTATTCATGTTCATTCTGTTTGGTGCGTTTCTCGTTCGCTCTGGTGTCGGTGATTACATCATCAATGTGGCACGTGCTGCGGCTGGCAAAATCATTGGTGGCCCCGGTTTTATTGCGGTGATTGGCTCCGGTTTGATGGGCTCAGTATCTGGCTCTAGTGTGGCAAATACGGTTTCAACCGGTGTTATCAGTATTCCTTTAATGCAAAAAGCGGGTTTCCCTTCGCGCTTTGCGGCGGGTGTTGAAGCTGCAGCGTCAACAGGTGGTCAGTTGATGCCACCAGTGATGGGGGCGGGTGCTTTCATCATGGCGTCTTACACGCAAATTCCTTATGTCGATATCATCGCGGTTTCTTTCATTCCTGCTCTTATCTATTTCTTGTCTGTTGCGTTCTTTGTGCGCATTGAAGCCAAACGCAGCGGCGTTCAAAAAATCACGACCAGCGATGAATCTCTATTGAAAGTGTTGATCAGCGGTTGGCACAACCTTATCCCACTGGCGGTATTGGTCACTTTGTTGGTTCAAGGTTTTACGCCAACTTACGCTGCGGGCTTGTCGATCATTTCAGTGGTCGTGGCTTCTTGGTTCTCGAAAGATCACAAGATGGGACCAAAAGCGATCATCGAAGCACTTTCACAAGGCGCGAAAAACATGGCGACAACTGCCGTGTTGCTGGTGGGTATTGGTCTGGTGATCAATGTGATCAGCACAACGGGTATCGGCAACACGTTCTCACTGATGATCGACGGTTGGGCGAATGGCGACTTGTTCATCATGATCGTTTTGATTGCGCTCGCTTCTCTTGTTTTAGGTATGGGTTTACCTGTGACAGCGGCGTATATTGTATTGGGTACACTGTCTGCCCCTGCGCTTTACAAGTTAATTGCCGAAAACCAATTGCTTGAATTGATGGTGTCAGGTCAATTGCCTGAACAAGCAAAAGCCATCTTCATGTTGGCGGCGCCAGAAAAGCTGGAACTGCTTAATGCACCAATGGCGTTGGAAACTGCGAAAGAAATGGTGGCGCTAGTACCTGCGGACTTTATGGAAACCCTACTAGAGCAAAGTTTGGGTATGGAAGCGGTAGGCTTGGCGTTGCTGGCTGCTCACCTCATCATCTTCTGGTTATCGCAAGACAGCAACGTTACGCCTCCAGTGTGTTTGACCGCATTTGCAGCAGCGACCATCGCTAAAACACCGCCAATGCGCACTGGTTTGATGGCATGGAAAATTGCCAAAGGTTTGTATCTTGTACCGCTGTTGATTGCTTATACAGGCTTAGTCAGTTGGGATGTGACGTCAGTGATTACCGTGGGCTTCTTTGCCATCATCGGTACCTATGCATTGATTGGTGCGATTGAAGGCTACTTGGAAGGTCCTCTAAACATTCTGACGCGTCTCTTGTTGGTAGTGGTAGGTACATTGCTAGTTTGGCACGACATCCCAATGTTGGTTCGTGTGGCAAGCTGCGCGGTATTTGTCGCGGTGTTCATTTACAGTGGTCGCAAGTTCAAATTGCAACAATCTCAACTATCGGTTTTATAAGAGGTCGTATGAAATCAGTCTATGACTACATCATTGTTGGTGGCGGTATCGTTGGTGTGTCGACAGCATGGCAACTACAGCAACGTCATCCAGACAAATCCATTTTATTGGTTGAGAAAGAGTCCGGTTTTGCCCAGCACCAAACCGGACACAATAGCGGCGTGATTCATGCCGGGGTGTACTACGCACCGGGCAGCTTAAAAGCGGATTTTTGTAAGCGTGGGGTAGAGCGAACCATTTCGTTCTGCGCCGAGCACGATATTCCGGTGGAGAACTGTGGCAAGTTACTGGTTGCGACCAATGAGCAAGAAGTCGAACGCGTGAATGCCCTCTATGAGCGCTGCCATGTCAACGGCATCGACGTAAAGCTACTCGATGAAGTGCAACTTAAACTGGCTGAACCAAACATCACGGGATTGGGCGCGATTTATGTCAAAACCACCAGTATTGTGGACTATCGTTTGGTCACTGAGCAGATGGCGGAAGAGTTCAAAAAGCTCGGCGGTCAAATCAGCTTGAGAACCAAAGTGGTGGCTGCCGAAGAGAAGGATGAAGAAGTTCAACTGACCTGCATTTCAGACGGGCAAACCATGCAACTTAATACCAAGTTCTTGGTTACTTGCAGCGGCTTGATGGCGGATCGCATGACTAAGATGATGGGTATTCCAACTGACTTTCAGATCATCCCTTATCGTGGTGAATACTACCGCTTAGATAGCAAACACGACCAAGTGGTGAATCATCTTATTTATCCAATTCCCAACCCTGATTTGCCATTCTTGGGCGTCCACCTAACGCGTATGATTGATGGCAGTGTGACGGTTGGTCCAAATGCAGTGCAAGGCTGGAAGCGAGAAGGGTACGACAAGGTTAATTTCAGCCTGCAAGATACCATGCAAATGCTCAGCTTCTCCGGCTTTTGGAAGGTGACAAAAAAGCATCTAAAAACCGGACTGGATGAGTTTAAGAACTCTTGGTGGAAGCCGGGCTACCTCAAGTTGGTCAACAAATATTGCCCTAGTATCAAGGTAGAAGATCTCAAACCATATCCTGCGGGTATTCGTGCACAAGCCGTGTTATCCGATGGCACCTTGGTTCATGACTTTTTGTTTGCCGAGAGCGCAAGAAGCCTACACGTTTGCAACGCACCCTCACCCGCAGCGACATCTGCAATGCCGATTGGGGAGTACATTTGCGATAAAGTGAATGAGAAGATAGAGGCAAAAACCGAGACGGTTTAACAGTAAAAAGCCAAACTAAAAGTACTCCAGACTCTATTTGTTGGGTGATTAGTGTCGGGTGTGCCGGAAGTTTGGCTTTTACTTTGGTGGTTGGATTACTTCCTTCTTATGATATTTGGATTTATTAGGAGAGGGATGGATGAAATTAGGTTTAGCCAATTACAACGTAGGTGTTGTTAAGCATGATCCTGCATGTCGACAGGATTTTGCACGCAGCCGATCTGAACTGGCGTTAGTGACGGAGATGATGTCAACTCAAATCGAGCATATTGGCAGTACTGCCATTTTGGATATGCCTGCCAAACCTATTATCGATATGGTACTAGGTATTGCGCACTTTCCTCATGTTTCTCTAAAACTTTCTTTGATGGAACAAGCTGAAATTACCATCGAAAAATATACGGATGCTAAGGCAAACTTCGTACGTAAAGTCATAGATGAGTTGAAGACAAAATGAAGAAACGGCTTGGATTCATTTTACTTTGTAGTGCATTTCATTCTTTTGCGTATCAACTGCATGAGCGCGACGAGAGCTATGTATTAATTGGTCATGAGCTCAGTGCTGGCTATATCGTTTATGTACCAGGCTCTATGGAAGCAGAAATTACCAATGTGTTTAAATTTGATTGTGAAGGCAGTCGTGTTGAAGCTGTGAAAATTGGTAGCGAGATTAATAACGCTGCGACATATGGCGAGCATCTCCAATACTATTTCTTTCTCGTGAGAGATCATCAGTTTCACGTTCCTCTAAGAATTATTGAATCTTTTAAAACGGTTGATAAAAAGTCAAAAGAGGTTCTATCAGAACATTTACCTTTCACAAAAAATGATGACCTTGGGTTAGCTTGTGATTTAGTTAGGCCTCAGGTTGAAAGCTATTACTTTTCCCAAGCTTTTGAAGCGATACCTAAACATACCAACAATAAAGGCGACTGAATCAGTCGACTTTATTGTGTCGGCTGTAGAGTCGTAGTGTCTATTGCTATTTAGGGCAGAGTTCGCCTTTCTTTGCGTGTCTTTCGATCATGTAATCGCCTCGGGCACTGTGCAATACAATTGCATTCCAGACTTGACCATCTTGCAACTCGAACTCAAACGCATAATGGGTGCCGCCGACCATTTTCGTTCTCACCTCATGAATTGCTTTCAATTTATCATCGGCATTCATTTGATAAAGCACCATGTTAAGTGAACGTCTGGCGTCAGGAGTTGCTTCGGCAAGTCGCCAACGGCCCTGCTCGTCTGTTGCGGAGCAAATAGACCGCATTTTACTTTTAATGGCGGATGACATCTGCTTGTCTACGGCCAATGCATTTGGTGAAAACAGTGGAACCGTCAAAGGAATCAAAGTTACCAGAAACCGCTTTAAGGTCATAAAAACACTCCGTTGTTTTACTCTTGCTTGAGTATAGACCTCAATGGCTTCAGATGTGGTGCAGTAGACTCTGGGCCTACAATATCGCAGTTCGTATCAACGAACTGATGATAAACAAGGCGACCACGCTTACCAGCCAAATGCCAATGAACCACAAAATGGGTTTTAGTTTCATCAGTGATATCCTTCTCCACGTTTCATCTTGCCGCGGAAAACCCAGTACGAATAAGCCGTGTAGGCTATGATCAGAGGAAGTAATACCACCGCGCCGGCAAGTAAAAATGCCAAACTTTTGTCTGGCGCGGCGACGTCTTGATAAGTGAGTGCGAATGGGACCAAGTAAGGGAATGTACTGACACCGAAACCCATCGCGGACACAAGAAACAGGCCGATCGCAAGAACGTAGGCTCGGACGGCTTTGTGGTCGAGTAAGGCTTTGAATAGCTGCCAAATGAGTGCCGCTGCAATAATTGGTAATATGAAAAACAGTAGTGAGTTTGGTAATGAGAACCAACGTTCAAAGACGATATTTTGGCTCAATGGCAGCCACAAACTGGCGATAAATATACAGGCTACCATCGCTAGTCCCCATCGTCGCGCGACCACGTAATAGCGCCCCATCAGCTCTTCTGGAAGCTTGATTAATAACCAGCATGAACCGAGCAGGATATAAGCACAAACAAGCGCCAAGCCACAAAATACGCTAAATGGTGAAAGCCAATCAAACCATCCACCTGCGTATGCTCGTTCACTAACCTCTATACCTTGGAGCAGGGTTCCGAGCATAATGCCTTGCATCAATGCTGCGGTGAGTGAACCAATGAAAAAAGCGCTATCCCATAAAAACTTTCCGCGTTGTGTTCGGAAGCGATACTCAAAAGAAACCCCGCGCAGAATTAATCCGAGCAGCATTAAAATCAGAGGAGCATAGAGTGCTGGCATAATGACCGCGTAGGCGAGGGGGAACACGGCAAAAAGCCCACCACCGCCAAGAACTAGCCAAGTTTCATTCCCATCCCAAACAGGAGCGATGCTGTTCATCATCATGTCGCGCTCTTCATCGTCATTAGCGCTGAGGAATAGGATACCAATACCGAGATCAAAGCCATCTAACACGACATAAATCAGAACGGCGAGCCCAATCAAAGCGTACCAAATTAATGCGTAATCCATGAGTTAGCTCCTAGGTTAGATGGTTAGAATGTGTGATGGCATCAGTTTTCGTGCCATCAGGAAGTCGGCTATCTAGACCTTCTTCATATCGAGTTGGAGACTTGCGCATCAAACGTAGGAGATAGAAGAAGCCAGCTCCAAAAACCACAAAGTAAACCACGATGAACGCCGTCAGGGAGACGCTCACCGCGGCGGCATCAATAGGCGATGCCGAATTGGCTGTGGTTAAAAGACCGTATACGGTGTAAGGCTGTCGACCTACTTCGGTAGTTATCCAGCCTGCTAAGACTGCAATGAACCCCGCTGGGGCAAACAGCACACAAATACGTTGAAGTGCCCTCGAATCAAAAAGTTTGCGACGTTTTCTTAGCCAAAGGCTCCACAAACCAATAACAAGCATGCCAAAACCAAGCGCGACCATGACTCGGAAAGACCAGAAAACGATAGAGACAGGAGGGTGTTCCTCCTCTGGAAAAGCATCTAATCCCTTCACTTCACCGTTGAGGTCATGAGTTAAAATCAAACTACCGAGTTTGGGGATTTCCAGTGCGTATTCCATGCGTTTTTCTTCATCGTTAGGGATACCGAAGAGGATCAATGGCGCGCCTTGGTGAGACTCATAGTGCCCTTCCATCGCGGCGACTTTGGCGGGTTGATGTTCAAGGGTGTTTAAACCATGCATGTCTCCAGCAACGATTTGAATTGGTGTCACGATGGCAGCCATCCACATTGCCATCGAGAACATAATTCTGGCTAGAGGGTTATGGTTTGCTTTTAGTAAGTGATAAGCGGCAACGCCGGCTACAACAAAGGCAGTAGTAAGGTAAGCGGCGAGCAACATATGAACGAGCCGGTAAGGGAAGGAAGGGTTGAAGACAATCGCCCACCAGTCTTCTGGGATAAACTGTCCGGCTTCGTTGATACTGTAGCCCGCTGGTGTTTGCATCCAACTATTAACCGAAAGTATCCAAAACGCAGACAAAAACGTCCCGAATGCAACAATACAAGTCGCGGCGAAGTGAAGCTTCTTACCCACCTTATCCATACCGAAAAGCATCACGCCTAAAAACCCCGCTTCGAGGAAAAACGCAGTAAAAACTTCATAACCCATTAGCGGGCCCAGGATTGGGCCTGTTTTGTCGGCAAACACGCTCCAGTTAGTACCGAATTGATAGCTCAACACGATGCCACTCACCACACCCATACCAAAACTGATGGCAAAGATTTTGAGCCAGTACTTATAGATTTGCATGTACTGTTTGTTGCCCGTTTTTAAGTACAAGCCCTCTAATACAGCGAGATAACTTGCCAAACCAATCGTAAAAGCTGGAAAAATAATGTGGAAAGAGACAGTAAAGGCAAATTGGAATCTAGCTAGGTCAATGGCGAGTGTGTCCATGAGCGGTCCCTTTTTCGTTGGATAAACTGTTCGCCGGATTTAAAGAGGAGACAGAAGAGTGGCGAACAAGGTGAAATACGAAGAAGGAAGACGAAGAGATTAAAAAACGATCGCTTTTTACACATGTGCGTACCATCTTTTAAATAAAGGAGGAGCGTTATGAGCCTTAAACATTACTTTGAGAAAGCGACACCTAAGTTTGGTCCAGGTGGGAAGTATCACAAGTTCTACCCACTTTTCGAAGCTGTCGAAACCATTTTTTACACGCCTGGTAAGGTAAACCAGGGCATGACTCACGTTCGAGATAGCATCGATTTAAAACGTATTATGATCATGGTGTGGCTGGCGGTCTTCCCTGCCATGTTCTGGGGTATGTACAACATAGGCCAGCAAGCGAGTGATGCCTTGTTGTATGGAATGGATCAAGCCTCAGCTCAGCAAGCGCTTGTTTCTTCATGGCAACTGAGTTGGGTATGGGGCTCGTTAGATGCGGTTTCACAAGCGGGGTGGGGAAGTAAAATGTGGCTTGGTGCTACTTACTTTCTTCCAGTTTATGCGACGGTGTTTATCGTTGGTGGTTTCTGGGAAGTTCTGTTTGCTATTGTGCGAAAGCATGAGGTAAATGAAGGCTTTTTTGTCAGCTCTATACTCTTTGCGCTGATCCTTCCTCCGACAATTCCACTATGGCAAGCGGCTTTAGGTATCACTTTCGGTATTGTTGTGGCGAAGGAGATTTTTGGTGGTACTGGACGAAACTTCCTAAATCCAGCTTTAGCAGGGCGCGCGTTCTTATACTTTGCCTATCCTGCCAACATGTCCGGTGGTGCCGTGTGGGTCGCGGCTGATGGTTACTCTGGCGCTACTCCACTTAGTCAATGGTATGAAGGCGGGCAAAGTGCTTTGATAAATAATATGACAGGACAAACAATTTCATGGGGAGATGCTTTTGTTGGTAATTTACCAGGCTCGATGGGTGAAGTCTCCACGTTGTTGATCGCACTAACAGGCTTGGTTCTCATCTTTATGAAGATTGCATCGTGGAGAATTGTTGCGGGCGTGTTGGTCGGTTTAATCGGATCTTCATTACTATTGAATGCGATCGGTTCAGACTCTAACCCCATGTTCTCCATGCCGTTCTACTGGCACTTCGTGATTGGTGGGGTTGCGTTTGGTACCTTCTTTATGGCGACAGACCCTGTCTCGGCAGCTTTTACCAATAACGGGAAATGGGCATACGGACTATTAATCGGCGTGATGACGATTTTTATCCGAGTGCTGAACCCGGCTTATCCAGAAGGCATCATGTTAGCTATTCTATTTGCTAACTTATTCGCGCCACTTTTCGATTACCTAGTCAAAGAAAGTAATATCAAACGCAGAATGAAAAGGGCGAGACCTTCTTAAAATGAGGGTGACCTCACTGAAAATTGATTGAAAACTGCACTATATTGAAAAGGTCAGAGACATGGGGTTTCTGACTTTTTATTTTTATCAGGAGGACGAAGACGATGAGAATAAAGGATATTCTCGATAGCCGTTTGGTGCTGTCGTTCTGGTATAACCTAGACTACTGCTTGTCTCTTCTTAGTAAAATCTCTTCTCGTTGATTTCCTCAATGCAATCGCATTGAAAAGCATTCTATCTATTTGTTTTTTAGTCTTACGTGAAACTGCGTAGGGCAATGCGTATAAGGAAATTAACAATGAAACGTATTCCAGAACCTTTCCGTATCAAAATGGTTGAGCCAATCAAAATGACGACTTTGGCAGACCGTGAAGTCGCGTTAAAAGAAGCGGGCTATAATCCATTTCTTCTTCGTAGTGATGATGTTTATATCGATTTGCTGACTGACTCTGGCACTGGTGCCATGAGTGATAATCAGTGGGCTGGCATCATGATGGGGGATGAATCCTATGCGGGGAGTCGAAATTACTACAACCTGTGTGATGCAGTGGAGCACTTCTTCGGTTATAAGCTCACCGTGCCTGCACACCAAGGGCGTGGTGCCGAGCAAATTTTGTTCCCAGCTTTGATTGAGCGTATGCGTCAGGTGCGTGGTGGCGAAACGCCAGTATTTATCTCGAACTACCATTTTGATACCACAGCGGGTCACATTGAACTCAATGGCGGTAAAGCGATTAACGTGGTAACGGAAGAAGCATTCGACACCACTACGCCTTATGATTGGAAGGGCAATTTTGATATCGATAAGCTGGTGGCAACAATTGAAGCGCACGGTTCGCATAACATTTGTGCAATTATCACCACGATTACTTGTAATAGCTCCGGTGGTCAGCCTGTGTCGATGGAAAACATGCGCAGTGTGTACGAGATTGCAACCAAGTACGATATTCCAGTGGTGATTGACTCGGCTCGTTACTGTGAGAACGCCTACTTTATCAAGCAGCGTGAAGCGGGTTACGAGAATAAATCGATTCTGGAAATCATCCGTGAGATGTACCAGTACGGTGATATGCTCACCATGTCAGCTAAGAAAGACCCGATGGTAAACATTGGTGGCATGTGTTGTATTCGTGATCATAAGGAGTTGTTCCAGGCGGTGCAGACGCGCTGCGTACCCATGGAAGGATTTGTAACATACGGCGGCATGGCTGGGCGTGATATGGAAGCGCTCGCTCGCGGTTTGTATGAAGCCGCGGATGAGGATTTTCTTCACTATAGAATTAGCCAAGTTCAATACTTAGGTGAGCGCTTACGTGAAGGCGGTATTCCGATTCAATACCCAACGGGTGGTCATGCGGTGTTTGTGGATGCCGCTAAGATTTTGCCACATATTCCAGCGGATCAGTTTCCTGCGCAGGTATTGTGTAATGCTTTGTACTTGGAAGCGGGTATTCGAGCAGTAGAGATAGGATCGTTGCTGCTTGGTCGAGATCCGGAAACGGGTAAACAAAAAGTGTCAGAGCTTGAGTTGATGCGTTTGACCATTCCACGTCGTGTCTACACAAACGATCATATGGATTACATTGCGGATGCGATTATCGAACTGAAAAATCGTGCACATGAGTTAAAAGGGCTCACTTTCGAGTACGAGCCACCAGTGCTGCGCCACTTTACTGCTCGATTTAAAGAGATCGATTAACTCAAGTTTAAATCTAGATAAGCAAAAGGCCGCGAGTTTCGCGGCCTTTTTCGATTCGTTTATTTCTTAGCGTTACACTTACGCCAACTCTAATGTGATGCGAACGAACTGGTCGTCTTGATACTGCACTTCATAATTGAAGGTACCACTGGCGTAAATGCTGCCAAGAAAAAGTGAACGTTGACTCATTGGTCCGCGGAACAGCATCGAAATAGGAGCGATTAGGGCGTTATTATCATCGAAGTGCTGATTTAAGTTCTCAGAAAGCACACACAGCAAACAGCCGTGTTGGTCGTGAGATAAGTCGACGTCTTCCGGTCGAGATAATAACACGGTAGCCCCCAGTTTCTTCTCAATCTCGTTGATCAGCAGCAAGTAGCTATCTAGATCGGGTTGAGGGTTGCTGGGTTTGTCTGCACCGACGCAGCGCTCGAGTAATGCTTCCAGATTTCCGTTCTCACCTTTTGCCTGCTGAGTCAAAGATTTTAACGGCTTTTTAATCAGCTTATAGCGATTACTCTTCAGTTTTGGTTTCAGCCATTTCTGAAGTAAGTCATTACGTTCTTTAAGGGAGAGGCCATGCGAGGACGCGTGAATTTTAAAGTGCAGGTGTAATAAAGCGTGAACCGCAAGCTCACTCAGAAGTTGATTAGCATCTGTAGACTGTCTTGCCTGCTTAGAACTTTGCATTACACTCGAACAAAATTAGGGAAGAAGGATAATGGTGCCGAGAGAGGGACTCGAACCCTCACACCAAAGGCACTAGCACCTCATGCTAGCGTGTCTACCAATTTCACCATCTCGGCATCATGATGCTCTGAATACTCAGAGGCCTCGAAAGAAGCAACGCGAATTGTATAACCAAAATCCACCTGTTGGCGAGAGCAAAATGACGAATTTTGGCTCTTTCGAGTTTGATTGCATATTTATTGGTCACTTTTATGTTTTTTACCATCAACGCCTATCCTTATGCCCTTACTTTTATTAATAGTATGACGACAAAAGAGTACTTTTGCCTAAATTTTGAACGCTTGAACGTTTGCGTAAATAAATGTGATGAATATCTCTTTTTGTTGGCTATACTTGCGTCCCGTTTAAGCGGGAATTAGGGTTTAGTTGTTCAGGACCCTTACCCATACAAGCCGTCACATGGAGCAGGCCAAGCAACATGCTCGCCAGCAGTGAATGACCCCACGGACCGGACCAGCTACGTTCAATTGCTTGTATAAGGTAAAAATAAGATGTCGAACTATTCGTTCTGTCTACATTCTGGATCTAAAAGTGAGTTATCACTCGCTGCGTTGTCCCTTTCTTCTGCCAATTCCTTTGGCTCTTTTTTCTTTTTCAACGTTTATTAGGTCCAGCTCATGAGTGTTCTATTTAGTCTATTTGGTATTGTTGCACTGCTAGGTTGTGCTTTCCTACTTTCTGAGGGTCGTTCTTCCATTAATTGGAAAACTGTATCTCGCGCCTTGATGCTACAAATGGGGTTTGCTGCTTTGGTGCTCTATTTCCCGTTGGGTCAAGCGGCGCTGGCGAGTTTAAGTAATGGGGTCGCGGGGCTACTCAGCTTTGCTGATGAAGGGATTAAATTCCTCTTTGGTGACCTCGCTTCTTCTGGCTTTATCTTCGCTATTCGTGTTCTTCCTATCATCATCTTCTTCAGTGCTCTTATCTCCGCCCTTTACTATTTGGGCATTATGCAAAAAGTGATTCAATTTATTGGCGGCGCTATCCAGAAGTTCTTGGGTACGAGTAAAGCAGAGTCTTTGGTTGCAACAGGGAACATCTTCTTATCTCAAGGCGAGTCACCACTTCTTATTCGTCCATTTCTTTCTAACATGACTCGCTCTGAACTGTTTGCCGTGATGGCTGGTGGTATGGCTTCAGTGGCGGGCAGTGTGCTTGGTGGTTATGCTGGTTTGGGTGTCGACCTCAAATACTTGATCGCGGCAAGCTTTATGGCAGCGCCAGGTAGTTTGATGATGGCAAAAATTATCGTTCCTGAGCGTCAAACGCCAAGCGATTACAACAATATTGAGCTAGATAAATCAGAAGAAAGCAACGTAATTGATGCGCTAGCAAGCGGTGCTATGGGCGGTATGAAAGTTGCTGTTGCTGTTGGTACCATGCTTATCGCTTTCGTGAGTGTTATCGCGATGGTGAACACGGGGCTAGAAAACTTGGGTGAGATACTTGGTTTCTCTGGCGTAACGCTACAAGCGATTTTTGGTTATTTGTTTGCACCTCTCGCATGGTTGATTGGTGTGCCAAGCCACGAAATCCTAGCTGCGGGTTCATACATTGGTCAGAAAGTGGTGATGAATGAGTTTGTTGCGTTTATCGATTTTGTGCAGCACAAAGCGACACTGTCTGAGCATACTCAAATTATTATCACTTTTGCGTTGTGTGGTTTTGCGAACATTGGCTCAATTGCGATTCAGTTGGGTTCTATCGGCGTGATGGCACCTGAGCGCCGCAAAGATGTTGCAAGTCTAGGCCTAAAAGCGGTTGCTGCTGGTACACTCGCTAACCTGATGAGTGCGTGCTTAGCGGGCATTTTTATCTCTCTCTAATTTAGATTGAAGATACACACTAAAAACCCGCCTAAATGGCGGGTTTTGTTATTTCTAAGGCTTGGGCATTAAGCCGTAAGGTATCGATTTAAAAGCCTCTGGGTGCTCTTGATAAGTTGGCGCTTTATGTACCCCTTTCCAATCGAGCAGCATGATGGCTAGCACGTTACGGTGTTCGCCGTACTTGAGATCAAAGTTACCGTCGACCGACGGAATCATCCCTTTTTCTGCGTTGATTGCGTGACGAATGGCTTGGCGGGTTTTCTTTACGACCGGATCATGGTCCAAGCCTGCTAACAAAAACGAAATGCCGACTTCCGCAATCACGTCTTCTTTGGCGCGCAGTAGGATAGTGTCGATATTGTTGCGAAAGTAATCATAAATCCATTGGTGTTTCTTCTCGCTTACTCGCTCCTGATAATACTGTGAATCGGCAAAGATGATGTGCGTCATCCCATAGAGTTTGTTCCAATACTGCTGAGCTGAAAGCATCTTATCTTTATCGTCGGGGTAGGTGTCACGGAAGGTTTGAGTGAATTCCTCGACCACATCTTGCTCTCCTAACTGACGAAGCCAGTAGACTTGGTTTGCAAGCTGAGCTGCCCATGCTTCTATCATCTCTTTGTCCGTAACGTAACGCGAGAAATCGTAGCGCCTAATAATTTTTCTCAGCGTTTTGTCTTGTTTATGCTTTAGGCCGTATTCGTTTGCTCTTGCCATTGCGCCAAGCAAATCCACACCAAGATAAAGGTACTCAGGATGGTGTTTAGTCACGGTATAGCGTCGCTGCCCTCGTTCGGTTTCTTTCTCTTGATACGTGGTCAGCCTTTGAGATGAATAGAGAATGATGTCTTCTGGTTCAACAACTTCATTAGCAAATTGGTTTAACCGGCTGGCTACTTGTGCCATGTCGGTCCAAATGGCAGCGTGATATTTCTCATCTAATGTTTGGCGGTACATGCGTAAGCCAAAATGGCCCTCTTTAAACGCCGGGAAAGTGAACAGTTCCTGTTCGTAGGTACTACGAATCAACTGCGCTGATTGAGTATTATCGAGAAGCGGTACCTCTTCCTGTGATGCCTGAGCTGCAAAGGTAAGTGAGCAAGAGAGTAAGACCGCTAAGCTAAGAGGTTTAATACGCATAAATCCATTCCCTATGAAGTCCTGAACCTAAACCTACCATCAATATTAATTGAGAATGTAAAAGCTGAGTCAATAGTTAAAAATTTGCCTAAAAGTCAGGTTGATACGTTCATCTTTGGTTTTCGCGGTTTTTGGTACGCAGTGCTTCCAGTGATGCTGTAGCTCGCCAGCCATAATCAGTAAGGAGCCGTGAGAAAGCTCATATTCAATCTCAGTTTTACAATGTAAATTTCTAAGCAAAAATCGACGTGTTTCACCTAAGTTCAAAGATGCGATAACAGGGTTTCTACCTAACTCTGGTTCATTATCTTGGTGCCAGCCCATTGAGTCTTGGCCGTGTCGATATAAGTTAGCGAGAACAGAATTAAAAGTGACATCAGCAACTGATTCACAACGCACTTTGAGCTGAGTTAACTCAGGAGTCCAAGGGTGAGGCTGCATGGTTAAGCCTGAGTAAGTATATGCTGCATCACCGTGCCACGCTTGTAAGCGAGGTTGAAGTACTGACTTGCCGAACATAGTAATGTGTTCTTGGTGCCATGGCAGTGTCTTTCGAAGTTGGTCAAAGTAATTATCCGCCTCAAGATGGTTAAGAAATTGAGGATCATAATAAAGTTTTCCTCTTTCTACTTCTTGCCATAGATCGCCGCCAAATAAATCGCCTTGTTGATGCATCATCTCACACCTAAAACATAAAAGTTGTCAATCACTGTTACCTTTCTGATTATGATTGGTTATTCTTGTGATAATAAGAATTTTAACAATAAATAAAAAATCTCGTAGTTGTATACGAGTTGTGGGGAGAAAATGCGTTATTTACCCAGAAAACGATGCTATTTTGCATTGTTCTTCCTCACCTTTTTCGCTTTGTGTATTGGGGTTATCGAGCTGTTAAATCGAAACCAGCAAGAGCTTCACAAAGAGCGAGTTCAAGTTGAGGCCAAAGAACAACTTTCCATTCTCCGTTCCAATTTGGAAGCGGTACTTATGGCGGATATCTACAAAGCCAGTACTTTAGCGACACTCATTACGTTACTTCCTAAAAACCAAGAAGAAGAATTGAGTATCGCCGCTCACCGAATCCTAAATAAAAGTAAACATATTACAATCATCGGTATCGCGAAAAATGATGTAATTAGTCATGTATTTCCACGCCAAGGTAATGAGCGCCTAATCGGCCTTGATTACCGCGCAGTGCCACAGCAGTGGGTACAGGTGCAAAAAGCCAAGGATGTACAAGAAATTTTCATCGCAGGGCCAGTGACTTTGATTCAAGGTGGCCGAGGTTTGATCGTGCGTGTGCCTGTTTTTCTTGATCCTCCAATGAATCAGGACTACTGGGGAGTGATCAGTGCGGTGATTGATTTCGATGCTCTGATGAGAGAAACCGGCGTAATTGATTTCTCGTATCGTTACCCTTTAATGATCCGTGGTTACGATAGCGGTGGCTCATTTGGTGATGCTTTCTTTGGCGCGCAAAGTGTAAATAGCATGGCATATGCAAAAGAGATGGTTCATTTTCCTTATGGTGGGTGGAGTATGGTGGTTTTCTCTGGAGGCAAAGCTGATCGCCAAATCTCTTGGCATCAGTTGCATTTAGCTAGAGTAATCGGCTATCCCATTATATTCGCACTTAGCCTCGCGCTGTTCGCCATTTATCGACTGTATACCATTGCAGATGACAGAGCTTTACACGATGAACTCACGCGTTTACCAAACCGTCGCTATTTTATGAAGTTTTACAAGCAGCAGTTTGAAATAGCGAAACGTTATAAAAAGCGTTATAGCTTCGCCTTAATTAATATTGACCTAGATAGGTTTAAACACATTAACGACACCTATGGTCACGACGCAGGTGACAAAGTTTTAATCGCTACGGCTGAAAGGGTAAAAAGCTCTCTGCGTAAATCAGACATCGTGGCCAGAATGGGCGGTGATGAGTTCTTAGTTGTAGTTCATCACCCAGGAACGGAAGAAAATGTTCAGTCCCTTCTACAAAAACTTCGATTAGCGCTATGCTCGACGCCCGTCATTTACGATGAAACGCTTATCTATTTGAAAGCCAGTATTGGGTACGCGATATTTGACCCGAAAATGTCATCTTCTGAGCAAATGATGAAACTAGCCGATGAGAGAATGTATCAACAAAAGCATGGCGGATGAGCCTGAACCCAGTTTCAATAAGGGGTTAGAAGAATGGTAAAGTTGGGAGCCCGAAATCTCATCATCATTTGGGTACAAGAATATGTGACTTCATATGTTCACAGACACTTTGCTGAGAGAGTCGTTATTAGCAGTGCATTAAGTGGCATATTTGCATAATGTTGCATTTTGCAAATGCAGTTTGCGAAATTAATGGTTAATAAAGCAACGATATGCATCTGGATCTACTAAAAAACGGCTTTTTTAAAGTTGGCACGCATCGTGCTTTACTTAGAGTGACCCTTATTAAGCCGAGGGTCACCTAGCCAACTGACGTTGTTAGTGAATACAAATTGTTCACAAGTATATACCGCCAATCACGTATATTGTGATTGGCGTTTTTTCTTTCTAAAGACCGATGATATTCACGTCGTTGCCCGTCTCATCAGCTTCTCCGCACTTGCTGTAACAACTAGGTTGTCTTGGACAAACCGCCCCTCTGGAGCAGATCAACCTTGCTTGGGTTTGAATCCCGCGCTCTATCCAGTTGATGTTTAATATCTTAGCGATAGTCGTTAAGTCTTTTTTGATGTGGGGAGGAATAACACTACTTCCGCCGGAAGCGACACAAAGGGACTTAAGTTCTTCCGCTATGGAAACGGCATCGCCACCTTGTGCAGAAATGGCAGGGTTAAGATCAATACCGGCACATAGCACGCGATTATTCCCCGCAGGATCAAATACGTTGACCGATTCGCAGCAGTAGATACGTGGCTCGTCGCCAACATTTAAAATCGAAATTTGCGCTGAACTGGTATCCAAAGGCTGGGAAAGGCGTCGGAATACGGCCCAGTGCTGGCAAGGGTCGTTCACTTTGCGCATGTTGCCCCAAGGCAATGGAATACCATTTCCGCGATACACGGCTTTTAACTTGCCAGGGCCATAGGCATCAAAATAGTGCCAATGAGGGTAAGGCGAGACCACCGTCATGCGACGCATTGCAACGGAAGGAGAAACCCCCGCCTTTTTGTGAACATCAATCTCGTAACCAGAACGGTCAAGCAACTGACGAAAGGGTACTTTGGGGCAGAGTAGGGCACCGGCAAAGAAGCTGGACTCAAAATCACGCCAAGCTTGCAGGATATCTTGCGAATTGAGTTCAGAGTTCGACACAGGGCTGTCCATTTGCTCCCAATTGTTTTGATGCCCGATAGATAAAACGTTATTCATTGCATCGCTGCTATGGAGCACTCGATGGCCGATATATACCGCCAAGTCATACTTCAATCGGGTTGGATAGTCACGCATTCGTTTATTGAGATAAATAGTCCCAGGTGGCTCCATGAAAGACGTAATCAACTGTTTGGCGCTGACGCCCAGTTCATCAATCACATCTTGTGGCGCTCGGTCTACCCAGCGAATATCCAACCCCATACTCTTTGCAATGTCGATCAGATCTTCCACTGACAGATTAAGTCGCTTTAAGCCCACTTCTTCCGCTGCCCGTTCTAAGTCTGGGAAATGGTTTTGGTGGTTCTCTTGGTGTGCGCGGATCAGTAAGTGGGCGAATTGACGCCCTGTGATACCTGTTTGGGAGAGCATTTCTGGTATCGCGATTTGAAGAATATCATTGGAGAACAGGAAGCTCGGCTCCAGCGCCATGCCACTAATCCCACCACGATTCCCTTTGTTGGGTGTGATGGCTTCTAATTCGGGTTCATCATCTAAAAACCACGCAGGATCTTTTTGAAAAACTTCCGCGATCACTTCGAGCATATCGATACTCGGTACGCGTTTTCCGCGCTCAATCATCGAAAGGTAAGAAACCGAAGGAGCGTACTCTGGATTAATTCTTACACAACGGGCAGATAAATCCTCCATCGTTAAATGGTTGTTTTTTCTTAGATTACGAATTTTCGTACCAAGAAAATGAGACTGACGAATAAGGCTTTTTGACACAGACATTTTGTAAAATTCACATTGTAAAATTTTTGTTGTGAAATTGTAGTCAATATTTCGCTAGTCTACATAATGAGCAGGCAAGGAAATTAACCATCCACTTCACAGAATTGCCTGAAACTTAAATAAAGGATTTAAGTTTTTACTCTAGGACGAGTTTTTAAGTGCGAGGATATGACGATGAATATGCTGAACTTCGATAAAAAAGAGATGCAACAACAACAACGCCCATTTATCGCTGAAGCCGTATTTGCCGTCGAAGCGGTAAGTGCCGAGCAGCAGAGTGAGAAACAAGTAAAAGCGAAGCAACTGCTTGACCGCATGTTCCCATTGGAGAACGGGTCGCACCAAGACGTATCAAGTTACGTAATTGATTATCGCCATGTATTGGCTTACTTCAAAGACGGTACGCATAGCGGCCTGAAAAGCCCGAAACATTTTGTGGCGTACACTGGTGAAAAGGAAGATCCAAAGTCGATTTTGTTTAAAGATGATTCGGGCAATCATGTAGAAGTGCTGTTTGGCTGTCACAAAGGCACTGGTTGCGTGGAATTAGTGGACATTGACGATATTCAATTGGAAACTCGCACGACGTTTCATCCTGAACTAACTGGCAATGCACCAACCGCGATGCGCCATTGGATAAGTCTAATCAAAGGCGACAAAAAAGGTAAGCCGATGGCATGCAGTGAAGATAAAGAATATACCGCAAAAAATGGTGACGACTACATTCTAAGTTACTGCTACAGCGTCGATTAAGATACTCATGATTGGATATAAAAACCCCGCACTTTACGTCGCGGGGTTTTCTTTTTCATCGTAAAAGTCGTTTTCGCTTAGTCAGTTTATTTAAATTGGCATCACGCGGTTACGACCGAGTTGTTTTGCTTCATAAAGCTGTTTATCAGCTTTATTGATTAAGGCTTCAGGCGTATCACCCGGCTCAAATTCTGCTACCCCAAAAGAAGCGGTAATGCTGTGAACTTGTGTGCCTGAGCGCTTATCTCTGATACGCAGTTTTTCTATCATCCGGCGTAGTGTGTCTGCATATTGGCGAGCAATTCGCAGAGATTTGTTAGGTACAATTAACGCGAATTCTTCACCACCAAAACGGTACGCACATATCCCATCTCGACAACTTTGTTGTAGCCGGCGGGCAATGGCTTTTAATACTGTATCGCCAAAAAGGTGCCCGTAATTGTCGTTAAATGATTTGAAATGATCGATATCAAGCATGATCAAGGTCATTGCCTGATTTGATGCAATAAGTGAAGAGAGATCTTTGTCAAATGCTCGGCGGTTGTATAGGTTTGACAAACCATCGAACAACGCATCTTGCTGTACTTCAGCCAGTTGGTTTTTGAGGCGAGAAATTTCTTCACTCGCGTTAGTCAATTGGCTATTCAAAAACTTTGTTGAGTGACGAATTTCGTGTGACTCTGCGACAAGTTGACGAATCACTACCATCACTTCTTCAATGCTTAGGCTATTGTCCTCAACTTTTTCCAGTTTATTAAAGCTTTTGTCTACCATCTCAGAAAAGGAGGAAGTATCTGAAATTGTATCGCTCATTGAACTGGATACTTCATGTAGCAGAACTTCTACATTGGTTCTAAGATCTTCAAGGCTGGTTTCTGCTTTGCTGGCCACATAGTTGTTGTAAAGCTGTTTATTGGTTGCTGGCGGGCAAATACCGTAGTTTTCTAACACCGTGTCTAACTCAAAGTTGAGTTCTGGAATGGTCTTGTCAACGTAGGTATACCAAAGCGCGTAGTTGGCTGGCGTGGCAGCAACATGGTTTTTGATCATCAGTGGGACCGCTTTTTTTAAATTAGCGGTTGATTTCTTAAACTCGTCGGTCATTTCTGCGATGGTACTAGCAAAATGGGATTGGGCTTAGATTAACGGATATTAACTAATGTCGCTTTAATTTTTATCACTTTTGCATGGTTTATATAGAAAATGAGTGATTAAGATCGTGATCAATACCGTTGGATTCAAATTTTATAAAATATCAGTATGAAACATGTACAGGCATTTGGTGGTATTGCGTGTTTTGAGATATCCAGCAAATGGATTCCGTGTGAACGTTAGTAACCTAATGATCGTCAAACTCTCGTTTTCGTATAAAAGCAAGTAAATCAAAAGGCTTAACGTCAGGGTCTCCGTGAAAAGAACTCGTAGACGAAGAATTAACATCTGAGGGTGCGAATTGAAAAAGAAAATAGGACTTTACTGGTTCACGAACGACTTGCGATTGCACGACAACCCACTGTTGAAAAGCGCCAGTGTAGAAATGGACGAGTTAATTTGCTTGTATTGCTACCCTTCAATGACGCCTTACTTGCATCACTTTGCGCAGGAAGCCTCTTTCGGGCGTGCGAAATTGCAGTTTCTCGACGCATCGCTTAGTGAACTCAATCAATCTTTGAATCACCTTGGTCAGCGATTGTGGGCAGTTGAACTGACGCCCGATCAAGCAATCAAGTATGCTGTTAATCGCTTCGGCGTCACACATATATATGCTGAAGCCTTTCCCGGTTCGGATGAGCAACAAGCGTTAGATCGAGCAGTTGAAGGCGCTTCTCATGTAAAAATAAAACAGCAAACAATCCGGACCCTGTTAAGGGAAGAACAACTGCCATTTGACTTGAGCAAACTGCCTACGACTTTCACGCAGTTTAGAAAGCAAGTTGAAAGTTTAGACATCTCTCGGCCCCACGAGAGTATCCGTTCGTTACCTCCAATTCCTTTAGGTGTGAATCTTCCTTCCGTTACTGCATATTACTTTGACGCAAAAGCTGCGTTTCATGGTGGAGAAAGCCGCGGGCTTGAACATTGTCGTCAGTATTTTGCCTCAACATTAGCAAGTGAATACAAACAAACGCGCAACGGTTTAGATGGCATGGATTACTCCACCAAGTTCTCTCCTTGGTTAGCTCATGGGTGCCTTTCTCCGAAAACCATTTATGCCATGTTAAAACGTTATGAAGCCGCGAATGGCGCAAATGATTCAACCTATTGGATTTACTTCGAACTGCTTTGGCGTGAATACTTTTATTGGTATGCCCGTCGATACAAGCGGCAGCTCTTCCGATTCGGTGGCATCCAAAATCAAGCACCACTCACCAGCTTTTATGCGCACCGTTTTCAACAATGGAAGAAAGGTGAAACGCCATTTCCTATCGTGAACGCGTGTATGCATCAGCTTAATGAAACCGGTTATATGTCGAATCGTGGCAGGCAGTTAGTCGCCAGTTGTTTAGTGCATGAGCTTGGCCTCGATTGGCGTTATGGTGCGGCGTACTTTGAGTCACAACTGGTTGATTACGATGTGGCATCAAACTGGGGAAATTGGCAATACCTAGCGGGCGTTGGTGCTGATCCGCGTGGTTCACGACAATTCAACCTCGAACAGCAAGCCGAAATGTACGATCCGCACATGGAGTTCATCGATAGGTGGCAAGGTCGTTGTGCTGGCGCGCATTTAGATAGTGTAGACATGGTCGATTGGCCGATTGTGATGGGCAGCAGTGACAAAGCTTCGTCATCGGAGAAACCGTAATGCAATTTGAAACCGTACGATTGATCTTGGGCGATCAACTTAACAGTGAGCACTCTTGGTTTCAGCAACCGGATGAGCAAGTGCTTTACCTGATTGCGGAGCTCAAGCAAGAGAATACTTACGTCACGCATCATATTCAGAAAGTGTGTGCGTTCTTTTCTGCAATGGAACAGTTTGCGAAAGAGCGTCAGAGTGAAGGTCACCAAGTTCTGCACCTCACGTTGGATGACACACAATCCTTCGACGATCTTGAGCAAGTCTTGCAACATTACTTGAGCGAAGTTGGTGCAAGTAAGTTTGAATATCAACGCCCGGATGAATACCGTTTACTAGAGCAGTTAGCCAAACTAAAGCTTGATGGGGTCGTTACGCGTTGTGTCGATTCGGAACACTTTTTGTTGCCGTTTGAGGAAATAGAATCGCAGTTTCCTCAAGGCAAACACATCATGATGGAGCACTTTTACCGCCGGATGCGCAAGCGCTTCGACATCTTGATGCAAGACGGAAAACCCGTCGGCGGAAAATGGAATTACGATGCCAATAACCGTAATAAGCTCAAAGCCAAAGACATTGAACAACTGCCACAACCTTTGATGTTCAGTACCGACGTCCGCAGCATTGTTGAGCGGTTGGCAAAACATGACATCAAAACCATCGGAAATCTTGAAGGGGACTTGTTGTGGCCGATTAATCGCGCGCAAAGCCTCTCTTTACTCGCGCATTTCTGCCAAGTCTGTCTGCCGTTATTCGGACGTTTTCAAGATGCCATGACAGGCCAGCACGACGCTAAGTGGAGCTTGTATCACAGCCGAATTTCATTCTCGCTTAACAGCAAATTACTGCACCCGAGAGAAGTCATTGATGCTTCACTCAAGGCATTTCATTCCAACGCGGACATCGACATTTCTCAAGTTGAAGGGTTTATTCGCCAAATCTTAGGATGGCGAGAGTACATTCGAGGGGTCTATTGGGCGAACATGCCTCATTACCCGAAAAACAACGAATTGGGCGCAGAAAGAAAGCTGCCAGATTTCTTCTGGAATGGTGAAACTAAAATGGCTTGTATGCGCAATGCGATTGGGCAGTCCCTCGATTACGCCTACGCACACCACATCCAACGATTGATGGTCACTGGTAACTTTTGCTTGCTAACCGAGATCGACCCAGATCAAGTGGATGAGTGGTATCTCGGTATCTATGTTGATGCGATTGAATGGGTCGAAATGCCGAACACACGTGGCATGGCATTGTTTGCGGATGGCGGCATTGTTGGCACCAAACCTTACGCGGCGAGTGGTTCTTACATCAACAAAATGAGCGACTACTGTAAGGGTTGCCATTACGACAATAAGGCGAGGAGTGGGGAAGGATCGTGTCCGTTTAACAGCCTTTATTGGCGCTTTATGAACAAACACGACAAGCGCCTCGCAGCCAATCCACGAATCGGGATGATTTTCCGCTCTTGGGACAACATGGAAGAACAACAACGCCAAGCGATTCTTGATACCGCAGAGCACTACATAGAAAACGTGGAGAACTTGTGATGGAAATACTCATCGTCGGTGGCAATGGTGGAATTGGTTTGGCGATGGTGAGAGAAGCCGCAGCTCGGTTTCCTCAAGCTCGCGTGCATGCCACTTATCGTAAGCAGCAACCAGATTGGCAACACCCAAATGTCGTTTGGCATCAAGTGGATGTATCGCAAGACGAGCAGGTAAAAGCGTTCAGTGAGCAGATTGAACACGTCGATTGGTTGGTGAACTGTGTTGGTATGTTGCACACCCAAGAGAAAGGTCCTGAGAAGAATCTTAGCTCGCTCGACGCAGACTTCTTTCAGCAAACCATCACGGTTAATACTTTGCCAAGTTTGCTGTTGGCGAAATACTTCACGCCCAAGCTAAAGCGCAGTACTGCACCCAAGTTTGCGACCATTTCGGCCAAAGTTGGCAGCATTAGCGATAATCACTTAGGTGGTTGGTACAGCTATCGAGCATCGAAAGCCGCATTAAACATGTTCCTAAAAACCATGTCGATCGAATGGCAAAGAGTGGTCAAACATGGCACGGTGCTTTCACTTCACCCTGGCACCACAGATACCGCTTTGTCGGCACCTTTTCAAACCAATGTCCCAGAGGAAAAGTTGTTCACGCCAGAGCGAGTTGCTAAGGATTTATTAGGCTTGATAGAAAAAGCAACCCCGCAAGATAGCGGGGCGTTTTGGGCTTATGATGGGACGTTATTACCTTGGTAAGAGAACGCGTACAAACGTTAATACAAATGAAATAACATACTCCAGAGAGGGTCGGAGTGACCTACGTTTTCGTTGATTTATTTCTTCGGCAACGCTCAGAACAATAAACGATTTCCTCCCAATTTCGCGCCCACTTCTTTCTCCAAGAAAATGGGCGCTGACAGACCGGACAGACTTTCATGGGAAGGTTGGATTTAAAACCTTTCATCGCGCTGAATGTTCACTCCTAATTTGGTTAAAACTACTTATCAAATAGGTACAGGTAATCGCCGTAGCCTAAACTCGCCATCTTGTTCACAGGTACAAATTTCATCGCAGCAGAGTTCATACAATAGCGTAATCCCGTCGGCTTCGGACCATCTTTAAACACATGACCTAGGTGTGAATCACCAAACTTACTGCGGATCTCCGTTCTAGGGTAGAGCAGTTTATAATCGGTTTTCTCCACGATGTAACCCGGGTTAATTGGTCGAGTAAAGCTTGGCCAACCTGTGCCAGATTTGTATTTATCAGTAGAAGAAAATAGCGGTTCACCGGTCACAATATCCACATAAATTCCCGCTTCTTTGTTGTCCCAGTATTCATTATCAAACGGACGCTCCGTGCCTTCTTCTTGCGTCACGTAATACTGTAGCTCTGTTAAGTTTGATTTGATTTCAGACTGAGCAGGCTTACTGTACGCTTTCACTTTCGAAAACAGCTTTTTTTCTTCAATCAACTGTCGAAGTGTTTTAGGGCTTTCTTTTCGATCTTCACCAAATACTTCGTCGAGATATTTATCGCGACCTGATGCGTAGCGGTAGTATTTGTACTTCAAGCTACTCTTCTTGTAGTAATCCTGATGATACGACTCCGCAGGGTAAAACTTTTCAAACTCGATCAGCTCTGTTTTCAACGGTTTTGGATAGATCATCGCCTTGTCGATTTCCATCATAAACTGCTTAGCAATCTGCTTTTGCTCCGCATTATGGTAGAAGATCGCTGGACGGTATTGAGGACCACGGTCAACAAATGAACCTTTATCGTCGGTAGGGTCGATATGACGGAAGAAGTAGTCCAGCACTTGCTCGTAGTTCACGACAGCAGGATCGTACTTCACCTCAATCACTTCAATATGACCAGATTTACCAGAAGAGACTTGGCGGTAAGTCGGGTTTTCAATATGACCACCTGAATAACCTGATACAACATCGATTACGCCGGGCAGTTGCTCTAAATCCGATTCTGTACACCAGAAACAACCGCCAGCTAGCGTTGCGATTCTTGTATTCTCTGAAGCCTTCAGCTTATCCATCGTATCGGCGGTACCTGTTTTACTCAATAGTAGAAACAAGACTGGAAGTGCGAAGGAGAAACCGGCCAATAACTTAGACATATTCTTCATAGCTACCTCATCGTTATTTTTGTAGAAAGTGTTACTTAAATAAAAAGTGTTACGTATAGAGAAAGGTAACCGAGCGAAAAAATTACAGTAATGTTGAAAATTCCGTTGCCCTTTTATGCGATAGAGCTAAAGTATCGACAAGAAACACACCGCTAGTAAGGGCAACGATGCCTTGAATAAGCGATGCTAAATGAGGTAAATCATGCAAGCTGAAGTTAAATGGATAGAAGATTTTAAATTCCTTGGGCAATCTCAGTCGGGCCACTCCGTAGTGATGGATGGCAATGGTGGTGCAACCGCACCAAGCCCAATGGAAATGGTACTAATGGCTGCTGGTGGCTGTAGCTCTGTCGATGTTGTTGATGGTTTAAAAACAGCAGGCCAAAAGGTTTCGTCAGTTAATGCCAAGCTAACCACAGAGCGTCGTGAAACCGCACCGCGTATCTTTACGCAAGTGAATATCCACTTTGAAGTGTCAGGTGACGAGCTTGACCCAGAAGTCGTAGCAAAAGTGGCGGCTGACTCGCTAGAAAAATACTGCTCGGTTTGCTTAATGCTAGGCGAAGGTGTTGAGATGACCCACAGTTGGGAAATTGTGTAAGTTGACAGACTCCACAAAATATAAAAACAGGAAAGAGAAAAGTCCGGGCTTTTCTCTTTTTTTATTTCGCAGTTCACGTACCTTGTGAAGAATCTGAAAGCAGTAATTGCAGGTTGTAGGAGTCTTCCAGTGACAGAACTAGAAAAAATGATGTCTGGCCAGGTCTTTGATGGCATGGACAAAGAAATTGACGCCATTAGAAGCCATGCTCTTCAAGCACTTAGAGCGCTTAATAATAACACCGACGAAAGTCAGCGCGACGAATTGCAAAAGCAGCTATTTGGCAAGGTAGGCCGTTGTATTGTCCAGTCCCCTTTTCATTGTGAATTTGGTAAGACCATCGAAATAGGTGAAGAAACCTTTATCAACATGAACGTGGTCATGCTCGATGGTGCCAAAATTACCATCGGGAACCACGTGCTCATTGGACCGAGCGTGCAATTTTATACCGCTTCTCATTCTGTTGATTACCGCAGTCGCCGACGTTGGGAAACGTTTTGTAAACCCATCACGATTGAAGATGATGTGTGGATTGGCGGTAACTCCGTTATTAACCAAGGTGTAACAGTTGGCGCTCGCTCGGTGATTGCAGCGAACTCGGTAGTCAACTATGATGTGCCGCCAGATTGTCTATACGGAGGCACGCCAGCTAAGTTGATTCGTCGTCTCAACGAAGAAGAGTAGAGGTTAGTATGCAATAACTCTGGCGATTAGAGAGTTCAGACTGAGCTCTCTTCGTCGAGTACATCGTTATATTTTAATGTTAATTCCTCACTCAATTGCTAAAAGAACGGCACCAATTGATAAAGTCAGGGCAACGACAACAGAGTTAACAATGATAATACCCAGTAATAGAATCGACAAATAACGATACCATTTTGGTACTTCTCTAGAAATATTAGGTAATTTTCGCTTTTCACCTGAGCTAGGTTGAACGATTAAACGAACAAACATCAATGCTCGGAAAAATGCGTAAGGCCACCCCGTGAATAAAGAAAGCTCAAATTCATTAAAATATGGTTTTTTAAAATAGTTCCCAACAATCTCCTTCGGCATCAGAAAGTGCATGACACCGATAAAAATGGTTTGTAAGAAAATAATAATCACACCAGTCATTAAAGTGTAAAAAAGAAATGTGATTACTTGCTGCATATAGACTCTATTCCAGTACTAGCGACTAAGTTTGGCTTGCTTTCAATTGAATTATAAAAGCTTTTTGCCACTTTACCGGATGCATAACCTACAGCCGTTGAACCGGCAGCGAGTACAATGGCAGTCCCCCAGCCAATAGGGTTTGATACTAAAAATAGACCGACTAACGCGCTGGTACCCATTCCTACAGCTGTGCTAGTTATTGACTCAACAAAAATTTCATTCTTCTCATGTTGGTCTTGTGTATTCGCAATCTGAATGCAGGAAGCCGTTAGACCAACACATACTAAAACATGTCCGCCAACTTTAGATGCTTGAGCTATTTTATTCAGTTTTTCAGCTTGTTTAACTATATGAGCATTCGCAGGTAACCCTCAACTTCGAGCTATGCGGATAGACTCGTAAGCTTTTTATTATCAAGTGATAAATTTAGCCTTTCATATGGAGTACCATACATGTTTAATATAATTGATGATAAGTTATCATGAGTTTTTATCTTATACTCAAATAATCCCGACACAGAGCACCTCTAGCTAATAATTTGTTTGTGCAGATACTAACAAAAAACTATATTTAAAAAGGTTTATTTTTTGCATTCTAGACTTTCATTTTAAAAAGTTACAAATTAGCTGATGTATTTATTATTTGCATGAAATTGTTAATGTGATTTTTTACATTTAAAGTGTGATATTAAACTTGGTTGGATAAGTGAAGGTCATACATGATTTGCTAGTGATAAAAAACCTGCGATAAAAAATACAAGTGCTAACATTGTAGAGTTTATGATAATTACCCATATTATTATGAAGGATAATAGGCGGTACCACCTAGGCACCTCTTGGGATACATCGGGTAACTTTCGTTTTTTACCTGAGTTAGGTTGAACGATTAAACGAACAAACATCAATGTTCGGAAAAATGCGTAAGGCCAACCTGTAAATAGAGCTAGTTCGAAAGTGTTAAAATAAGGTTCTTTAAAGTAGCTATTGACAATGTCTTTTGGCATTAAAAGGTGCATGATACCTATAAAGAATGTTTGAAAAAAAATAACTAATACACCAGAGAACATTAAGTATCCAATAATGTTCCAGATCAATTGCATATTGCACCTATCCTTATAATAAACCGATGCTTTTTCAAAGGTTTTATCCTAATTTTTATCATGAAGAAATAAAGAGACTAACAGATAACCTATATCTTAGCTATGAATGTAAGGCCGTTTTGAAGGAGTGTCGAGAACGAAAATAAGAACTATTTTATTGATTTTTATGTAAATATAGTTGGTCGTGTATAAAATTGATAACGTGAAATGGCGAGATGTAAGCCTTGCACAACTAACAAAGGTTGGTTAAACAAGGCTAATAATCGGTTATGGATGAATAACGATTTGTTGCTCCTCTGTCATCACAAGTGTCGCTTTGCTTTGTTCGATAAGTTGGGCAGCATAAGAAGGGGTAACTGCCTGCATATCACCTTTAGATCGAAGAGTTAAAGACTCCCACGCTTGATCTCGATATTTCCCTGCTTGGGTGTATTGAATCAGTACTTTCATAGCTTCACGCTCCGGTGTGGTTGACGTGCTACTTAAGTTAACGATCTTAGGTTGGTTGCGCATCCGTTAAAAATGAAACATTAGTTTAACCAAATGTGCCTTTCCAAATATCGCGCATTGAGCAGAGCAATTTGGAATCCTTGTGATGGAGGGATGAAAAATACTCAATCTTTCGATTCATACTGCGCAATATAATGTTTGAGAGATTTGGTTTCCGCACTCTGAAACTCTTCATCGTGCATACGCAGTGCTTGGATACGGTCGAGGCGGAACTGGCGATAGTCATCGCGCAATTCGCACCAGGCGACCAGCGTCCAGACTTTGCCCCAAAAGAACTGGCCTAACGGTTGGATTTTTCTCTCGGTCACCTGTCCGCTTTCATCTTGGTAATCCAAACTGACCTTAAACTGATGATCAATCGCGTGGCGCAGAAGCTGCCCTCGTTTGGCAGTCTCGGATTGGGTGTGATAATCGGGCACAATCAGCGGACAATCTTCCACTTGTTGTTTGAGCTTATCTGGCAATACCGAAAGTATTTTGGTGGACGCAGAGTGAGACGCTTCGGCGAGTTCAACATCCGACCAGGCTCGAACCATCCGCATACCCAGTTCAAGCGCCATCATCTCTTTTTCTGAGAACATCAAAGGCGGCAGATGAGAGCCAGCTTGCAACAGGTAGCCGACACCTGCTTCACCTTGAATCGGAACACCAGAACTGAGCAACGACTGAATATCGCGATAAATCGTACGTTCGCTAACTTCCATTCTTTCTGCGAGCTCTTTCGCTGTCACGGCGTAACGCTTTGCGCGCAGAAGCGTCAGTAGCTCAAACAGTCGTTCTGATTTGCTCATGATGTTCCTTATCTAGACCTACTGGTTGTTAGTGGTAGTGTGGCTGATTACTTCTCTAGCTCACTGCACATTTTTAAGTTGTGATGTTTAAGCTCGAAGCTTTCGCAGTCAATCATTGATAACAGAGGCTGAAATTCAACGGCTTGCTTAATCTGGTTTCCCGCCTGTTTTGCATCGTCCATTGAACGCCAGTAAATGATGTCTGTCCACACATCGTCCGTCGCTTCGTGACTGAGTGAGCGATACAAAAAGCCCGGCAGATTCTTCACAAACGTTTGTGACTGTTTGGCAGCGGCGATCACGTCTTGCTCTGTTGTGCCTGCGGTTAGACGAAATTGCACAGTTTCGATAACGGTTTCCATATTGTGATTCCTTATTGGTTTTGGCGGATTGCCTGTTGAGTTCCAAATAAGGTTACGCGGATGGAATGTCAGAACATGTCAGTAGTGAAATCTCACTCACTTATCATCAATATGGTTATTTTTCTGGGCTGTTGTAACGATCCCAGTAAGGTAAATCTGTGCCGAGTTTTTCGCTGATAAAATCGATAAAGGCTCTTACTTTCAACGGCATGTGCTTGCGCTCAGGAAAAACCGCATAAATGGCGTGTTCTGGTAGAGAATACTCTTCCATCACCGGTTTTAGATTTCCTGCGGCAAAGTCTCTTCCTGCAATAAATGTTGGCAGTTGCGCAATGCCCGAACCTCTTAACAGCAACTGGCGAATGGCTTCGCTGTTATTGACGATAAAGTTTCCTTTTGGAAGCACCTTGTATTCGCTGCCGTTGTTGATGAACATCCATTCGACGCCGCCACGGAAATAGGAGTAGCGCAGGCAGTTGTGACTGACTAAATCACTTGGTTTTTGTGGTGTTCCAAACTCCGCTAAGTAATCTGGCGAGGCACAAAGCACACTTTTACAAGGGGCGAGGCGTTTTGCGATTAGATTGGAAGAGGTGAGTTCACCAATACGGATCCCCAAATCAAAACCGTCTTTAACCAAATCGACCATTTTGTCTTCGAGGTTTAAATCCACTTCAATTTTCGGGTAACGAGCGAGAAACTCGCTGATCAAAGGCGCGATATGCAGCACACCGAAAGACATCGGCACGGTAATTTTGAGCCGACCTTGTGGAGAGCCTTGCAGCTCAGATACCGCGTCTACGCCTTGCTGGGCCAGATTGAGCGCTTGAGAAGCGTACTCAAAATAGCGTTCTCCCGCTTCGGTCAGGCTCAGCTTACGCGTAGTTCGGTTAAGGAGACGAATGCCCAAATCGTCTTCTAGTTGGTTGATGCGTTTGCTGATCGCCGATTTCGTCAGATTCAGCTGTTTGGCCGCAAGGGAAAAGCTGCCGCATTCGACAACAGCAACAAAAACGGGCAGGGAGGCAATCGCGTTCACATCAATCTCCTATTATCGTGAAGCATTTATTGTTGAGCACAAGGATACAATTAATTTCCAATTATAGAGATTATCTTCAAGAAGAAAACAATCTAGACTATGCACCAGTATTACGACCTTGATTTTGGGAAGAAGAAAATGAAGTACGATTGGATCCTGTTTGACGCTGACGAAACCTTATTCCACTTTGATGCTTTCAAAGGTTTGCAGCTTATGTTTTCTCGCAAAGGCGTAGATTTTACTGAACAAGATTTTGCTCATTACCAAACCGTAAACAAACCGCTTTGGGTGGATTACCAAGACGGCAAAGTAACGGCAGATGAGCTAAAACATAAGCGTTTTACCGAGTGGGCTGAGAAGCTGAATACCACAACAGCAGATCTCAATAGCGCATTTTTAGAAGCAATGGCCGATATTTGCAGCTTGTTGCCAGGTGCAAAAGAGCTGATGGAAGCGCTGCAAGGCAAAGCCAAAATGGGCATCATCACCAACGGTTTTACAGAGTTGCAAGCAATTCGCCTTGAGCGCACAGGGATGACTGAGTACTTCGATAAAGTGGTGATCTCTGAACAAGTGGGCGTAGCAAAACCGGACTTAGGTATTTTTGAATACGCGATGCAGCAAATGGGCAACCCATGCAAAACGCGCGTACTGATGGTGGGTGACAACCTGCATTCCGATATTCTGGGTGGTAATAATTTTGGTATTGAAACTTGCTGGTTAAATACCACAGGCGCAAGCGTCGATGAGTGTATCGCACCAAATTACACCGTTGAGTCTTTGAGTGAACTAAAGAACATTTTGGTGGCGTAACCGAATCGGGTATTATTCCGTAGTAACCCTCAGAAAAATCAAGGAATAATCATGTCAGATATCAAACAGCTAGACAGCAAAGTCGTTTACCAGAATAAGTGGATGACGGTGCGTGAGGACAAAATTTTACGTCCGAGCGGCGCAGAGGGCATCTATGGTGTGGTCGACAAACCTGATTGTGCTGCGATTCTGGCTATCGATAACGGGATGATTCACTTGGTTCAGCAGTACCGTTACACCGTAGGTCAATGTTGTTGGGAGATCCCACAAGGGGCGTGGGAATCAAACCCAGATGCGGATCATCTTGAGCTTGCCAAAGGCGAACTGCGTGAAGAAACGGGTATGCAGGCGAGCACTATGGCGTATGTCGGCGCGCAGTTTATCGCATACGGCTTTTTGAATCAGACATGTCACGTCTACTTCGCCAGTGATTTAACGGACGTGGGCAATCAACTCGACAGTGAAGAAGAGGATTTGATCACTCGCGCTTTTTCTGTTGAGGAGTTCGAACAGATGATGATCGACGGCACGATCAAAGATTGTGTCACCATCGCCGCTTATGGTTTGGCGAAGCTGAAGAAATTCATTTAGTTATCCATGACGATTTTTTAATGAAAACAGCGGCCTAGTGCCGCTGTTTTTAGTTTGGGTGAGTTCGTTGAGCCATCGCTTACTCGTCGATTTTCTTACCTAAGATTTCCACTTGCGCTTTTTTGGTCACCCCCGCGACTTGCAGCGCAGTGCTGCCAACCGATTCATAGTTCAACTCGATTTTGTCTAACTTCGCGTTATCTTTTGTTGGTAGGCTTAAGCTTCTTGATGACATGCCTTTAGTCAGAACACCTAAACTGTCGAACGTCTTTTCCTGACCATCTTTCATGATTACTTTAACGCTTTTCAGATCGACCGTACCTTGCGTACATTTGATTTTGATGTGGCTGAAACGAGCGTTAGCAAATGGTGACAGTGGATTGACTGTGTCGGTTTCCGATTTAAAACTGACGGTTTTATCTGCAATCTTGTCCCAATCGTTGTCTCCAGCAATCGATTGGAAAGAGGCTACAGCCGCTAAAAGACAGAGCGCGATGGTGTTGAACAGTTTCATAACTTTTCCTTACCTTAGGTTTAGATATTCTGTTTAATCAGTTCGATGACGTGTGTGACTTCGTCTTGAGTTAAAGCCCCTTCTTTCACGAATAAAATTTCACCTTGTTTATTTTGTACGATAATCGCAGAACTTTCTTGCTGCAGATCCCAAGTTGTTGCTAATACGCCATTTTTGTCTAACACCATGGAAGACCAAGAGAATGTCTTTTTGCTGTCCTCTGCCGACGATTTTACAAATGTACCGGTTCCCCATATGGCGTCTTCTTGGTTGATCACGGTTGTGGTCTGATACTGATCTTCAGGAAAGTGAGCGGCAGTGATTGCTGACATCAGCGGCGCGTTCATCTCTTTGGCTTTACTACGACCTGCAATGGCTTGTATCACATGGACTTTGCCTAACATCTGCTGAGTTGCCCAAGGTTGATAAGCCACATCGTTTCCTTGCAGCGTCATTTCGCCATCGGTATCAATGCTGACGGAAGGGGTGGTTTGACCGACAGAAAGGTTATGAGAGAAGGCGAATGTCGGGGCGAGTGCGAGTAAGAGTGACAGAACAGATGGAGTTTTCATCGGGGGTTCCTGTAACGAAGTGAGGTTAGAGCGAATCAAAATAAGGGGCAAATACGATGCCCCTTATCGGATATGGCGATTAGTTAGAAAGTACAACGCGCGCATTTAGCGGTTGCAGCGGACGATTGTTTTGTCCCATGACTTCCATCAGTTTCGCGGCTTGATCTTTGGATAAGGTTTGAGTGTCTTTAAGCACAAACCAGCGCACACCTTCTGAACATGGCGGTGTGGTTAAAGAGCCGTTAAATCGATAGTAGTTTGCAGTTTTTGGCAGTAAGTCGTTAATCTCAAAAGTATCTTTAAAGAAGGTGGTTTGATTCTCTTGTGGGATTGCGTTGATCAGTTTAGACAGCGCTGCGTTTTGATCGCCAGCATCAAAGATCACCGAAATTACCGCCAACTCGCCGTCTGCGTTGGCGTGTACAAAGTGCGCTTCAAGTGGATACTGGCGGCCTTTGATTTGGTTTTCTGAAGGTGTGTGGAAATGGAACTGTTGCAGCTCGAACGTCTCGCCATCAATGGTGAAGTTATTACGTCCGTTCACTTGCGCTTGCAGCGTATGACCATTGTTGGTTAAACCAATGACCTGACCAGTGTACGAAAGGTTCAGTGCTTCCAGTTTTGCATCGGCTGGGTTGTCGATGTTGATTGGGCTTTGGTTTTTCGTGGTTGCGCAGTCTTTGGCGATTTCTCCCCAGTGTTCTGGCCCGTGTTTGTCATTGCCATAGCCCCATTCCGAAGCCTGAGCCGCGCTTAGAGTGAGAAGTGAGAGTGAAAAAGCAAGTAGTGTTTTGTTCATAATAATGTCTCTGTTCGGTCGCTTTGATAAGCGTTGTTACAAGGCAATGACCTAGAGGTTTGATCACTGCCTGACAAATTAGAAACGGTGGCTGAGTTGGGCACCAATTAGGAACGCATTTGAATGGGTCACACCCGTTACCATCGGTGCAGGAACACCTTCATACGCGTACTCTTCTACGTTGACATCTTCACCAATCAAGTACGTCATGCCGATGTCAACCGTGGTATCTGATGACCATTGGTAAGAGGCACCCGCAGATAACCAGTGACGGTTCGAATCTGGAATAGAAAGCGAAGTCAGCTCATCGACAGGTGTTTTGTCGAACATGTAACCCGTGCGAAGTGTCCAACGTTCATTGGCGTACCAAGTCGCACCGATGGAGTAGTGCGCGGAGTCTTGCCACTGAAAATCTTTTAGCAACTGATCATCAGCTTTCAAGCTGTCAAATGCTGACCAACCAATCCACTGCACAGAATAGTGCAGGGCAAATTTAGGTAAGACGCGGTGATAACCGGAAAACTCCGCAATATCCGGTAGCGGCATAGCAAGTGAGTCGTACGATTCGCCAGCAAAGTGGATGTCACCCTTGGCATCGATGTTAGGGCTGTGCTTGTAGCTTAAACCTAAGCGATGACGTTCGTTAAACTCGTACATCATGCCAATATTCGCACCAAGCCCAATGCCGCCGGCTTCCACATCAAGTGCGTTGCCTTTTACGGATCCACAGCGTTGTTCTAGTTCGTTTCCAAGTATGTTCCCACCAACGCAAAAACCCACGTCCATATCGCGGTACAGCTCACCAGAGCCGTAAATCACATCAATACCACCACCGATACTAAAACGATCGTTCACCTTGTATGCCAAGCTTGCGCCAAGGTTGACACTCGCTACGCTGGTGACACCGCCAAAAACAGGTGCGCCATAGTTTGGTTTAAACTCCATGTCGGTTCCGAAGTTGGAATATGCCGATAAGCCTAGATACCAGTCGTCGTTGATAGGGTGAATAAAGTAAAAATTGGGTACAACGGCTGGTTGACCAACGCCATCGACGTCATCAATGTCGGTCACGGTTTGAGAGAAGGACGGGGTAATGTCAACTTGAGGGGACGGAGGAAAACCACCCATACCAACATTGACATCCGCATTAATGTTAGCTCGATGATATTGCGCATTTTTAACGGTAACGTCAGGTTTGACGTAAGTGACACCGAACGATAAGGCATTTTGTTTAAACTGCGTCATCGCTGCGGCGTTGCGGCTGATTACAGACGCATTATCACCAATGACGGCATCACCAGCAAAAGCACGACCAAGACCCGTCGCAGAATGTTCGTTAATTTGAAAACCACCGGCATACGCCGTCGAGGAGGCTAACCCGATTAATAAATAAATCGGTGAAAGAGTTAATTGTCGCTGCATGTTTTTCTCATGAATTAATTAGAAGTTGTATTGCAACGAAAATCAGTAAAATAAACAAATCTGACCAGTGCATTTAAGAGTAAAACTAACAGTGTGCTGACAATAAGTAAATTTAACTTAATAAATATTTATTGTTGAA
This sequence comes from Vibrio sp. 2096, assembly GCF_033339595.1. NCBI lineage: Bacteria > Pseudomonadati > Pseudomonadota > Gammaproteobacteria > Vibrionales > Vibrionaceae > Vibrio > Vibrio sp. 2096. The sequence continues at coordinate 86,454 of NZ_JAWOUX010000007.1, forward strand.
TTTATTAATGCTTCATGGCGTGAATATAGTGGTTATTTTACGTGTAAATTAAATCCTGAACCTCTATTTTTATTGTACTGACTGTTCCCTAACAAATAGAGGGAAATCCAGCGATAAAGTGTCCGTGATGGAAACTCTGAGTCATTTGTATTTCCATTGCATCCCAACGTTGGTAGTTCGAATCAGCAAGAGAACTATCGTTTAAACCCACATGACACACTCCTCTCGGTCTTACCTGTGTTATGTGGGTATTTTTTATTTAACTTGCCACTTAACTCCTCTTTAAATTCAATCATCAAAGTGACCATCATGAAATTTAAAATGATTGCATATTGAATAAGTTTAGTTTTTACTAGTTTTTTGGTATTTAAAAGTTTTGTTTATAATACTTATAACTTGAATTTCTATATTAAAAATGGTCTTTGCTATACGTATTGAATAATAAAGTTTTGAAGTGAATATAATATCTCTGATTTTTCACGTTAGTGATGTTATTCCTTCAGTATCTTGACGTTAATTTACCTATCTTTACGTCTCGTACCCTGTACGGCTAAGACAAATAGCAGTATAAAATCAAAACGATTATTTACTTCACTCCTGCTATGAAACTCAATAAAAAATGGCTCGTTTTGTGTGGCCTACTTGCTATTGGTGCTGGTGGTTATCATTATCTGCAACGTCCAGAACCCATTTCTCCTTACGCGACAGAAGTCGTTCGCAAAGGCAATATCGAAAAGGCGGTATTAGCCAACGGCATGTTGCAAGCGTCCAAATTGGTGAATGTAGGTGCGCAAGTATCTGGGCAAATTCAACGCCTCGCTGTGAACTTAGGGGATGAGATAAAACAGGGGGACTTGATTGCACAGATTGACAGCCTGACTCAGCAAAACAGCCTCAAAGAAGCCCAAGCGTCTCTTAATAGTCTCAACGCTCAGTACCAGGCTAAGCAAGCGCAGATTAAACAAGCAAACTATGAATACGTGCGCCAAAAAGGCATGTTGGCAGCGAAAGCGAGCTCACGAGCTGATTACGAGAATGCCGAAGCGACGCTCGCCATCTACAAAGCCGAGTTAGCGCAACTGGATGCCGAAATCGAGAAAGCCAAAATCAACGTCGACAATGCGCAGTTAGATCTCGGTTACACCACCATCAACGCACCGATGGATGGCACGGTGGTCTACACCGCGGTGGAAGAAGGACAAACCGTAAACGCCAATCAAACCACGCCAACGATTATCGAGTTAGCCAAGTTAGATACGATGACGGTGAAAGCCGAAATTTCGGAAGCCGATGTGATTTTTGTTCACCCAGGCCAAACGGCGCTGTTCACCATTTTAGGCAAACCGAATCAGCAGTTTAAAGGTACATTGCGCGCCATTGAGCCGGGGCCAACCATCATGGATGGCGATGACAGCGATTTGAGCATTTCAGATAGCGACGCCATTTACTACAACGCTGTATTTGATGTGAAGAACCCGCAAGGTATTTTGCGTATCGGCATGACTGCGCAAGTTTCGATTGTCCTTGAGCAATCGGAAAATACCTTGATTGTCCCTTCACAAGTGCTGCAAAAATCTGGCGGCAAAGGCAACTATACCGTGCCAGTGCTTGAACAGGGCCAAGTGGTGCAAAAGCCTGTGACAGTGGGTATCAACAACAAAGTGAACGCACAAATTCTCTCAGGTTTGAAGGAGGGCGACCAAGTTGTTCTTGGCAATGCTATGGATGGGGAATCATCAAGCCGAGGTGATCGTCGTCGCCCTCCAATGAGGTTCTAAGATGAGTGACGTGCTTTTAAAAGTTGAGGATTTAACTCGACGATTTGTCTCTGGCGACGAGTCGCTTACCGTGTTGAACCACATTAATTTAGAGATAAAACGCGGTGAAATGGTCGCGATCGTGGGTGCATCAGGTTCAGGTAAATCGACGCTGATGAATGTGCTTGGCTGCTTGGATAAACCGTCCAGCGGTCGATACTTCATTAATGGGCAAGATGTCTCGACGTTGGAATCCGACCAACTGGCGGAACTGCGCCGCGAGTATTTTGGCTTTATATTTCAGCGTTACCATCTGCTGGGGGATTTAACCGCGGTGGCAAATGTGGAAGTACCAGCGGTTTACGCGGGAGTTCCTCATCGTCAAAGAACGGAGCGAGCGCAGTCACTATTGGCTCGCTTGGGGCTGGAAGAGCGTTTGACTCACAAGCCCAGCCAACTGAGTGGTGGCCAGCAACAGCGCGTGAGTGTTGCTCGTGCACTGATGAACGGAGGTGAGGTGATTCTCGCTGATGAGCCCACTGGCGCATTAGATAGTCACAGTGGGCAAGAGATGATGGCACTGCTTAAAGAGTTGCATCAACTTGGGCATACGATCATCTTAGTGACTCATGATATGAACGTGGCGAACTTTGCGGATCGCATCATTGAAATCAAAGATGGTGAAATCATTGCAGATACGCCAAATGCACAAGTTGTAATCAATGAACAAGCAGCAAATACACCGAGCGCGTCTTTTCATCGCCCAGCGCAAGCCGCCAGTAAGTGGTGGAAGTGGGACAGTTTTATTGACGCGCTCAAAATGGCGCTGCTGGCGATGTCTAGCCACAGAATGCGCACGTTTTTGACCATGCTCGGCATCATTATTGGTATAGCCTCGGTGGTTTCCGTGGTGGCACTAGGTAATGGTTCACAACAGCAAATTTTGTCGAATATTTCATCCATGGGAACAAACACCATTGATGTCAGACCGGGCAAAGGGTTTGGTGACCGCCGCTCCGGGCGAGTGAAAACGCTAACCGCCGACGATGCTAAATCGTTGGAGAGTCTACCTTTTGTCGACAGTGTCACGCCGTCTTTATCCAACAGCTTAACCGTGCGTTACGCCAATCAGGATGCAACCGCGTCTGTGGAAGGGGTTGGGGAAGATTATTTCCGTGTGCGCGGTTATGAGATCGCCAAAGGTCAGTTTTGGGATGAAGAGAGTGTGAATTCGCTCGCCCAAGAAGCAGTGATTGATGACAACACCAGAAAGGAAATGTTTGCGGATAGAAATCCGATTGGTGAAGTGATTTTTCTTGGTTCATTGCCAGTGCGTATTGTGGGTGTCACGCAGAAAAAAGAAGACGCGTTTGGCAACAGCGACGCGCTGAAAATTTGGGTGCCATACACCACTATGTCGGGACGCATGATGGGACAACGCTACCTCAACGGCATTACTGTACGGATTGATGAGAACGCCCCAAGTGCGGCGGTAGAGCAGAGCATCATCAACTTGTTAAAAATGCGCCACGGTACAGAAGATTTCTTCACGATTAACACTGACACCATTCGTCAGAGCATCGAGAAAACCACCGCAACCATGACGTTACTGATCTCAGCGATTGCGGTGATCTCCCTAATTGTCGGCGGAATTGGCGTAATGAACATCATGTTGGTGTCGGTGACAGAGCGCACGAAAGAGATCGGTGTACGAATGGCTGTGGGTGCGCGGCAAGCGGATATTTTGCGTCAGTTTTTGATTGAAGCGGTACTAGTGTGTTTGTGTGGTGGCATTGCTGGTATTGGCTTGGCGTTTTTGATTGGTTTTGCATTCAGTACCTCTGGCAGCAGCTTCCAAATGATTTACTCAATGAACTCGATCATCTGGGCGTTTATTTGCTCAACGTTGATTGGCATCGCCTTCGGCTTTTTACCCGCTCGCAATGCCGCCAAACTCGATCCGATAGAAGCGCTAGCGAGAGACTAAAAATGAGTAACACAATGAAATTCAAAACTCGATTGGTCGCGGCCGCCTTAAGTGCAGTATGGTTGTCAGGTTGTGGGTCGCTTATGCGTAGTGACTATCAAGCACCTGCGGTGCAAGTGCCTGCAAATTGGCAACAGATGCATGTTGCGGGTGATGTCAGTATGGATCCTTGGTGGTTGGCGTTTAACGACCCAACGCTTAATCAATACATTACTCAGGTGTTGGCTCAAAATAACGATTTGACGCTGGCAACGCTAACGCTAAAGAAAGCGCGTTTACAGCTGGGTTTAGCGCAAGATGACCTTTTCCCTACGTTGAGTTCTTCCACATCAGGACAAGTTCAAAAATCTCTTGATAGCGGGGAATCGGCAGATAGCTACAGCACCAACTTGTCCGTCAATTACGAGTTGGATTTGTGGGGAAAAATCTCGGCAGACGTTGACCAAGCTAAGTGGACGGCGATGGCAAGTCAACAAGATCGCGAGGCGACCGCACAAAGTTTGGTAGCAACGACGGCATCGCTATATTGGCAAATCGGCTATCTGCAACAGCGCTTACACCTCAGCCAGCGTAATGTGGTAGACGCAGCTCAAACGCTACAATTGATTGAAAAACAGTACCAACTTGGCGCTGTGGATCAGTTAGATGTGCTTGAAGCCAAACGTACGTTGGCAAGCTTACAAGCGCAGCAAAGTGAGTTTGAACAGAGTTTACTTGAGGTAAACAACGCCTTTGCGATTTTGTTCAATCAACCGCCGAAGAGCATCAGTGCAAACATCCAAATGCTGCCTGAAGGCGATATGCCATCGTTGAGTGTTGGTGCTCCGTCTGATTTATTGATCCGCAGACCCGACATTAAAGCAGCGATCTATGAAGTCAAAGCCGCGCTAGCAAATAAAGACGCAGCAGATTTGGACTACTTGCCCAAGCTGACGCTCACTGGGGCTTTGGGTGGATCGTCACAAGCGCTTAAAGACCTGCTTTCCAACCCGATTGGCAGCTTAGGTGCGGATATGACGCTACCGTTTTTGCAGTGGAATGAGATGAAAAATAGCCAAGCCATTGCCGATTTAGACTATCAATCGGCTATTGTGAGTTATCGCCAAGTGTTGTACGCCGCATTCCAAGATGTCGAAAATGCCTTGTCGGCACGCGAGAAATTGAAGTATCAGGCGGCGCGTTTACAAGAACAGTATGATGCCGCAAGTGCCGCTGAGTCCATTTATGCTGCGCGGTATCAGTATGGCTCGACGTCGATCATGGACTATTTGAATGCACAAGAAGACACCAGAAACGCGCAAGCTTCTTTGTTGGAAAACCGCTACAACCAGTTTCTCACTCAGGTTACGCTTTACCAGTCTTTAGGAGGAACCGACGTCGCGCCGTTGTAATTAGGGATCAGCGCACACTAGCGAAGCGTCATGCAACAAAGCCTTTTTTGAAGGTATTACTGGTCCCATTGATGGGACCAGTAATAAAAGCTTAAGTTACTTGGCGAACTTCTTGAAAGGTGCATCAACCGGAGTGTCAGCTAGGTGATTGGTGTAGTTACTCATCACTTTTTGCGCTAGACCAAGTACAATTTCAAGCAGTTGCTGCTGTCCGTAACCCGCCGCAAAGAACTTCTCTATCTGAGACTCTTCCACTACACCACGTTGGCGCACCATTTGAAGCGTTGTCTCTCGTAGTGTTTCAAGTTTTTCGTCTGCCAATGGTGTTTGGTTGACGAGAGCATCAACAATCTCCTGATCCACTTTCATTGATGCCGCGATCGCACTATGAGCAGGAACGCAGTAGTGACAACCATGTTCAACGTTGATGGTTTGCCATACGACGGTCAATTCTTCTGCGTTAAATGATGTTTGTTGAAATAGCTCATGCACAACTTGATAACCCTCAAGCAAGGTTGGCGCTTCAGCCATAACAGCATGAAGATTTGGTAGCATGCCAAACGCTTTGACTGAATTTTCAATCAGGTGCTTTGATCCTTCGGGTGCGTTTTCTGCGGTATACAGTTTAAATTCTGCCATGTTTAAATCTCCTGTAATTGGATATGAGCGGATTAGGCAAGAACAGGATAGTTGATTTTGAGCGGTCGCTCAATATAAAATTGAGCATATGTTCAAAATTAATAATTGCTCATGGCGAATACAAAGAAATTCCAACGTGATGAAGTGGTGAAAGCCGCCTCGGATCTATTCTGGAAGAAAGGTTTTCATGCAACATCTACACGTGATTTACAAGATAGCGTGAATCTGCGTCCTGGAAGTATTTATGCGACGTTTGGGTCAAAAGAGGGGCTATATTGTGAAGCGCTAAAAATGTACGTTGCGAACTTGCAAGCCCTGTTTGAGTTGCATTTAGCTCAGAACACAACGGTTCTAGATGCAATAGAAGCTTTCGCGATTGATGTGGTTATCAATCAGCGAGACTCCAATCCCAGTGAAGTGTGCATGTTAGTCAAATCAGCAAGTGAATTTGCTGAGGATTTTAATGCGCTGCGCAATCAAACAAACAGCTTAGCAAACCAATTTGAATCTTTTCTTGCAAAGCTGTTTGAGCGAGCAATCGAGAATGGCGAAATTGAAGCCCAGGATACATTGCTTCTTGCTCAGTTGTTCCAGGTTCAGTTTACGGGTATACGAGCCTACTCATACCGCAGTGATGATGAAACCTTAAAGACGTTGATCTCTATTATGGTGAACAGCTTCCGCGGTAACGTACCAAAACAGAACGCTGAATGAGACTGCTCAAAGTCAACGTCTCTAAATCAACGGCTTGAAGTAAGCGAGCTCAAATAAACCCGTTATCGGGGGTCGATATCGATAAAAAATGACCACGAAGCATCGTGGTCATTTTTATGCAGATTAACTTGCAATGAACAACAACGGCTTATTAAAAGCGAAACTCTTCTAAGTTATTGCTGCTTTCTAACATTTTTTCAGCCACATAACGATGCGTTGCTGTGGTTGGGTGAGTCACATCCCAGAACACGAACTTATCTGCGCCAGATGCTGCACATTCAGAACGTAATGAGTGAGTGTACATGTAGTCAACAGAGGATGAACGGTTGATGTCTAAGCAAGGGTCGCTTGCATTTACGAAACCGTGTTCTTCTGGTGCCGAGGTTAACTTCTCAAACAGTGCGTGTGTATCAAACAATGCGATGTTGTAGCCTTGGGCTTTGTAGTACATCGCTTGTGCTTTGATGAACTCGTTCATCTTCAATACTTTCGCACGAATCGTTTCAATTTCTTCCTGTGTTGAGTATTTGAACTGTGGTGCTTTGGTTGCATCAGGCAGTGTCATCAACATGAAGTTCTTCGCGCCAGCGTCTGTTAAACGAATCAGAGCTTCAGCGTAATCCGCTTTTACTTCCGGCACGCTACGGTTGTAGTTCATGAAATCATTTAAACCAAACTCTAACGTAAACAATGTGTTAGCAGGGTTGTAGTTCTTCGCCAGCTTTGTGTAGGTTAAGTAAGAAGAAACTTGTTCGCCGACACCAGTTAGCGCGATGTATTGGTTTTCACCTGCTGCGCCACCAACTGCCCAGTTGTATAGCGGTAAGTTTTTGGCTTTAGCAACGTATTCCGTCCAAACAAAACCGTTTGAGAAGTGACCCAAGAACCAGCTATTCGGGTTAGGGAAGCGCCATTGGGACGCGTTAAAGATGTTGCCTGTATCAGACAAGCTATCGCCCAAAGCCACTACCTTGTTGATTTGATCTGGTTGCATTGCAGCATCATTGCTCCAGATCGTGTGGTTATAAGAATAACGATTGTCAGCAGCAAAAAATGTAATGTCTGCGTTCTCGTTCGCTAGATCTAGTGTTTCTTCACAACGCTGGCGAATTACGTTTTGTGAGGTATTGGTGTAGAACATGTTTTTAAATGAGACAGAGCTCCACCAATAACCATCGATAGTGAAGTCACTACCATCTTGGTTTTTTGCCCATTTCCAATCGGTAGCCGCATCGTCCTTAGAGTGGCTCGTACGATACCAGCATCGAACGTACGTATAAGTTTGATTTTCTTGCGCGCTAACCACTTCAGCCGCAGAAACCATTGCCGGTGATAAAGTTGGCTCCTCTGCAATGGCGGAGGCAAGCGGAAGTAATGCAGTTAATAGTGTGATTGTTTTTTTCATCATTCACTCTTCTTGTAATGGTTATTGTTCCGAATGCGTGAATACGCTCGGCTATAACAGTATTTAGATGAGAATTTTTCTCACTAAACCTTCTAATTCTGAGTAAATGCTCAAGACAGTCAACAACTAAATATTCAATATTTCAGTTTTGGCACCACGGTCAAAAAATCCATTCAGCATAGCAATCGATTAAATGGGTGATATTTAGAATAATTACTCACTAACATTAATTTAACATTCACTTTTTGTTAATTAAGTAATTGCTTTATAAGGTTTTGTTGATGATTTTTAATGTTAACTTAAAGTGTTTATTGAATGATCTTTTGTACAAATTTGTATATTCATGAAACAAATTGTTTGGCATTTTTGCTCTGTAAACTATAGCTGAAGCTCTCATGCAAACATCATGATGATGACTTTTCATGAGAATATAGTGAATAAAAATTAGCTCAAATAAGGAATAGGGCAAATGCACTACACAACAAGTAAAAAACAAGGCTTATTTTCGTTGTCTGCCGTAGCAATAGCACTGACCACTTCGATGTCAGCGTTTGCGGCTCCACCAATGGGATTTGATGAATCTAAGTTACCGACGAAGTACATCGTCAAATTCAAAGAAGATGCAGTCAGCCGTTCTTCAATGGGTGGTAACTCATTCTGGGGGCCACGAATCGCGCAGGAGTCTGTTCTAGAACAGGTGAAGGCACGTAAGGTGGAAAAACTGGGCAATCGCGCCATTTACAGCGTTGAATTGGATGGCGATGACTTAGAGCCGCTTCGCAATCGTAGTGATGTGGAATACGTGGAAGTCGATCCACCTCGCTATTTGCTCAGCGAAACGACCCCATGGGGATATGAAGCGGTTAATGCTCAACTGCTAGCTGACTTCAATGCGGGTAATCGCACTGTATGTATTATCGATTCAGGGTACGACATTTCGCACAACGACCTAAGCGGTAACCGCGTTGCTGGTACTAACGATAGTGGTACGGGATCATGGAGTGATCCGGGTAACAACAATGCCCACGGTACTCACGTCGCGGGTACGATTGCTGCGATTGCCAACACCGAAGGTGTAAAGGGTGTGATGCCAAACCAGAATGTGAATTTGCACATCGTGAAAGTATTTAACGAATCGGGTTGGGGTTACTCATCTGGGCTTGTTAAAGCAATCCAGACCTGTGCCGATAATGGTGCTAACGTTGTGAACATGAGCCTTGGTGGTAGTCAATCAAGCCGAACTGAGCAAAATGCACTGCAAAATATTTACGATCAAGGCGTTCTATTGATCGCCGCTGCGGGTAATGATGGCAATACAGCGCACAGCTATCCAGCTTCTTATGACTCAGTGATGTCTGTTGCGGCTGTTGATAATCAAAATGATCATGCAGCGTTCTCACAATCTACTAATCAAGTTGAGATCTCAGGCCCTGGTGTGGCGATCTTATCAACGGTTACGGTAGGTGAAGGTAAACTTTCTGATATTACCTTGAATGGTGTAAGCCAGTTTGATCGTGGGATTGTTCCTCACAATCGTTTGATCAATAACGGTTCTTCGTATGTTCCGGATCCAATCGCTGGTTCAGTAACGGCAACGCTAGATAGCTGTGATGTATCTGGCGGTAACTTTAACTGTGGTGATATGTCGGGCAAAATTTGTTTGACTGAGCGTATCGGCAACCAGTCTTCAGGAAACTACCCTGAAGTGGATGCGGTTCAGGCTTGTTACAATGCGGGTGCGCGAGCTGCAATCGTATACAGCAACTCTGAACTACCTGGTTTACAAAACCCATTCTTGGTAGACACAAACAACGCTTATCGTATGGTTTCGGTAACGGTTGATCGTGCATTTGGTCAAGAGCTGTTGGGGTATGTTGGTCAGGAAATTACTGTTGCAACAACCTCTGGTGAAGATTACGAATACTACAATGGTACATCAATGGCGACACCGCACGTAACGGGCGTAGCTGGCTTGGTGTGGAGTTACCACCCAACCTGTACAGCAGCGCAAGTGCGTAATGCCCTAGTGAAAACTGCAACAGATATTGATGTTGCTGGTCGAGACAACCGTACGGGCCACGGCCTAGTTAATGCTGAAGCGGCGAAGCTGTTCTTGGACGCTGGCTGTAATGGACCTGATGGTGGTAGCTCTTCGGACTCTAGCTTCTCAAATACCAGCCCTGTTGCGATTCCAGATAATAAATCTTCTGGCGCAATCAGTGCAGTAGAAGTCGATCGCTCTGGTGATTCAGGCACAGTAAGTATTGACGTTGATATTAGCCACACTTACATCGGTGATCTACGAGTGACTTTAACGTCACCGACTGGTGGAGAAGTTGTACTTCACAATAATACTGGCGGCAGCGCTAACGATATAAAAAACACGTTCCAAGCGGATTTTTCTGGTTTTGAATCGCAAGGTACATGGGAACTAAAAGCGGTGGACAGTGCCAGAAGAGACACAGGCACCATCAACAGTTGGACTCTGACCTTTCAATAAGGAGTGGCTATGAAGAAGTTGACCTTACTTTCTTTGTCTGCGGTAGGCGCTACCGCACTATTGGCAATCGGACTGAGCTCAAGCAGCTTGGCAAACAATCAAGGATTTCCTCTCGTGGATGAACGCCAAGATCAAGCCGAGCAGCAACCTGCACGTTACTTTGTTAAGTATCATGAAGGAAAAGAGAGCGAAGTGAGAGCGCTTCTTCGTCAGCACAACATTGAAGTGGTCGATGCTCTGGTGAAACAACATGTGTTGATTGTGGTGGGTGAACAGGCGGAAGTCGATAAGCTCGCGGATCACGATGCGGTCGAATACACTGAGCAAGAGCCGACAAGAAAGCTGCTATCTAACGGAAATACGCTTCAATAAGCCAAACCTCCTTAAGATAGTGCCAAAAAGAAAAACGCCCCTCACGTGAGGGGCGTTTGTTTTCTTTCTACGATTGTTTTCTATGATTATTTTTTATGACTAGTTTCTTCTAAAGCCAGTCGTTTGCTATGACGAGATATTCTTGAAGATTGATGCCGATGAGCCTATTCGCGCATCAATCAAGTAAGTTATCAGCTAGTTATATTCAGACTAACTACTTAGCGAACAATCAGACCCAGTAGGATACCAACAGCGCCGAAGTCTGCGTCACTAAAGGTCGTGTTAGCAAAGCCTAGGTCACCCAGTACTGGCATTAGGAATACTGGTAGGAAGGTAATCAGTAGACCTTGTGCAAAAGCACCCAAGATTGCACCGCGACGACCACCTGTAGCGTTACCAAATACACCTGCCGCTGCACCTACAAAGAAGTGTGGAACGACACCAGGGATAATCACAGTAAGCCCCATCACGTAAAGTAGGAACATACCCAAAAGACCCGCCGCAAAGCTCGATAGGAAGCCAACCAATACTGCGTTTGGTGCGTATGGGAATACAACCGGACAATCAAGCGCAGGTTTCGCGTTTGGTACTAGTTTGTCTGAGATGCCTTTAAACGCCGGAACGATTTCTGCGATAACCATACGTACACCTTGAAGGATAACGTACACACCACCGGCGAATGTGATGGATTGCATCAGCGCGAACATGAACCAGTGCTTACCACCGCTAACTTCTCGTACAAAGTCACCGCCAGCAAAGATACACGTCACCATAAAGATGATGCCCATGGTGAACGAGATTGCTACAGGCGTATCACGTAGGAACAACAAGCTCTTAGGTACGTTCATCTCTTCAGTAGAGTGTTCTTTGTTACCGAACTTGCTGCCAATAAAGCCCGCTAGTACGTAAGAAAGGGTAGAGAAGTGACCAATCGCAACGTCGTCAGAACCTGTTACTTGCTTCATGTACTTGTGAGCAATCGCAGGGAAGAACACCATCACAGAGCCCACAACCAGAGAGCCAAGCGCGATCAGTGGAACACCTTTCATGCCGCTAGAAGCAAGGATCGCCGCTACCATCATCGACATAAATAGCGTGTGGTGACCTGTTAGGAAGATGAATTTCCATGGCGTGAAGCGAGCGATCAAGATGTTCACTAACATACCGAAGAACATGATCATCGCCATCTCTTTACCAAACGCTTCTTGCGCGATAGAGACGATAGCTTCGTTGTTTGGAACCACGCCAGTGATGCCGAACGCGTGTTGGAAAATCGTCGCAAAGTCACCCAGAGAAGTTACAACCAGACCCGCACCCGCGCCAAGCACGATGAAACCAAGAATGGTTTTTACCGTGCCTTTAATGCACTCGGTGACCGGTTTTTTCTGGGCAATTAAGCCGATTAGGGCGATAAGACCTACCAGAACCGCTGGCTCTGATAGGACATCGTTCATTAAGAAACTGAAAAATTCCATAACGCCACCTTATAGAGCGCCAAGCTCTTGAAGTGCTACAGATAGACGCTCTTTCATTGCCACTTTGTCGACCATGTTATCAAGCGCAACGATGCGTGGTTCAACGCCAAGTGCGTTCAACTGTTCAACGATGTCGTTAGTACCGATGAATATGTCGCAATCCGTACCTTTTGCAGAACCTAGATCGATATGATCCACTTCTGCGTTTACATTCAATTCTTTCACGATGCCTTTGATGCTCATTTCCATCATTAGGCTAGTACCAAGACCGTGACCGCAAACAACCATAATTTTCATAATTCAGACCTTTTCTTTTTATAGGGGTGTATGCCCATTTTTTAAGGGCACATCAGGAGTTAGTATTTTTCGATGATCGCGAGAACATCTTGTGTGTTTTGAGCGGTGCAGATGGCTTCTACATGCTCTTCATTCATAAACAACTCAGCCAGTTTAGAAATCGCATCCACGTGCGAGTTACTGTCTGTCGCGGCTAGCGTAACCAGCATTTTCACTGGGTCGTTACCTTCAGAATCGAAGTTCACGCCGTTTTGAATCACTGTGATGGCAAGAGACAAACGGTTAACGCCATCTTCAGGGCGAGCGTGTGGCATTGCCATACCAGGACCTACCACGTAGTAAGGACCGAGCTCTTCGTGTGAGCGGTAAATAGCGTCCACGTAGCTTGGCTCAATCGCGCCATTTTCAATCAGTGCTTCACAGGATTTACTCACCGCATCTTTCCAGTCAGTAGCATCAGAATGGATGCGAATCACATCAGAGGTAATCAGTTCACGTAGCATTGGATCTTTCCGGTTTGTTGTTTTGTTGATGGGTACTTTATCGATCAATTTGTCAGAAAAACCTGAGAATGATCACAAATGGTAGCGCTATCTGATAGCGCTATCATAAATTGTGATAGCGCTACCATTTTTATCAGTCATCCGAGTTTCATATGCTTGTGATCGACTTCTAATGCGCTAATATCAAAACCACTAAAACGCTGTGGTAAGATGTCGCGGCAGAAAATAGAGAACACTAAATAAAAACAATGAGCGAACCTCGCAAACGAAGAAGTACTGGCAATGTCACCTTGGCGGACGTCGCTAAAAAAGCCGGCGTAGGCACCATGACGGTGTCGAGAGCATTACGAACGCCCGAGCTAGTATCTGACAAGCTGAGAGAAAAGATTCAACAAGTGGTTGATGAGCTCGGCTATATCCCGAATAAAGCGGCAGGGGCTTTAGCGTCTGCTGAAAGTTACTCCATCGCTCTTATCATTCCTTCCCTGTTTGAAAAAGCGTGCGCGCTTTTCTTACCGAGCTTTCAACAAGCGTTGAACAAAGCGGGTTATCAGTTGCTGCTTGGCTACAGTGATTACTCGGTAGAGCAAGAAGAGAAACTGCTTTCGACATTTCTTGAGAGCCGCCCAGCGGGAGTGGTGTTGTTTGGTAATGAACACAGCCAGCGAACCAATCAGCTTTTGGAAGCCTCGAACACGCCAGTATTGGAAATTGCAGAGTTAAGTTCGAAAGCCAGTTATCTCAATATCGGCGTTGACCATTTTGAGGTGGGTAAAGCCTGTACCAAGCATGTGATTGAACAAGGCTTCAAGAACGTGGGCTTCATTGGTGCGCGTGGCGATCACTCCACTTTGCAACGTAAGCTACACGGCTGGCAAAGCGCGATGATTGAGAACTATCTTGCGCCGGATCATTTCTTAACCACGCACGAAGCACCATCTTCACAATTGGGTGCGGAAGGGTTGGTAAAGCTATTGCTGCGCGATTCAAGTTTGAATGCTTTGGTATGTAGCCATGAAGAGATTGCGATTGGCGCGTTGTTTGAGTGTCACCGCCGAGTGCTGAAAGTCCCGACCGACATTGCGATTATCTGTTTGGAAGGTTCTTCCATGGGTGAGCACGCCTATCCAAGTTTGACCTGTGCGGAATTCGACTACGAACGCATGGGGACGAAAGCTGCAGACAAGTTACTGCAAGCCATTAAAGGTGAGCCTGTAGAGCATGCAACGGATATGGGCTTTAAGCTAAAACGCCGAGCGAGTACTGCGATCAACTAACCTCATTTGGTTAGAAACTAATACGTGATACAAAAAACCTCTCGATGTTGAGAGGTTTTTTTATGCGTGAGAATAGTGACTGTCGGCTAAGGACGCTCACCTGCTGCTAGGCGACGTTCGATATCTGCAACCACTTCTGGGAAGTCAGCAATGGTGTCAATTAGGTAATGCGGCGAGCTCTTGAGCAATTTTGCACGTGCTTTTTCACGAGCAGCATTAAGTGTTGCTCCGTCCGCAGCTTGGTATTCTTCAAACGTTAGACCTGCTTCGTTACCAGAAAGCAGCAAGCCAACGGTCCACATACCGGCGTTGTGACCTTCGTCGATACCCGGTGCGGCGTCATCCACTTTGATACACGCATTAACGTCGGTAACATTCAGCTCAATCACGTTTTTCAGTGCCATAAATGGTGCAGGGCGACCACCTTGCGGTAGGTCATCCGTTGCTACTACGTAATCTGGCTTGTAACCGTAATCCGCTGCAACAGGAATCAGTACATCCATCACTTCGCGAGGGTAACCAGAACAAGAACCGATCTTGATGCCTTTGTCTTTCAGACTGTTCACAACTTCAATCGCATTTAAGATAGGCTCTGCATGGTCAGCCACTTTTGCTTTTTGCAGAGGCATAAATGCTGCGTAGATAGCGTCGATGTCTTCGCTGGTCATTGAGCGACCAAACTTCTCATTCCAACGCTTATCAACCGCAGGGATGCGACCCACTGCTTGGATGTGCTCCCACTTACCAAGACCCATTGGTTCGCGCGCTTCTTCAAGGTCGATTTCAAAATTAAAGCCTTGTTTGAATGCTTCCACAAAGATGCTGGTTGGCGCAAAAGAGCCGAAATCGACGATAGTGCCAGCCCAGTCAAAGATCACTGCTTGAATTGGTGAGTTGCTCATGTTCAATCCTTTTTCTTGCTTGCCAGAGCGCTGCCTACACATTGGAACCGCGCTCTGAATCAATTGGTGTTTGTTGAGGTCTATTGACCCTAGAAGTAGTTAAAGTCTTTGCACACTTTGGCGATCGCTTCTTCGAAAATTGCCAACGCTTCTATCAGCTGTTCGTGAGTGATGATCAGCGGTGGGCTGAGTTGAATCACGTTACCTTGCGATACCTTGAAGCTCACTCCGTTGTTGAGGCATTGGTACAGCACAGCTTCCGCTTCGTCATACGCGCGTGCTTTGCTTTCGTGGTCGGTGACCAGTTCAATGCCCCATAACATGCCGATGCCACGCACATCACCAATCACTGGGTATTTGGCTTTCATCTCTAGCAGCTTTTCACGCATGAACTGGCTGTCGGCTTTGGCTTTATTTAGCAAGCCGTCTTGTTCAATGGCTTCCATGGTTGCCAGTGCTGCAACACAACCGATAGGGCTTTTCTCATGAGTGTAATGACCCATGGAGATTTGCTCGGCGGTGTTGTATTTGTCTTTGGTGACCATGGCTGCGATAGGCACTAAGCCACCACCCAAGCCTTTACCGATGCACAGCATATCTGGCTCGATGTCGTAGGCTTGGTAGGTAAACCATTCACCGCTGCGACCCATACCGTTAGGGATGTCGTCGATGATCAGCATGACATTGTGTTTGTCACAGATTTCACGGATGCGTTTCCAGTAGGCTTTGCTCGGCACTTGAACATCCGTGTTGCGAACCGCTTCTGCGATAAATGCGCCCACGCCGCCTTCTTTCTCAATCACGTATTCGAGGTAATCGGCGTAATGCACGTCGCTGCCGTCCTCTACTGGGAAAGCGCCTCGGTAAGACACGGCTGGTGGAATGCGCTCAACACCTGCCATTAATGGTCCCATACCTTGGCGGAAACACGCTTCGCCACCTACTGAGATGGCATCCAATGATGCGCCGTGGAAGGAATCCCACAGCGACACCACCTTGTAATTGCCCGTGATGTGGCGTGCTAATTTAAGAGCCATACCAACCGCAGATGTGCCACCCGGAGCAAACAGCACGCGGTTCAATTCGCCGCCACAGATTTGGGTGAGTTTTTCGGCACATTCAATCGCAGTTTCATTGGTAAAACGACGTGGTGAAAACGGCAGTTTGGCAATTTGCTCTTGCACACGTTTAATCACATGCGGATGACCGTAGCCCAGCTGATGGACGTTATTGCCATGGAAGTCCATGTACTTTTTGCCGGTGGCATCTTGGATGTAGATGCCTTCTGCTGCTTCCAAGGTATCTAAGCAAGGCGTCGACATGGCTTGATGAAGAAAGACCTCCGAATCACGCTTCAATAATGCTTGCGTGCTTTCGTCGTCCATCGATGCATTCCAAGCTTGGCGCGCTGGTGTCGTGTTGACATCGCCTTCGCTGCGGAGATGGGGCGGTTTGATATTCTGAGTCATAACGCTTTCTCAATCAGAAGGCTGCTTTACGCAACTTGCCAGTACATTGCTTTTTCAATTGCACCGATTAAGCGCTCGATATCTGCTGGGTAAACTTCGCCAATGTTGCCGATGCGGAAGCAATCTGCGTTCGATACTTTACCCGGATAAATCACGAAGCCTTGCTCTTTCAAACGCGTGTAGAACGCTTTGAATTGGTAATCACTGTGAGTTGGAGAGTAGAAAGAGGTGATGATAGGCGAGTGAAGGTCATCACTCAGTAGCGGCTCAAACCCCAAAGAACGCATACCTGCAACCAGTGTTTTCTGGTTAGTTTGGTAGCGGTTATGACGAGCCTCAATGCCGCCTTCTTGTTCCAGTTCTAGCAATGCTTGATAGAAAGCGCGAACTGTGTGCGTTGGAGACGTGAAACGCCATTTGCCGTGGTTCACTTCCATACAGTGCCACTGGTCGTAAAGATCAAGGCTCAAAGAACGCGCCTGACCTTGGCACTTTTCTAGCTCAGTTTGTTTCGCAATCACAAAGCCAAAACCCGGTACGCCTTGAATACATTTGTTTGCAGAGCTGATCATAAAATCGATGCCTAGCTCTGCGATATCGATAGGAATGCCACCAAAGCTCGACATGGCATCGAGAATCACGACTTTACCGTGTGCTTTTGCCGCAGAAGCAAATGCCTCAATTGGATTCAGCATGCCAGTGGTTGTCTCACAGTGAACAATCGCCACGTGTGTGATCGCAGGATCCGATGCCAATGCAGTTTCCACCTCGTTCAAGTGTGGCTGTGATGTTTCGCCTGGGGAAACTACATGGCATGGAATATTTAGGTAATCAGCGATCTGAGCGATACGCGCACCGTAAGCACCGTTGTCGACAACCAACAATTTTCCATCTTTGCCAATGGCACTGCCAATCGTTGCTTCTACTGATGCGGTGCCGCTACCTTGCATTAGTACGCTGGTGTAGCCGTCTTGCTCCGTCGCCAGTTTTACAAGCTTAGTGCGGATCACTTCTACAATGTCTTTGTTGTATTCATCATCCCAAGTACACCAGTCTTTTAGCATGGCTTCACGTACTGTTTCAGAAGTAGATAGAGGACCTGGAGTCAGTAGTAGGTATTCGTTTTTCATCTCGATTTCCATCAGAATAGGCTAATTGGTCTACACCAAATTTCGAGTTCACTCTAGCGAGGAAGAAAAGGGCAGTAAATAGGCGAATGTCCAATTTCATAAAACTTTAATATCCAGAAAATGGCGGATCAATTGAACGATTATTCATCGCAAATTTTCGTAAAACTGCCATTTAATGGTCATGATTTCGTCACAAAGACTCAGTAGGGTGTATATCGTCAACTGGTACAGACCAAATGAAAACTTAGCCAAATTAACTGGAGAAAATGATGGAAAACCGTTTGATGAAAGGATCGCTGGCTGCACTTGTCTCTCTGCTAGCTACGAATGCAATGGCAGCACAGGAAGTCACGGTTTACACCGCTTTCGAAACTGACATTCTTGCGAAATACAAGTCTGCGTTTGAGAAAGATAACCCAGATATCAAGATTAAGTGGGTTCGCGATTCCACTGGTATCATGACGGCGAAATTGCTGGCAGAGAAGAACAACCCTCAAGCGGAAGTGGTTTGGGGTCTTGCTGGCTCGTCAATGGCACTGCTTAAAGATGAAGGTCTTCTTAAGCCTTACACACCAAAAGGTTTGGAAGAGCTGCACGCGAACCTAAACGACCCTCAATCAAACCAAGCTTGGTTCGGTAACGATGCATTCTTTAACGCAGTTTGTTTCAACGAAGCGGTAGCGAAACAACTTAACCTACCGAAACCAACGTCTTGGGAAGACCTAACGAAGCCGGTTTACAAAGGTCACATTGCAATGCCGAACCCAGCGTCTTCAGGCACTGGCTACATGCAGGTTTCTGCTTGGCTACAAAACATGGGTGAAGATCAGGCATGGAATTACATGCGTGACTTAGACAAGAACATTGCACACTACACGCACTCTGGCTCTAAGCCATGTGTTCAAGCGGGTATGGGTGAAGTGGCTATCGGTATCTCGATGGCAAGCCGCGGCGCGAAGCTGAAAACACAAGGTGCACCACTAGCGGTGATCACACCAAAAGGCATCGGCTGGGAATCAGAAGCCGTTGGTCTAGTAAAAGAGTCTGATGCAGCGAAACGTGTTGTCGACTGGTCAATCTCTAAAGCAGCAAACGAGCTTTACGTAGAAATGTACCCAGTGGTTGCACATAAAGAAGTGAAAGCGACTGTGTCTAACTTCCCGAACGTTCAAGAGAACATGGTGAAGATGGACTTCGCGCAAATGGGCAGCAAGCGTGCAGAGATTCTAGCGGCATGGTCTGAGAAGTTCGACGCGAAATCAGAACCAAAGTCTTAATCGAATTTGCTTTGAGTGGAATACTGAAATCCACCTCGGTTGAGGTGGATTTTTTGTTTTCTCTGTTATTTCAGAGTTTGCTGAAAGTAGATTCCTAGTCTCACCTAGGTTCGCTGGAATGACGGACTTAAGAAAGTTGGGAATCTCTAATTGTCACGTAAACAAACTTCGCTTCTCTTCATCTATTTGTCATCTTCTGGCTATAAATTTGTCATTGGAACGTAATACTCCAAAACTAAAGTTGGTATATACCATCTGGAGCGTGTGTTATGTCAACTAACCAACATTACCTAAATATCGAAAATGTAGTGAAGCAATTCGGACAGTTCACTGCATTAAAGAAGATCTCGCTAGCGATTGAAAAGGGCGAGTTTGTTTGTTTTCTTGGTCCTTCTGGCTGCGGTAAAACCACTCTGCTACGTGCCATTGCAGGTTTAGACTTGCCAACGTCTGGTGCGATTTTTCAAAACGGTCAAGAGACCACATTCCTACCACCAGAGAAGCGCGATTTCGGCATCGTATTCCAATCTTATGCGCTGTTTCCGAACCTAACTGTGCAAGAGAACATTGCGGTGGGTTTGAAAAACCAAGGTATGTCGACCAAAGAAGCGTTAGAGAAGGTGGATTACTGGCTAGAAACCATTGGTCTTCCAACCTCTGGCGAGAAATTCCCTAATCAACTTTCTGGCGGTCAACAACAGCGTGTTGCTTTGGCTCGTGCATTGGCGTTGTCTCCGGGTTTATTGTTATTGGATGAGCCGCTGTCAGCGCTGGATGCAAAAGTACGTGTTCACTTACGTGATGAGGTTTGCAAGCTGCAACGTAAGCTGGGCATCACCACCATCATGGTTACGCACGATCAGGACGAGGCGCTGTCAATGGCGGATCGTATCGTGGTAATGAACCATGGTGTGATTGAGCAAGTTGGCACACCTCAAGAAATCTACCAACAACCAGCCACACGCTTTGTTGCTGAGTTTGTCGGCAGCATGAACTTTATTGAAACCTCAGCCGCAACGGATTCGCAGGTACGCATTGCAGAAACCCTGATGCCAGCGCCAAGCTTGACTAATCGTAAGATCCAACGCGGTGACCGCTTCGACCTTGCGGTGCGTCCTGAAAGCATCAAGTTCGTTGAAAACTACACCAACTCTTTACCAGTACGAGTTACCGCAACCGAGTTTCTTGGGGCGTTTTTCCGCATTGATTGCGTATTGCAAAACGACAGCTCAACGAAAACCATCGTCGTGGATGTGCCTGTGGAAACGGTTCAAAAACTCAATATCAAGGCGGGCGATGTACGTTACATCCAGTTTGCTGAAGAAGGGCTGCATGGTTACGCCGTGCCCTCGGTTGATAAAGCGCTAGCGGCGTAGGTGTAAACATGGATGCGAAGACAATGACGATGAATAGCCTGACCACACAAGACAAAGCAAAATCCTTACTCGGGCGTGTTAGCCGCGACAACCTTGTGTTGTTTGGTTTGCTCGCTGGCTTGTCGACCATGATGGTGCTGTTCATCTTAATGCCGCTTTGGGCAATGTTGACCAAGAGTGTGCAAAATGCCAATGGCGAATTTGTCGGATTGGCAAACTTTGCGACGTACTTTTCTTCTTCAAGCTTGTGGGTGTCGGTGGGTAATACCTTCACTTTGGGCGTGATTGTGACCTCGGTAGTCGGTGTGCTTGCGTTTGGTTATGCCTACGCGCTGACTCGTTCATGCATGCCGTTTAAAGGTTTGTTCCAAATCCTAGGTACTGCGCCGATTCTCGCGCCTTCGTTGCTACCAGCGATCAGTTTAATCTTCCTTTTCGGTAATCAAGGCATTGCCAAAGAGATGCTGTTAGGAAGCTCGATTTACGGCGTGATTGGTATCTCGATGGGTTTGATTTTCTGGACCTTTCCTCATGCATTGATGATTTTGACCACTTCGCTGCGCACTTCAGATGCCCGTTTGTATGAAGCAGCCCGCGCACTTAAAACCTCACCAATCAAAACTTTCTTTATGGTGACGTTACCTGCGGCGAAATACGGTTTGATCAGTACGCTTATCGTCGTCTTTACACTGGTTATCACGGACTTTGGTGTGCCGAAAGTGATTGGTGGCAGCTATAACGTTCTGGCGACTGACATCTTCAAGCAAGTTGTGGGACAGCAAAACTTTGCCATGGGTGCGGTGACCAGCATTATGCTGCTATTTCCTGCGGTAATGGCATTCGGCGCAGACCGCTGGGTACAGAAAAAGCAAAAGAGCTTATTTGACACTCGCTCGGTGCCATATCAGCCAGAACCCAACAAAGCGCGCGACAGCATTTGTTTGGTTTACTGCAGCATCATTTCTATCGCAGTGCTGGCGGTTTTGGGTATGGCGGTGTATGGCTCGTTAGTGACGTTCTGGCCTTGGAACAAAGCGTTGACGCTAAACAACTACAACTTTGCTGAAATGAGCACTTACGGTTGGAGTCCATTTTTTAACTCGCTAACGTTGGCAGGTTGGACGGCAGTTATTGGTACAGCCATCATCTTTGTCGGCGCTTACTGCATTGAGAAAGGGCGTGCGTTTGGTCCAATTCGTCAGGTGATGCAAATGCTTAGCGTGGTGCCAATGGCGGTTCCGGGTATGGTGCTTGGCTTGGGTTACATCTTTTACTTCAACGATGCGAACAATCCTCTGAACGTACTTTATGGCACCATGGCATTCTTGGTGATTAACACGGTAGTGCATTACTACACAGTGGGTCACATGACCGCCCTGGCAGCGCTAAAGCAGTTGCCATCGGAGATTGAAGCCACAGCAGCATCGGTGAAGCTTCCTCAATACAAGTTGTTCTTTAAAGTGACATTACCTGTGTGTTTACCTGCGATTTTGGACATTGCGACTTACTTGTTTGTTAATGCATTGACCACCACTTCTGCGGTAGTATTCCTTTACTCAACCGATACGATTCCGGCTTCGGTCTCGATTCTGAATATGGACGATGCAGGTCAAACTGGCGCTGCAGCGGCAATGGCTGTGATGATTATGATGGCTGCCGCAATTGCGAAGATTGTTCAGATGACTTTGGGTAAATTGTTAGAGAATCGCACACAAGCTTGGCGCAAAAGATAAGGACACTTCGTGCAATACGTAAAAATTAAAGATTCGATTGTTGAACAGATTGAAGCGGGCATGCTATCGCCGCGTCAAAAACTGCCAGCAGAGCGTAAGTTGGCGGAGTCGTTCGATACTACACGCGTCACTCTGCGTGAAGCTTTATCACTGCTAGAAGCGGAAGGTCGAATCTATCGCGAAGATCGCCGAGGTTGGTTTATCTCACCTGAGCCATTGCGTTACGACCCAACGCAAACGCTGAACTTCCCGAACATGGCGAAAGCGCAAAATCGTGTGCCAAAAACGGAGTTGGTTGCAGCAAAAGGAACGTTGGCAAACAAACAAGCCGCGCGTTTGCTAGACTTGCAGCCTTTCTCGGATGTGTATCGAGTCGACCGTGTGCGATACCTTGAAGACAGACCTGTGGTATTCGTAACAAACTACATTCGTCCAGAGCTGTTTCCGAACCTGTTGGACTACGATTTATCAAATTCACTGACGGACATTTACCGCGAGCATTATGGCGTGACGTATCAAAAGATTCGCTACCGCATTTCAACGAGCACTTTGTTGGGTGAAATGGCTCAGGCACTGCGCGCGACAGCTGGCACTCCCGCGATGGTGGTGGAGCGCATCAACTACAACCAGCACGGTGAGTTGATTGATTGCGATATCGAGTATTGGCGACACGATGCCATCAGCATTGAATCTCTGGCGGAACTCAATCGTTAAGTGGATTTTCTCATCATCTAAGGCTCCATCTCGGGGCCTTTATTTTATTCAGACAGGAACATTGAAATGGATTTGTTGGCGATTGGTCTCGTCGTTTTTTCTGCTGTTCTCCATGCGGGTTGGAATATCCTTGGTAAAAGCAACTCTGGCTCTGGACTCGCGTTTACTATGGCGGCCAGCTTTTCTGCATGTTTCATTCTTACCCCTTATTTGATTTGGTATTTGGCGACCATTGGTTGGACATCATTACCGAGTGAATTTTGGGGATTGCTGTTCATTAGCGGCATTTCACAAATGGTCTATCTAGTCGGTTTGATTGTCGCTTATAAGCACGCAGACGTGGGTGTGGTTTATCCGATTGCTCGGGCACTGCCTGTGATGATGGTCGGCGCAATCAGTGTGGCATTGGGGCATGAATTATCCAGTCAGCAGTGGCTTGGGTTCTTGCTGATTACCCTTGGTTGTATGCTGGTGCCACTGACGAATTTTCGTCAAATGACATTGGGCTCCTATTTGAACGTTGGTGTGTTCTGGGCATTGATTGCCGCAATAGGCACAACGGGTTACTCGGTGGTCGACAAAGAAGCGCTGAGTTTACTCACAGGACAAGCATCAGAGATCTTGAATGATCAGTACAGTGCAATCTTCTACTTGGGCGTGCAGTTTTGGGCAATTGGTATTCCTGCTCTTGTGTGGTGCTTAGTTACGGGCAAACCAGATGAGATTAAGACAGCGTGGCAGATCCGCAAAACAGCCAGCATGGCAGGGGTAATGATGGCATCCACCTACGGCTTGGTGCTGTTTGCGATGACCATGACAGACAACGTTAGCTTGGTCGTAGCACTAAGGCAAATCAGCATTGTGTTTGGATTGTTTATGGGGATTTGGTTTCTGTCTGAGAAATGGTATCTCACCCGAGGGCTTGGCGTTACTTCGATTGTGGCGGGGATCATTCTCGCGCTTGCGTATTGACCTATATTCACGAAAAAAGGCAGCGAATGAGCCTCTCGCTGCCTTTTGTATTAACTTGTAAGCCTTGTTTAAAAACGCAGTTGCGCACCAAACATCACGCCGTTAGAGTCAAAATCGCTGTTTTTTGAGTACACATATTCTGCATTCAAACCAAAGTGTTTATAGCTCCAGCCGATACCGCCAGCCGCTTCACCTCCGACACTTGAGTGTTCGATGTTCTTGCTCTGACCGTTCACTTTATAAGTGTATTCGAGAGTGTAGAGAGTGACACCTGCCTTGCCGTACAGTTCGAAACCTGAACCCAGAGGATAGCTAGCATAGCCACTCAAGCGAGGTCCGGAGAAGCTCGTATCGGTGACTTCTGAAATCGGACTCACGAGTATCGAGCCGATACCGTCAAACGCGCCTTTATAACCTGCTTCGATACCAAAGTTATGTGTTGGCATGTAGCGGTAATATATTTCACCTAAGAACATGTCGCCTGATTCTTTGCTTGTCGGAGCATCGTAGTTCACATCGCCATAACCAATGTTTGTACCTATGATGTGCTCACTGGTTTCTGCATTGGCTGACAAAGAAAAAGCCGACAGCACTAAAGCAGTAATGAATAAATAACGCATGAACGTTTCTCCTTAGCTTTTAGCTTGCTCGCCTTTTAATATTTGTTCGAAAGTGATCTTGGTGTTGTCTAGCCATTCATAACGGCGACGATACATCGAACGCTTAGAGCGCGACATGCCTTCGATATCTCGACGGGGTGCATTTACATCAATTGAGTAAAAATGACGATTGTATTCGGTGCCGCCCAATTCTTGCCAGAGTGCATCGTAATCCGTTTTGATTCGCCCTTTGCTGTAGCGCTTAGCTGCGTATGTATGGGACTGCGTTTTCACTGCTAGAATCGTATTTACTTCCCAAATTTGTGCGAGCAAAGTGAGCAAGCTCACCATCAAGCTTTTTGGTCTCTGTCCGTAAAGCTTACGGGTTAGCTTTTTAATTTTCGCGTTGTTTTCTTCACTGCTTCGCGGTCCTTGTAAGCCGCCAATCATAATGCTGCGTCCAGATTCGATGTGACCTAGCGTAAAAGAGAGCGTGTAGAAGTTGCCATCTTCAGCGCTGTGCAGCACTAGGCTCATGTCGCCTTCTTTTTGATAACGTGCTTCGTATACTAATCTCACCGAGTACAGTATTTCGTCAATTTCAAAAGAGGCTAATGTTAGGCCTTTCGAGTCTGTGTAGATTTCTTCGATTGTTTGTTTAGAAAACAGTTCTGAAATAGTTTTATAGTGATCAACCACCAAGTTGGAGCGATCAAAGGCGGAGTTATTCTTGATGATGTACGGGCGAAACGGTTTTTCTAGGAATCGGTGTGTACGCGTACAAAGCAACTCTAACAATGAAGATTCAATATTGTCTGAAAGGTGCTTAAATGCACGTTTGTAATAAAGCGCACGTAAGATGAACTTAGCTCTGTAGGTCCAAATTGGCTTGTAGACATCAGCATAATCATCTGAGTAAATCGATTTGCTATGGTAAAAAATGGATTTGTTCGCGGTCATTTTCACTCCAGATTAACTTGTGCTCAATAGCGACAATTAAGAACCGACGGACGAGCAGCGAAGAACCCGAAAAGGAGGAATGCAAAGCACGACTGAAAAGAGGTGGTTTTTGCTGTGTCCGACGTTTGTGTAAGGTTTTGAACACTGTTCTTTTGCTGGAATTCTAAGAGAAAATTGACCTTAGGTATTGTATGGTTTGGTAAGGAAGTGTCAGGTTGAAACCCATTGTTCAAAAGAAAGAAAATGCGAATGTCGGCTGAATATGACGTTGAGTTGCTAAGTTAATGTGAAATAAGTTGAACGAAAATTGAACATTATTTGAAATTGTTTTGACGTGTTTTAGGTCTTTATACGTACCTTATAAGTATCGAGCCAATTTTGGCCCGATGTAAAGGTAAGTAAGGAGAGGTTTATGAAACGCTTAACAGCTTTAGCAAGTACGATTGCTCTGATTGCTGCACCTTCTATGGCTCTTGCTAGTGGTTATCAGTGGACAAACGATACCGAAACTATCCATGGCGACGTAATGGATAGCAAACAAGCGGCTTATGAAATGGGCCGAGACATGATCCAAAGCTACCAAAATAAATCATCTGGACAACTCCGTGATGAGTTTACGAGCCTTACAACGTATGTTGATCGCCAATCGTTTTCTATCACTGACTCAAAAGTCATGGTAAATGAGTTCTTGCAAAGTGACGGGCAAGTTGTTTACCAGCCTATTCTCAATGTTCAATACGAGTACCGCATGCGTGATACCGGTAAATACTAACCAGTAAGACGGACTTGAATTGTTTACCACTAATATTTTTTGCTGTTTGTTTTGGGGAGCCACGAGCTCCCCATTTTTTTTGTCGAAAGCGAAAATTTTCACACTCTCAGTGCAACATTTTCTATCGCTCAGCGTTAGATTTTCTTGCTCGTTGATTGTCATCATCGTTTGTAAAGTGTTTGCGGAAATGGATGTAACGCACTAACGAGGATACCCGATGACACATCATTCATATTGGTTCAAGCAGGCAATTGAAGCTGAGCAACCAGAAACGCCACAACCGTTACAGCAGAACATTAATACTGACGTTGCGATTGTTGGTGGCGGATACACCGGACTTTGGACCGCGATTATGATTAAGCAGCAATCTCCGGAAAAAAAGGTAGTCGTGATTGAAAAAGGCCTTTGTGGCAGTGGTGCATCGGGCGCAAACGGCGGTTGTATGCTGACTTGGTCTACCAAGTTTCCGACATTGAAACGGTTATTCGGTGAAGAACATGCTGCTTGGTTAGTAAAAGAGTCGGAACAAGCAGTGCTAGAGATTGACGACTTTTGTCAGCAGCACAACATTGATGCGCACTTATCTTTGAAAGGGGTTTATTACACTGCAACCAATCAGGCTCAAACTGGGGGAATGCAGCCAGTTGTGGACGAGTTAAAGCGATTAGAAGTGAACAGTTGGCGTCGTTGCTCGGTGGAGGAACTGCGTGCCAATGCGGGTTCACCTCGACATATAGAAGGCTTTCACTCTCCAGTTGCAGCCAGCGTTCAACCTGCATTATTAGTGAGGGGGTTACGCCGTGTTGCTATTGATCTGGGTGTAGAAGTTTATGAGAACACGCCGATGACGCGTCTAGATTATGGAAAACCTGCCACTGTCTGTACACCTAAAGGAAATGTTCAAGCGCAGCAGGTGGTATTGGCATTAAATGCATGGATGGTGGAGCAGTTTAAACAGTTCAAAAACAGTATCGTGGTGGTCTCTTCCGACATGGTGATCACCAAGCCGCTTGGTGACGCACTACCTCTATCTGGTTGGCAGGCAGGTTCTAGCGTGTTGGATTCACGTATCTTCGTCCACTATTACCGAGATACGCCAGATGGCCGTTTGATGTTGGGGAAAGGCGGCAATCAGTTTTCTTTCAATAACCAAGTCGACGCAATGTTTAACAAGCCAACACGCTACCAAGGTCTACTGCGCAAGTCGTTCGATAAGTTGTTTCCTCATTTGAGAGGCGAGGAGTTTGCTTATTCATGGACGGGGGGCTCTGATCGTTCTGCTACTGGTTTCCCTTTTTTCGGCGAGCTAGATAAACAGAGCAATATCTTTTACGGATTTGGTTATTCAGGCAATGGTGTAGCGCAGACTCGAATGGGCGGAAAGATCTTATCTTCATTGATATTGGGAATCGATAACGAGTGGACGAACAGTGGTTTAGCCAAAGGACCGTTGGGGTATTTCCCACCAGAACCGCTTCGCTGGACCGGGGCTATGATAGTGCGCAACGCGGTACGTCGAAAAGAGGAAGCAGAAGATAACGAGAAAACGCCGTTTATCTGGGATAAGTGGCTAGCAAAACTCGCGGGACCAGCAGGCAAAGCGGATAAGCTTGACTAAACTGAAGACTTTAGCCACAAACGAGACAGTTTGCAGTGAAAGTCATTGGGGCGCGATGAAGCCTTGTGTTAGCCTCTGTCTTTCAAGCTCAGATTTAAAAGGTGAGTCATAAAATGAAAGTATTCAGCAACTTCGATAGCGGCAGCATTCACGTAGTGAAAGCGGACGACAAAAACGACATCCAACTCAAAATTCCTAACGACAATATGTCGGAATTCTACCAGTGGTTCCACTTCCGTCTTGAGACAGAAGCCGAGCAATCACACACCATCAAATTGCTTGATTTGGCTAAATCGGCTTATCCAGAAGGATGGCAAGGTTACGATGTGGTTGCGTCTTACGATCGTGAAGAATGGTTCCGAGTACCGGCAGAGTTCGATGGCGACACGCTGACTTTCACTGTAATCCCTGAGCGCAGCTCAATTTACTTCGCGTACTTTGCGCCATACACGTACGATCGTCATTTAGACTTGTTACACATGGCACAAAGCGCGCACCACTGCCAATTAGAGACGCTTGGTCATACGCTAGATGGCAATGACATGAGCTTGCTTACTTTCGGTGAGCCAGAAGAAGGCAAAAAGAAAATCTGGATGATTGCACGTCAGCACCCAGGTGAGACCATGGCGGAATGGTTCATGGAAGGTATGATCCAACGTCTGTTAGATGAAAACGACACGGTTGCGCGTGCATTGCTTGAAAAAGCGGTGCTTTACGTCGTACCAAATATGAACCCAGACGGTGGTATTCGCGGTCACTTGCGTACCAACGCAGTAGGTGTAAACCTAAATCGTGAATGGCAAACGCCATCAATGGAAAAGAGCCCAGAAGTCTACCTTGTGCGTCAGCGCATGCTGGAAACGGGTGTTGACATGTTTTTAGATATTCATGGCGATGAAGCGATTCCGTATAACTTCGTCGCTGGCTCAGAAGGTATTCCTTCTTACGATGAAAATCTTGCCGCTTTAGAGACATCATTTAAGCAAGCGTTACTGACTATTACGCCAGAGTTCCAAGATGAGATTGGTTACGATAAAGATGAGCCTGGTAAAGCGAATTTGACGGTGGGTTCAAATTGGGTTGCAGAGCAGTTCAAATGCTTGTCTTACACAATCGAAATGCCATTTAAAGATAACAACAATCACCCAGATCCACTTTACGGTTGGTCTCCTGAGCGTAGTGTCTTGTTTGGGCAAGATGTATTAGCTGCAACGTTAACCGTAGCGGATAAAATTTAGCGCGACGAGTTAACGCTTTTTCATTATTTCGAAAACAGCTCATTTAAATGAGCTGTTTTTTTGTGCTCTCCAGATCCACGCTCCCCTGTAAAAATTTGTTGCCATTCACAAGCTTAAATGATGATTCTTAAATTTGAGAAAGTGGCTTTTTATGGTGATTTGCGTCACAGAAAGTTGGCTTCTTTGTGATATTCTCCGCAACGAATTGACTATGGCTAAACCAACGCAACGAACTTTGTTTTTCGGTTGGGTATGCGGATGAAGCTCATTAATAGATGGTCTTGAGGTTACCTTTTTCCGTTTTACGTCATTGGCGTTTGAATATCATTTTTGATTCTTTCCTACGCTATTTAGCTATTTCTATTCGAAGAAAAGAGAAAGTTACGGCTTCATATTTTACGGCAGTATGCTGCCGCGATGTGTTGCTTTGTGTACAAGAAAAAGGAAAAGAATAATGAAAAAAATCGCTATAGCAGTGGCTACTGTACTTGCTGGTGGTGTGATCTCAAACGTTGCACTTGCTGACACTTACATGGGCGGTAAAATAGGTTACAACTCTCTAAACGATGCGTGTTACCTAAACGAACCTTGTGACGACGACAGTTTTGCAGCATCTATGCACTTAGGCTACAGCTTCAACAAGTACGTTGCAGCAGAGTATGGTGTTGATTACCTTGGTGACTTCACTGCAAACTTCAAAAAGCCTGGCCTAAACACCGTTGATGGTGATCTTTGGGCGTTGACGCTTGCTCCTAAATTTAACCTACCACTAACGGATTCTTGGAATCTATTCGCGAAAGTTGGTGCTGCATACATGATGGCTGGTGACGAGAAAGATTTCGTACCAACTGGCTCTCTGGGTGCTGAATACCAAATCAACTACAACTGGAGCCTACGTGCTGAATACCAACGCTACCAAGATATGTCTGATGATGTAATTGAAGACATGGATTCAGATTTCTTCGGTATCGGTTTCAACTACAAGTTTGGTTCTGAGCCTGTCGTTCAAGAAAAAGCCGTTGAAGAGGTGGTAGAAGCACGTCCTGCAACACGCATTGTAGATCACGTTTACCCTGCTCAAACAACAGCGACAGTACAATTCGACTTAGAAAGTGCAGAAGTGAAAGACGCGTCGAACCTTTCTGGTACCGTTGATTTGATGAATACTTACCCACAAGCTCAAGTTGAGATCACGGGTTACAGCGATACGACAGGTTCTGCTGCTTACAACAAGCAACTCACAGAAAAACGTGCGAAAGCCGTTGCTGACGAGTTCCAAGCAAAAGGTATTGCGGCTGAGCGTATGACAGTGAAAGGCATGGGTGAAGCTAACCCAGTGGCAAGCAACGAGACACGTCAAGGTCGTCAAATGAACCGTCGTGTTGAAGTGGTTGTTCCTGCGTTTGAATACCAAACAACTGAAAAAGCAGAATAATTCCTGCTTAAGATAAAGTTCCAAAAGCCAGCGTGTATCACGCTGGCTTTTTTGATCCCGCTTAACTAACTCAGTAGTTGTGTAGAAACATAGTTATATCGGGACGCTTTGACATGTGCTCAACATACGTAAACTCAGCACCTTCATCAATTTGTCATCACCAGTTCATAGCATGACAGCCAAGTGTTTGGGAGAATGATATGCAAAGTTTACCGCCGCTCAATTTGCTCCGAGCTTTTGAAGCCACGGCGCGACTACAGAGTTTTACAAAAGCCGCAGAGGAGCTAAATGTGACTCGTGCGGCCGTCAGCCAACAGGTGAAATCGCTAGAGTCACAGCTCAATGCGACGTTATTCGAGCGCAAGGGCACTCACCTTACGCTGACCTGCTCCGCACAAGAATACTGGCCTGTGGTTAATCATGTGCTTCAAACATTATCGACCACGACGCAGCATTTATTTACTCGTCCCAAGAATACGCAAGTTAACTTACATGTCGCTCACAGCTTTTGCTCTCAGTGGTTAATGCCAAGATTGGCTGATTTTCAGCGACAATTCCCAGACATTTCCTTTAAAATCTCGACCACTGCTAATACAGTTCCAAACGCCAGTGCAATTGCGGATATCGAAATTATTAACGGAGATGGAGATTGGCAAGAGCAAGAAGCCATACGATTAACCCAAGAAAACTGGATCGTTGTCGCAAGCCCGGGCTTTATGCATTTAAACCCGATAAATGACCTCTCGCAGTTAGCTAAAGTGCCTAAAATCTGTACTAGCGGTTATCATGAATCTTGGCAAGATTGGCTTGCGCACCAAGGTTATCAAGGGAAGGTGAGCAAAGTCGTCGCCGAGTTTGAGCATTCATTGCTTGCTATTCATGCTGCGATGAATCAACTTGGCGTGTTGTTGGTAAGAGACTTTCTTGTTGAGGATGAGCTGCAACAGGGCGTATTAGTCCAGGTTGGAACTTGGCATATGCCAAGTTCTGGTGCACATTATATGATGGTTCGAGCATCCGAAAAATCACACGTAAACACCTTTGCTCAATGGTTAATACAGAGTCTTTAATGTTCGTTCAGCGAGTGAGTAGAGCGCATGTGTGGTTTGGCTATTATTAGCAGTAGCAAGTCATCAGTCTAGGACTGAGCGACATGCTTAATGACATCTAATAACCACTGATTTACCGGAGCTTGCTGTTGAGAGCGACGACAGCTCATCACGTAGCGAACATCAAGCTCTAGCCCAGCAGGAAGCGCGATACTTCGGCAACCCTTAGGAACATGTCCACTCATCGTTATGCCAAAATGATTCGTTTGCAAAAGCACTTTTTGAATCATCGCTGGGTGCTCAATTTCCACTTTAGGTGTGGTTCTAAAACCCATATGTTTGAGCCTTTCCAACACAGGGTATCGGTAGTCGTTCCATCCCGGCGTTTTAAAAAGTATAAAAGGGTATTCTTCTAGCTCTTGGGAGTTTTGAGCGGGATGATCTTGTCGAACAAAAAATACCGCTTTTCCTCGCCCCAGTTCGGTCTGAACAATTGACTGTGGCAGATCTTCATCAAAGTAATGAATCGCAATGGCGTTTTCACCGTCAATTAATCGTTTTTTTGCTTCGCTACCCCAGCGCAAACATGAGAATTTTGCTTCTGGAGCGTGCTTTAGTAACTCCAAGTAAAACTTGTCACCGAAGTACTCCCAAAACAATGTGTTGGCATAAATAGTGATTGAGCCGTCAAAATGAGCTGGTGAAAAATGCTGTGGTTTGATGGAATCAATACTGTTGATTATTTGCTCAAAATGCGCAATGTTCGCTTCCACAAAAGCTGTTGGTTCAAAGCCATTTTTGGTCTGAACGAATAGCGGATCATTGAGCTGAGTTTTCATCTTTGTCAGATTTTTGCTGATTGCTCCTGACGTTTTACCGAGTGATTCTGCGACTAACCGGACGTTACGTAACTCATACATCCGTTTTAATACCAAAATATTTTGAATATCCAGATTAACGCTCATACATTGTCTCGCTTGGCTTTTGTCGACAAATCATATCGCTGAATTTCTTAAGAAAAGACAACGCTTGGTCAATTTAAGTTGCTGCCTTATCCCTGATTTATTGAAGGTAACGATAAGTTATTCTTGGTTACATCAGTTTATTAGCATGGATTTCCATTTGGTAAATAATGGCTTTCCTCGTATGAGCGCGTTTCTGTTGTTACAGTTTTTCCACCGAAAGAAAGTAAGAACGATAATAGAGGTGATGTATGAAAAAACTAATCGCACTTGTTTTGATGGTTTGCTCAACAAACGTAGCATTTGCTGGCGATGGGTCATACACGGGCACGATTGATATGACGATGGCAACGAAAAATCAGGTTGACGTAGAGCGTGCAGATTCTCAATTGACGCTGAAGGGTCGCAATGAAATGGCCTATGGCGGTGTAACAATCCATTCGGATGCTGCAACTCAAAAAATTGAACTTCGTGGTCGACGTGATTAATCGAATAGTTTCTTGTTAAGAAAATGCCGCGAAGAACGCGGCATTTCTATATGTAATATCATCAGATCACAATTACCAGATAAGCGTATGGTGAGAAGCTAAGCGCAATGACCACTTGCCATTATTCGCATGGCGGTGCCATATGAATGACAGCTAAGCCCCCCAAAGAGGTTTCACGGTATTTTTTATTCATATCTTTACCAGTCTGATACATGGTTTCGATAACTTTATCTAACGAAATTAAGCATTTACTTGTGCGCTTTAATGCCATACGCGATGCATTAATCGCTTTCATTGCTCCCATGGCATTTCTTTCAATACAAGGTACTTGAACCAAGCCGCCAATCGGGTCACAAGTCATACCCAATGAATGCTCCATCGCAATTTCCGCAGCAATACAAATCTGCTCGTTACTGCCCCCTCTTAGCGCTGTTAAGCCAGCGGCAGCCATGGATGAAGAAACCCCAACTTCTCCCTGACACCCCACTTCTGCACCAGAAATTGACGCGTTAGTTTTATATAAGATGCCGATAGCGCCGGCGACTGCGAGAAAGTCTTTTAGCTGTTTAACATCGAGCTCTTTGATGAAGCGATGGTAGTACATCAATACCGCCGGAATCACCCCTGCTGCGCCATTCGTTGGAGAAGTAACGACTTGCCCTCCTGCTGCATTTTCTTCACTAACCGCAAAGGCGAAGAGATTGATCCAATCCATGATCTCCATCGGATCGTTTTCAACTGCAGCGTTGGCTTCGAGCTTTTTCAAAAGGTTTGGTGCTCGACGAGTGACATTTAGACCACCTTCCAAAATCCCTTCCGTATCGAAGCCACGTTGCATGCAGAGCGACATCACTTTCCAAATTTGCTCTGCTCTTTGGTTAATTTCTTCGTCTGAGCGAAAGGCGAGTTCGTTTTGGAGGATCATGCCTCCCAAGCTGAAACCGTTCGTCTCGGCTTTTTCTAGCATCTCATCTGCGGATGTAAACGGAAATGGTACTGCGACTTCATCTTGTTGCGTGCCGTTCTCTAGTTCGTCGGCGGTGGCGATGAATCCGCCCCCAATGGAGTAATAAATTTCAAACGCTACTTGATCTCCAGCAGCGTCTAATGCCGTAATCGTCATGCCATTTTCATGCAAGGGAAGGTTGTCGCTATGAAAGACGATGTCATGGTCGTAGCTAAACTCAATCTGGTGTGTACCGGCGAGCATGAGCGTATTATTGTCTATGGTATTTTGTAGCGCACTTTTGGCACTGCTCATTTTGATGGTATCAGGTTTATTTCCCATCAAACCAAGGACCGTGGCTCGGTCTGTATGGTGCCCTCGACCTGTCAGTGACAATGAGCCATAAAGGTCCACTTGCACCCGATGCACTTTCGCCATAGAGTCGCTAACTAGCTGAGTGAAATGGAATCCGGCAAGCATAGGACCATTAGTGTGGGAGCTGGATGGCCCGACACCAATTTTAAATATATCGAAAATCGACAGCATAATTGACTTCCTTTAGCAGTGAACCTTTATAAAGGTCTCTAGAACAGTGTTGTTAACTAGATGTTAAAGCTTGTGGGTCGGGAGTGAAAGAAGATTTTTGTAACACTGCCAACTAAGCGCGAGATTTTAAAATGAAGTTAGACAACATCGTCATCGTTTTAGGTAAACGCCTCGTCAATAACAGGTTGACCTCTGAGGGCATAACAAGAGTCGAAGCTTTGTCTTGTAGGACTGCATCACTACCGACAGAGCGAACGGCGATTATTTTTTGTGGCGGAGTAACGCAAGGACAAAGTGTTTCTGAAGCAGAGGCGATGTACGCGTATTTTAGAACCCTAAACGCAGACTCTGTGAATCCGTTCCCTGAACGTCATATACTCTTAGAAACGGAGTCGTTGAACACGTTTCAAAACATGCGTTATGTTTCCCAAGTTTTGTGCAAAAGTGGGTTGTTCGAGTTATGGTCGGGGCATCCGGTTGAGGTTATCTTGCTATCTAATGACTACCACCTCGAACGAATCATTGATATCCAGAATTTGATGGATGAGCAAGGCTTATTACGAGTACTTAAATCCGATTGCGAATCCATGGGGGTGACTCTCAATATTCCACTGGATATCAGCAAACATATTAGCGTGCCATACCCACATAAGGGGCTTATGGCGGAGACATTCTTGCTACTCGATGAACTCACAACCTACCGAGTTTATTTAGAAGGGGTAAAGCATGGCGTATTTTTCCGAGATTTATCAATTGTCCGAAAAAAGCCACTTATGATCGCAAGAGATGCTATTCACAAATTGCTCTCTTTCCCGCTTGATAAAGAGGCTTTGCAAGATATTGAAGAAATGAAAAAGGCCGTCGAAATGACGGCCTTGGATGAATCTGTAGGTGCTGCGGAAAAGGCATTAAGTATCTTCCATCCGATACTGACTGCATTGAACCGTCGCTTTGATCCTGAGTCTATTCATTAAGCTCGCGTTTTGTACGGACGGCGCTTAATGCGATCAAACAGTAGCAAAGCAGTTCTATACCTTCTTCTGAGATATTTTTAACATCACGGATGTAATTTTCATCCATCACTTGTTGCCAAAAACTGCCCATACCATACAAACGAGAGAAGACTAATAATAGCATTACAGCACCAACTAATAGCTTCATATGTGGCACCGTTAAAATGGTCGCCATTTCGTTCATGGTACCTTTACCACCTTGGTAAGCTTTGGCGCAAGCCAGTGCGGTGACAGCAAGTGCTGGGAAAACCCAAGAGCCATGATGAATCATGTCTGTCCAATAGTCCGTTTCGCGAATAATCAGTACTGCAAAAAATCCTGCAATCAAAATAGCCGCATGCTTTAGCTGAGGCTGTTGTTTCGATAAGCTGAAAAACGACCATGATGCAATAGCAAGCATCACAAGCTGGAGCGTTTCTGTAACGGAAAGCTCGCCAAGGCTTGATCCCAACACGACATAATCAAGACGAAGACTAAGGTTAACGAGAATACTTATAGCGACAATCATCAAGGCGTTTAAACTCGATTTATAAATAATGCGCTTTGATTTTTCAGTAACAACGTTGCTTGGGGCTGACTCGGCTTCTTTTACTATTTGTGTTTTCATCTTGCTCACCTGTCCCAGAAAATGTGGAAGAAATGTGAATTAGTGTGATCTGTGTTTGGAATTTTATTGTCCAAGTGGAAAGTTATGTCAGGGGAATGTCAAGAATAGAACACTGTTCGATATAGGGTCGATGTGCGGTAAAGTCAGAGATATGTAAAAACAACGTAAGAACACTTTGATAAATCAAATAAAAAAGGAGCCCAAAGGCTCCTAAGTGATAGAGGGAAGGTGACGTATCGATAAAAATAATTAGTAGTTGTCACCCTCATTTTCTTTGTGATTCTCGCGATAGTATTCCCATTGCTCGACGCGTTCATTGTCCGACAGCACACAGTAAGTGACACGTTCGCCGTTTTCCGACACGGTATCCAGCTCACCACCTTGCTGAACACAGTATACGGCTGCGGGATTTGCAACGGAGGTATACTCAGTTGATCGGGTCGCTCCCTCGTAAGTTGAACAACCAGCCAGTACCAATGTTGCAGCCATAGCCATCATTAAATTTGTCTTTTTCATTCTTTATCTCCGCATGGGGTGGGCGAGTATTGTATTGATTATAGGCAACTTTAAGAGATTATTGTCTTATCGATGTTAAAAGTAAGAGGGACGTATAAGAATTTAGATATTCTCATTTATTGCTGATTAGCACGTCACACTTCTGTTCTTGGCGTATTGTTGTGAAGGTCATATCAATCACTTCCTGACAAGCGCTCGAACGTACCTGGCCTACAACAATGATTTAAAGTGTGAAATTCGGTAATATGCGCACAAAACATTGACCGTGGTATTTTCGATGAGACATTTAAAATCGACCGTTCATCCAGACATAGAGCATTTGGATGACAAAATTGTTTTTCAGCGCAATGCAGCGCGAGCCATTGTACTTGATGGTGAAGATGTGCTGTTGCTCTATACAGAACGTTACCATGACTACACGCTACCAGGCGGTGGTATTGATGATGGTGAAGATGTCATTGCTGGATTAGTCCGTGAATTAGAGGAAGAAACGGGCGCCCAAAATATACATGGTATTAAGCCTTTCGGAATCTTTGAGGAGTTTCGTCCGTGGTACAAGGATGACGCTGACGTGATGCACATGGTGTCGTATTGTTATACATGTAAAATCGAACGTGAGCTAGGCGAAACGGCGTATGAAGATTACGAAGTTAAAAATGGAATGCGCCCGGTATGGATGAACATACACGAAGCAATTGCACACAATGAAAAAACGATGGCAGAAAGCCCGAAAAAAGGCATGAGCATTGAGCGCGAAACGTTTTTACTTCAGTTGATTTCTAAAGAATTACTATAAACAGCTAGTTTGCATCATTACGACTTAGCTTCTGTTGGCTCTATTGTGGGCAAAGATTTTAGAGCAATAAAAAAGTCCGGACTCCCCCCCGGAACCCGGACTTATTCCAGACGCGCAAGCGAAGCGTCATCTTGATATGTTAGATTTGTTTCGAACTATGAAAACAATAGCTGTTTTACATTTAGTGTGTAAATAATTATTAGGTCTGACCATTGGTTTTCATGTTTTTTTGCAAACGCAATGTGACGCATATCTACCCAATTGCCAAGCGCAATTGGGGCGCTTTTTAGTAAACCACTACTCTTTCTTATCTTTGAGATACCTTACCTCAACTTTTTTGCACACGTTTGCATAGAGATCACGAGTTTTCAAATTCGCCGAACAGGATCTTGTGATTTTACGTTTCTCTGACATTGAGCTCTGTCGTAGCTTTTATCACAAATTAACTAGCGGAGGCAGTCGGCTAAAGTCGACCAGCGGTTGTGAAATCATAGGAGCGTCTGGAGCAAATAAGAGTAAAGGTTGAAATGATGAGGATTGTAACTGACCGATATCTATCAACTTTTCCAATGCATAGAAGCGGCTGACATATTGGCGAGTCTCGTTAGGCAGCGTGAGTTGTTGGAAATCTCGACTTCCTGCTCGCTGAATAGCACGTGCAACACGTCCTTCTCCGGCATTGTATGCAGCTAAAGTGAGAGCCATATTTTGATCGAATTTGTTGTATAAAAACGCCAGGTACTTGAGCGCGGCCGTTGTGCTAGCTTCTGTGTCAAAGCGATCGTCTTGTTTTGTATTTATCGTTAATCCGAAACGTTTCGCTGTGGCTGGTATCAGTTGCCAAAGTCCGGCGGCGTTAGCGTGAGAAACGGCTTTGGGGTTGTAAGAAGATTCTAACATTGGCACTAAGGCTAGGCTATTTGGTAATGAGTGGTTTTGAAGCTGTTTGAAAATGTGGTTAATTACCGGTTTGGATGAATCGAGACGCTTGGCAATTTGTGGTTTGTATGGGGCTAATACTTGATACTGCGTTTGAATATCGACAGCATTTGGTTTTGCCTGGCATGTGAATGGAAGGTAGGACAGAAAGGCAATAAAAATAAAAAGGCCTACAGTACTCAGCCGAGATGGCGACTGAATCTGTAGGCAAGACGAACATCGTTTAGAACGATTTATCTTCATAAGTGTGTTGCACAGGTTGTTTGAGTTGACTGACCAACTCATGGAACGCCGCAGAGCTGTGGCCATTGCTCTGATTGTATTGTTGGCACTGACTTACCAACGTTTCCAATAGCGCCCATTGTTTTCTAGCTTGCATACCTATTTGGGCAGGCAAAGCATTGAAAATTCGTTTTACGCTGGCGTCATTACACGCTAACCCCAGCGCTCGCATACACTGGCTTCTGTCATTGGCGGAGCGGCTGAGTTTATTGAGTATCGGCATTTGTTTCTGAACATTGTCGTTCAGTGCCTCTCCATCAAACTTTAAGTACAATACCTTTTGCTGCTGAAGCAAAGGAAGCAGTTGTTGATAAAGCTTAATATCCTCAGATATAGAGCGAACAAATTGTTGAATTCGCTGCGATACTGCGCTTGCCATGATGTCTTCCTAGCGTTTTATTACTCGTGACCTGTATGGAACTGCATGATTGCCTTGGATAGCACTTTTGTATCTAGGCTAAGTTCACCACGCGCTAATGCGTTGCGTACTTGTTCTACTTTTTCCATATCAACATCAGGTAGTGATGCCATTTCAGCTTGAGCGCGATCTATCGCTACGGTATTCGCTTGAAATGCAGGCTCGTGTACTTTGCTCTGTTCGACGACGTCGACAGGCTGTTTGCTTGCTTGCTGTAATTTTGTTTGTGGGACATGACCGCCCGCGACTTTGTCGATTTTCATGCTGTGGTCCTCATCATCATGTTCTAAATTAAGTAGGCGGTTAGAATGTGATAAACATTAAATATTTTTTTTGTACTCGAAGTTCAGTGTTACTGACGAGAGCCAAAATTAAAAAATGTTACCCCGAGTCAAAAAATCAAAATTGAGTATGAACCTGGTTTAATCCAGTTACGACTGCTCTTATGACCTTGCCCGAACTTGGGTTTTCCACGTCAATTTGTTGCCCTTTCGCTCCATCTTCTAAGGCGACTCCTTTTGTGCTGGCACTAAATCCATTTTTGCTCGCAATGACTATGACTTCATTGCCTTTCTCGATTAGAGGTGGGGCCGACAAATTGGATGGATTAACCACTTGTCCAGCCCTCAAACGACGAGAGGTTTCTAAGCCTACTGCTTGCTCGGGGCGAGTATAAAAATCGTCTTGGCGAGAGATGGTTCGGGTTTCAAGCTTTATGTGTTTAGCCGTTACGACTTCATTTCGGCCAACCGTGGTTGTCGCGACTAAAACAGGCAGAGTCAGCGAAGACTTTATCGTAACGTTAATTCGCCATGGTGATGCGATATTGTCGCAGCTGACTGAGCGCTTGAGGTTACCGACTGGCAACGTGTTGTTGTCACGACCTGTGATAACTAAAGGCGATTGACATTCTGGCAAGTGATTGGCAGAACCGGGCACCCACATGTCGAAGTCCAGTTTGTACTCCCCCCACTGATTGGAGAGCGCTACGCGATCCACCTCTTGTTCGAAATCCGTTGCTACAACGGATTTTATCTCTTCAACGCTGAGGGTTTTGTCATTGGTGTTGGCGAATGCTTGTTCTGATGTCAAAGCGAGTAACGTCAGCATTATTGTTGAGGAAGTGGACACTTTCCTCTTGTTTTTAATGCTTTCCGAGAACCGGAAGTTTGGCTTCCATCCTTGTTTATAAATCATTGATATATATAGCTATTTTTTATGGCACGTATCTTGTTTGTATGTTGGCGTATTCGAGCCAACTGTAAGGAAGATGCATGGCGATCACATTTGAAAATGCTTTAGGAGTACATCCAGAGGCACTTAATTTTCGCGTTCAGCGTACCAAAGTCCTCGCCAGTAACCTAGCAAATGTTGACACCCCTGGGTATTTGGCGAAAGACCTAAGTTTCACCACCGTAATGAACCAAGTAACGGCAGGTGGTGTGAACAAACCGGTGCCAAAGTTCCAGGTTCAGGCCCAATACTCGGTGCCTTACCAGAATAGCAAAAATGGCAACACCGTAGAGCTTGGTGTTGAACAAGCAAAATTCACGCAAAACAACATGGACTTTCAAACTAGCCTGACGTTTCTCAACATGAAATTTAATGGCTTAGCGAAAGCGATTGAGGGACGTTAATTATGTCATTCACTGATATTTACTCGATCACTGGTTCCGCGATGACAGCACAAACTGTGCGTCTGAATACGGTAGCCAGTAACTTAGCAAACGCAGATGCAGTATCTGCAAATCCAGAAGATGCTTATAAAGCGCTTAAGCCAGTATTTGCGACTGTGTACCAAAAAACGCAAATGACAACAGAAAATGGAGCTTATCCCAATGCAGAAGTTCGCATTGTTGACGTTGTTAAAAATGCTGGAGATGCAGAGAAGCGTTTTGAGCCGAACAACCCACTGGCTAATGATGAAGGCTATGTGTTTTACCCAGATATTGATGTAGTTGCTGAAATGGCAGACATGATGTCCGCAACACGCAGCTTCGAAACGAATGTTGAAGTATTAGCCAATGTAAAAAGTATGCAGCAAGGTCTGCTTAGATTAGGGCAGGGTAGCTAATGAGTATTGCACAATACACCCCTTTATCGTCTGACGCTCCAGTAAATACAAAAGCAAAAGACAGCAACGGTATCTCACCAAACCCTAAAGACATGAACAGTGCTTCTTCATTGGAGAATGAGTTTATTTCTTTGATGGTGGCTCAAATTCAAAACCAAGACCCACTTAATCCCCTTGATGGTACGGAATACGTTGGTCAATTGGCTCAGTTCTCGCAGGTACAAAGTACCGA
Source organism: Vibrio sp. 2096 (assembly GCF_033339595.1). NCBI lineage: Bacteria > Pseudomonadati > Pseudomonadota > Gammaproteobacteria > Vibrionales > Vibrionaceae > Vibrio > Vibrio sp. 2096. The sequence continues at coordinate 127,834 of NZ_JAWOUX010000007.1, forward strand.
GAATATGTCTAAGACAATGCAACAGAGCATGGTGTTACTGGACAACATGCAAGTGCTATCAACAGCGGGCCTTGTTGGGCAAACGGTTTACGTCAACGCGGATGAATTTCAGCTTGGTGAAGACGTACAAAACGGAAAAATCGAACTCGCTCATAGCTCAAACCAAGTCACGTTAGTTGTTAAAGATGAATTTGGTCAATCAACTAAAGTGCCACTAGGTGCTCACGGCAAAGGTGACGTCGACTTTTCAATTAATCCTGAAGAACTTGGTCTTAAACCAGGCAAATACTCAGTGGCCGTAGAAGTGCAAGAAGGGCAAGCAAGTCCAAATGTGCTGATGGCAGGCACTGTTGAGCAAGTGCGCATTCCTAATACCGGTGGCGCAGCATTAGTCAATGTCCATGGCGTTGGCAACGTTCCTTTCTATCAAATCACTCAGTTTGGTGCTTAACCAAATACGGAAATCAGAGGTCTATTTATGAGTTTTAACATCGCACTAAGTGGTCTGGACGCGACCAACACAGAGCTAAACACAATCAGCCACAACATTGCCAACGCATCAACGTATGGTTTTAAAGGTGGGCGCACAGAATTCTCCGCTGTATACAACGGCATGCAACCTGGTGGTGTGGAAGTCGCGTCAATTTCACAGAACTTCGACAAAGACGGCAGTATCACAGGAACTGGCCGTGCGATGGACCTAGCTATTAATGGCGGTGGCTTTTTTGTTACTAAAGATAATATGGGTCAAATGTTGTACACACGTTCAGGTGTGTTCTCAACGGATAAGAACAACTTTGTTACGGCTAACAGCGGTGCAAAGCTTCAAGGTTACAGTGTCGATAGCAACAACAACCTAATGACAGGTTCTGTGGGTAATATTCAGGTATCGACTTCCTCACTGAATGCTAAAGCAACAGACAGCTTAGATTTTGTTGCGAACTTCGACGCAAGCGCGTCTGTTATTGATAAAGCCGTAACGCCATTCAATCCAAAAGATCCAAGCTCATTTAACTCGTCTTACACAACAAAAGTCTACGACTCATTGGGTAACTCGCACACGGTAACTCAGTACTTTACTAAGACTGCTTCTAACTCGTGGGAAGTGAACGTTCAAGTAGATGGCGGTACGACGCCAGTAGCAACTGTGCCTGTAACGTTTGGTAAAGATGGCTCGCTTTCAACACCAACTGCGCCGTTTAATGTTTCATTCCCAGCAGCAGGCGCGAACGCGATGAGTGTAGACATTAACCTGAAAGGCAGCACGCAATTTGGTGCAGCTTTTGGCGTAAGTACTAATAGTCCTAACGGTTACACATCAGGTGAACTTGCAGGTGTACGCGTTGAAGGTAACGGCATGGTTTACGCGACTTACACTAACGGCCAATCACAGCTACAAGGTCAGGTTGTTCTTGCTGATTTTGCAAACACACAAGGCTTAGCGAAAGTGAGTGGAACATCATGGACTCAAAGCTTTAGCTCAGGTGCTCCAATTATGGGGGTTCCGGGTTCAGGTACGATGGGTGACCTAACTCCGGGTGCATTAGAAGGTTCTAACGTTGACTTAACCAGCGAGCTTGTTGCTCTAATGACTGCACAACGCAACTACCAAGCAAACGCAAAGACAATTTCTACCAGCGACAAGCTTACTCAAGCTTTGTTTAACGCGGTGTAATGGGAGTTTTGCATGGATAGTTTGTTATTTACGGCAACGTCGGGTGCCAGCCGAGTTCTTAAAGCGCAGCACGTTCGTTCAAACAACTTATCAAATGCTGATACTGCGGGTTTTCGAGCGGATATGGAGCGTGTGCGTAGTGTAGAGATGCAAGGCCCAGGTTTTGATGGTCGCACTATGGTTGTGACCAACTCTGCCTCAACACGTTTCGACGCTGGCGATATTGTGAAAACAGGACGTCCGTTGGACGTTGCGGTTATGGGTGAGGGGTATCTCTCTGTAGAAACCCCAGCGGGTAACGAAGCTTACACCCGTGCAGGCAATATTCAGGTCGATACTTTTGGCGCTCTAACAATCAATGGGTTCCCTGTCCTCGGTGACAATGGTCCTTTGGTTGTGCCGGATTATCAAAAGATTGAAATCAGCGAGCGTGGTCAAGTCTCAGTGACCCCACCAGGTGGCGGCGCAGAAATTGTGGCAGGCACTTTGAAGTTGGTTAAACCGGAAATTAATCAACTGCAAAAAGAGAGCGATAGCTTGCTGCACAGCGTAGATGGCGTGCCATTCGCGGCAGATGAAACCGTGCAACTCTCTCCTGAGCACATTGAGGGCAGTAACGTATCTGCTATTGATGAATTGGTTAGTGTGATGTCGCTGACGCGCAACTTTGAAATGCAAGTTCGCATGATGAAAACGGCGGAAACTTTAGCAAAAGCTGGTAACAAATTAATGGCGGCGAGCTAAGTCTCGCCCCGCAAGGAGTAAAAAATGCATTCAGCATTATGGGTAAGTAAAACAGGCATGGCAGCGCAAGACACGAAGATGACTGCCATTTCTAACAACCTAGCAAACGTAAACACGGTTGGCTTCAAGCGTGACCGAGTTGTATTTGAAGATCTTTTCTACAGCATTCAGCGTCAACCAGGCGCTCAAGTAGACCAAGTTAACGAACTACCAAGTGGTATTCAGCTAGGTAGCGGTGTTCGCGTTGTTGGCACACAAAAAGTATTCACTCAAGGTAATACCCAAAACACAACGCAAGAGTTGGATCTTGCTGTAATGGGTCAGGGTTTCTTTCAAATAGAAAACTCGGACGGACAGATCATGTATACACGTAATGGTCAGTTCCATAGAAACTCAGAAGGCTTAATGGTGAACAGTCAGGGCCTGCCTTTAGAGCCTCAAATCCAGATCCCAGACAATGCGGTCTCTTTCTCTGTGGGTGTTGATGGCACCGTGACTACAACAACAGCAGACGATCCAACACCTCAGCAGCTTGGTCAAATTACACTTGCAAAATTCATCAATCCAGCAGGCTTAGAGGCCATGGGTGGCAACTTATTCCGTGAAACGGAAGCCAGCGGTCCAGCTGATGAGCTGATTGCAGGAGCTGATGGTGCCGGCATTATCAAGCAAGGTGCACTGGAAGGGTCAAACGTACAAGTAGTAGAAGAGATGGTCGACATGATCACCACTCAACGTGCGTATGAGATGAATGCGAAAGTGGTCTCTGCTGCAGATGACATGCTGAAGTTTGTTTCGCAATCAATGTAAGTATGAAATTGGTGATGATGAAGGAAAAAGCAATGAAATGGCTTTCTAAGAGTTGGGCAGTAGCCGCCGTGTTGCTGGTGGGATGTGCTGGCCGTCAGGAATTTATTCCGCCTGAGCCGAATGCTGAGGAATATGCACCACCAACGCTCGATTACACGCTGCCGGAAACCCAATCTGGTAGCCTTTATCGTCACCAATACACGATGACCCTGTTCCAGGATCGTCGTGCTTACCGAGTTGGCGATGTATTAACGGTTCAATTATCAGAAGAAACCTCATCGAGTAAAAATGCGGGTACTAAGTTCGGTAAAAGTTCAGCAATTAACTTTGTGGCGCCGACCATAGGCACGAAAACTATCGATGAGTTAGGGGTTAGCGTGGATGGCAAACGTAACTTCGATGGCAGTGCATCAAGTTCACAAGGCAACAAGCTTCAAGGTGCCATTACGGTAACGGTACATGAAGTATTACCTAATGGCGTATTGCGTATCAGCGGTGAAAAATGGCTTCGTCTGAATCAAGGCGACGAGTTTATTCGTCTAACCGGTATCGTCCGTGTGGATGATATTAACCGCAGTAACCAAGTTTCTTCTCAACGAATTGCTGATGCAAGAATTACCTACGCAGGTCGCGGAGCGCTAGCTGACAGCAACGCAGCCGGGTGGCTAACTCAGTTCTTCAACAGCCCATGGGTACCTTTCTAATGAAGACAATGCAATCTTTCTTTATGTCTCTCCTATTGGTGTTGACCTTGGGACTACCAGACACTTCACGTGCTGAAGCGGAAATTCCGATCATGGACTTGGTCGATGTTCGCGGCATTCGAGAAAACCAACTGGTTGGTTATGGTTTGGTAGTTGGCTTAGCCGGCCAAGGTGACCGAAACCAAGTGAAATTTACCTCTCAATCTATTACCAACATGCTACGTCAGTTTGGGGTTCAAATTGATGACAGTATGAACCCTAAGCTACGAAATGTGGCTTCTGTGAGTGTGACAGCGTCCGTTGATCCAATGGCAGGCCCAGGACAAACGTTGGATGTGGTTGTGTCTTCAATCGGTGATGCAAAGAGCCTTCGTGGTGGTACGTTATTGCTAACGCCTTTACGTGGTATTGATGGCGAAGTGTACGCGATTGCGCAAGGCAACGTGGTTGTGGGGGGCTTATCTGCAGAGGGGCGAAGTGGCTCCAAAGTAGAAGTAAACACACCAACGGCGGGTCGCGTTCCGAATGGTGCGACTTTAGAGAGAGAAATCAAAACCGATTTCAACCAACGTGATGAAATCACCCTAAACCTGCGCAAGCCTAGCTTCACTACAGCAAAAAATATTGCGCGTGAAATTAACAACACTTTTGGACCTAACGTTGCAGTTGCGATCAATAAAGCGCGCATTGATATGCGTGCACCAAAAGATACACAGCAGCGTGTCGTCATGATGTCGATGCTTGAAGAAATGAGCGTTGTTGAAGGCCGTAAACCTGCTCGTATTGTCTTTAACTCTCGCACTGGCACCGTGGTGATCGGTAAGAGTGTCAAAGTGAGTGAAGCAGCAGTAAGTCACGGTAACTTAACCGTGCGAATTTCTGAATCACAACAAGTTAGTCAGCCTAATGCGTTTGCAAATGGCGATACGAAAGTCGTTAACCAAACGGATCTTGATGTGAATGAAGATCTCGCTCAGATGGTGATTTGGCCTCCAGGCACGGAACTTAACACCATAGTTAATGCGGTAAATAGTTTAGGTGCCACGCCTACAGACTTGATGTCTATCCTGCAAGCTTTGAGTGAAGCGGGTGCATTGAACGCTGAATTGGTCGTGATATAAGGAGTTAAGGATGAAGCTAGACAGTACCAATGAACAAACTCAGTTAAATTCGATGCTTTATCACGACAACAGTGCATTGGCTAACATCAAGCATAGTCGTGATCAAGAAGGCGCACTTGAAGTCGTCGCAGGTCAATTTGAGGCAATGTTCCTACAAATGGTGTTACGCCAAATGCGTAGCAGTAGTGACGCTCTTGCTGATAAAGACAGCCCGTTTGCCAGTCAGCAACAAGGGGTATTCCGTGATATGTATGACGGTCAGCTGGCGATGGAACTAGCAAAGAAACAGAGCTCAGGCATTGCCAATATGCTCATCCAGCAGCTGAGCCCGTCTATGCGCGAGGTTGCTTTCGATGCTGCGCGCAACATCTCATCCGCTAACGATGGTAAAGGTTCGAATTCTGAATCTATCTCACAAGTAGATTCTAAAGAGGTGGAGAAGAATTCAAGCCTATTTAATACCGCTTCTCAAGCCGTCGCCTCTGTTAAACAGGTATTCGGTGAGGCCGGTATGACTACCGCGTTTTCTCAGCCGTTGATCAGAAAAATGGAGCTGTAAATGAACCTAGTTAATATTGCCCTTTCAGGTTTAGGCGCGAACCGTGTGGCCCTAGACGTAACCGCGCAAAACGTGGCAAACGTGAATACCGTGGGTTACAGTCGTCAACAAGCGTTGATGGCGTCTGTCGATGATGGTAAAGCCAATCGCTTAAGTCCAGGTTTAGGGGTAGAAGTCACTAGCATTCGCCGCGTTACTGATCAATTTCTGATTAAGCAAACGTGGTCGACTAACAGTATGGCGGCATACGCATCTGGATACACCAGTAACATGAGTCAGCTGGAGAATACGCTTGGTGCCGATGGTTTCAGTATATCGGCTGGCTTGGACTCGCTAAACGCTGCGCTTAACGATGCGACCGTTAAGCCGGAATCCATACCTTACCGCCAGCAGATCATTAACGAATCTGAAGCTTTGGCCCGCCGTTTTAATACGCTTACCGAATCTTTATACAATCAACATAAAGACATGAGCGACCAACGTAATGCAGCGCTTAACCACGCGAATAGCCTTATGGAAAATATCGCGAAGGTGAACAAGCAACTGGTAGAGATGCAAGGTACAGGTGGTAACCCATCACAGTTAATGGATGAACGAGATAGGTTAATCGGTGAGTTATCTCAAACCATTGAAATCAAAACAACACAGCAGCATGACGGCAGTGTTCAGGTCACACTAACCTCTGGTCAACCGCTTGTGATGGGTACGGACCATGGCAAACTGGAAGCCATTCCTGACCCGAGTGATCCTTACTTGGCGGACTTACACGTCACGTTCTCGAATCAAAGTTTTGCGATTGGTGACTCGCTTGGTGGCAAATTAGGTGCGATTAATGACTATCAAACCGAAGTGTTGAAACCAAACCAATTGGCTCTGAATGACATGGCGAAAGCTCTCGCGGATGAATACAACGCCGTGCTTGCGACTGGCAAAGACTTAAATGGCAACCCAGGTAAACCTTTGTTCAGCTATGACCCAGCAAACCCTGCAGCCAGTTTGGATATTACCAAGCTAACTCCAGATGAGCTTGCGTTCTCAAGTGATGGAACACCTGGTAACGCAGATGCGTTGCAATCATTGATCGAGTTAAGCAACAAGCCAGTGGCGGTATCAGGTTACGGCTCAGTAAGCTTGAACGATGCCTTTAGTTCAATGGTGGGTCAAACCGCAATTAAAGCACGCCAAGCTAATGCTGATTATCAAGCGAAGTTAGCCATGAACAAGCAAGCGCACGCAGCTCGCGATAATGTTAGTTCCGTAAACAGCGATGAAGAAGCGGCTAACCTAATGATGTTTGCTAATGCGCACAATGCCAACATGAAAGTGATCAGCACAGCAAATCAACTGCTCGATTCTATTCTGCAGTTATTCTAAGAGGAAAGTTTAGATGCGAATTAGTGACAATCAATTTAGTCAAATGATGTTGCACAGCTTGCAGAGCAATAGCGCGGGACTAGGCGAAGCTCTGCAACAGATGTCTACTGGCAAGCGCTTAACCAAGCTGTCTGATGATCCAATGGCTTCGATCAAGTTGCTTAACTTAGACCGAGAAACCAGTGCGATTGCTCAGTACAAAAACAACATTGAAAACGTAAAAACGACGCTATCGAGTCAAGAAACCCATTTAGATTCGATCAAAGAAAGCTTAAAAAGCATGCGAGACATCGCGCTTTGGGGTGCGAACGGCTCTCTTACTGACGAAAGTCGTGGCGGTATGATTACAGAGCTTAAGAGTTACCGTGACTCTATTGAGTCGTCTTTTAACGCGCAGGATGAAGAAGGGCACTACCTTTTCTCTGGTACTAAAACGGATACTGCGGCTGTAAGTAAAGCGAGCGGCAGCTACGTAATTGAAGGTAATAGTGACAAGCGCGTAGTAACAATTGCTAAAGGTGTCACGATGGATTCCAATATGACTGCAAAAGAAATATTGGACCTTGGGGGAGGCCATAACGTGCTTAACCAAATTGATGCGCTGATCAAAGAGTTTGAGAGCCCTACCGCCAACTTCAGAGCTGAAGTTGAGGCGAGTATCAGCGCTATCGACGATACTTTTTCAAACGTACTAGGGACCATGACTGAGATTGGTGGTCGACACAACAACTTAGATCTTGTTGGTGGCGCGCACAGTGAAAACAAGCTGTTCGTTGACAAAGTATCTGGAGACCTCTCTGCTCTGGACTATGGTGAAGCGTCGGTACGATTGAGTAATTACATGGCCGCTTTGCAAGCAACGCAAGCAAGCTATGTGAAGATCGATGGTTTGTCGCTGTTTGACCGTTTATAAGGTTAGGAAGTTCTTTTTATGGTAATGAGTACAGTAGAGGTTAGACCCCATAGCATACGCTTAGGTGGACAAGAACAAGCCTCTATCATGCCGACCCGTTCTGCAGACTCAAGTACGGCAATTAAACCGCGCCCGGCGCAAATTCAGGCTGACACTGCGTCAGCCTACTCTGTATCTGGTATTCAGCTTACGCAGGGTCAGCAGCAAGCCACGGCGGTTCAGATCGCGTCCAAATCGCTGCAGGTGATTGGCAAAGAGCTCACGCAAATTAAACGTGGTTTGACGCAAGCTATTAATCAAGGCGTACAAAATGTTCCTGGTTTGCAGGATACATTGGTTCGTTCTAAAGCCACCATCCAAAAAGTCGTTGAGCAAGCACGTTTCGATGGCCAGAAAGTCCTAAATAACGAACTGCACTTAAAACTGGATAAAGCGGACATTCGTCGCTTTTCTATTCCAGGTTTGAATGTTCATCGCTTAAGCGACAAGGCCGAGCAAATCCGTTTGGATTTTCCTCAAGGTCAAGCGGTGATGATTCAGTTTGATGGACAATCAGACGGTGAGCGAACGGTCAAAATGCTGGATCGCAGCTTGATTGCGTTAGGAATGCGAGCCTCATTAGCCGATGATGGCAGCATTTTATTTGAAGCCAGAGACAACGCTTATCAACAAATGCAGCAAAAGGTGATGGTAACGGGGGAAGGGCACCGATTCCCTGCGGGACAGCCTAACGTTTTGAACTTAAAGTCTGAGCCAGATGGTATTGCGGAGCTCGGGTTTGATCTAGGCTCACGCGACGGCATCAAGCAGACGATTGCCAAAGTAAATCAGCATCTGAAACAAGTTCAAACGAGCTTGCAAGAAGCGAAAGCTTTTCATGGTGAACTGAATACTCAAATGCGTTCTATCCAAACCAAAACCGCACAGCTTTCAGTCAATGAGGTGAATGTAAAACTGGATGGATTCATGCAAAAGTCTGGCGAGTTTACTTCGACTTTTCAGGCATTGAATGCGCAAGCAAACGTGCGTCGTCATACTGTGGTCGCTTTACTGAAGTAACGAACACTCCAATGATTCCCGGCTTTACACTGTTATCGTCCCCCAATAACGAAAACAGCGCACTGTCGGGAATCTCTCTTTGACTCGTCTAGGGCTCGAGTGCTTTTGCCACCGAACGATTCAATTTCTGGAATAGCCATCCAAGTGCTATCAAAGACGCACCTAAGCCTAAGAAGCTTATCGCTCGCCAGAACCCATCCAGAGAGCTCACATCCCATAAGAATACTTTCAGTGCGACACAGGCAAGGACCACTAGACCGACACGCTGCATCATCAGCCCCTGTTGGGTCACGCCGCGCCAAGTAAGCAATCCACCTACGAGCAAGCCAGCCACTGAATAACTGAACAACTCTGCCATGCTGGTTGGCTGATACAGCATCATCGATGTGGTTTGCCAGAATTGACGGATAGACATCCCCAACCAAATGGCTGCAAGTAAAAAGCCTAGACTAGCAATCGCAAATCGATGAACTTGCAACGTATTCCAGCGCTTAAACGTTGCGATAAGCAGGATGCAAGCTGGTAACAGCCAGCCGATACTCAGCATGTTAAAGATGGGAAGTGCTTGTGCCGAGACGTTATCAGTCACCAACGGCGATTCTGCCGTATTAAGCAAAATAATCAATATAGCGAACGCGCACCAAAGCAAGTAACTATAGATTTCGTAGATACGGCTTAAGCGTTGCGCAAATTGGCTGCGGTAGCTGTATACCAAACCCATAACTAATGCTTGATTGGCAAAGACTGCCGCACTTGTGAAGTCGATGTGCCCCAAGTAACCATATTGCCCCGTTAACCAGTAGTTAGTTTGGGTGAACAATGCCATTAAGAATACATGTAAAAACGCCCCTTCAAACCAGTTGGTCAGTTCTCGGTCCACTTGTTTTAGTGTTGAACGAGCATAAGACAAGATGAAGAGAGAAGGCATATAACTCACAAGAACCCAAGCCCAATGCCCAGCTTCTACCGGTTGCCATTCGGGTATGAAAGGTAGCAGCGTGAGTCGGATAACCAGTATTCCCATTGCCACTTTAATCGCCCAACTCGCAGGTCGAAATAACCCGACTTGAGCCTGTAAGGCCATTATCGCAACTTGTATTGAGATTGCTGTTGTTAACCAAGTATCGCTCAACCAAACAAAAGCGATACCTACGATTAAAGCATGCATAACGGCAGAGCATTCTAATGCCAACGAACGTGCACGCTGACCAAGCACAACATAGTAAGTGGCCATCAATGCGCAGAAGGTAGTCCAATACCACAGGTAGCCTTGCATAAATTCGTCAACATAAAGCAACGTAATTAAGCTCATCGCGGGAGCCAGTACCAGCAGAAGCAGCCCACTGAGTTGCGAACGGTCACTAAGTGATTGGCAATATGTTCGATAGCCGATCAGTGCAATACTCACCGCCAATGCGAATAGAATGCTAGCTTCTCGCTCTAACATATACAGCGCATCAAAAGCGATGGTAAGAACAATCAGCGCGGTTGCTGAGACGAAAATAGATGGCAAAAATACACGTAATGACCAGCCTGTACGAAGTGCTGGTAGCCAGATGATCGCAACAAGCAGCGTATAACAGTACGCCATTTGTAGAGTGTTCAGCTCCGGCATTCTGGTGACGGCAGAAAAGGTCAATAAAGCAGTTGCGAGAGCGGTAGCGGTCGGCGAGTTTGTCCACTTGCTTTGATAGTGACGAAAGCGAGGATTGAGCATCCAACCCATTCTCGGAACCGCGAAAATGAGATACAAAGTGCTAGAGAGATAAATCGCGAGCCACGAGAACAACCGTTCTGTTGGTACACTCTCAATCAACAGCAACATCCAAATGACATGTGGAATCGCGATACTTGGCGTAATCCATGCCCTACGCACTTTTTGCATCAATAAGGTCGCCGCGAACGAAATTGCGCAGATGTATCCGGCTAACAAAAAGTAGTTGGGTTCACTACCTCCAATCCACAGTGGTGCTGTGTAGCCACCAATTAAGCCAAGCACGGCCATTAACGGCCCTTGTCGCAATGATAATGCTAAACTGAAAAATGCCGCTGAAGCCAAGATGATCAACGAGATACTCGGCGTTAGCATTTGATAAACCACAAAGGCAAAAATGACGGTGCAGTAAACGCCTGTTAATCCCGTACCGGTAACAGCAGCAGGAACATACGTAAAGCCTTGGGCTCGTGCTGCCCGCTGCGGATTCTGTTGTTCTTTACGGTGAAACCACTCGCCAACAAGCACCATAAGTAATGAGATCACAAAGGCAAAGGACACTCGCATAAATGGCGAAAACTGGATGTGACTACCAATCACCTGTACGAGATAACCTCCACCGATCAGCATGGCCAATGCGCCTACCCAAACCAACCAATTTTCTTGGATGTTGCTAAGCAGGCTCTGAACTTTACTCTGAAGGAATGACTCATTTTCTTGACTAAAAACATCCAGTTGCACTTCTCTTGTCTGGGCGTACCCTTGATTCGCAGCGCTCTGGTCCAAGTCTAGGTTGGTAGCTGGATCATGTTCCCCAGAGGATGAGACATTTTTCTGTGGTGATTCTATGTGAGGTGACGTCGCTACAGATGGTGTGTCTTTTTCGATGCTGGATTGTTGGTGCGCTTGTTGGTTTGAGCCCCCATGGACACTGGCTCGTAGTGATGTGACTTCCTCACGAAGTTTGGTTAGTTCTTTTTCTAAAAGTGCAGATCGGTTGGCGGCTTTCACTCCGATGAGGATGGCGAGACACGCCATGAACAGTGCTAGTATTACGTACAATCCATTTCTCCTTGCGTACGTCGCGTGACCCACGATTCTTAACTTTGAGCACTTACGCTAAAGCTTAGTTCATGCTCTATGCCTTAGCACTCATATAGTGCTAGGTTCCGCGCTTTCTTTAGAAATCATTCTACATAATGAAACTCAATGCGTAATGATGAATTCGACAAAGTCGCACACTTGTGTGCCACTTTAAGACCTGATGAACAAAAATGAGTCGTTAAGTCATTGGGGGTCAACTATATTCATAGTTCTGATGCGATCGCCAAATGACTTCAAACATGTGCGTTTCGTAGCGATGTCATCGAAGGTCAGTCGTTTGATTTGCACGTTCGGTTGTTTCTATTTGACCGTAAGGCTGAATGTATTCGGGTATAGCGCATTCACGCGAAAAAAGACAAAAACAGGTAATTATTGATGCAAGTGGGTAATGAAGCGCTGGTGCTGTCAGCGGTTGGGGTTATTGGTTTAGGTTGCCAATGGTTAGCTTGGCGATTGCGTTTGCCAGCGATTTTATTTTTGTTGTTGGCAGGGCTGATCGTCGGACCATTTATGCAGTGGTTAAATCCTGATGAGATATTAGGTAACTTGCTCTTTCCGTTGGTCTCTTTGGCGGTGGCAGTGATTTTATTTGAAGGCAGTTTGACCTTAAATTTTAAAGAAATTCGTGGCGTGAGTGGTTCGGTATGGAGCATTGTTTCCATCGGGGCGATCATTTCGTGGGCAGCGACCAGTATCGCAACACACTATTTCCTCGGCTTTACTTGGGAGCTTGCCATGTTGTTCGGCAGCTTAACCGTAGTAACAGGGCCGACGGTCATCGTGCCACTCCTACGAACCGTAAGACCTAACAGTACGCTTGCTAACATTTTGCGCTGGGAAGGGATTTTGATTGACCCGCTCGGTGCGCTTTTTGTTGTGATGGTTTACGAGTTTATCGTATCTCACAGCGCGATAAATAGCGTCGAAGTGTTTGGGACGATCATTGCTGTCGGCGTCATGCTAGGTGCGGCCTCAGGCTATGCAGTTGCGACGATCATGCGTCGCTCTTGGCTACCGGAATATTTGCAGCCATTTGCGGTTTTGATGGTGGTTCTAGGTGTATTTTCGGTCTCTAACCACATTGAGTCTGAAGCTGGGTTACTAACTGTCACCGTAATGGGTATGTGGCTCGCAAACGCTAAAGACATCAATATTCAGCAAATTCTGCACTTTAAAGAGCATTTAACCATTTTACTGATCACCGGATTGTTCATCTTCCTTGCGGCTCGAATCAGTTTGGATGATTTTGCTGCGCTAGGTAGCGGTGCGTTATTGTTGTTTGTGTTTATGCAGTTAGTGTCGCGTCCGTTATCGATTTTTCTTTCAACCTTCCGCAGCAACTTGCGTCTTAAAGATAAGCTGTTTTTGTCTTGGGTTGCACCGCGCGGTATTGTTGCTGCTTCGATTTCGTCTCTTTTCGCGATCAAATTGACCGAATACGGCATTGATGAAGCGATTTTACTGGTCCCTATGACCTTCATGGTGATTATAGGAACGGTCGTGTTACAAAGTGCGACGGCACGTCCTGTAGCGCTGACGTTGGGCGTCGCAGAGCCAGCACCACGCGGCTTCTTGTTGATTGGTGCTAACCGAGTAGCAAGAGAAATAGGGCAGGCGTTGTCGCGTTATGACCGCCGCGTATTAATGACTGACTCAAACTGGGAGTACATCAGTCAGGTTCGTATGTTGGGATTGGATTACTATTACGGCAACCCTATTTCTAGTCACGCGGACGACAACTTGAACTTGATAGGAATAGGTCAAGTGGTTGCATTAACGCCCGATCAGCATTTCAACATTATGGCTTGCATGCAATTCGTCGACGAGTTTGGAGAAGATAAAGTTCACTGCTTACAAAAAGTGAAAACCAACGTCAATGGCAGCGAGAAGCACTCCGTGGCTCAGGAGTACCATGGTAAATTGCTGATGGGCGGCAATGTAAGCTATACCCAGCTAGCCAGTATGTTAAGTCGTGGTGCAGAGGTTAAACACACGAAATTGAGCGATAACTTCACGTATCAAGATTATTTAGCGCATCACAAAGGTAGTTCAGTTGTACCGCTGTTCCATGTAGAAGAAAAAGGAAAAATTCAATTCTGTGATGATCCAGAGCAGTTTGAACCAACGACGACAAGCACTGTTGTGTCGCTAATTCTGTCGGACAGCGTAAAGTAAACTACAGAGCAATGTGATCCATTTGCATCATGGGTATCGTACGCTGATTATCTCAATTTGAAGAGAAACTTGCCGGCTTGTTGAAAACGGAAAGCGAGTTTCTTTTCTTATAATGTCAGGGGCAGTCGAGATTCATTACTCGTTTCGGAAAAGTAATCCGGCAAATTCACAAAATTCGCATTGACGTTACTGATAAGGATCGCAATACTGCGCGACTGTTTTACTTTAGGGTGACATTATGGCTCCGCAAACTAACCGAAAAGATTTACACCTAGATGCTGTTTTACATCATGATATGAGCATGAAGCATAAAACGGCGGGTTTTGAGTCTGTCGAGTTCGAACACTGTGCGCTGCCAGAATGTGACTTTCACGCGATCGATTTATCGACAGAGTTTCTTGGTCATCAATTAGCGCTACCATTTTTGATTAGCTCGATGACTGGCGGAGCAAAAGACGCAGAAACGATCAATTGTCGTTTGGCTGAAGCCGCAAGTGAATTAGGTATTGCCATGGGTGTGGGCTCGCAACGGATTAGCTTAGAAGAAAGTCAGCATTCGGGCTTGGGTAAAACCATTCGTGAGTTGGCGAAAGAAGTACCGTTGTATTCCAATCTTGGAGCCGCTCAATTGCTCGATAAAGGTAAACTCGATAATGCGCAACGTGCGGTTGAGGCGATTCAAGCCGATGCCTTGTTTGTGCACGTTAATCCAATGCAGGAAGCGTTTCAGAAAAATGGCGACCACAATTGGGTTGGTGTTTTCCAGGCAATTGAGATGCTTAAATCTCGCGTGAAGGTTCCTATCATTATCAAAGAAGTCGGTTTTGGTATTAGCGGACACGTTGCGCAGCGATTAATTGATGCTGGTGTGGATGCAATTGACGTTGCGGGCGCGGGTGGCACAAGCTGGAGTGCGGTTGAAGGGTATTGCCAAGATAATCCGAAAATGCAGCGTGCAGCCGAGCTTTTCCGCGATTGGGGTGTCCCTACAGCAACATGTTTGGCTCAAATCCGCGCACTGCATCCTACATTACCCTTGATCGCCTCGGGAGGTGTTCATAACGGACTTGAAGCGGCGAAAGCCATTCATTTGGGTGCTAATCTCATTGGGCAAGCTGGTGCGGTATTAAAAGCTGCGACGATCAGCACGCAGTCTGTCGTCGATCACTTTGAACAAATGGCATTAGAGCTGCGTTTAGCGTGCTTTGGTACTGGCTCTTTTAAGGTTGGTGAGCTAACAAAAGCGCGCTGCCTATAGCTTTTAGAATGGCGCGCTTTACACAGAGTCGCTCAATAATTTTTCGGTGTCTTAACACGTAGACTGATAATTTCGTTATAGTTGATACAAAAGTCACTTCAGCTAGTGACGCCTTTATTCAGACACTTGAATGGGCATGTGTTGAAGAGATTGAGTTTAATTTTACTATTGTTTGCAACTGGAACCTTAAATTTATGAAAAAACTAGTCATGCTGATGTTGGCGGCTTCTGCTTTGACCGCTTGTAGTGATGAAGTGGGCACTGAAGGCTGGTGTAACGACATGCGCGATAAGCCAAAAACAGAATGGACAGCAGACAACGCGGTAGACTTTGCAAAGCATTGTGTTCTGCAAGATGGTGTCGGCAGCGAGCAATGGTGTGAAAACCTGAAAGATAAGCCGAAAGGTGACTGGACTGCAAACGAAGCGACCAGCTTTACTAAACACTGCATTTTTTAAGCACAGCGGAAAGCGCCTTTTCTGAGGCGACATTCTGTGAGGTAAACACCAAGCGTTATTGCTTGGTGTTTTTGTATCTAAAATAGCTCGATTTTTCACGTGTCGAGCGCACTTCCCTCTGAATGGAATGTTTTACATTTTCGTTTCATTTTTGAAAACCTGTATTGCCTGTCTTTAATTTTTCGTATTGCAGTGGCATGGTGTCGAGATAGCCATCTAATTCAATTAGATTCATAACAAAAAGGAATTCAAATGGAAGTACTAAAAGGCTCATGTCTGTGCGGCAAGGTAAAGTTGGAAGTGGCAGATGAATTTAAGTACATGGGAAATTGCCATTGCTCTGAATGCCGCAAGTTCACAGGTTCTGACTATTCATCTGCCGGTGGTATTGCGTTGGATAAACTGCTTATTATCCAAGGGAAAGAAGATATTCAAACTTATCAGAAAAGCGAAAATACCATGCTATGCTTTTGTCGCCACTGCGGATCAAGTCTGTATTCGAAAAAGAACAATGGGATCGTCAATATTCGCCTTGGTATCTTGGATGACACACCTTCTCACAAGCCTGATTTCCATATTTTTGTCGCGTCGAAAGCGCCGTGGCTCGAGATATCGGATAACCTGACTCAATTTGATGCAGGGCCAAAATAGAGTTGTTGTAGATAAGTATTTAGAAACAGAGCGCGTTACAATACGCTTGCGACGCGCTCTGTGCTTTTACTTTGTATATTAGAACGGAGACGACTATTTGGCGTCTTGTAGTTCTTCAAAGCCACCTGCATTGTGCAGATTCGTAAAGCCTTGCGATTGTAAGTATTGATACGCTTTGCCAGAGCGGTTACCACTGCGACAGTACAACACGATAGCTTGATCTTTATCGACGTCTTGAAAATGTTTATCAAGTTCAGATAAAGGGAAGTTGACGGCATTATCCAAATGCCCTTCAGAAAACTCTTGCGGCGTACGCACATCGACAATCATCGCGCCCTTGTCAATCAATTGCCACCCTTGTTCAGCGCGTTCAGAAGCCGACACGTTGGGGGAGAGGAAGCTCACGCACAACGTTGCAAGAAATAGAGATACGGCCTTTTTCATTGTTTGATTATCCTTTTTAAGAGTACGTAACCACTCTAGATTTGATTGAGCATATTTTCCATCATAAAGAGATGCTAAGTGGTTGTGAATGCGATAATTCGATAGAAAATTTTATTTAATTTAATAAAAAATTTTTATCAAATTCACCTCTTGAACTCTCATTTTTCGACCTTATTATTTTCATCGAAAGCGAGCTGTCGACTCGCAAATCCATCTTGATGTTTATTTTGTCTTTTATTTTTGGTTCCAAGTAGGAGGCACTTAAAAATGAAAATTCGTCCTTTAAATGACAAGCTAATTGTTGAAAGACAAGAGGTGGAAAATAAATCTGAAGGGGGAATCGTTTTAACTTCTCAATCGGTGAAAAAATCAAACCGCGGGAAAGTCATTGCTGTTGGTTTAGGTAAACGTCTTGAAAATGGCGAACGCGCTGCGATGGAAGTCAAAGTGGGCGACCAAATCATTTTCAATGACGGTTACGGCGTGAAAACCGAGAAAATTGACGGCGCAGAATACTTAATTCTGTCCGAATCTGATGTGTTAGCAATCGTTGAGTAATTATTTTTGTAGTAGTTTTTTGAGGAGATAACCATGGCTGCAAAAGACGTATTATTTGCTAATGACGCACGTCAAAAAATGCTGAAAGGTGTGAACTTACTGGCGGACGCAGTAAAAGTGACACTAGGCCCGAAAGGCCGCAACGTTGTGCTTGATAAATCTTACGGCGCGCCAACCATCACCAAAGATGGCGTGTCTGTAGCGAAAGAAATCGAACTGAAAGATAAGTTCGAAAACATGGGCGCACAAATGGTGAAACAAGTGGCGTCCAAAGCGAATGATGAAGCGGGGGACGGTACAACGACCGCTACCGTACTGGCGCAATCTTTCATCAATGAAGGTCTTAAAGCGGTAGCCTCTGGCATGAACCCAATGGACCTAAAACGTGGTATCGACAAGGCCACTGAAGCGGCGGTTGAGAAACTACGTGAAATGTCTAAGCCATGCAGCGACAAAGAATCTATCACCCAAGTGGGTAGCATTTCTGCAAACAGCGATCGCGCGATCGGTGAAATCATTGCAGAAGCGATGGAGAAAGTGGGTCGCAATGGCGTGATTACGGTTGAAGAAGGCCAAGGTCTAAACAACGAATTGTCTGTGGTTGAAGGTATGCAATTTGACCGCGGTTACTTGTCGCCATACTTCATCACTAACCAAGAAAATGGCAGCGTCGAGCTAGACAACCCTTACATCCTATTGGTGGACAAAAAAGTCAGCAGCATCCGCGAGCTATTGCCTGTACTAGAAGAAGTGGCGAAATCTTCTCGCTCGCTATTGATCATTGCTGAAGACATCGAAGGTGAAGCGCTAGCGACATTGGTTGTGAACAACATGCGCGGCATCGTGCGTGCGACCGCGGTGAAAGCGCCTGGCTTTGGTGACAACCGTAAAGCGATGATGGAAGACATTGCGGTACTAACTGCTGGTACGGTCATCTCTGAAGAAATCGGCCTAGAGCTCGAAAAAGCAACGTTAGAGCAACTAGGTAGTGCGAAGAAAGTGACCATCACCAAAGACACAACAACCATTGTGGGTGGCGCAGCAGAAGCAAGCGCGATTGCTGATCGTGTGGCTTCGATTGAAAAACAAATCGAAACAACCACCTCTCAATACGATAAAGACAAGCTTCAACAACGTGTTGCGAAGCTTTCTGGCGGCGTAGCGGTGATCAAGATCGGCGCTGCAACCGAAGTTGAGATGAAAGAGAAGAAAGATCGCGTGGACGATGCGCTACACGCTACTCGCGCAGCGGTTGAAGAAGGTATTGTTGCTGGTGGTGGTGTTGCCCTAACTAAGATCGCGAAAGAATTGGCGGATCTAAAAGGCGACAATGATGACCAAAACGTGGGTATCCGAGTTGCGCTACGTGCAATGGAAGAGCCTCTTCGTCAAATCGCAACTAACGCAGGTGACGAAGCTTCTGTTGTGGCGAACGCTGTTAAAGCGGGTGATGCCGATTACGGTTACAACGCTGCAACAGGTGAATACGGCAACATGATCGAAATGGGCATCTTGGACCCTGCGAAAGTAACACGCTCAGCGCTTCAATTCGCTGCGTCTGTTGCTGGCTTGATGATCACCACTGAAGCGATGATCACCAACCACGTTGAAGACAAAGAACTTGATATCTAACGTCATTAATCGTTAGTGATTAAGTAAGCGTTAAAACAACAATAACATTGCAAAACCTAAGCGGGCTCGCTTGAGCCCGCTAATCAGTCATTTGAGGTAAGTGTTATGACCCGTTTACCTGCGTTTTCTTTCTCAATATCTGAGCCGGGCGGTAATGAAGCTTCGTCAACGTGGCCGACTGCTATTCACTTCCCCCTCGTTCCAGCTGGGCCAGAGTTTTCGATCGAAAATGCTCTGCCTAAACGTCCGACAGTGACGATATTCACTATCGATCTGTCTCAGTTATTTAAAGGGGACGCTCGGGTCATCCATTAACTGTATCGAAACAGCCAGCGTACGTTGGCTGTCTTTTTCTAATTTAAAGTATTGATAGTGTAGATTTTTATTTGATTACTGCCACTTGTTCAATGATCAATTTGAATTGGGGTAATCGGACCGCAAGCGTACTACACCTTTAAGCCCAGCATCGCGCCGAAAATGATCAATCCCGCCCCACATGCTTGATTGAGTCGATGCTTAATCTTCAACAAGAAAGCTTGTAGCTGGGATGACGTGAATAAAACAGCAACGATAGAAAACCAAATACCATGCAGCGCAATCATATAAATCCCGTAAAAAAAGGCGATGTGTTGCTGACTAGAGTCGGGAGAAATCACTTGGCTAAAAATACTCAGAAAAAACAGCATCGTCTTGGGATTGAGTAAATTACACAGAAATCCCTGCATGAAAAATCGCCACATTGAATACTCGCTCTGTTGAATGGTTTCTGAGTTTGACGCAGGCTGCGAGGAGAATATTCCTTTAATCCCAAGGTAGACAAGATAAGCGGCCCCAAGATAGCGCACGAGATTAAACAACCATTCATTTTGTGAAATTAAGTAACTGATCCCCAGCATGGAGTAAGCGATGTGGATGCTGATCGCCATGCTGATACCAATCGCACTGTATACGCCTGCTTTTCGTCCTTGATTTAAGCTATTTCTTAATACCAAAACAAAGTCTGCGCCAGGGCTAATGACAATAAGCACACCTAATAACGCAAGAGTTACAAATTCCATATCGATTTCCTGTTTGAATGATGAAGTCTGGGATGTAGCGAAATTGTAGGCGTCTTTATTACTGACTATAATCGAAAAACATTCCCATATTGGTGAGAAAAACTCACAGGTGCGTCACCTGAAATCTTTTTATGTCTTCCACGTTGCGGCGAGTTCTTCAAGCTACACTGAAGCGGCTGACAAACTGAACATTACCCACGGAGCCGTGAGTAAGCAGATCAAGCAACTTGAGCAATATCTGTCTCAACCTTTGTTCTTCAAAGAGGGCAGGAAAGTCGTGTTGACGGCAGAAGGCGAATTACTCAAGACATACACAGAAACGGCATTCCAAACGCTAGAAACAGGCGTGAATACGCTTATTCAAGAGAAGCATCAGCATCTTGAAGTGTCTTGTGAACCGACATTAACCATGCGCTGGTTGATGCCAAGGTTGGCCGCGTTTAATGATGAACACCGTGCTGATGTTCGTTTGTCGACGGCTGGTGGCCCGGTAACATTAGGATCAACTGGGCTTTCGATGGCGATTCGTCGAGACGATTTTGCG
Source organism: Vibrio sp. 2096 (assembly GCF_033339595.1). Lineage (NCBI taxonomy): Bacteria > Pseudomonadati > Pseudomonadota > Gammaproteobacteria > Vibrionales > Vibrionaceae > Vibrio > Vibrio sp. 2096. Next base: position 148,389 of record NZ_JAWOUX010000007.1, read on the forward strand.
CAGCATCACGATTACGACAAAACCATTCTTGTGGAAGAGTGGGTGGGGCCGGTATTTTCTCCTGAGTATTGGCAATCCATTAAAGACAATTTGAAAGCAGCTCGATTGTTGAATAGCCAAACCAGACCGAATGCTTGGGCGGATTGGCAGCAATCAACACGTTGTGAAACTTTCAACGGCAACACTCAGCAATCATTCGCGCATTTTTATTTTTGCATACAAGCCGCAGTGGATGGCTTAGGCGTCGCAATGGGATCGTATCCTTTTGTCATGGACGATATTAAGCGTGGTAATTTGGTCGCACCATTTGGGTTTTCTCCATCAAGTTGCAATTACGTTTTATTGAGTCAAGATAAAAAGCGTACAGAACTCGAACATAAATTTATCACGTGGTTACAAACGCAAATGGCAGAGTGTGTGCCACTGTCATCACAGCAGATCACGCAAGGCGAATAGAAGGCATAGAGCGAGATTACGTCAGTCAGTTTTATGGAAAAAGGCTTAGGAAATTGGAAATGGAAAACCTCAATATTGTTGAAATCAAATCATTTGTTCCGGCGAAAGATTACGCGCTATCAAAACGCTTTTATGAGGCGATTGGCTTTGAAATGGCGTCGGACTTCGGTGATGTAGCATACTTCTCTCAAGGTAGCTGCGCGTTTCTTTTACAGAATTTTTATGAGCCAGAACACGGCAATAACTTCATGATGCACTTGCTCGTAGAAGACGCAGAAAGTTGGCATCAGCACTTATCCAAAGTGGGTCATGAGGAATTTGGTTCGCGTTTGACAGAGCTAGTCGAGCAACCTTGGGGCATGCGCGAATGTTGTTTGTTTGACCCTAGTGGCGTTTTATGGCGAATTGGCCAGAACATGAATACTGACTAAAGCCAGTCTTATTTTCACCGCATCTACGCGCAGGTATTGAGATCTCGATATCTGCGCGTTTTCTTTTTTACTTAGCCTTGCCAACGTTTGTAGCGCACTCACGCCTTTTTCGAGGTGGTGTGCGATGGGCTAACGCCAAAAAACTCCTCAAGCAGCATGGCTTTGAGTTCCGCTCTGACTTCTGCGCCACCGATTAACGCCAAAAGTGCGAGTCCTCCTGGAATAAGGATGACCATTAATATCGGTCTTAAAATATACGAAAAGCAGAAGATGGTCGGGAAGAAAATCAATCCTTGGCCTAGTTTGTTTAATACGTACATGAGCGATTCCTTTTGTTTTTATATAAAATGAGCATGCTCAATTTTATAAATGAGCGCGCTCAATTTGTCAATCTCAACCACGCAAGGTATGATCCTTTCAGGCTCATTAAGCAGACACATCAATGACGAAGCGACAACAAACCAGAGATAAAATTCTAAAAGCCGCATGGGCATCTTTTGCTCAAAATGGCTATGACATGACGACCACAAGGCAGATAGCGAGAGAAGCAGGAGTAGCCGATGGTACAGTGTTTAGCCATTTCCCGACTAAACTGTCGATTTTGCGCGAAGGGATGCTGGCGCAACTGCAACAGATCAGCCAAGAAACGCTAGTCAGTGTGGAAGGTAAAACCGATATCGACATTGGTTTGGCACTGACGGAGAAATACTATCGCTACTATTTTGCGAACGTTGAGCTGAGCCGAGCTTTGTTGAAAGAAGTGATTTGGGATTTGGATTATTATCAGTCGTTTAACCAAGCTTTGTTTCAATCTGTAAACGGAAGCTCCGTCCTTGAGGGAAAAATACCGCTGATTTTTGACTGCTATTTTATGACGTTAATCTCGCACTTGAGCCGTGCAGAACCGGATGTTGAAGCGGCACTTGAAGAGCTTCATGCTAAGTTTCAGCAAATCATTGCGACTGCATAACATGGCCCCAACGCAGGATCTGAAAGAATATACTGCCTGTCATTTTATTTGCTGGGCTCCCATTTTCTCGTTTCAGTTGGCGTCTCACCAAATAGCCGCTTGTAGCTTTGACTGAACTGCCCGAGATGGAAAAAACCAAAGTCAAAAGCGATTTCTGCAATTGTTCGATTATCTTCAGGGCTTTGTAGCACTCTACGTACTTGATTCAGGCGCATTCGATGTATGAACTGCTTTGGGGAAGTATTACAGCAATGTTCAAAGGTGTACTGTAGTGTGCGACGACTGACGTGTACTGCGTCACACAGTTCACTGACGGTTATCGGTGTACGGTAGTCTAGATCCTGTAGCTGTTGTTTTATACGGTGCATCACGTGTTGACGATGAGAGATTGATATCGGATGGCTCGTGTGCAGTGAACTGAGTGAGAACAACTCCAGCACAATATCTTTTAAGATTGCTTGATGTGTGGTTTCAGACCATCTTGGCTCGGCGGAACCAAGTAACGTGCCTAAGTAGTATTTAAGTTGTTGAATGTGTTTTTCCGTCAAACCCGTTAAGTGTAATGTGTTGTTTTGGATACTCCCAAGCTCAAGTTGATTTTCTATGATGTGAACGAAGTTTTTGTCGAGCACTATTCCATAGATAGAAAACTGCTCCGGTGTCATTAACTCAAAATCAGCGCCACCTTGCCTAAGCAAAAGTTGGCTTGAATTAAACTGACTGTGATTTAGGTGTAGCGGCTTATTTTCCGCACTCAAACCCAACCAAATACCTCCCTCTTCAACCCTGCATTGCTGTCTTAGCGAGCGGTTACTGTCTTCACGAAACACATGGAAATTGGGAAATCGTCGTTCTCGAATTTGACCTAAAAATCGACCATCGCTGAGTTGGTCATATTCCTGTTGCCAGTTTATCAGACTCGCAGCTTGTTGGTTTGCATCCTTAGTGTGATGGATGCACAGCATTGGTGCAGTTTGGGGCATTTGGTTACTCATCCTTGTGATGCTCATTCCTTTTTTGTGAGTCATGTTGGAGCAGTATTTACATAACTCATTGTTTATTATTGGTTTATAAATGTTGCCAGTTTTTGATAACGCTACGGAACACATTTGGCAATACTTTCTTAAAGCTTATTGATAGTTCAGCAAAAAGCGAACCAAATAGTGAAGAGGAAGAGCAATGACGGCAACTTATCGTCGGCAACAAGGCAGTAAAGTCTATACCTTTAAGTCATTGGCTGACTTGATGGCGAAAGCGACACCGGAGCGCTCAGGCGATGCGTTAGCCGGGGTTTGTGCTCAGTCAGCGGCAGAACGTGTAGTCGCACAAATGGCGCTATCTGAGTTACCACTTAAAACGTTTCTTAACGAGGCGGTTATTCCATACGAAAGCGACGATATCACTCGCCTAATTATCGATACGCATGACCTTGAAGCTTTTAAACCGATTGAGCACTTGACGGTCGGAGATTTTCGAAATTGGCTGCTGAGTGAAGAAGCCGATGGTGAAACGTTGGCTAAAATTCGTCAAGGTTTAACACCAGAAATGGTGGCCGCAGTCAGTAAGATTATGCGCAACCAGGATTTGATTCTCGTTGCTAAAAAATGCCAAGTTGTCACGGCTTTTCGGAATACGATTGGTTTGCCGAGTCGCCTGTCTACTCGCTTACAGCCGAATCATCCCACTGATTCTCTCAACGGTATCGCAGCGACCATTTTTGATGGTCTGATGTACGGAAATGGCGATGCGGTTATCGGTATCAATCCGGCAACAGATAATGTACCTCAAGCTATTAAGTTAATGAACTTAATGGATGAGGTGATTCAACACTATCAAATACCGACTCAGTCTTGTGTGTTAACTCATGTCACGAACACGATCGAAGCCATTGAAATGGGTGCACCAGTCGATCTCGTTTTTCAGTCGATAGGCGGCACGCAAGGGACGAATGATACCTTCGGAATCGACTTGTCGATTTTGAAAGAGGCCCATGAAGCCGCGTTGTCTTTGAATCGAGGTAGTGTAGGAAACAATGTGATGTATTTTGAAACCGGACAAGGTACAGCGCTGTCTGCGAATGCATTTCATGGGGTCGATCAACAGACTTGTGAAGCCCGCGCTTATGCTGTCGCGAAACAGTTCGATCCTTTGTTGGTTAATACTGTCGTTGGGTTTATTGGCCCTGAGTATCTGTTTGATGGCAAACAGATCATTCGTGCTGGGCTTGAAGATCATTTCTGTGGGAAGTTGCTTGGTTTACCTATGGGTTGCGATATCTGTTACACCAATCATGCCTATGCCGATCAGAATGACATGGATAACTTGCTGACACTATTAGGTGTGGCCGAGTGCTCTTTCATCATGGGTATTCCAGGGTCTGATGACATCATGCTCAACTATCAAACTACCTCATTTCACGATGCCCTTTACGCAAGAAAAGTACTCGGTTTGAAGCCAGCACCAGAGTTTGAACAATGGTTAATGGAGATGCAGATTTTCGAGAGCGTGCAAGACGTTCGGTTAAGTGAGCAAATCTCTCGCTCGTTTTCGGGAGCAATTAACCAACTGAATAAGGGGTATTCTCATGGGTAAAGTAATCACCATTGCTCAGTCCCCACAAGATGAGTCTGAAGTTGTCACACACAACCCGTGGGGCAAGTTACGCGACTTCACCTCTGCTCGGATCGCTCTGGGTCGTAGCGGGAACAGTGTACCAACCAACGAGTTACTCTCATTTCAGCTGGATCACGCCCAAGCTATGGATGCAGTGCATTGCAGTTTGAATATTGAGTCTCTCGTTGCTGGTTTGTCGGACTCTTACTCGATTCTTGAAAATACCTTAGAGCCTCCAGTGGTAGTGAGCAGCCAAGTGAGTGATCGGCTTATGTACCTGCAAAGGCCCGATTTAGGAAGGCAACTCGATGAATCTTCTTGGCAAACGCTCAACTCGATAGCAAATGAGCATAACACTGACATTGATCTTGCGATTGTTATTGCTGATGGACTTTCTTCCGTCGCAATTCAAAACCATGCCGTGCCTGTTGTTACTCGATTGATTTCTCTTTTAAGCGCTGATGATGAACATCAATGGAAATTCGCACCTATCACAATCGTAAAGCAAGGAAGAGTAGCGGTAGGGGATGATGTTGGTGAATGTTTTAACGCCAAGGCCGTGCTGGTTTTAATTGGAGAGAGGCCCGGCCTAACTTCTCCGGATAGCATGGGTATGTATCTCACTTGGGGGGCTAAACGAGGCTCTAAAGATTCCCAAAGAAACTGCATTTCCAATGTGCGCCCTCAGGGGCTCAACTATGACGATGCCTGTGAACGCGCATTTTACTTGCTCAAGGAGGCTCGAAAATTACAACTGTCAGGAGTGAATCTGAAAGATCGCTCCGATATCAATGAGCCAAGTGGCGCAAGCGTTGAAGATAAACACAGCGACAACTTTTTAATTTCATCAAAGTAGAAGGATTTACTATGTCTAAACATCAGGAGTACTTGGCCAAAAGGCAGCTAAAAAGAGGCACCGCAGGTTGGATTTTACTTGCTGGCTTAGGTGTCTCGTATGTTATATCTGGTGACTTCGCCGGTTGGAACTTTGGCATCGCTCAAGCAGGATGGGGAGGCTTTCTTATTGCTGCTATCGCGATGGCAGTAATGTATTTCACGCTAGTATTGTCTTTAGCTGAAATGTCTGCGGCTATTCCTGCTGCGGGTGGTGGTTACAGCTTCGCAAGACAGGCGATGGGGCCGACAGGTGGCTTTTTCACTGGCTTATCAGTTTTGATTGAATATGCGCTAGCGCCTGCTGCGATAGTGATTTTTATTGGCTCAGCAGTGAATGAATTGGTTGGTATCGATGGCCCTGTTGTTTACGCACTTTTCTACGCCGTCTTTATCGCTATTCATATGGCAGGTGTTGGCGAAGCTCTCAAAGTAATGATGGTCATCAGTGGTTTGGCTGTGCTAGCTATTCTCATTACTGCTGCTGTGCTTATTGGTCACTTTGACGTTAATAACTTATTCGATATTGCTCCGGCGACGGCTCAGGCAACAGAAATCTTGCCGTTTGGGTGGTATGGCGTATGGGCTGCGTTGCCATTTGCAATGTGGTTGTTTCTTGCGGTTGAAGGTGTGCCTTTAGCGGCAGAGGAGGCAAAAAATCCGGCAAAAGATGTTCCCAAAGGCATCATTGGTGCGATGCTGTTTTTATTGCTAACCGCAACTCTCGTAGTTGTCCTTTTGGCTGGTGCGGTTGGCTCAAAGGTCATAGGCGATAGCGCGGTGCCATTAGTTGACGCCCTAAAGCTTACGGGCAATTCAACGGTAGCAATGGCCGTGAACTTACTCGGGTTAGCTGGTCTTATCGCTTCTTTCTTTTCTATCATTTATGGTTACAGCCGCTTGGTGTTTGCGCTTTCCCGCGCGGGTTATTTACCGCAAACTTTGTCATTAACCAGTGACAAAAAAGTGCCTTCTCGTGCGCTGTTGGTTCCGGGCGTTTTTGGGTTCTTGGTTTCACTTACGGGTGAGGGGGACTTAATCTTGGCGATGGCTGTTGTCGGTGCGACTGTATCGTACGCATTAATGTCCTTGAGCCATATTTTATTGCGAATTAAACAGCCTGAATTAACTCGTCCATATAAAACGCCTGGTGGGATAATTACGTCGAGTATTTCTCTGGTGCTTTCTTTGATCGCAATGACAGGTGTTTATGCTTTTGATCCCTCGGCCTTTTTCATGACAATGGGATTGTTTCTTATCGGTGGTGTTTATTATGGGTTATACAGCCGCAACAAATTGGTGGCAGCAACCGCCGAGGAAGAGTTTGCCATGCTGTCTGTAGCAGAGCTAGAGCTTGAATCAGATGTCGTACGATAGTCACTCTGATTCTTGTTATTCAGCATATTAAGGGAGCCATAGGCTCCCTTTGTCATTTCTATCAAAAGTGCATAGCGCACAAATGCATCACTTTAACTTTATAAGTGGTTAATCATGTGAAAGTCTAGTCTGGATAACGATGGCGCAGATCCATCACAGGTAAAGGTTAAGTTTTCAAGGAAAGGTCATGATAAATAAGGTATTTAATACACTTTTGGGAACAGAGTTACCGATTATTCAAGCGCCAATGGCCGGTGTGCAAGACAGCCAAATGACCATAGCCGTCAGTAATGTTGGCGGGCTTGGCTCGTTACCTTGTGGAATGCTGAACAAAGACGCCATCGTAAAAGAACTTCAACTTATCAAGCAGGCAACTAACCGACCGTTTAACCTCAATTTCTTTTGCCATGAAATGCCGGAGTATGACGCCAACAAGCACGAAAAGTGGCAAAAAACGCTGCAACCGTATTTTTCCGAGGTTGATGCAACCGTTCAGGCTCAGCCAAACGCTCCGACAAGGATGCCTTTCAATCATGATATTGCTGACGCGATTGAACCATTTGCACCGCCAGTGATCAGTTTCCACTTTGGTTTGCCAGACGATGATCTGTTAGCTCGAATTAGAGGGTGGGGAGGGAAGATCCTTTCGTCAGCGACCACGGTGGACGAAGCACTTTGGCTAGAAGCAAAAGGCGTTGACGGTATTATCGCCCAAGGCTTGGAGGCTGGTGGACACCGAGGTATGTTTTTATCGGATGATTTAACTACTCAATTAAGTTTGATGGCGTTATTACCACAAATCGCCAAACGGGTGAATTTGCCTGTTATTGCTGCAGGCGGAATCGCTGATAGAAGTGGGGTGGAAGCCGCGTTGAGATTAGGAGCGAGTGCCGTTCAAGTTGGCAGCGCCTATTTGTTGTGTGATGAGGCGAAAACATCGTCTTTACATCGATATGCCATTGCCAGTGAACGCGCGCAACATACCGCTGTGACCAATGTTTTCTCGGGCCGACCAGCGAGAGGCATTGTGAATCGCGCGATGTCGGAGCTAGGCTACATCAGTGAGTTTGCGCCGAAATTCCCATACGCCTCCATTGAAATGGCTCAACTAAGAGCGCTTATGGAAAAGCAAAACCGAGATGAATTCACACCGTTGTGGTGCGGACAAAACTCGTCGGGTTGTAAGGAAATATCGGCGGCAGAAATGACATTGTCATTAGTGGACGGCATCGATTTAAACTGATATGCATCTTGCCTTTTAAAGCGATGCTGACTGAATGGTTACGAGTTATCCCTGTATTTATGTAGTAAATCTAATGGGATGTGGCAGTAATCATTCGGAAAGTTTGTGAGTCTGTCTTGGTGCTCATCATCACTTGGCACATAATTTGTGAGTGGCAGTACTTCTACGGCGATCTTGTCGGCGTCCGGTCGTACTGCGATAAACGCTTTCGCCATGGTGAGATGCTGTTCGTTTTGGCTATAAACACCAGTACGGTACTTCTCACCTACGTCTTCACCTTGCTTGTTAACGCTGTAAGGGTCGATTATCTCAAACAAATACCCCATTAAAGTTTCAACCGAAACTTGCTCAGGGTCGAACTGGGTTTTCACGCACTCTGCGTAGCCATCGTATTCGGATTGAGTGTTATCCGTTGTGCCATTTGCTCGCCCGGCTTCTGTGTTGATTACGCCCGGAAGGTGGCGCATAAATTCTTGCACGCCCCAAAGGCAACCGCCTGCGAAGTAAATTTCTTCCATTACTTTTATCCTAGTCTTTACCGTTGTTGGGATGTAGGGAGTTAACCCCTCTTCTTCCATCCCATTTTCGTTGCCCTATTATCTGTTGATGGGAGCGATATTCGCAAGGTACAGCTTGGCTAATCAGACCACGCGTTTTTTCCTTTTTACTTTCAAGTTCTTTTCATATGAAACATCAGGTGAGTATACTGTAAGCTCATCAATAAGGAGCGAACCTGTGAACCCAAGACAAAATGAAATTCTGCAATTAGTGAACGACCGTAAACGCGTTCAAGTCACGGAGCTTTCTGACATCATTGGCGTGTCGGGCGTGACCATCAGACAGGATTTGAACTTTCTGGAGCAACAGGGCTACCTAAAGCGCGTTCACGGCGCAGCTACCGCGTTGCAAAGTGATGACATTGATGCCCGCCTGGAAGTACGTTTCGATATTAAACAATCGCTCGCAAACCAAGCTGCGGATTTGGTCGCACCGAATGAGACAGTGCTGATTGAAGGAGGCAGTGCCAATGCGTTGTTGGCTCGGACATTGGCTGAGCGCGGCGATGTGACCATCATTACGCCATCGGCGTATATCGCCCATCTCATCCGTAACACTTCTGCCAACATTATCTTGCTTGGTGGCGTGTATCAGCACCAAGGCGAGAGCTTGGTCGGACCGCTGACTAAGTTGTGTATTGAGAACATTCATTTCAGCACGGCCTTCTTGGGTATTGACGGCTTCCATCAAGACACTGGCTTTACTAGCCGCGACATGATGCGCGCTGAGATCGCAGAAACCATCATTGCGAAAAAAAGGCGCAATATTGTTCTAACGGATTCTAGTAAATTTGGGCAAATTTATCCCTCATCAATTGGTAAGACTGACGAAATATCAGTGCTGCTGACTGACAAAGCCGCTCCGAAAAGCGACCTTGAACAAATCAAAAAGCGAGGTGTGGAAGTTATATTAGGCTGATTAAGCCACGCTTCGTTTTCGCTTCGCGAGCATTGCTGTTGGGGAGAAACCGGTGACTAGCATAGTGCCGCTAAGCACTAGAATTGTTCCTATGATGGTGTTAGAGCCGACGGGCTCATCTAGCACCAAGTAGCCCCATAAGATACCAAAAACAGGAACAAGAAAAGTGACAGTCAGTGCTGACGCTGGGCCGATATCAGAAACTAAGCGGAAATAGAGCAAATAAGCGAACCCTGTGCATACAACGCCGAGCGTGACAACAGAGCTCCATTCGAAATGACTTGGTTCTGCACGCATTGGTAAGAATGGTAGCAGCGGCAGTACCCAAATAACCGCCGCCCACATGCTGCCGTGAGCATTGTCAAAAGCAGGCACTTGTGGCGCATTTTTAGTGTAGTTGGTAGCAATGCCATAGCTGAAAGAAGCCATCAAACTGGCGGCAATAGGGAGCATGGCTTCTTCACCTATGGTTGAAGTATCTAAGCCGACCAAGACTGCAACGCCTCCAATGCCTATTAGCATACCGAGAACAGATTTCGCTGTGAGTGGGCTGCGGTACCAAACAAAGCCAACTAGTGCTCCCCATATTGGGGCGGTTGAGTTCAATATTGCTAAAGTTGATGCATTCAGTGTCTGGGCTGCGTACGCAAAGAGTAAAAATGGAACTGCGCTATTGAATAAGCCAATAATAAAGAAGTGTTTAGTATGCGCAGTTAACGTGAGTTTCTTCTTCAAATATACGGCGATCAATAACAAAGCGACGGCGGCAAATGTAACTCGAAATTCGATTAAGTAAGCCGGCCCGAATGTGTTGGCGGCGACTCGCATAAACAGAAACGAGCCACCCCAAATAGCAGCGAGGCAGAGTAAGCGAAAAAAACTGACGGCAGTCATTTGACATCCTTGGTCGAGGTCTAGCGCCTCATCGATTAATTGTTGCGCTAACAGTGAATTAAACCAAGGATGAGGTCAACCAGAAATGTAATGCCAGTTCCGGATCTGGCTAGCTTGGGCTCACGTTGATGGTGTGTTGTTGATTTGTGATGACTTAATGGCTCTCTGACCATACTGCGAATTCATTTCCACTCGGTTCAGTGAAGTGGAATCGACAGCCGCCGGGGAATTCGAAAATAGGGCGGATAATTTTTCCACCATGCTGCTCTACTTTTGTCTGAGTGGCCTGAATGTCTGAGCTATAAAATACTAAAAGTGCGCCACCATTTGCGGTTTGGTTTATAAACTCAGATTTGAAGAATCCGCCATCCAACCCTTGTCCTGAAAATGCAGAATATTCTGGACCATAATCGGTAAAGCTCCAGTCAAAAGCACGCTCAAAAAATTGTTTGGTCGCACTGACATTAGTGGAACCAAATTCAACGTAATTCAATTTTTCATGTTGATGCATGGTGAAATCCTTCTCGGTTACTATCGTTTCTAGGCGAACTTTTCTACGATGATGTCGTCCGCTTTTTCGACAAATAATGCGCCATTATCTCTGAGCTCTGTCAGCACATTCTCTACATTATCAGGCAGCACCGCACGAGTTGAAGCAAGATTAACTACCACATTGTAGCCAAGTTCCAGCGCTTGCATGACGGATTTTTTCACACAAAAGTCTAAGGCAAGGCCACCGATAACTAAGGTATCAATCCCGTTGAACTTTAGAAATTCATGCGCGCCTGTCGTTTTGGTGTCGGCAATATCATGGAAAAAAATACCGTAAGGGTGTGCGTCAGGATCCATACCTTTATTAACTTGAAAATCATAGTCCAACACGGGTGGTAAGCCATCTAGCAGCTCAGAACCTGTTGTGCCAAGCACACAGTGGCGGTTCCACTTTATATCCACATTCGGTAAACCAACGGGCTCAAGCATATTGGCTGGCGATTCTGCATCCCATTTTGCTTTCGGTGGGTGCAAGTCACGACTGACCAGTTTTAATCGGCCTTTGGCATGATTGTTCAAAAGTTCCGGTACGATTTCCAACGCACCTGCAACGGGCAGTTCATCTGGACATAACTCACTAAAGCCTTTCTCTGGATCAACGTCGATCACTGCTGTAGTTTGATAGTTTACTCGAACAGTCATGGCAGACTCCTTGTCTGTCTGATTGTCTGCGTTTATCCACGCAAACAGTTTTGAAAAAAGGTTACTTCGTCGCTAGTCAGCGTATATACCATTGCGGGTTTTCCACCTTTGCCTTTGTTGGTTGAAGCGACTTTATTAGTGGGTTTTAGTACGCCTGAATCTATCAAGCGGCGCTTAATCGTCATTCGGCTGATATCAATACCAAACTCTTGATAAGCAGAAATGATGTCCGCAACCAAAAACTCTTTGTCTAATGCAAACAAAAGAACCGATGTGTATTCAATGGATGCACGAAGCTTTTGCCACGCTTTTTCAATGGTTTTTTGATGATCAAATGCGAGGGTTTCTTCTCCATTGAGAATAGCCTGTAGCGAAAACCATTTAAGTTGGCATTCCGGTACACCTGCATTATTTATTTGCTCTACATTGTTACGATCAACTAAGGCGTAGTGCGTAATGTTTAAGCTCCAGTCTTCTGGATCGCGCTTTGGATCACCGTCGATAAACGCTTCGCTAAAATGGCGAGGGTAGGTATGGATTTTCTCACGGCAAATTCGGCGACGCGCCGCTTCAAAGTTTTCATCGGCCGGGCGTCCGCCTTCACTGGTTAAGTCTTTATCAAAGACAAATCCGCCCGGTAGTGCCCAGACTCCATGGTATGGCCGATTTGGATTTGAACGTTTAATCAACAACACTTCCAATCCCTTATCGGCACAGCCAGATAGCCTGAATGGAATAATGTCGACAGATACGATCATGGTTGGGTCCTAATATTGATTTGTAAGTAATCTAGCGCATAACAAGTGGTCAATCAATGGGTAAGTAACGAGTTGTTAGAAACGTTTTCGGTAGTGTTCTTAATACGGTTTGAGCATAAATTTACGGATGACTCTGACTTATTCACAATGTTTGCTCGAATTCTAGACAAAAAAACCTTATAAAAATGAGTGGTTAGTAACAAAAGTTGACAAACTATAGATGGGTGTTTATTGTTTACGCAAATTAGTTAGTAACAAAAAGTTATATACCCAGGAAGGGCATGTAGAAGGGCACCTAATGACCACCAAACTATTTTCTTCCCGCATCATTCAAAGCGCTTTGGATTTCGATGTCTACAAAGTCAATATGATGAGCGCTGTAACAGCGCTTTACCCTGATGCGATGGTGTCATATAAGTTTATCGTGCGCAGTGAGGAAGACCTCTCTGAGCTTTTGCCTGAGGTAAAAGCCGAAGTCCTTAAACTGCAAGATATTCAATTTACGCAAGAAGAAATTGAATATATTAAGCGTGTCGCGCCTTACCTGAATCCTGACTTTGTTGATGCACTGCGCCATTTCCGTTTCAACCCACAAAGCGATGTCTCTTTCCATAACAAAGCCATGGCTGATGGCTCAAGCCAGTTAAGAATTACTATTAACGGTTTGTGGCGAGATACCATCTTGTACGAAACGATCATCATGAGCATCGTGTCTGAAGTTCGTAGCCGTCAGCGTTGGTCAGATATCCCTGTTGTGCAATTTACCACTGTTTTAGAAGAGAAAATTCGGCACCTAAAGTCGGAACTAAAACGTCGTAACATCACTAACTTTAAATTTTCTGACATGTCGACGCGTCGACGTTTTTCCTTCCAAGCTCAGCGCACTATGCTGGAATATTTGTGCCAGGAAGTGCCGGAATGTTTGACAGGAACAAGCAACTATCACTTAGCAAAAGAGCTGAATTTGACGCCTATCGGCACCGTTGCTCATGAATGGTTTATGGGACACCAAGCTCTGGTGAATGTGCGAGATTCGCAAAAAGTGGCGTTGCAACGTTGGCAAAAAATGTTTAATGGTGCACTAGGTATTGCGTTAACCGATACGATTGGTATCGATGCTTTCCTTAAAGACTTTGATGAAGAACTAAGTAACGCGTACTTCGGTGTACGTCACGATAGTGGTTGCCCTTATAGCTGGGGTGAAAAAATGATTGCACACTACCAGTCGCTGAATATAGACCCATTAACAAAAACACTGGTGTTTACCGACGGACTTAACTTCGAACAAGCGTTAGATATTTGCGAGTATTTCCAAGGACGTATTCAGGTGAGTTTTGGTATCGGTACTTTTCTTGCCAATGATATGGGTGATTATGTCAATAAAGATGGTGAAGCCTACCAGCCACTTTCTATCGTGATAAAAATGGTCACGTGCAATGGTTCACCGGTCGCCAAAATCAGTGACGAACCTGAGAAAGCCATGTGTGAAGATATCTTCTTTTTGATGAATCTCAAGCGCCGCTTTGAACAACCTCTTGATTTAAATGAGTGTCGTAAAATGATTGATCGTTTAGAAACTGAAGGTCAAAATTATCTCATCGACGCGTAGGCGTTATCCTCTCTCCATGATAAGCACCCTCTATCGTTACGACAAATTTATATAGGTAAACGTGGAGGGTGATTTCGTTATAGTAATATACAGAAGTAACCAGATACAGCGCAGGAAAGCACTCAAAAGTTGATGTGTTATCTGCCTTTGATTGGTGTAAATCGATACGTTACAGCATCGTGGACGGTGTATCTCATCCGACACTAAACTCAGTCTAATCACGTAGTTTATTCCCACGTACCATGAGCTCACTCGGGTATAGACGTCTATCTGCTTTTATGACTTTGGGCTTCACGTAGTTGCTTGAATCAGGAGTCAAAATGAACCTAGTAGTACATTTGCAAAAGAAAGCGATCCGAAAATATGGCTATGAGATGGCCACTCGCCAAGCATGGAAGTGTGGTATCAAGGCAAATCTTGTAAAGCGCGTGATTGGCCTTTTTAAAGGACAAATTGTTTGTGTGGTTGAAGGTTGCCGAGCAGAGTTTTCTTCTCCTCTTAATAACCCCCTTCACGAAGATGACAAGCAGGGGCGATATGTGTTTGTTGGCGGTGTATGCTGGGAACCAAATAACATTATAGCGCCTGGTTTCCCTGATTTTATGTTTATGCACGTGCGTAATCTAAGCCACCGTCATAAGTATTTAACGGATGACGAACTATTTTTGAGCTTGGCTTAAAAATAAATCTCATAGACTAGTCCAGCCCAATCATAATCAGTAGTGATACAGTTTTAGCTCTGTTGACATTCTGCTGAGTGTTTCTTGACGTACCTCTTATAAAACAGTGTTTCTTTACTTGTTAATAACAGAGGGTTTGTTTTCGTCTGATGTGATTTCCCTTTTGCGATTTACCATAACGCTCATCAAAGCAAACCATACTGGGATGTAAATCATGAATATGAAATCTATCGCAATTGCAACGGCAGTTGTTGCTGTACTAGCAGGCTGTAAAGACAAAACGCCACCAGCTCCAACTCAAGCAAACATTACTTTGGTTGAAGCGGTGACTGAAACGGTGAAAAAGCCGCACCAAGTATGTAAAGACGTGGTAGTAACCGAGCAAGTTGCCCCTGCGGATGACAATAAAATTATTGGTACGGTTGGTGGCGCAGCAGCTGGAGCAGCGCTGGGCAACCAAATCGGTGGTGGCTCAGGTAAAGTGATTGCAACTGCAGCTGGTACGATTGCTGGTGCAATGACAGGTCGTAAGATCCAGGAGAATGTGCAAAAAGGTGATGTAGTAACAACGACGAAAAAACAGTGTCATACAGAATATACGACATCTGATAAAGTAGTGGGTTACGACGTCACTTACGAAGTTTCAGGTGCACCAACGACGGTTCGTTTGGCGAGCAAGCCAGCGACAAAAACGTTCCCAATTCAAGATGGTAACGTTGTTCTACCACAATAGTTAGCGACTTAACCGAAGCGATTAACAAGCCCTTTTATCTTTGAGATGAAAGGGCTTTTTCACATAAGCGGCGTTTTCATCTGTTTTCCCATTGGAATGTGCGGCCAGAAATACCCGTTAATTTCCGCGTTCGATACAATCACTTTTCTTAAAGTACGAACGGAAAAAACATGGAAGATTTTTACCTGACCGAGCACGGTCTGGCTGGTTATTTCGAAGCGCAATGGTTCGACAAGTTCATTGAGGATCAACAGATTGAGATGATAACCAGTCGCTCAAAACAAGTCCCATTTTCTTTTTTGTCATCACCTCACTGCTCCCAAGCTGCTGATTTTATTGCGCAGGCGGTAATCGAAAGCAGCGTTCAGCCGTATTCCCTACTTGAGGTTGGGGCGGCGCTGGGAAGAAATTATTATGAGTTAGTGCAACGCTTACCTAACCTTAAAGAAGCGACGCTTGTGGAGCCTTCAAATAGGTTAATGGATGGCTTGAAGCAACTATTAATAGAAGAACAACGCGTCGAGCTTACTTACCTTCACGATGTGAACACCTTAAACACTTTAGAGGTAGAGAATAGAGATATCGTACAGAAATGTGCTCATGTTGATTTGACGCTAATTAACCAGCCTTTTGAGCTCGATACTCTCCAATCTCGCTTTGATTTAGTCGTATGTTTAAATGTGATTGATCAATGTGAGTCGCCACTTAGCGTGATCAATGCTCTAAAAAAAACCACCAAGGTGGGTGGGCTGATCGTTGTCTCTTGCACTTATCAGTGGAACGCGAAACACATCAAAAATAAAGAAGAGGCGGTTGATGATATCAAAGAATACTTTGCTGAAGGCTGGCGTCTAGTGTCGGAAGCCGAGCATGAATATCGCATCCGGTTTAATGATCGCTTTGCAAGGCAGTTTTTATCTCACGTAGTCGCTTACGTAAAAACCGATTAGAGCCACATAAAAAAACCGAGCACTTACGGCTCGGTTTTTTAGTCTTTGGGTTAGAGCACAACTTTAAGTAACGTGCGCTTCTTGTTGCTCTTGCAACTTTTTCTTGCGACGCTCTCGTTTAGAAAGCCAAACCAGAGGCACAACAATCATAATGGTTCCTATTGCCATAAATATGTCTGGCACTTCTCCAAACCAAATCAATCCCACAAACACGGCACCAATTAAGCCACTGTATTCAGCGCTGGCAATTTTGTTGCTATCGATCGAGCGGTAAGCGATGACACATGTTGCTGCATAAATCATGATGAACAAACTTGAGCCAGCAGCAACAGGGAAAGCACTCCAGTCCCAAGGTTCTGCTTCGATCAGAACAAGCAAGAAGGCTACTGGAATACCTGCCAAGTTTGTCATCAATAACGTTTGCATCACAGACTGATTTTTTGGCAGTTTTCGAATGAGCAAGTTATTGATTGCTAAAGTAATTGCAACAACTAAAGCTGAAATAGCTGCCCAATCGATTTGGTCTGGACGAATGATGACCAATACACCGGCAAAGCCCATTATCGCTGCGGCGACCGATTGCTTAGACAACTGTTCTCCAAAAAAGATTGCTGCAAGTGGCAACATGATCAATGGCGCGGCGTAAAAGATCGCGTTCGCAGTTGCGAGCGGTAAAGATGAGATCGCCAAAACCATGAATATTGCACCAAGTAACCATACGTGAGCGCGAACAGCATGCCACTTAAACCCTTCAAGAAAAGGCGCATTTTTTGTTAGCAAGTAGACTGGCAGCAGGAAAAGCACCGCTGAAATTTGTCGGAAAAAGACAAATTGAAAAATAGGCACTTCATTTCCGACACTTTTAATTAAAGAGTCCGAAAGCACCGCAATGAGGTTTCCAACAATTAATAGCAGCATCGCTGCTCCGACCGATGTAACTTTCACTTTTTCCTCTCCTCTTTCTTTGCCAAAGAGTAGGTGATGTCATAGGATGAAGTGAAGTGATATTTATTAGTTTAAGTATGAGATTTTTAGATAATGAAATTGCCACCACTCAGAGCGGTTCACTGTTTTGAATCTGTTGCCAGAAACTCGAGCTTTTCGCTTGCTGCTGAAGAACTCAATGTGACGCAAAGTGCCGTTAGTCACCAGATACGACTATTAGAAGATTATTTGGGTGAATCATTATTTATCCGTCAAGGCAGAAAGCTCTCTTTGTCCGATACGGGCACCCGCTATTTAGAGGATATTAGCCCAGCAATTAGCTCAATTGCGATGGCCAGCCAAAAGGTGCGAGAAGGGGACAAAGGCAGCATACGGTTGGCGATTTATAGCTCGCTTGCCGTAAAGTGGCTTATTCCTCGTTTGTCTGATTTTAAGCGCTTACATCCAGAAATCGATCTGACACTCAATATGGTCGTTGGTGATCCTGAACAGACAGACAGCGTTGGCGATTGTTTTATCACGGTAGAAAAGCCAAAGCGAAACTACATGTCGGTAAAGTTATACGCGGAGACGCTGTATCCGGTCTGCAGCCATAAAATTTGGAAAGAGTTGCAAGATCAACCGATTCCAGAAGCGCTTTGGCGATACCCTATTTTGTCGACAGACTCAATTTATCGTGAGAGAGGAAAAGACTGGGCTGAGTGGTGCAGAGCGGGCGGTTACACCTTGCCGAAAGATGTCGATGTTCAACATTTTAGTCATATGTTGTTGGCAATAGAGGCGGCGCGTTATGACCAAGGCATCGCATTTGCGAATGATTTTATGCTCAATGAAAGAGATAAAGCGCACGATTTGGTGTACATCCCTTCTCATGGATTGGAAACCGGAGACAGCTTTTATTTTATTCATAAAAAGAGTCGAGCCAAGCAAGCGGAAATCATCAAACTCACTAACTGGTTGAAGCAGCAATGCTTGTGAAATGACTAAATTGTCAAAATTAAGAAAGAAAGTGGCAAAGTTGTGTCTAAATATTTCATGTTTTATTGAGTTTTTATTCATTAACATCCACTTGGTTTTGAAACCAAGTGAAATGGATAGCATGGCATGCTTAAGGATGGGCAAAACACAACCTCAATAATTAACAGGCAGTGAAATACAATGTTTAAAAAAACATGGCTAATGACAGCCCTTCTAGCAACATGTTCTGTTGCAAACGCAGCTCCTTACGTTGGTGCATCTGTAGGTCAAGCATCGTTTGGTGATGTTAATGGCTCTATCAATGGTGGTGGTACTAACGCTAGCACTAAACTTAAACTTGAAGATGACTCAAGCCTTTCAGGCAAAGTATTCGGTGGTTACAAATTCAACGAATACATTTCTCTAGAAGCAGCCATTGGTGGCTACGATGCTTTAGACGGCAAAGTTGTTACTGTTGGTGATATGAAGTATCTATCGATTCAGCCAAAAGCGACTCTACCGATTGGCGATCGTTTCAACCTTTTTGCTAAAGCTGGTCTTTCTTACTTCAATGCTGAATTCAAAATTAGCAACTCTGTGATTGACGGTAGCGCAGGCCATACCACCATTTCTGACAGCACTGTAACAGGCATGTACGGTTTAGGCGCAGAGTTCGCTATTACTGAAAACTTTGCTCTACAAGTTGAATGGGAATACATGATGCCTGAGCTAGACATTGCGAAATTTGGCAATGAAAAAGTAACGGTTGATGCAGACATCAATGTGTTCTCTGTAGGTATGAGCTACCGTTTCTAAGAATACTTATTCAAGTTACCTCTTGGCTTAGTAAACGTTTTTGACTTCTGTTGGTCGAGCTGAGTCCAAGCTTTGAATTTGTTTAGATATAGCACAGGAAGTTTAGTTGCTAAGCGTCCTGTGCTATTTTTTTGCTTTGGAATAACTCTTAGGAATCTTTGTGAACGATGTCAATCTTAGGTATCTGGATCTACTGTTAAAGCACTTTGAACCTCACCAGTATCACCTTGTTACGCTTTCTGAGCTAGAAGCGGTGATTTGCACGTCGAGGCGCAATGTTTCTATTGTGATGAAAAAGCTTGCCACTTACGATTGGGTCGATTGGCAACCTGCGATTGGCCGAAGTAACGCTAGCCGTCTCAGTATTAATATTTCCCTCCAACAAGCGATGACCGAGTTTTTGGTTGAGGAGCTTGGCAGAGGAAGAATGAACTCAATAACGAAACTTATTGATTGGTTCGGTCAAACCGCGGTTAGAGCACTAACTATCGCTTCTGAAAAAGTGAATCGATTGAATGAATCAAATAACGCTATTTTGATTTCTTCTTACCCTTGGGTATCCAAAATCGACCCTGCGAATACTTACCGTCACACTGAATTACACGTCGCGAAAAGCGTTTATGACGTATTGCTGACCCAAAATTCCAATGGTGGTATCGAGCCATCGTTAGCACACGAATGGAAAATGGAAGGCAAGGTAATGACGTTATGGTTGCGGCCAGGCATATATCGCCATGATGGCGAGCCCCTTAACATACAGGATGTGGTTTGGAGTATAGAAAGACTTAGGGAGATAAAAGGACCAGTTCACGAGCTCTGGCAGTGTATTGATAGCGTGGTTGCAGAAACATCTAACTGCTTAAAAATTATATTGAAGTATCCGAACAAGTTGTTTCCATACATGCTAGCAACTCCTCATGCGTCTATTCTGTGTCGAGATGTCGTCTCTTTCGGTTCTAGTTATTCCTACCACATAGGGACTGGACCATTTAAAATCAGCGGCTGGAACCAGGAGAGTATGACTCTTGAAGCGCACAAAGAGTATTTTTCAGCACGCGCATTGTTAGATCAAATAACGCTGTCTCATGGTGATGTTAAAACCTTAAATATGTTGAGCTTTAACCAAAGCTCCGATCACGTTGAAGTGGAAAAAATTAGCGCATTTTCATATCTGACCTACCGCGAACGCGTGGAATCCCAACTCACAAAAGAGACTTGGTATCAACTCGCTGATTACATCCATGTGCAAAAGCGAATTTATGATGCGCTAAGTGCCGTTGACAGCATTCAGTTAGAGACTCATGAGCAAGATTTATCAATAACAGATGGTGGTGTGATACCTAAACTGAAAGGTAAAGTGGTATTAGCTGAACCTGTCTGGACGATACCGAGTCTAATTCGCCATTCCGAATGGTTGCACAGTGTGATACGTGCAACGGGATTGGAGTTGGAGATCGTCGTTATTGATGACATTAGTTTTCCTGAGGTAGTGTCTCACCAAGCAGATTTGCTCTTCATTGAGGAAGTCATGGAAGCACCATTTGAATATGGCATCTTCGAATGGCTGTCGATAGCAACTGGGCTGCGTTTTAGTTTTGATCAAAGCCAGATGTTAAGCCACAGAGAAAAGGTTCGCAGGGCGATGGCAGATGATGACTCGCTTCAGTCTTTATTAAACCTAGAGAAAGCGTTGCGCGATCAGTACCTATATTTGCCTTTGTTTGTTGGCTACGAAGAAGTGACAAAAACACAGCAAGTGCGAGGTGTGCAGGTGAAGAATACAGGCTATAGCGATTTACATAGGTTATGGATTGCTCATTCACACTAGAGTCTGTGTTCAAGATTATGCAAATGTCCAACGCATAAAGCCATCGAAATGATGGCTTTATAAGGGCGTATCGGATTAGAAGTTGTACGACACACTTGCGCCAACAACCCATTGGTTTGCACTATCAACGATAGATGAGTCGCTGATACCGCTGCCTAGGCGCGTGTATTGTGTCATTTGGCTTACTTGCCAGTTGTCGTTGATTGGCATAACAAGTTTGTAGCCCACACCATAGCTTACCGTTGAATCACCTTTGTATGCTTTGCGGTTTGCGTTTGCTTCGCGTTGTTTTACACCAAAGTAGTAATCTACGTAGTCTTCACTTTGATAAGTTAGGTTAGCAAAAGGAACAAAATCAACACTACCGAATTTCATGATGTGGAAGTAAGTCGCGCCCGCTAAGTAACCTTTGTAAGCGCCACTGATATCGTGCTGAAGGTACGTAGAAATGACGTTGTTTTGATCCAGTGTAAAGTCTGCGTTTAAACCTAGATCGACGGCGAAGCGGCGTTTATCTGTGCCTTTCAGGCTTTTCGCTGTATCACCGTCGCGCATTACACCGCTACCTACAAGGTAGGCACTCATGTTGATTAACTCATTGGTGTTGCCGAAGAAGCGGTAGTTAATGCCACTTAGGTCGGCATTAAAGTCGTCACCATGGTAACCACCGTTGAGAATTGGTGCTGTATTATGCTTTTGATCTTTGAAAAGATCGCTGCCTTGAGCCACACCAGCTTCTACGTTCCAACCGCCTTCGTTGTTGTAGATGTTACCGTTACGAATGTAAGTATCGCCAGCGAAAGCTGAGCCAGCAGCTGTCAGAGTAAGTAGTGCAATTAATGTTTTTTTCATCATTTTTCCGAGTTGTTCTGTTTTGTTTTGAACACTGTACAAAATGACGTTGTAAGCATCTATCGGCAAAGCGTATGGAAATGTAATGAACAATCAGGGTAAGAAGCAGAATGTTGCTTCAGAATAGAAAGGTTGCTGGGATAGCTTTCGTTAAAATAACGAAAAATCCGAGCTGGGGTGGCTCGGATTTGGGGTATTTATCAGGTATTGATACTAACTTCTTACTGTTTCGTTAAGTTGTATAGTGGTGCTAGGTCACCCGTTACTTTTTCGCCATTCATGTCTAGCTTCATAAGTACGTTTTCACCAACAAAGTATTGGTTTGGTGCATCTTCATTTGTCAACGTTACGATGCTGCCATTAGCGTCCCAAGTGAATTGACCTTCAGATTTTGATTGACCGTCTTCTTTGTCTTGGTAGCTTTCTTCAAGTACGTAAGTGCCATCTTGATTTAGTGTGATGGTCATATCTATACCAGCACAATCCGCGCAAGGTAGTGTTCCTTTGTAGGTGCCGTTCCAGTCCAGAGCACTTAGTGCGTTGTGTTCAGAGTCTACAAACGTCTCTTCAGTAATTACCTGTTCTTCTTCTACTGGTAACGTGTCAATTGTCTCAGTCGTAACGTCTGCACTGGTGGTGACTTCAGTTTCCGTTGCCTGAGGTACTTCAACTGCGCTTGTTTCGGCAGGTTTCTCATCTTGACAGCCTGCAAGAATGATTACCGCGCCTGTTAGTGCCAACATTGTCTTTTTCATTTTATCCCTCTTTAAATCAAGATTTTGTATGAGAGTAATAGTAGACATTTATCGGGGATTTGCGTCATCAAAAAGCAATAGAATGATCTAACTATGTCAATAAAACCGGATATGAGCATGAAATTGTCAGGAAAATCAGAACAATGTAAATGTTGATTTGGGTATCAAGCTTGAGCCCACAGACAAA
This sequence comes from Vibrio sp. 2096, assembly GCF_033339595.1. Classification (NCBI taxonomy): domain Bacteria; kingdom Pseudomonadati; phylum Pseudomonadota; class Gammaproteobacteria; order Vibrionales; family Vibrionaceae; genus Vibrio; species Vibrio sp. 2096. The sequence continues at coordinate 171,007 of NZ_JAWOUX010000007.1, forward strand.
TATCTAAAAGGGGATTGGGAGCGAGTTAATTGATAACAGCCCACATTGTTGTGAGCTGTATTATCAACATCATCTAAGAAACGTTATTGAAGCTTGAGCGTGAAGTGCCCCGTTTTGTGCTTCGTTGATCAGAAAATAGCTCCGCAATAACCTGACGATTTAATTCGCCTTTCAAATGGCCGTGCTCATCGATGACGGGCAGTGAATGTTCACATGACATGACTTCAGTTAGCACTTGCTCAATGGCTAAATGTGGAGAGATGATAGGCACCTCTTCATAGATATCATCACGCCAACCTGATATATGAGTTAACTTCGCTGCGTTTAGCAATCCTTGCTGTGTTATCACGCCTTGATAGCCTGCATTGGTCTGATGGTAGGCATAATCACGTTTAACACGTTTCATTTCACTCAGTGCATCTTCAATGGTTTCAGCGCGAACACAGTACGAAGGTGGCTGCATCAGCGTTTCGACCGTCAGTGCTCGCGCTCTATTGACGTCTTTTACAAAGGCTTCAACGTACTCATCGGCAGGATGCAGTAAAATTTCGTCTGGTGAACCTTGTTGGACAAGTTCACCGTCTTTAAGAATCGCGATGCGATCGCCAAGTCGAAGCGCTTCATCTAAATCATGAGTAATGAAAATAATGGTTTTGTGCAGCTTCTGTTGCAGCTCTACCAACTGATCTTGCATTTCGCTCCGAATCAGAGGGTCCAATGCTGAGAAAGCCTCGTCCATCAACAGTATTTCGGCGTCGGTAGCCAGTGCCCGTGCAAGGCCCACTCGCTGTTGCTGTCCACCCGATAGTTGAGCAGGATACCGGTGCTCATAACCCGTCAGTCCAACGGTTTCTAACCATTCATTTGCTTTTTCTAAGCGCGCCTCTTTATTCATTCCCTGAACTTCCAAACCATATGCGATGTTGTCGATAACAGTGCGATGAGGCAGCAAGCCAAAGCGTTGGAACACCATAGACATCTTGTGACGGCGAAACTGTTCAAGTTCTTTGTTAGAAAGTTGCATGACATCCACCCCTTCTACCAAGATCTGCCCCATGGTTGGATCGATTAATCGGTTGAAGTGGCGAATCATGGTGGATTTTCCAGAACCGGATAACCCCATAATGACAAAAATTTCACCCTTTTGAATTTGCAGGTTGATGCCTTTTAGTCCGACCGTATGGCCCGTTTCCGCTAAAACCTGCTCTTTACTATGTCCCAACTTAACGCGCTCAATCACGCTATTGGGCTTGGGGCCGAAGATTTTATACAGACCGCTGATTTCGATAAGTGGACTAGTCATGTTTTGAGTCTCCTAAATGAGCTTGAGTGCGTTTCGCATACGCTTGTGAAGCACGATCAAAAAGGATTGCTAGGGCGACAATTGCTAAACCATTGAGAAGACCAAGAGTGAAATATTGATTGGTAATAGACTTTAGAACAGGCTGACCTAAACCTTTTACCCCAATCATTGATGCGATGACCACCATTGACAGTGCCATCATGATCGTTTGGTTAATTCCCGCCATGATGGTTGGCATTGCAAGCGGAAGCTGAACCCCAAAAAGCCGTTGCCGAGTGCTGGCACCAAATGCGGTTGCGGCTTCCAATACTTCTTTATCAACTAGACGAATGCCCAAATTGGTTAAACGAATAACCGGTGGAATCGCGTAGATCACTACTGCGATAAGGCCAGGAATTTTCCCGATGCCCAATAACATCACAACTGGAATGAGATACACAAATGCTGGCATGGTTTGCATGACGTCGAGTAATGGTGTTACCACCGACTGAATGCGATTAGAGCGCGCCATAGCGATGCCGATAGGGATACCAAGTGCGATGGCAAGCATGGTACACACAGTGATGATACTGAGCGTGCGCATAGTATCTTCCCACATTCCAAAATAGCCAATCAGAATCAGCGAACCAAAACATGCAGCGGCCAGTTTCCAAGAGCGGCTAGCGGCATAAACGAGAGTGGTGCAGACACCTAAAATAATGAACCAAGGTGTAGAAATCAGAAGTTTTTCAAACCAGACAAGAAACGCAAGGAGCGGATCAAACAGAGACTCAATGAGTTCACCATACTCGCGAGAGAAATCTCTATAGGCGCCGTCGAGTGTTTTGCGAATCGCCCTGAGATCAGAGGCATCCATTTCCGGGAATTCGCTGAGCCAATTTGAGTCAGACATGTGTACTTCCTTTTTCTGATATACCTAAGCGCTTTCAAGAAACTTAATTTGGCAAGAAGAGTAGGGCACCTAGGCCAAGTAATGGTCGTTCGACAGGTTCTTTATCGAACGTATTACTCTTTAAGCTCAGGCGAATATCGTCAAACTTCTCTTTTTCGTTCCTTAGGTATACATCCTTTAAAATAAAACAATCATTAGTGTTCAAACTAATGATTTGCTTGGATTATAGTTTTTCTTCTTCAATAAAATGAACACATTAGCGTGTATTTGTATGAAAAATCTGCGCAAACTAACGTTTTTATTATCCGGTTAATTAGAATTGATCTTTTTGCTCGTTTGTCATCGAAATTTCTAAATTATTAGATGTCTAATTAATGCTGATGTATTACGTATTTGTCGTGTTGATTTTTGCAAACTTAGTTTATTGGCATATGCTAAAAATGTTATTGGCATATGCCAGTTTAAGGCGTAATTTGACTCTGTGTTTTTGAGGGACAATGATGGCAAGACCAAAGATAGAAAGACGAATATGCGGACGTGCGGCTCACCACTGCTTTAAGCCCAATGGCATTCCATTTAATCAGTTGGAGCAAGTCGCCATATTACCAGAAGAGTTAGAAGCGCTACGTTTAGCCGACTTAGAGGGGCTTAGCCAGCAGCAAGCTGCGGAGCAGATGGGCGTTTCTAGACAAACTTTTGGTAACACAGTAAAAAGTGCAAGATTGAAAGTCGCAAAAAGTTTAGTTGAAGGTCATGCATTAGTTTTTCCGAATGAGGAGTCAAACTTATGATTTATGCTATTCCTAATGATGGTGAGCGGGTGGCAAACCACTTTGTAAAAGCACCATACATCGCTATTTATTCTGATACTGACGGTATGCTAAAAAACTTAGCGAACATTGCTTCTATGCCACAAGCGGGTTGTAATGCGAAGTCTCAGTTGATTCAGTCTCTACAAGGGTACAATGTGGATGCTGTTCTTGTGCGAAATATTGGTGAACGTGTATTGGCAAAGCTACTTAGCAGTGGCACGCCAGTATTTAGGCTGTCTACTCGTAGTTCATTGGAAGATGTGCTTGCGGTTCCAAGAGAGCCTTTGATTGAGCCCTCTCAAGGACGCCCATCAAACAATCATAAGAAAAGTGTTCACAAACAAAAAGGCGGCTGCGGCTCCTGTGGTTGTGGTGGCCAAAAATCAAAAACCTCCTTGTTGGCAAGACCTAAAGCGCTACTCAAAGCAACATCTAGCCCTGCTATACTTAAGCTAGAGTCGATGGCTAATAAGGCAGGTTAATATGGTTTGGTTATTTACCTTTCTTGGTTTTCTCGCAATCATTTTGTTGATGTCACTTGGCGTCATTTTTCATAACAAGCGTATTCAAGGAAGTTGCGGCGGTTTAAACAACGTCGGTGTTGATAAAGTATGCAACTGCGAAACCTCATGCGCAGAACCTGAAAGGCGTTTATATCAAATCTCAGAGCCTAACTCATCACCTGAGCACTAAGGCTTTTGGCCCATTGCGGCAAGGTTTGCCGAAACCAGTCCAAATATTTGCTGGTCTGCGGATTCTCTCTGGAGACCAGTATGTTGACTACCTCGACAACGATCCACGCTTTTGCTAGTCCGATATCGCGCGCCAATTCTGTTGTTTCACCTCTCTCTGCGCACTTTATATATTTGTCTGCTACGTTCAAGTAATCATCAAATGTGCCCATGCCCTCGATGAGCGGCGCTAAATCTATCGCGACATGCCCTGTAGAAAAGCGCTCCCAGTCGAACAGCACCAGCTCGCCATTTTCGCGCTGTCCCCAGTTTCCTGCATTGGTGTCTCCGGAGATCAAGTTCCGCCTATCAAAAAGGTGCGCCGATCGTTGTTGTAGCTGGTGGAAGAACTGTTCTGTCTCTGAGCCCAGCTTAAGTGTAGTGAGTGCTTGTTGAGTCGCTTGTGGTGTCCACTGGTGGCGGTGATAAACACCATCTGATGTTGGTGGAAGTTGGTGCAGTTTGACGAGTTGTTCAATGACTCGATCATCTTCAAGTAAGAATGCTTGCTCGACTGCGTGGGGAACGTATTCAATGTGCAGAACGTTTTTCTGGTCGTCGAATTGAATCAAGCGCGGTACGTGTATTCCAAGCGCGTTAAACTGTTCGGCATAGCGTTGATAAAACGCGACTTCTATTTGAGTAGGGTTACGTTTTTCTATTACTTGGACGCCATCTTTTTCGATGAGAAAAACTTTGGCACTGCCCATTTGGTTGAGTTCTTGCTGCGACACCGGACTTCCTGTCTTCATGTAGAGAGAGCTCACCTTAATCGCTGCACTCACGTTTGCCAATAGCCACGACAAAGTGCCTCAAAAATATTAAATGCAACTGTTTAAATATGATTTTGTCGTTGGTGTCTAAATTTTACACAGTTACGCCTGTACTCCGATAAATTCGTTCTACGCTTACTATTCGTCTTAATAAAGGAGAACCAAAATGGCTGTAATGAAGCAGGATATTCCAAATCGTGTAACGGTTTACCATGACAATATCGATCAAGAACAAGAGCTGAAAAATGCGATGCTGCCAGAGAAACCGCGCTACTTTAACGGTGCTCCGACTTACAAAGCGAACAGCATCGAAGAGTTTGAAAGCAAAATCAGTCAGATAGGTTTGTCTCTCGATAAATAATTTTTCTTTTACCTAAAAGCGCCCTCAAAATGAGGGCGCTTTTTTGTTTATGTGATTGATTTGAATCTTAGGGAATTAACCTTGTTGTGTACTGCCTTGGCAGACCTGTTTTTGCACTGCTGGTGGCGCAGGCTCGTAATGGCTTAAGGTCATACTAAAGCTGCCTTCACCACCCGTGATAGAGCGTAATCGACGAGCGTAATCTTGCAGCTCGTTTACAGGTGACTTGGCTCTGAGTAAGGTGAAGCTGCTGTCGATTGGCTCGGTGCCTTCGATTAAGCCTCGGTTTCCAGATAAATCTCCAGAAACATCGCCAACGTTCGCGGTTGGGATGTGCAGTTCCATCTGGACAATGGGTTCTAGCACAATAGGATCTGCGTTGTTAATCGCATCTAAAAAGGCTTTCTTACCTGCGATGACAAACGCAATTTCTTTCGAATCGACGGAGTGATATTTACCGTCATAAACGGTGACTTCCACATCCTTAATTGGGTTGCCAGAAATCGCGCCTTCCTCTAACGCTTGCAAAATACCTTTTTCTACAGCAGGAATGAGCGCGGTTGGAATGGCGCCACCCACCACTTTGTTGATGAACTTAAATCCGGCACCACGTTCGAGTGGACGAACCTTCAATTGCACTTCACCAAACTGGCCTGCACCGCCACTTTGTTTTTTGTGTCGATAATGCCCTTCGGCAGGTTTGGTGATGGTTTCAAAGTATTCGACGCTTGGTTGGCAGGTTTCGACGTCCAGTTTGTACACGTTCGCCATCTTTTCTAATGCGACTTTGAGGTGAAACTCCCCTTGGCCGCTGATGATGGTTTCGTTGGTGCGAGCGCGATGTTCGATGCGCAGCGAAGGATCTTCACTGGCAATTTTATTCAGCACATCTCCTAATTTTTGCTCATCTCCACGCTTAAGAGGCTTCAAGCACAAAGAATACATGGAGTCAGGAAGGTCCAACGTTTTGAGTTGAACTCCATCTTCTTCGTGAGAGTCATGAACGATTGAATCGAATTCGAGATCATCCACTTTGGCTAAAACGCAGAAGTCGCCTGCAAGCGCGCGAGGGATCTCGGTTCTATCTTTGCCCTGCAGTTGATATAAGTGCCCAACTTTAAATGCCTTGTTGCTTTCGCCAATATAAAGCTGGCTGCCCGCATTGATTTCACCCTGATACACACGTAAGTAGGCAAGTTTTCCCATATATGGGTCGACGCTGACTTTGTACACGTGTGCGACGGTGTGCTCTAAGGTTTCGCAATTTACTTTGATTTTTTTGCCGTTCTTTTCCAGTAGAGGAGGGTTACCCTCGTTTGGCATGGGCATGATCTCCGCCAAGGTGCGCAGCAGCAACTCGACGCCCGCGCCGGTTTGTGCTGAGACAAAACAGACCGGAATCACATGTCCAGTTCTCAGTGCTTCTTCAAACGGATCATGCAGTTGCTCTGCGGTGAGTTCGGAGCCTTGTTCCAGATACAGCTCCATCAGTTCTTCATCGACTTCGATGACTTGGTCAATTAAGGTCTCATGAGCTTCATCTACCGTTGCAAGTAAGGTTTCTCGTCCCAATTCTGGTTCGAAATAGCAGTCAACTACAGATTCCCCGTCAGCCGAAGGTAAGTTGATCGGCAAGCAGTGGTCACCAAAATGCTCAACGATGTTCTCCATCAATCTTTCTAACTGATTACCGTGGTTATCGAGCTTATTGATAATGATCATCTGACATTTTTGCTGCTCTTTAGCAAAGGTGAATAAGCGATCGGAAGTTTGGTTAAGTGGGGTTTGAGGGTCGATGACAAGGGCAGATGTTTCAACGGCAGGAAAAACGCTGATAGTACGGCCAAGTAACTCGTTTTGTCCCGGAGTGTCGATGATATTGAGCCGGTGTTTATTCCAGCGCAGTGCGACTGGCGTTGCTTCAATACTGTGTTGATATTGGATGGATTGAGGGTCGAAGTCGGTAACGGTATCGCCTTTTTCTACGCTGCCTAAATGGTGCGTGGCATCGCAGGTGAAGAGCAGTTTTTCTATCAGCGTGGTTTTACCGGTCCCGGTTTGGCCGACAAAAGCGATATTGCGTATTTTGTTGATAGGCATAGAGCCTCCTTGCAAGATGGCGTGAAAAACCTACGAATTGCTAGGAAGTGGGTTGTTATAGAAACCCACGCACTGCATTGGAGTAGGGCGGGATTACCGCCTATTCGTTTTCCACGTCATTTTCCGGATGACTCGATGCATAAGACCACCTTCTTGGACTACTGGAATCTTAGCATGCCTCAATAACCATATAATTTATGTGACTTATTTCATGATGGGGCTGATTGTCTTTTAATCGAGATCATAAACTCAGAGGTTCTGACTTTTGGAGCAAAACCTCTGGATTGTTTAGGCTATTTGGAAAGAACGATTTCGCCGTCGCAATAAACCAAGCTTGGCGTTACATCTTGTCCGAGCAGCACCGGGCCATCAAGATCGACAACGCTTGCCTGAGCTGCAATAGGTAACGCGGCTCGCATCGCCAGCGACGTCCCCAACATACAACCGGACATGAGGCTAAAACCGAGTTTTTGGGCGTCGTCGGCTAATAATAGTGCTTCAGTGAGCCCGCCAGTTTTATCTAGCTTAATATTCACCATTTCATATTTGCCAACCAACTGATGCAATTGCTCTCTGGTGTGACAACTTTCATCGGCGCAAAGTGGAATGGGGTGCGGAATGCTGGCGAGTACGTCATCGCAGTCTTGTGGCAACGGTTGTTCGATCATGGTGATGTCTAGCGGTTCGAGTTGAGCAAATACCGTCGCGAGGTCGAGGCCTTGCCATGCTTCATTCGCATCTAAAACAATTTGCGCGTGCGGCGCAGCATCGCGTACTGCTGCAACGCGATCAAGTACGTGTTCACCATCCAGTTTTACCTTTAGCAGTTTTGCGCCTTGACTAACGTAAGCTTGCGCCTGTTTGGCCATCGCTTGCGGCGTGTCGATAGAAACCGTCATCGCCGTCACAATCGCCTCTGGTAACGTAAAGAGGTCGTTAACCTGCTGCTTGTGGCTCAAAAGCGCGTGAAGATGCCAAAGGGCGCAATCCAATGCATTTCTTGCCGCCCCCGCGGGCAATAACGATTGAAGCTGGCTTTTGAGAACCATGACATCAGCTTCGCCTTTGGCATACAAACTTTGCAGTTCATGTGCGGCGTGAGAAATCGCCTTAATCACCGATTCAACCGATTCACCATAACGAGGGTATGGCGTGCATTCACCTTGGGCGGTCATGCCTCGATGTTCAATTGTCACTCGGACTACGTGGCACTCTGTCCGACTGCCGCGAGAGATGCGAAATGGTGTCGCCATGGCAATCGTGACAGGTTCTACATGAATTTTCATCTCACTAGTTTTCCCTAAACCGCAGTTATTTTCTAAACCGTAAATGTTTCTTAAATCGTAAGGAGCCTATCTGCAACCGCATCAACGCCAAAACGTACAGGGTCGGTGACGGGCACTTGGTATTTGTCGCTCCAATCCTGGCATAACTGGGCAGCATCTTCTTCGCTGAGCGCCGAAGTGTTTAAGCAAATACCCACTAATTGAGCGTTTGGATTTGTTAGGCGAGCAGCGGCCAGATTCGCTTCTATCGTTTGTTCAATGGTTGGCAAGCTCGCATGTGGTAAGTTGCGGATGTGCGGGCGACCAATCTCATGGCACAGTATCAGAGCGTCAGCTTGTGCGCCGTGAAGTAAGCCCAAACTTACGCCAGCAAACGAAGGGTTAAACAATGAACCTTGCCCTTCGATGATGTCCCAATCGTGATCGGTGAACTCAGGGCTGATCGCTTCTACTGCGCCGGAGATAAAATCGGCAACTACGGCATCAATCGAAATGCCACTGCCTGCGATGAGAATTCCGGTTTGACCCGTTGCTTTGAACTCTGCACGACAGTTTTTACGCTTCAATGCATGCTCAATGGCAAGGGCAGAGTACATTTTGCCAACGGAGCAATCTGTCCCTACAGTAAGTACTCGCTTGCCTGCACGAGCTTTGCCATTGCCGACCTTGAGCGGGGCATCATAATGGCGAACATCATACAGTTTGGTTAATCCGCGTTGTTCTAGATCGGCAAGAGGAGCAAATTCCGCCAAACGTTGGTGCATGCCCGATGCAATTTCAAATCCCATTTCTGCGGCTTCAAGTAAGGTTGTTTGCCAAGCTTCGGGAATGACGCCTCCTGGATTTGCCGTGCCGAGCACCAGCGTTTTTGCTCCTTGCTGCTGCGCTTGTTGTATTGTCATGTCGGTTAAACCAAGCGATACGGTTTCTGGCGTCAGGCGGATTTGGCCAAGGCAAATCTCAGGTCGCCATTGGTAAATGCCACGCGCGGTTTTTGCTGCAAGTGGATCGGTTACATCGCCAAGAAAAAGTAGGTAAGGTTGAGCAATTTGCATGATGGTTCCCTTCGTCATCGTTATTGCTCATTAATTTAGCCAGACTGATTTAGGAAACCGAATGCTTATTTGTTAGGCAGGTATAACTTCAGGTTATACCTTTAAACCATCTGTTGTTTTAGAGCGGTGATAAATTGCTTTGTCGCAATGGATTGAGGTGTGTGCTCTGCGAATAAAATAGAGACAGAGAAGGACATATTTGGCTCCAAAGCATGCACGGAAACGGCATTATCTTGGCGATATTGTTTTGCAGTCCAAGGGTCTACAATCGCGAATCCTGCTTCGTTTTTCACCAGTTCAGCCGCCGCGGAGTAGCTGCGGACGGTAATGGCATGTTGATAATGCTCGTCACGCGCTGACAAGGTTTGATGTAACAGCAAGCCCAGAGGGTCTCGGCTATCTAAACCGATAATGGGTAAATCGTGACTGATGAGTTCTTCTAAAATGACGGTTTTTTCTGCGGGTATCGCTGCGCTTTTAGGAGCGATCAGTGCTAAGTTTTCTTTCAATAACACGTGCCCCATGATCGCTGGTGGTGTTTCTTCACCGAACGCAATGGCGACATCCAGTTCATGTTTCAGTAATCCTGAGCACAGCTCATCGCGATTGGCCGTTAATAGCTCAAAGGAGATGCCGTGCTCTTTCGACAACAACGCGACAGTCGGCGCTAACAAGTGCGCGGCCAAAACAGGCGGGGCACCGACTCGTAAATGTTGAGTTCCCTGTTTGACTTTGTTGGTCAGAGAGCGAAATTGTCCGAGTTGTTGATAGACTTTTTCAGCCTCTGGCAATAAGGCTTTGGCTTCTTGAGTGGGAACGAGGCGACCTTTTACACGCTCAAATAAAGCGAAGCTCAGTTGTTGTTCTGTATGGGCGAGAACTCGAGTGACATTAGGTTGGGAAACGTGCAGTAAGCGAGCCGCGCCTGACACCGTTCCTGCTTGCATAATGGCGTAAAAGACTTCTAATTGCCTTAAGTTCACTGCGATTTCCCCCTGCTCATGTTGGTCACCTCAGAATACCCAACCTTGCTGATAAGCGATAGAGGCAAAAGTGCTGGCGTAAAAAATAGGAAGACGATGTTGGTTGCCTTCTTATCTCGCTTTTTCAATTTCTCAACTTCTCAACTTCTCAACTTCTCAACTTCTCAACTTCTATGCTTCACTTTGCTGCTGCATGAAGGGGCAGGTCGTTAAACGGCTCGACGTCTCGGCTGAGTAATCCCATCAAAACCACTGCTAACACCATGACAACAGCTGCTATTGCAAAACCGTATTGTGTTAGCTCGTAATGACTTAACATCGCGATTAACACGTAACTGAGAGATTGAATGGTGGTGGCAAACATGCTGATGCCGCCATCGACGCGACCTCGTTGATGAACCGCTACGGTATGATGCATCCAGTTGACTCTCGCAATGCGATTTAGCGCGTTAAATACGCCAAACAGCGCCGTAAACAATAAGATGGTCAGCGGGCTCATCGCAAAACTCATACCGATAAGCGCAAAAGAGACCATAACCATCGAAGCGAACATAATGTGGCTATGGGAGGCACGGCTTAGCACTTTGGTGACAATAAAGCCGGTTAGCAACGAGCCGAGGCCAAAACTGATGTTGAACCCTGCAAACCAATCGCCAGAGATGCCTTGTTCAGAAAACCAAATCGGCACCAGTTTGCTCAAATACGTCAATGCAGGATAAGAGAGGCAAGAGAGCAGAATAAAGCCATAAAATCGAGGTTCGAGACGGAATATTTGTTTGCTCTCTTTGAGTTGCGCGATGAAAGCAACGGATTTTGATGCCCTTAATTGTTGGGTATAAGGCGTCAGAATATAGAACATCGCTGCTAACGCAGAGGCGCTGGCCGCAAACAAAGCAAACTCTTTCATACCCCACATTTCAAGCAAAACAATACCCAACGCGCCAGCTCCGAGGGTTGTGGATTGCATTACAATTTCTTGCTGACCCGAAATTTTCGCATACTCATGGTGCTGATAATTTTCTTGGGTGAAGGCGTTGTTGGTCGTCCATGCAAAATTACTCGAAACCCAATACACCAATTGTGCAAAAGCCAGTAACCAGTGTGACTCAAACCCTAACCAATAAGCAATGAACACCACCAAAGCCATACCCGATTGAATCCATTGATTGAGCACGAGTAGTACTTTGCGTGAATGTCGGTCAATTAAAGTGGAAAAGAAAGGCGTTGCTAGAAAAGAAATCGCGGTGCAGCTCAGAGAAACTAAAGCGACGAATGTACCCATGTTAGGTTCGGAAAGCATGACCCATGGCAGCGCCATCATGAATAAGCCAGAGGAGATACTGTCGAAGAAGCGGCCAGCTAAGTACGGCTGAGTTTTATTTTTCATTATGTTTGCCTCTAACTCCCGATGTATTTCAAAAGGTTGATGTCCAACTGTCTTGTGTTTAACAACCAAGTCGTTCGCGCTGAACACATTATCTTGAGCTCGCCGGGGTTTAGCGTTAATTAAGATGGTGCAACTTTAAAACCTCAAGTAAACTTGAGGTAAAGCGTTTTTTTAACAAAATTGATATACAGGGAGTCAAGGATGGAAATCAGCGTAGGAGAAGTGGCAAAACGTTCTGGAGTGAAAGTATCTGCCCTACATTTTTACGAGCAAAAAGGACTGATTTCGAGTTGGAGAAATCAAGGTAATCAGCGTCGCTACCATCGCAGTGTGTTGCGCCGTGTTGCGGTGATCAAAGCAGCGCAGCAAGTTGGGTTGTCGTTAGAAGAAATTAAACATGCGTTAGATGAACTGCCGAAACACCAAGCCCCTAACAAAGCGCAATGGGAAGAAATGGCAAGCCATTGGCATGAACAGTTAGAACAAAAGATTCAAAAACTTAAAGCGTTGCAAAACGATTTAGGCGGATGCATTGGCTGCGGGTGCTTGTCGTTAGAAACCTGCGCACTGCGAAACCCAGAAGATGTATTAGGGAAAGACCACTCGGGGTCGAACTTAACGTTAGAAGAAGAGTAGCGATTATCTCTATTCTTTGTCGAAACTGTCGACTACGATCGCGCCCATCGAAGCAGGCATTGTGATGACGATAACGCGCTTTATCGCAACCAAAGGCTCATTCATGAGTGGCAGCTTATCAAGACAGAAAAGAACTAACGCTACCACAACTGCCGCAATGAGGTACGCGATAACCACACGAAAAATAAAGATGGATACGCGATTCTTGATGTGGCTTTGAAACACGCTTTGATACGCGAAAAAACTGAGGAAAATGACAGAAAGACTTAACAGCATGAGCAAGTTTGCCATTGGTAGGCTCTCACCCAATCGCCACGCTTCCTCCGAAAATGAGATCGGGACTGCTAGGGCAAAAGCGCCAACCAATACTTGGCTAGCGTCTTCTAGATTAAAGTGGCTGCTCATGCTGTTTATTCCATTATTCGCTTGCTAGATGTAAGAGCTTTTCAAAACGCTCATTACCGTGCAGCAATTCGAGGTCTCGTTCTTCGGCAAGTAAATCACGAATGGATGGGCTGTATTCAATTGCGCGTTCCAAGTCTTCAATAGCTTGCTCTTCGATACCAAGGCGAGAGTATGCACACGCGCGTTGATACAGTGCAGGGCCGTTGGTGTAATCGACTTCAAGTACGCGGTTACAAATGCTAAGTGCCCAATGGTATTCGTTGATTTCCATCGCTGCGTCGGCTTTGTAAGTCAACGCTTCTAAATCACCTGGACGAATTAATAAGATTTCATCATAGATCTCAATACGTTGTTCTGGAGTTTGAGAGCTTTGTGCACGTAGCCATAAGTTATGGATCTCGTTGATTTTCTCAATCTCTTTGTTGTTTTCGCTGATAATGCGAGTTTTGCGTTTTAAATCTCGCTCAAGGGCGACAAACTTTTTCTCGTATTCTTGGGCGATCTTCTCCAATCGTTTATCAGCCATCTCTTTGGTGTTGTGTTTAAACTCGCGCAGAGATTGCCATCCGACAAAGGCAATCAGCGATGCGACACCAGCAATGATGTAGAAGAAGTATGTAACGGTCACGTTGGCATAGTTCAACGATTTATCTGCGACCGTTAGCTCGCGATCGGTGATCTCTGTGATCATTCGCTTTTCTAGGCTTTGATAGTCCTGACGCAGCGCTTTTAGTTCATCTAAAATATAGCGTTCCATTAATGGTCTATCTAACAGATCCGATTCTGAATACTTTTCCTCCGATGCCATTGTTGGCAAGGCAAGTATCAGCGAGAAAAAAATACCAATAAATAAGCGCATATAACGTCCTTTCACGAGAAGAGTACAGATAGACCATGCAACAATAGCAAATAGCACAAACGTTTAGCAAAGTTATTACAAAAGAAATAACAGTCGTCTTCGTAGAAGTCATATTCTTGTTGTTTTTCAGTTTGTTCCTGATGGTTATTTGTTGTGATATCTTTTATCCTCCTTGCGAATTTATGATTAATGGAGTGAGCATGGACGCGCGAGCTAAGGATTACTTAGAACAATTCCTAGAATTATTATCACCAGAACAAAGGGAAGCTGTACCATCAGTCAGTGCTGACTATTATTGTGCCGACGAATACAACGCGAATGTATGCGCAGATTTGGTTCGTATTGGACAGAAAACTGCATCGTGCAGTTTGGAGCTTTGGTATCGAGAACATGGTGAAATCATGCCCCAAGTCGGTCATTTACAAGTAGTGACGAATTGGGATGGGGACCCAGTTTGCGTGATACGAATTACTGACGTAAGTACATGCAAATATGAGGATGTAACCGCAGAGTTTGCCTTCGCAGAAGGCGAAGGTGATAGAACCTTAAACTGGTGGCGTGATGCTCATACTGCATTTTTTAGAGCTGAATGCGATGAGTTGAACATCGATTGGCATGAGAAACGTACGCTGGTTTTAGAGCGTTTTGAAGTGGTGTATCCCGTCAATTAATCTCTGATAGCAGCACTGATTTGAAGTGCTGCTTTCTTTACTGAGAGACCATTTTTAGCGCTTTCGAGCGGTCACACTAAACATGTGCCAATGTTTTTGGCTTCCGACTACAGTGGTCCCGTCTTCATCTCTTTCATGCAATGAAATGAGGTCGTAACCTTCGAATAAGCTTTCCACTTCCTTTTTTGTTAATGCGGTAATGTTTGGGTGCATTTCGAAGGTAACCCAGGAGTCTTTCACTCCCAAGAAATCACCGGAGAAGATACCGCCCGGTTGTAATGCGCTGTCTATTTTTGTCCAGACTTGTTTGAAGCCTTTGTCAGGGCAAAAGAACAAACTGGCATTTGCGATAACCAAGCTGCACTGAGGATAATTAAACTCAGTAAAACAGCACTGCGAAACTGAAAATCGCTTATTACCTTCAAAGCGTGTTAAACAAGTTTTTACTGCATCTTCATTGCTATCACATGCGTGAACCTTAAATCCCTGTTCGAGGAGAAAGTGACTGTCTCGACCTATTCCGCAGCCAATATCAAGAGCGACTTTGCCTTCTATCTTAAGTAGGTTCAGGGCATTTTCCACGTTTGGGCGGTGAGGTTGGCTTAAAAACTTCTGATAGTATTCATTCCATTGCGCTGGCATTGAACTTCCTTATGTTGGTTGTGTCCCCTGCCCAAAACTAGCGTCCATTTTGTTTTGCTTGACTGGGGAGATTTGCAGTATTGGCAACTGTTATAGCTGATCTTCAATCGGTAATATTCCGGAGAACCAAGCGCCCATTTTTCGCCATACTCCTGCTTCTGGTTCGGAGTCGTATTCTTCGCCTGTTTTTACGTCGATCCAGACAATGTCCCCGTCGCGCAGAGTTAAGGCGTAGGCGTTACTCGACAGTTGATTCGGCAGTTGTTCTAGAAACATTTGCACATATTCTGGCTGTTCGATAACAACGGCCATTTCGGTATTCAAAGCTGCCGAACGTGGGTCCCAGTTCATTGAACCAACGAAAAGTGTTTTGTTATCAATCGTCATTGCTTTAGCGTGTAAACTTGCTCTGCTACTCCCCGTGAGGCTCCACTTACTTTTGAG
Organism: Vibrio sp. 2096; assembly: GCF_033339595.1. Taxonomy (NCBI): domain Bacteria; kingdom Pseudomonadati; phylum Pseudomonadota; class Gammaproteobacteria; order Vibrionales; family Vibrionaceae; genus Vibrio; species Vibrio sp. 2096. The sequence goes on from NZ_JAWOUX010000007.1 coordinate 186,347, forward strand.
TTTTGCGCTCGCTTTTACTTCCCAAAGCTTGATTCCAGCTTCGAGTAGATCTTTTCGATATTTTGCGTACCAACCATGCACGGCAAACACATCGTTAGACGCGAGGCTATTGGTCACAATCGTGATATCAACGCCTCGCTTGGCCGCGTTACTTAATGCTTGAGTACCTACTTTAGTAGGAACGAAATAAGGAGAAATGAGCACAAATGAATCCTCAACACTTTTAACCAGTTCCGACAAATTATCAATAAGTTGGCTCTCTCGGGTTGCGACTTTATCGGGCAGATCAAACCATACTTTCGCTTCTCCCCAGTAGAGCTTGAGTTTGCCTTGTTTTAGATCTTGGTACATATCCAGTTGTGTGAAGTCATAGCGGCCGGTTGAAAACTTTTCCTCTAACCGGAGTTTATTGACCTGCTTTTGAATCGCTTGGTCGGTAATTTGCTGTGAATTCGGTGTAATCCATTCCATTGGTATCGCATAGGCGCTATTCCAGTAGAGGTCGAACTGATCGGCAGTTTGTTGTACCGCCTCACCATAGAGCAGAAGATCAAAATCACCAAACTCAACTTGCGATTCAAAAGAGAAGTATTCATTGCCGATATTTCTACCTCCGACAATGGCGGAAACACTGTCTGCAATCAGAGACTTATTGTGCATACGACGATTAAGACGTTCAAAATCGCTAGCAAGAGCGAACCAACGGGAGTCGCGATACTGATGCGGGTTAAATAAGCGGATTTCTATATTAGGATGTGCATTGAGGGCAGCCATCACATCGTCGTTTCGCTTTTGCATATCGTCAAGCAACAGCCTTACTCGAACACCACGCTTTGCCGCTTCATACAAGCGCCACGTTATTAGCTGACTCGTTTCGTCACCACGGTAAATATAGTATTGAAGATCAAGGCTTTTCTGGGCGGACTCGATCAAAGAGGTTCGAGCAAGAAGGGCATCGTGTCCCTGATTTAACGGTGCAAAGCCAGTTATGGACTTAGGGTCTCTCCCGTAAGCTTCAAAGTACTGCGCAAGAACAGAATCCTTTTGATAACCGAGCTGAAAGCTGGTGGACTTTTCACTGGCGTCATTCAACGATACGGATGAGCATGCCGATAAAATAGTGAGCAGCGAGGGGAAGAGCAACTTGGCGAGTGTTTGTAACAAAGCACATTTCCTTGTCTTACAGAGTGTTACCTACTCCAAATTATAGACTTAAGCTGACGCCACATGCACCCAGAACCGTTTGATAACGAGCGATTAATCAATGAATTGCCATAGAGCCTGCACTAAGTTCAACTTTTAGAGCGCAGATAATCATTTATTTTAATTATCATTATGGCCGTATTGGTCATAATCACTAATATCTGGTGATTATGACCAATAGCACACTGGATAAAATAATGATTTTTATATAACCATATGATTTTTAATAAATAAATGCTTGGCATGTCATTTGCTGTTTAGAACAAAAGTTAAGTCAGAGCAACTTGCGCAGTTGGTTAATTTTTTGTTAATTTTATTAACTTTGAATTGGCAATAACTATCTAGTTCGCTGCTTAAAAGACTAGGCAAGCGCCGCTTTGATGTTTATTCAAATTCAATTCTCTCATCACCATGCTTACCGGGAGCAATGGACTGAATAAAAGTGTGGTGTTGAAAACAACAATAAAAAAGGATTTTCGATGTTAGCAAAACCCATATTACGTTGGCTTTTACCCTTCGTCGTCGTTGGAGGCTCTTATGCAGGATATGCTGCAATTGCCGCAACTGCGCCGGAAAAAGAGTCAACCAAAGATGCAATTACAGAACCTACTGTTCAGGCTTCTTCTCTTTTTCCTACTGATCACAAAGTGGTGATTACCAGTCACGGTGAATTAGTCCCTTTTGAAAAAACACACCTTTCCGCGCAAGTCAGTGGTGAAGTGATAAGTTGGCACCCGAATTTTGTAACGGGTGGCATCGTGAAACGAGGAGAGGTTCTTTTCACAATTGAAAGCGACAACTATGAAGCGTCGGTTTTACAAGCTGAAGCCGATTTAGCTAGTGCACGCGCAAACTTGATTGAGGAACAAGCGAAAGCCGAAGTGGCAAAACGTCAGGCAAAGAGACTGAGCGATAAGCAAGTGACGGATCTGTATTTACGCAAGCCTCACGTTTTGAGCGCACAAGCGCAAGTAAAGTCGGCTCAAGCGGCACTCAAACGAGCAAAAAGAGAGTTAGAAAATTGCAAAGTCGTTGCACCTTACGATGCGCTGGTTGTTGAGCGTGATATTGGTGTTGGTCAATTTGTTACATCTGGTTCTCGAGTTGCCACATTAAACAACATCGAAGTGGCAGAGGTGCACGTACCCATTGCCGGTTTTGATAGTGCATTTTTACCCGAATCCATTGGTGAACTCACTGCGACAGTGACGCAGCAAGGTGTGTTTTCTACCACTAGAGAAGGTCGAGTAGTTCGTGATCTAGGCATGATTGATAGCGCTACCCGAATGATTAACATGGTCATTCAAATCGCGGACCCATACGGTGTCGATAACCAGCAGCCTCCAATTAAATTCGGCTCCTACGTTGAAGTGAGCTTCACTGGTAAGGAACTTAAGCACATCTACCGCTTGCCACAGGAATTAGTTAAAAACCGTACCGTGTGGGTGGTGAATGGCGATAATCAACTTCAACCCAGAACTGTCACGGTTTTGAGAGCAGAAGGTGAGTTTTTGCTGGTGGGCGAAGGCTTAGAGCAAAGTGATAAGTTGGTACTGACCTTACCAGAGTACCCTCAAAAAGGCATGGCGGTACAAATCGCAAAAAAGAGTGACGACTCCGAAACCGTCGTACAGTAAGTAGGAGTTTGTCATGGAAGATACTAAACAAAAGGGCTTAATTGCCTATTTTGCGAATAACCCCGTCGCTGCCAACCTTTTGATGGTGTTCATCATTATCATGGGTGTGGTGAGTTTTCTCTTTATTCAAAGGCAGATGTTTCCGAATATTGAGGTGAACTACATTGATGTTCGTGCGACTTATCCTGGCGCTTCTCCTCAAGAGATAGAAGAGAGTATTCTCGTTAAGGTCGAGGAATCGATTAAAGACGTCACCGGGATTAAAAAAGCAGTCTCAACGGCCTCTAGAGGTAGCGCGTATGTTTCCATCGAGGTAGACGTTAATGCCGATATCAAGCGTGTCTTAGATGATGTAAACCAACGTATTGATACCTTGTCTAACTTACCAGCGGGTATGGAACCAATCAATGTCTACCAAGTTGAATGGCGCCAAGATGTAATCGAAATGGGGTTAGTTGGGGACCGACCGCTCGAGGAGCTTAAACCGCTTGCTAAGCAAATCGAAGATGAATTACTTCAGTTAGAAAACGTCATGCTGGTGTATCTGAGTGCGCCAGAAGAAGAAATAGCGATTGAAGTAGACCCACTTGTTCTTCGTAAATACGACCTGACGTTGAGCGATATCAGCAGCGCGATCAGCCGTTACTCAGCCAACTTTTCTGCGGGCGAAGTAAAAACAAACTCAGGGATGATTGCAGTAAGGATTGAAAACCAATACTACCGTGGTGATGAGTTTAGAAATATTCCTGTAAAGCTTGGCGCAAATGGTGCGAAGGTTTTACTGCAAGATATCGCCACGATCAAAGATGGCTTTACGGAAGAAGAGCGCTATTTTGAATACTCAGGGCAAAATGCGATCTACATGTCTGTTGAAGCAACTCGTGATCAGAACATTATCCCTGTTGCACAGTCCGTTCGTAATTATATTGAAGCAAAAAACAAGACATTGCCGCAGGATGTTAAGCTCAAAGTCTTAGTTGATACGACTTATTATTTAAATGGGCGTCTCGACATGATGTTGAAAAACTTGCTGCAAGGTGCTGCATTAGTCGCGATTATGCTGACCATTTTCCTACGTTTCCGCTTGGCTATGTGGGTAATGATTGGGCTACCTGTCTGTTTCCTCGGTGCTGTAATGATGATGCCAGCTTTGGGTATTACAGTGAACATCGTCTCGCTGTTTGCTTTCATCATGGTGCTCGGAATTGTGGTGGATGACGCCATCGTCATGGGAGAAAGTGCGTACAGTGAAATCGAAGAAAAGGGCGGCGGTGTCGATAACGTGGTACGCGGTGTCAAACGTGTTGCTACGCCAGCGACATTTGGTGTTCTGACAACGATTGCTGTATTCGCACCATTCTTGTTGTCTAGTGGTATTGATAGTGCCTTCTTTTATGGTATCGCGGGGGTCGTGATTCTGTGTTTGATCTTCAGTTTGATTGAATCGAAGCTGATCCTTCCTGCACACCTTGCGCATACTCATTTTAAGCCAGTTAAACCAGGTGGTTGGCGTGACCGATTTAACCAACGTTTTTTTGGTTTTGTAAATGGTCCATATCGGAACTTTGTAACAACATGCACCCATTGGCGCTGGACAGTGTTTGCGGTGTTCTGTGGTTTACTGCTGATCAGCGCGGCTTTGATCAACGCGAATTATGTTCGGGTGATCCCCAACCCTAAAGTGCCGACTGACTATCCTGCGATCACTATTGAAATGAATGATACCGTTTCAAGTGAGCAGACAATCAGTGCACTCAAGACTATTGAACGTGTCATGCAAAAGATCGAATCTGAGACCATTGCAGAACATGGTCAAGGAATGATTCGTGATGTGCTGTCGTACAACAGAAGCCGCACCGAAGGTCGTGTATTAGTACCTCTGGTTGATGAAGAGTTACGCCCGTTCAATACATTTGAACTGGCTCGACGTTGGCGTGAAGCTATGCCTGTTATTCCCGGTATGAAGAGCATCAAAATCCGCGAGCAGAGTGCGGGTGGTGGTGACAGAGATGAGTTTGGCTACTTGTTGTTTGGTTCTAACATCAATGAGCTCAACGAGGCTGGGCGTTACTTGATAGAGCGTTTACAGCAGGAAGAAGGGTTATATGATATTTCATCTTCTATTGATTCTGGAAGCAAAGAAGTACTCCTGTCTCTTGCGCCTGTAGCGTACGATCTCGGTCTGGATCTCACCATGATCGCAGAGCAAGTTGGTGGCAGCTTTTATGGTGGCGAAGCACAGCGCATTATTCGTGATGGTGAAGAAATTAAAGTTATGGTGCGTTACCCGCAATTGACGCGTGAAGCATTCTCATCATTGCGTTACGCTGTGATTACCACACCAGCAGGTAAGAAGGTCATGTTGGGTGATGTGGTGAAGATCAATGAGCAGCCGGGCGTGAGTAGCATTCGACGTGAAGGCGGGTATCAAACCGTTTATGTCTATGGTTCCATAGACGAAGAATTGGTTGAACCTCAAGAAATCGTTAAGGTCATTGACGACAATATCTTACCGGACATGAAGCAAGCCTTCCCAACTGTGAAAACAGAATTGGGCGGTGATATTGAAGAGCAGGCTGCGCAGCGTAATGAACAGATTTTGTTCTTTATTGCTGGCATGATCATCGTCTACATCTTGTTAGCTGTACCGTTAAAAAGTTATACCCAACCTTTGATTGTAATGTCCGTTATTCCGTTTAGTCTGACGGGGGCGATTTGGGGCCATTTCTGGCTAGGTTTAGACATCAGTATGATGTCGACATTTGGTTTGATCGCCGCTGCTGGCGTGGTTATTAACGACTCTCTGGTTATGACAGATTACGTAAACCAAGTGAGAGAAAAGGGTATGAACATCAAACAAGCGGTTGTTGAGGCGGGTTGTGCTCGTTTTCGAGCTATCACGCTCACCTCAATAACGACGTTTGCGGGTGTATTGCCGATAATGTTTGAAACGAGTTTGCAGGCGCGTTTTGTCATACCGATGGCTGTCGCTTTGGGCTTTGCGGTGTTGTACGCAACGGTTCTGACTTTAGTGTTGGTGCCTTGTTTGTATTTAATGCTTGAAGATATTAAAAATATTTTCAGATCGATTAAGAGGTTTATCCATCGTTTGATTAATCGTTTCAGAAAGTCGCCAGTGACGTCGAGCGTTGAAGCAAGCGTATCGAGTTAACAAGCTTGATGTTAACGATTAGGAGCAGCCTTCGGGCTGCTTTTTTGTTTCCGCATTTTGATTCAAAGCGATTTTTTAGTGGGCAGTTACGTAATTATCTGATGAGAAAACTGCCTGACAAAGCATTTTCAATGTGTATGTTTCTAATGTTTTAAATTCGTATGGTTAATTTGACACTTGGTTAGCGAAATTTACCAGACGAAGATAACGTTGAATATGAGGGTTTATTTAAGTTGTTGAAAAATAACAAAATAAAAGTTGGCATCGTATGTGCAATATATAAATTGTAATTAAAATTAACTGCTAATCCTCAAGGAGCTTATTATGAAAAGCGTATTTCTATCTACTCTAAGTCTTATTGCTGTAATGTCATCACCAATCGCTGCTGCTAACACTTTAGACAAAGAGGAGTGGAGCTCAGATTTACGTCAGGACTTTTCTGAAATGAAACATGAAGCTATAGCAGATATTCAGCAAATGAACATGGATGCCATTCACGCACGTGATGAGCGTATCGTGAAAAACATTAAAGATGAGCAAGAACAGTTAGTAAAGGTAACGTGCCACAAAGAGAAAGCAAGCAAGTCATAAACGCCGATAAAAGAGACTAACAGACGAAAATGAATCCAATACGAGTTCGGTGTTAGTTAGCAGTAAGCACTGACCTTGTTGCTCTACTTGCCAGCCTTTTAAGGCTGGCTTTTTTGTTTCTCATTTCATGGGTGGAGATCAGATCCTCAAGCCTATTATCAATAGTTGGCGTGTTTGATGAGCTATTGCTGGATGGAGCGGATGTAACTTTTAAAAGTGTAGATTTCAGTAAAGTGGAGGTGATGTTAGATATTTAAAATTTTGAAAAGATCCGATCTCCTTTTTGACCTTCATAATACCTTAGTATGTGGCTTACCTTTACTTGAATTAGAACTCATATTGCAGGCGTTCGTTTAAAGGTATTGATGCATATTTGAAGAGTAAGAGATAGACATATGAGTTTTATTAAAATGTGTAAAGATGGTTTTAGAGGAAAGCCGGATTTCTCTGACTTATTACATAATGCGTTCCAGATAGATGACTTAGTGCTGTCATTTGAGTGTCCGAACAACATATATGAAGGACATGTATACCAGGATCTTGTTAATTTAGAACAGTTCGATGTTGAATCAAAAATAGAGAGGCATGAAAGGTTTGTAAAGTTAGCTACGGTATATTTTTTGTTTCAGAAGAAAATATTAAACCCTTTGCTTCCTATTAACAAACAAGGTGGATTATATATTAGGCTACGGGTTAAATCTACTGGAGAAGATATTGATAATATTAGTCAATTGTCCTCATTTTTAGAGAGAGAATATTATGATTTTTATCATGCCCCGGAGCAAAGTGAAGGCTCTATGAGGGGGTATCATACAGACTTGATGAAAGAATTGACTAAGCGTGCGAATAAACAATGGGGAGAAATTCCAGAAAGTGAACACCGAAAAAGAGAAAAAGAAGAATATTTAATTAGAGGTTTCTTAAGTGGTTATCCACCAATAAAGTGTGAGATAGTTGAAGTTGGAAAAAACAAATACTCAAAATACTCAGAAGGTAATCTTAAGTATAAGAGTGAATTACGAAGAGTATACAATTTACCCATAAAAAATGAATTCTACCTGAGCATCGAGTTTTGGTATAAGTACGAATCGATGTTTGCTAAGCAGAAGTTTTTAGATTGGGTGAGAAGTGCGGATGAAACCTTTGAAAAAAAAGTATTGGAATTACTGGATTTGTCTCCGCTCATCGACTCGTATACAGCCAAAGCGGTAAAGGGATTGAACGAAAAAACTAAGGCAGAGTAACACAGCGTCAAGAAAAGCTAGCAAAGTATGTAGCCATGAGAGAAAAATGAATCAAATTGGATGTCTATTTACCTTTGTACGCCATGGCGCATATAAAGCCAATGGATTTAGTATAGAGCCTATCACAAATATCAATACATATTTAAATAACAAGAGATATAAATATGAATTTTATCAAAATCTTTAAAGATGGGTTTAGAGGGAAACCAGATTTTGCACACTTGTTACATAATGTATTCCAGATAGATGACTTAGTACTATCATTTGAATGTCCGAACAATATATATGAAGGTCATGTATACCAAGATTTTATTGAATTACAACGATTCAATATTGATTCAAAAGTAGAGCGGCATGAAAAGTTTATAAACTTGGCCACGATTTATTTCTCTTTTCAAAATAAAATAATAAATCCACTATTACCAATCAATAAACAAGGTGGTTTATATATTAGGTTAAGGATTAAGTCTGCAGATAAATATATTACTAGTGTTAATCAACTATCTTCATTTATAGAGAAAGAGTACGTAGATTTTTATCATGCTGTAGAGTCACCTGACGGTTCTCAAAAAGGTGATCATACAGAGTTGATGAATGATGCCATTGCGTATGCAAATCATCGTTGGGGAATGGACCCGATAAACGAAGAAAAAAAGAGAGCGAAAGAAGAGTTCCTTGTAGGAGAGTTTCTTCGTGGTTACCCTCCAATCAAATGCCAAGATATCAAGATTGGTGGAAATACATTTTCAAAATATGTAGAAGGAAATTTGGAGTATAAAAAAGACTATCGAAGAGTGTACAATTTGCCTATCAAAAATGAGTTTTACTTTAGTATTGAATTTTTATATGAAATCGAGCCTATGTTTGCTCAAAAAAAGTTTTTAGATTGGGTAAGACACGCGGATGAAATCTTTGAAAAAAATGTTTTAGAGTTGCTAGCACTGTCTCCGCTTATTGATTCGCATACTACCTCCAAATCCGAAAGGTTGGCAAAAAAAAGTTGATCCAGAGCGTTCATACTTAACTTAAAGAAAAAAGCCCGCGAAGAATGCTTTCACGGGCGAAAAAAGGGCACCAAATTGGGTGTCTATTCATTTTGGAGGTGGTCGAACGTCCATATAAAACTGACAATAGGCTTGGTGAGAGGCTTACCACCAGCGCGACCAACGAGGCTAAAGTTAACATTGTTGTAATGATTGTTAAAATGTTAATTCTTCAATCAATGTTTTCATTATCGTGAGTTTAAATTGTGAATGTGTTGCCTGCGTGTATTTTTACTCTGTGAAATGCCGTTTTTGACAATAAAACATATTATAAATCTTGTGTTGGTTATTTGATTTGGTTATATAAAGCTCAACATACTTAATCCTTAACTGTTCATATTTACACTTAATGAGACACAATAACCCTCTGTTTGTTAAGTGATTGTGTGTTTTTTAACGCATTGGTATTGAACAAAAAGCGACCTAAGCCGTTCTTGTTCATTTTGATAAGTTTACTTATCAGTCGTTTTAGATTTCTTCGTGCTTATGGACTAGGCCGAAGTCAGCTAAAATGGCATACGCAGCAGGGATCATAAACAACACCAGCAGAGTGGATGCGAAAATACCAAACACGATGGAGATAACCAGTGGTTGGATAACCTGTGCTTGCAAACTGGTTTCAGTCAGTAACGGAAGCAAACCTGCTGCAGTGGTCATTGATGTTAGGAATACTGCTCTAAAGCGTTCCCGACTGGCTTTGACTACTGAGTCATGTACATTATCCCCTTCATCCACATGATGGCGTATGTACTGAACTAACAGAATCGAGTCATTCACCACAATCCCTGCTAATGAGACGAAGCCCATCATACTTGGCATACTTAATGAGTGACCGAGTAGGATGTGTCCCCATACCACGCCAATAAAGGCGAGGGGAATCGCAAGCATGACGACGAATGGTTCCAAATAACTGCGGAATTGGTAACTCAGAATCGCAAACACGCCAAATAAACCAAGCAAGAAGCCTTTACCCATTGATGAGCCAGTTTCAGCGGTATCTTTGGCTTCACCTTCAAAATCAAAGCGAAGACCAGGATACTTTTGCATAAGCTTTGGCGCCTCATCCTGTTGGAACTGACGAATAATGGCGGTTGAGTTGGCTTTCGTATTGTCGATATCGCCGAATACGCTCACAGTCCTCAAGCCATCAATGCGCTGGATTCTTACGTAATTACGTTGGAAATCCAAAGTCGCAATGGTTGCGAGGGGGATTTGACTGCCATCGGACAAGATAATCGGAAAGTTTGCCAATTGCTGTAAGTCACCGGCTTGTGCTTTATCGAGGCGAACTTCGATGGAAATGTTTTCTACCCCAACTTGGATCTCGTCTGCGGTTTGGCCAAAGAAAGCTGCACGCAATTGATTGGCGATGAGTTGGCCGTTAATCCCGTAAGCTTCTGCGCCCGGACGCAGTTTTACCAAGACTTCTTCTTTACCCATACGCATGTCATCCAACACGCCATGGACACCGTCAAACTCATTTAAGTACTGTTGAATGTCGATAGAGGCGGCTTTGAGCGCATCCAGTTCATCATGCTTCGCTCGAATTTCAATCGCTCGTCCACCCGGCCCCATGGTCGGTTGTTTAAATACCAGTGAGATAGGATCCGCAAGTTCACCAATGTCTTCACGCCATGCGTCGATAAATTCATCGATGAGTGTGTTACGACTCTCGGCGCCCAGCAAATCCAGACGTACCGTGGCAATGTGAGGGCCAGATTCATTCGCGTCGGCGTTAGCGTTGAATTGACTGGTGATGTGTAGAACCAATGGATTGCCGTCTTCCACTTTCTCTGTCCATTCTTTATCTAGCTTTTGAGCGGAAGCGACGATCTTATCGACGACAGCTTCCGTTTGAGACAGAGAAGAACCCGGAGGAAGAATAATGCGCGCTTCTGCAATGTCGCCATCCAACTCAGGGAAGGGTTGGAACTTGAGTAAACCACCTACTAACGTGGCAGCGGAGATAAGAAGTAATGCAACTACGCCACCCATAAAGGCATAGCGATACTCGACCACTTTATCCACTGCGTTGACCAAGGTGGTGTTACGGAAGTTTTCAAAAGAAGCGAGCAGCTTTTGTTTAAACTTCGGTGTCTTTCGCTCTTGCTTTTGTTTATGTAGCGAATGAGAAAGGTGGTTAGGTAGGATCAAGAAGGCTTCCACCAAACTCAAACTCAAAACGAGGATCAGAACTTGAGGAACTGCTTTAAGTACCGCACCCATTTCACCTTGCAGGAATAACAAGCTACCAAAAATACACACCGTAGTTAGGAAGGAAGAAATTACCCCTGGCAGTACCTTTTTCACTCCTTTGATAACGGCATCATCGATCTCTTCTCCTCGGTCGAGGTGAGCGGCAATCGATTCGGCAATAACGATGGCATCATCCATCATGATACCGATGGCCATGAGTAACCCGACCAAAGACATGATGTTGATGGACAGGCCAAGTTGCGCCATCAAAAATAACCCACCTAAGAAGGCAACGGGTAAACCAGCTGCGACCCAAAAGGAATAGCGAAAACTAAAGAACAACCACATGGTGGCGAAGACCAGAATGATACCTTGCCAACCGTTTTTGACCATCATGGTCAGGCGATCCCAAAGCACGGATGAAAGGTCATTGGTCATTTGTAGCATCACACCGTCTGGCGCGATAGCTTGTTGTTCTTCGACAAATTGAGCAACCCGTTCCTTGATACGCAGTGCGTCATCTTCTTTGTTTTTGCTGACTTTTAGTAGGGCAGAAGGGTGACCATCGAAGAGGACTTTCTGTTCGTCCAATTCAAACCGGTCGGTAATCGTCGCAATATCTCTTAGACGGATGATTGAGCCATTTGTACCAGAGCCCACGACGATAGTCTCAAGCTCTTCCGGCGTCACGCGTCGTTCGTCAAAGCGGATCAGAAAGTTCTTATCTGGCGTTTCGACATTACCACTTGGCAACTTGACGTTTTGACGACCAATCTGGTCCGCAATATCACCAACACTCAAACCAAGTTGTCGGATAGCTTGAGTGTCTAACTCTACTCGGTATTGGTGGTCAGAGAAGCCAGCAACTTCAACCAAAGAGACATCGTAATCGATTTTTAACGTGCGTTTAAGCTGTTCGGCATACGCTTTTAGCTCTGGCCATGTGGTATCTGCGGTGATCGCGACATCCACAACTGGCTCGTTCCAATCGAGCTCTTGGACCACAGGAGATTCAATCTCTTGTGGGAAGTCGTTTATCGAGTTGATCTGGGTTTGAACATCAACCAACATGCGCCCAATGTCGGCTTCTTCATTCAGTTTTAAGATAAGACGCGCAGAACCCTCAATCGCTTCACACTGAGTTTCTTTAATGTTGGCAAGGCCATCGACAGCATCTTCCATTCGGATACAGATGCTCTCTTCTACCTCTTGAGGGGAAGCGCCGGGGTAAACCACACCAGCTAGGATGTAGGGCGGATCAAACTCAGGAAAAGTTTCACGCTTAATCGTGGAAAGTGAAGAAATCCCCAATATCAGCAGCGTTAGCATCAGCAAGTTGGCTGCTGTTGGATGCTTGGCGAAGAATCGGATCATGAATCAGACTCCTCAATAGCCGTTTCTGACTGTTCAGGTGACTCTTTCAATAGCATGCCGTTAATCGCAGGCAGCAAATCGTTGATGATCAGCTTCTGACCTTGCTCTAGTTCACCATCGATCACCACTTGGTTATTGCGACGATATAACACTTCAACCGTGACGACTTGCAGACGATTGTCATCGCCCATCAGGTAAATCTTATTGCCATGAAGCGCACGCTCTGGGATGACCCAACTCGGGTTCTCTTGTCCCTCAATCAAGGCACGCACAAACATGCCGTTCACCAATGGAGGCGCAGACGTTGGGTTTAATGCACGGTAGTCTTGTTCAATTTCCAGAATCACACCGGCAGTCGCTTGGCTTGGATCAACCGTTTCACTGATGCGTGCAACTTTCGCAGGCCAGCTTGCAGAGAGGTTACCGCTGCTGAGTTCAATGTTGGCATGAATCGCATTCATATCAGGTTGTGGAATACCAGATTCATCACGGACAAACTCACCGATGCTCGCCGCCAAAGTTTGCATGTCATGAATGGATAGTTGAGCTTCCACTTCCATGACATCAATACCATGTCCTGTCACCATGGTTTGTTGGAGGTTAACCACTTGCTTTTTCTCAATTTCTACGTCAGCAATACGCAAATCGTAAGGAAGCGTGATGATGGTTTTATCAAGCGAGCGTTCGGCCTCATCCACTTTTGATGCATTAACTTTAACTAGGGCTTCCGCGACTCGTTTCTCATCCGGCATCAAACCAATTTGATTTTCAATATCCAGTACTAACTTACGTTGAGAGAGCGCGCTTTGCTCTTGCTGATCTACATCCGATTGCGAGGTTAAGCCTTTCTTACGTAGGTTTTGTTTACGGTCTAACTCTTTGTTGGCGATAACCAGACGGTTGGCTTCTATCTTGAGTGTGCTTTTGAGATTCGCTTCTTCTTGGTTCAGCTTAGCCAGAGAGGTTTGAGCAGATTTGAGATCGGCTTGAGCTTGAACCAGTTTCAACTCGTAATCGAGTGGGTCGATTCGCAAGATTTCCGTTCCTGCTTGCAGCACTTGTCCTTTTTCCAGTTGCGGATGACGGTAAACCACTTTACCGGTCACTTCGGCTATCGCTTTCCATTCAACTTTCGGTGCGATTTTACCAAAGCCAATAGCAACAGGTGCAATCGCTTTCAGCTCAAGTGGAATCGTCTCGACCAACCGTGCACGATCTCCAGCGGGTTTTACGGGCAAATCTGGTTTGAGGCTAATCGCCAAAAACAGAATGACGACCCCCACCGCAAGAGCAGGAAAGAACAGCAGCTTTTTATTTATCTTCATATTGGTCGCCCGAGTCTAAAAATCCATGTTTCATCAGTTGTATGTTGTGTTCGAATAATCGGTTCAAGAAGGCTTCAGAAAGTTCAATGCCATGAATGGCGAGCAGTGCTGGTGGTGCCATAAAAGGAAACACCATCAAGCTGATGTAAGAGACGCGACAAAGTTGAGGGTCGGCGTCTTTTCGTAAAACGCCACTGTCAATCAACTTATCAAAGATCACGCCTTGCATTGGCTTGCTGATATCTGCGAAGACTTTTTCGAGCAGTTTGCGTTGGGTTTCCGATGGGGGCATATGCATAACTTGGGCAACTAAGCGTGGGAACTGTGGTACCTTGATCATTTCGCGGTAGTAGGTACGCATTAGATCGAGAAAGTTTTGCTCGTTACTGTTGGATACCAACGTCTGCATCTGCTTTTGCATCGGTGACAGTGTTTCGCGCAACATGGTCTCGAACAGGCCTTCTTTGTTGCCAAAGTAGTAGCGAATCATCGCAACGTTCACGCCTGCTTTCTGCGCGACTAGGCGAGTAGAGACCTTGTCATAAGCCATAATGGTGAAGAGTTCGCGCGCGTGGAAAATCAGTTTTTCCCGTGCGTCGATATTATCTGTGGGTCTTCCCGCCCTTCGATGCGCTTCCGTCACAATCTTCTCTCAAAATATTAAACATTTGATTAATTATAAGACGCTGATTTCTCATGCGACATGTGAAAAATTAATCAGTATTTAATCAAGTGATTAATTTGTGATGAAGAGAAGTAAAAAAGAGCAGAAAGAACTGCTCTTTGAACAAATAGAAAAGTATTTACTTAGGAAGAACGGTCTTGTGAGGCTATATCACCCCCAACTTAACACACTCCAATTCGGTCTGTTGGCGTGTTCTTTTAGTTGTGGGCATGGATTTACCAGATAAGCGTAGTTCGCGTATTCACAAAGCGGTAAATCGTTGATTGAATCGGTATAGAAATGGATTTCGGAATAAGGCTCAGGCTGATTTTCTAGCCACTGTTTTAATCGCGTGACTTTGCCTTCACGATAACTCGGGATACCGTCGATTTCAGCAGTATAACGGTTGTTTTTCTCGATTAAATCAATTCCGAGTGCGGTTGGAATATTAAGACGGCGACCAACGGCTTCCACCAAAAAAGTGACGCTGGCAGAGATGATAACCATATCTATACCATCACGAGACAGTTGCTCAATCAGGGTTTTGGCTTGAGGGAACTGTTTAGGCAAAATATGGCTTTCAACACATTCTTCAACCAAGGCGTTTACTTCTTCAATCGGCATGTTTTCTAGTGGCTTCATGGAGAACGCTAGGTAATCTTCCATGTCCATTTTGCCTTCAGAGTACAAGGCCATTAGACGCTGATCTTCCATAATAAATAAAGGATCAGTCGCGATGCCTTTCTCAACCATAAACTCGTTCCAAATCATTGCGCAGTCAGCGTTTATTAGGGTTTCATCCATATCAAAAACATACAAAGGTTTGGACATGTTTAGGCTCTCACTGGTTGAATTTCGTTTAGGTTAAAGAGTAGTTCTAGTTGGCTGCCATTCGCTAGTAAGCGTTCTGAAGAGCGGTTAAGTAAGTCAACAGTGAGCTCACACTCTTCAACGTTCACTTGATAGCGAATAACATTACCTAGAAGCTGGTGGTTGGTGATCGTACCTACTTGTGGCGCTGAGATGTGGCTATCATATTGACGACCTTGCTCTTTTACATATATAGACTCTGGGCGAATCGCCACTTTCCATTCGGTATCAATGTTGAAGAGTTGCTTGGCTTTATTGGCCTCTACAAGGTTGTAGTGCCCCATGAAACCGGCCACAAACTCGTTAGCAGGATGAGTATAGATTTCTTCAGGTGTTCCTGCTTGAACAATTTCTCCTTTACTCATTAGGAAGATACGATCAGACATAATCATCGCCTCTTCTTGGTCATGAGTTACGAAGATAGTGGTGAGATTCATCTCTTTCTGAATATCTCGGATTTGCTGACGAAGGTGTTTGCGGATTTTGGCATCAAGCGCAGAAAGTGGTTCATCAAGCAATAATATGCGAGGTTTCACCACCAACGCTCGAGCGAGTGCGACACGCTGGCGCTGACCGCCAGAAAGTTGATGCGGATAGTGTTTTTCTTTACCTGCCAGATCCACCAGTTTGATGACTTTAGCCACTTCACGTCGAATATCATCATTCGTAAGCTTTTTCATTTTTAAGCCAAATGCAATGTTGCCTTCGACGGTCATATTGGGAAACAGCGCATACGATTGAAAGACCATCCCAATACCACGCTCTTGCGGGACTTGATGCGTGATATCTTCTCCGTTTACCCAAATCTCGCCTCCATCGACAGGGTTAAGCCCAGCAAGGCTGCGAAGTAGTGTCGATTTACCACAACCGCTAGGGCCTAAAAGCGTAATGAATTCACCTTGCTCGATGTTAAAGTGAATGTCCTCAAATACGGTGTTATCACCAAAACGTTTAGTCAGATTTTTCGCTGTTACGTAGCTCATTGTTTGACTCCTCGGCTGAAACGACTTGCCAACCAAGTCAGTAAAAAAATAAATAGGAAGTAGGTCATCACTAAGGCAGACGTAAAGTGGCCGCTCGTCTGACGCATGTTATACAAGTAGATTTGCAGGGTTTCATAACGTGTGCCGACTAAAATATTGGCGAACACAAACTCTCCCAATAGAAATGAAAATGAAAGGAAAAGCGATGCCATCAGTCCTTTTTTGAGGTTAGGTAAAATGACCATCAAAAACGCTTTGGTTGTGCTTGCCCCTAGCAAGTGTGCAGCGTCCATTAAATCGTTAAGGTTAATTGCTTCGAAGCTATTAGAAATCGCACGATACATGAACGGTAACGCGATGGTGAAGTAAGTACCTACTAGAATCCAAGGAGTACCGATAAGGGAGATTTCACTGTCAGCATAAAGTTGAAGCAAGCCGACGGAGGACACCACTGGTGGTACAGCGAATGGTAGCAAAATCAATACGTTCATGAGCTTATCGAGCTTCGGAAAGTAGTAAAACACCACGAATATCGCTGGCAGAACCAGAATCACACTGAGGGTTAGCGAAGCAATACAAATAAACAGCGAACGCCCAAACGCTTGCAAAAAGCGTGGGTCGGTCAGCAATTTAACGTACCAATCAAAAGTGAAACCATCTGGAAGCACCGTGGCGCCCCAGCGTGATGAAAGCGAATAGACAAAGGTCGCTAAAATCGGGATGAGCATGATCCCAACAATGGAATAAACCACCGTTTTATGGAATCGATTATTAACGTTGTGCATGACTACTTCCTACCTGCATAGCTTTTCGAAATGAGCCATTGGTTAATCACTGTGATAAAGGCAAGTAACGCCATTAGAATCACCGAAATTGCAGCGGCGAGATTAGGTTCAAGGAACAGGTCTCCCGATACCAGACTCGCAATTCGAATTGTGATGACGTTATAGTTACCGGAGGTCAACGCATAAACACTCGCATATGCGCCAATTGCGTTGGCTATTAAGATAATAAAGGTACCGAATAAGGCTGGTGAGAGCACTGGCAGAGCGATTTTCGCCCAATACTGTGATGTTTTGGCTCCCAGTAGCGCAGCAGCTGCTTGCCAATCATCACTCAACGCATCGAACGCAGGGTAGAGCAACAACACCGCCAGCGGGATTTGGAAGTAGATGTAAATGGCCAGCAGGCCCCATTTACCATAAAGGTCGAAATCACCGAGTAAGCCATACTGCTTGAGCAAAAGGGTAATCGCCCCATTGGTGCCCAAAATAATAATAAAAGCGAATGACAGAGGTACGCCTGCAAAGTTGCTGCTCATGTTCGTAAACGCAATCACACCGTCGCGGACTTTAGAATCGACTCTGCGCAGAGAAGAGACCAACAGAGTCGCAATGGCTAAGCCAAAAATGCTCGACCATATAGCTAACCACAAACTGTTGCCAAACGCCTGCATCATAAAGGCGGAGTCGAGCACTTCAATGTAGTTATCGAAGGCAAACTCGCCATCGTAGATAAAGCTGTTTAACAGCACCCAAATCATCGGTGCGAGTTGAAATAGGTAGAAAAACAGCGCGAAAGGCACCAACCAAATGGCTGGCTTAAAGCGCTTTAACCAAGTACTTGCCAAATTTGAGCGTGATTCGCTGGAGCTTGGGGAGAGGACTGAACTGCTCATAGTGCTAACAATTCCTGAGTGTATGGCTTCGTGTGGTCAAGGTTTAGCAATTGACAAACGGTGCCACAAATATCAGTTTGCTTAACATGACAATCTTGATGGGTAAACTTATCACCAATGACAAACAGGGGAACTTCTCGCTCTTCAGGTAAAATCCCACCATGAGAAAGATCGTTGTTCATGCCATGATCGCTGGTCACAATGATTTGATACCCATCAGCAAGCCATTGATCGATGTAGTTGGAAAGAATAATGTCTGCACCTCGCGCACAATTGCGGTATTGGCGAGAGTCTAGGCCAAACTTATGTCCTGTATCGTCGATATTCATCGGATGGATCAATAAAAAATCAGGTTGATAGTTGCGACGTAAATACTCTGCGTCCAGGAACAAGGCTTCATCAGGATAATGATCCCAATGGTAAAAGCAGCCATGCTGGATATTCAGGGTTTCATCATGCGTGAAACGATCGCGAACAGGTTCAAATGGCGCGCGATTATAAAGCTCACTTACCCAATGGTAGGCAGCCGCAGCGGTCACTTTTCCTTGGGCTTTTGCCAAACTGAAAATGGAATCGTGTTTGGATAGACGAACGATATTGTTGTTTACGATGCCGCTTTCTACAGGGCGAACGCCCGTTAAAATGCACTCATAAAGTGGGCGAGACATAGAGGGCAGCTCACACTGCACAGGATAAAGCGTTGCGCGAGTTTCTTGTTGGGAACGACTTTGTTCTAGAAGACCATTGAGGTAGCCCATGCAATCACGGGCTACCTGATAGTTCAGTCCATCTAGAACAACAAGGATGACCTTATTGCTCATAACGACTTACTCTTATTGCTGGTGGATTAAGACACTTTCTTGCCATTGACGTGGCAGCTTACGTGCGGACTTTTCCCAAGCTGAGAAGTCAGTCACTGGGTGAACATTGCTGTATTGGTCATTAGCAATTAGCTTGTCTTGCACTGCTTGAGGCAGTGTGATGTTGGTGCGGATTGGACGCGCATAACCTTCTGCTAAGTTGATTTGCCCTTGATCGCTGAAGATGTATTCACGAGCAAGCTTTGCTGCATTAGGGTTCTTCGCGTATTTATTGATTATGGTTGTATAACCAGAAATCACAGAGCCATCTTGAGGAATGCTCACTGTAAAGCGGTCGCGGTCAATTTTGTCGCGGTAGTTCAATGCATTGAAGTCCCACATGATCGCCACTTCAACTTCGCCTTTTTCTAGGTTGGCGATGTTCGGATCGGTAAATGAAAGACGACCTTGCTTCGCGAGTTCAGAAAAGAATTTGAGCGCAGGCTTGAGGTTGGATTCGTCCCCACCGTTGGCGAAAGCTGCGGCGAGAACCGCGTTGTTTGCCTGTGCTGCTACGCCTACGTCACCTACGGTCACTTTGTAGTCGCCTTTTAATAGGTCATCCCACGTTTTTGGCGCGTCTTTTACGAGGTTATTGTTGGAGATAAAAGAAATAGTGCCAGTGTAGGCAAGTGCCCAATGACCATCTTCGTCTTTTGCCCAATCTGGGATGTCATTCCAAGTTGTTGGTTTATATGGCTGAGTGACGCCTTTTTTAACCGCTACACGTGCGAAGGCAAAGCCTACGTCACCAATGTCTGCGGTCGCGTTTTTCTTCTCAGCTTCGAATTTTGCGATTTCTTGAGCCGAGCTCATATCCGTGTCTTGGTGCTTAAGGTTGTAATTTGACTTTAAATCAGCCCAAGTGTCTTTCCAGTTTGCCCAACTGTCAGGCATACCCACACTGTAAACCGCCCCTTCTTTTTGTGCTGCTGCTACCAAAGATTCAATATCGGCTTCTTTCGCTACTGTTGGCGTAGCGAGCGTTACCGCAATGATTGCCGCTGGTGCGGTAATTGAACGACTTAGCAAAGTTTTCATTGTCTCCATCCTTCTGGACTAGGTCAGTAAGTTCGCTTTGTATGCTATGGATGGAATGTGACGATTTAGCGCAAGTAATTTGACAGTTTTGCTGATTTTATATGGCACTTATATTTCATACGTTCAGTATGTGTTCTGTTGATTAATGTCATATTTTTGTTACGTAAACGCCTTATGTTATTCGTCAAATTATCGTTGGACTAGATCAGAATGAGAGCGACAGGCACCGGACAATTTGGTACCCAATTAGGAAAAATTAGAAGCAGCTTAAAACAGCAGATTCTTTCCGGCATCATGTCGGAAGGACAAAAACTGCCGTCAGAGAGAGAGCTCAGTGAGCTGTTTTCTACAACTCGAATCACTATCAAAGATGCGTTGGTGTCTTTAGAAACTGAAGGTCTTATTTATCGAGAAGAGCGCCGGGGTTGGTATGTATCTCCTGAGCGTATCTGTTACAACCCGTTGTCTCGTTCTCACTTCCATCAGATGATTCGAGAGCAGCATCGTATTGCAGAAACTAAGTTACTCAACGTGCGAAGTGAAATGGCCGCAGGTGAGTATGCCAAATCGTTAGAGGTGGAGCTAATTACCCCAATTTATGTAATTGAACGGTTACGTTTTATTGATGGGCGAGCGGTATTGTTTGTTGAGAACGTGCTCAAAGCGGCACTGTTTGAGGGTATATTGTCTGAGAACCTCACCATGTCCCTGACGGGCATTTATCGTGAGAAGTATGGTTACGAGACAAAGCGCTCTCGTTTTGATGTGATTCCCACGTCAGCTCCTGCTCATGTCGCTAAGGCGTTGAACCTAGCTGAAGGACAACCCGTTCTGAAAATTCGGCGGGTAAACTACAAACAAGATGGGCATTTAATGGACTGCGAATTCGAGTATTGGCGTCCAGATGCAGTGATGATTCGCATTGATAGCGTAGGATAAAGCGCAGAATTAAAAAGAGCCCAATGAAGGGCTCTTTTTCGCATATTGGTTAGAGAGGCGGTTTAAACGAGGCCTTGCTCTTTTGCCATTCTGCTTGCAATGCCGGGTGCTTTCCAAATGCTTGGCAGCAAAATGAAAGACACAGGCACGGCAGTAATTACAATGAAAGACTGCAATGCAGAAATACCACCAGAGCCCATTGAGATAAGCGCAATAGCGACAATACCCATAATCAGACCCCAGAACGAGCGAATCACTGCGTTTGGTTCTGTTGAGCCCGTCATCACTACACTGATTGTGTAAGTCATCGAGTCACCCGTCGTCACGATAAATGTTGTCGTTAAGATCAGGAACAGAACCGAAATGATCATTGGGTAAGGTAATTCACCAGTAATCGCTAGCAGTGCTGCAGGCAAGTTAAAGCCTTCAAACGCAGATGAAATCAAACCAGGGTTATCAAGTTCAAACGCAAGGCCACTGCCACCAACGATACTAAACCAGAAGCAAGTAATCAGCGGTGCCGCGATGCTAATAGACATGATTAATTGGCGAATTGTACGACCACGAGAGATACGAGCAATAAAGATCGCCATCATTGGGCCATAACCGATAAACCAACCCCAGAAGAATACTGTCCACCAACTTAGCCAGCTTGTATCACCACGGTAAAGTGCCATAGGGAAGAAGTTATCCACCATACGACCAACGCCTTGCACGTAGCCATCAACGATAAAGCTTGTCGGCCCGAAGAACAGGATGTAACCAATTAATAGTACAGACAAAATGATGTTGTAACGACTGACGATTTGAATACCCTTGCTCAAACCGCTCAGTGCGGAAAGGGTATACATCAGGATCGCCGCCATGATAACCATGCTTTGCGTTACGAACGTATCTGGCAGGCCAAACAATGAGTTTAGCGCGTAGCTAATTTGTAAACCTAAGAAGCCGATAGGACCGATGGTTCCTGCTGCTACGGCAATGATGCTACATGCGTCAGCAACATCACCAATCCAGCCTTTAATGGCTTTATCACCAAAAACAGGGTAAAGCAGAGTACGCGGCTTAAGAGGCAGGCCTTTATCGTAATGCAAGTGCATTAAGACAATGGAAGATAGACCACCAAGGATCGCCCAAGCTAAGAAGCCCCAGTGCATAAAAGACTGAGATAGGGCATTGATTGCGGCAGTTTTCGGTGAGGCTTCCCCGTATAGAGGCGGAGCAGTTACAAAGTGCGCGATAGGCTCAGCAGCGGCCCAGAACACACCACCACCTGCAAGTAGAGTACAGAGTACGATTGACAACCACTTAAAGTTATCAATATCAGGTTTCGCTAGACCACCTAGGCGCACATAACCAGTGCGACCAAACGCAAGAGCCAAACCAATTAGGAAATTCAGAAGAAGCAGTACTTGCCAGTAAGCTCCGAAATATTTAGTAGCAAAGCCGAAGCCGGTGTTAACCATTGCGGTTAGAGAGTCGGTATTCGTTAGAGCAAGTAAAACGAATAGAGTGAGGAAGCTACCACTTAACCAAAAGACAGGATTGGTGAGTTCGAGGCGCTTGAGTAAAGATGGGGGATGAATAGCAGAATAGTCAGCATCCTGAATAGGCGCTGTGTGGGAGGCGGCATTCGTCATATTTGACATAATTACTTCGCTTTTTAGGGCTATGAAGCCGTGCATTTCCCCTCACATCGTTTCAACGAAAAGTGTGAGGATGTTCAAAAAGCCGATGATGTTAACATGTCGAAGTTGCAAATATAACCTTAGATTTCGATTAATTTTTAACAGGTTAGCCAAGTTGCTGATTTTTGGGTAGAGATCAAAAGAAAGAGTTTTTACGTGAAATGCACCGCATTTCGTATGTAATTAACATTTCCCTTGTTTTTGCATGGGATTGTCAGGATTACATTGAGAAAACATGTTTTTCCCAAGCTAAGGTGTCACTCGATGGCTCACTTCGAACTTAACGGGCAGTGGATGCTTACCTCGCCACAGCGTCCCAATCTTGAAATTCCAATGTTTATTCCGGGCGATAATGTGTCGGCGCTTTTACAAGCAGAGCAGATTCCAGATCCTTATTTTGCCGATAATGAAAACAAAGCTCGATGGACTGAAGAGTGTGAGTGGCATATCTCACGTGAGTTTGACGTCGACGCGTTTACGTTGTCTGCCAAGCAAATTTGGATGACGCTAACTCGTGTAGATACCTTGGCAACCTTCTATGTTAATGGTGAGTTAGCACTAACTTGCAGCAACATGTTTACCCAGCAACGTGTGGATATTAAACCGCATTTAAAGCAAGGTACTAACACGATTCGGGTTGAGTTTGCTCGGGTGGATTTAGAAGGTATCGCAAGAGCAAAAAAACTGCCATTTCCTATTCCATCGGCAATGGGCAACAACCAAATTCCACA
Organism: Vibrio sp. 2096; assembly: GCF_033339595.1. NCBI lineage: Bacteria > Pseudomonadati > Pseudomonadota > Gammaproteobacteria > Vibrionales > Vibrionaceae > Vibrio > Vibrio sp. 2096. The sequence goes on from NZ_JAWOUX010000007.1 coordinate 209,586, forward strand.
CATGAACTTGATCCGCAAAACACAATGCCATTCCGGATGGGACTGGGGCATTTGCTTGATGGTATCGGGTATTTACGACCCCATTCAAATCGACATTGTGAATGAGCTTTGGCTCAAAGGCTTCTCGACAGAGCAGCAATGGCAAGCCGATGGGAGTGTGTTTCTTGATGTAGTAGTTGAAGTGGAAACGGACAGTCAACGCCATGAAATGATGGTTGAATTTAATGGTGAGCGTCAATGTATTCAAACAAAAGGAAGTGGTCACTATCATTGCCAGTTCCACATTTTGGAGCCTCAACGCTGGTGGCCATCGGGTTATGGCGAAGCGTATCTCTATCCCATTACCATTTCTTGCAGAGAGCAAAAGTTAACGCACAACATTGGTTTGCGTCAGTTAACCCTAAATAACCAAGCTGATGAGCACGGCTCTGCAATGGAATTTATCGTCAATGGCGTACCGATTAATGCTAAAGGTGCCAACTGGATCCCTATTGACGCAATGCCGGGGCGAGAGTACGAAACACGTTATCGCAACCTTTTGCAAAGTGCGGTTGACGCCAACATGAACATGATTCGCGTATGGGGCGGTGGTCAGTACGAGAGTGAAACCTTTTATAACCTTTGTGATGAACTTGGCTTGTTGGTGTGGCAAGACATGATGTTCGCCTGCTCGTTGTACCCATCAAACGACGAGTTTTTAAAAGACGTAGAAGAAGAACTTAGATTCCAAATCCCGAGGCTTAAGAAGCACCCATCAATCGCACTTTGGTGTGGTGACAATGAAGTGATTGGAGCTATTGGTTGGTATGACGAATCTAAGCGCAGCAAAGTCAAATACACGGTTAACTACGATCGCCTCAACCGCATGATTGAGAAGGAGATTACCGAGCAAGATAGCACTCGCCGTTTCTGGCCAAGTTCCCCATGTAATGGTGAACTGGATTTCGGTGATGCGTGGCATGATGATAGTAAAGGCGATATGCACTTTTGGGACGTTTGGCATTCAGGAAAATCATTCAGTGCCTACATTGACGTGAATCCTCGTTTTTGCTCTGAGTTTGGTTTTCAATCTTGGCCATCTTTTGCTGAAGTTAAGCGGTTTGTCCCTGAGCAAGACTGGAATATTACATCCCCAACTTTCGAACAACATCAGAAGAACCCGCGTGGTAATAGTATTATCACAGAGATGTTCACGCGCTATTTTCGTTTTCCCTCTGGATTTGAGAGCATGCTGTATTTAAGTCAAGTTCAGCAGGCAATCGCGATCAAAACTGCATGCGATCATTGGCGTGCCATTTCTCCAGTTTGTCGCGGCATGCTGTACTGGCAACTCAACGATAACTGGCCTGTCAGCTCTTGGTCTAGTTTGGAATACAGTGGTCGATGGAAGCAGTTGCACTACCATGCGAAGCGATTTTTTGCGCCACAGTATTTGGTATTTTCCGAGCATACAGGCAAGTTGAGCCTACATTTGCTCAATGATGCCAAAGAGTCCGCAAGCGTCAACGCACTGCTTAAGTGGGTAGATTGGCAAGGGGAAGAAAAGCAATGTTGGAGCTTAGAACAAACAGTCATAGCAGACAGCAATACGATTTTGTGGCAGTTGGATGAATTGATCGAGAAGGATGAACTTACGTCAGGCTTCTTCTATGTTGAAGCGCAAATCGGTGAAGACAGAATAAGCAACACATGGTTTAGTACTCACGAGCTAAAAACCTTGCCGATAGCGAAAGCCAATATAGGTGTCTCTATTGAAGGGAGGAAAATTACATTGATTGCGGATAAGCCTGCGTTTTTTGTTCATTTGGAGAGTGATGCTGATGGAAGGTTCAGTGACTCTAGTTTTACTCTGTTGGCCAAGGTTCCAATGACGGTTGAGTATTTAGGTGATGATGTTTCAGGTATGCAGCAGTCGTTGAGGGTATGCCACCTTAATGATTAAAGCGGGCATAGAACATCTACATGCTGATAACTAAAAAGGGAGCGTTTGCTCCCTTTTTAGTTACCAAGTATCCGTTATTAAGCTCAGGTTGAGACAGAAGTTTATTTAAGTTTCTGATGGACCCGATAGCTAACGACAAAGCCAATGTAGAATAGTGCAGCAAGAGTAATCACTGCCGTCGCGTACGCCAGCAGGCTGTTTAACCCTAAACCAAAAGCCAAAGTGAAGGCGATACCATGAATGGCTTCCGCAGGGATTCGGTACCAAGCAGCGTGGACGGAAGATCCGAAGAGGATAAAGGTACTAAGTAAGACAATCGTGCCGCCTATAAAGCCGACCCATCTGCTGTTGTTCATGTTGCAGTCTCAGGGGTTACCGAGGTAACGTAACAAAATATTTCAGGATCGTATTATACAACCGATCATCGCGAAAAGCGCTAGAGAAATTTCGCGGATAAAACAGAGTGTTTTAATTCGAACAAAAGAATACGACCATAGCCAACTTAATACAGGAATAACAAAACATGTTGAGATTTATACAACGTCGTCGCATTAAGAAAGTGATTAAACTAATGAGTACCAGATTGGTGGTGGGATACGGCAGTCGTGAGTATTTTTCGGTTGGTCAGGTAAAGACGAGCACCAGTGAGTTAAGCGCGTGCCAACAAAAAATTGCGTTGGCATTATATGCGGATCCGCAAGATCTTGATTTGGAAAATCAACCAGAGTTGCAAGCAATACGCTCAGACGTGGCGCATGATTTCTTTTCTGGTGCCGACTATACCGCTCAAGATGTGCTTAATTTACTCGGCTCTGGTGGCTGGAAAGGCGGCCGAATGGAAGATGGAATGTCTCATCATTTTGGTATGCACAGTCGCTATTAAAAACATGCGTTAATTTTATAAATTCGATAAATATTTTTGCTGTTAAAGATTAATTAAATTTTCTTTCAATTGGGTAACAATTACCTAATTATGCACCCGAATCCCAGCGCGTCGCTGGACTGGTTGGATTGCATACCATGAAATTAATCATCAAAGGATTGGGGCTGAGTGCTCTTGTGCTCAGCATGTTTGCTCATGCAGATAGCAAAACGTTGAACGTTTATGCATGGGGTGGCTATTTGCCGGAAGCATCGTTAAAAGCGTTTGAAAAACAAGAAGGCGTTACGATTAATTATTCGACCTTTGAGAATAATGAATCAATGTACACTAAGCTAAAATTGCTAAAAGGTTCTGGTTACGATGTGGTTTTTGCTTCTGCGTACTTCATTGAAAAAATGGGTCGAGAAGGGCTGCTTTCGAAAATAGATCACGCTCAAGTGCCAAACATGCAAGACACAATGGACGGCTTACTTGGCCAAGCGCACGATCCGAAAAATGATTACTCGCTGCCTTATATTTGGGGCATTACAGGGATCAGCTACAACGAATCCATGGTTGAGCAACCAGTGACAAAATGGGCTGACTTATGGGAGTCTCAATACGAACAACAAGTTATGTTGATTGATGACGTCCGCGACGTGTTCGGTATGGCGCTGAAGAAAAATGGCCATAGCGTGAACACAAAAGACGAAGCTGAAATCGAACAGGCTTTTGATTCTCTAGTTGCGCTGAAAAACAACGTATTACTGTATAACTCAGATGCGCCGCAAGTCCCTTACGTGTCCGGTGAAACATCGGTCGGCATGCAATGGAACGGCAACGCATTCCAAGGACAGGTTGAAATGCCTGAGCTGAAGTTCGTGATGCCGGAAGAGGGCGCGGTATTATGGATGGACAACTTCACTATTCCGTCTGGCAGTAAAAACAAAGCATTGGCGCATAAATTTATTAACTTTATGTACCAATCAGAGAACCAAGCGGAAATCGTGACCAGTTTGGGTTATGCGTCGGCAACGAACGCTGGGCGTGACAAATTGCCAGAAGAGTTGAAAAATAACCGTACTATTTTCCCTTCATCAGAAGACATGAAAAAAGGCGAGTTTATTAATGATGTTGGCGCAGAAACGTTAGCGATTTACGAAAAGTACTGGCAACGTTTAAGAACGCAATAAGCAACGCCTTTGCCTATTGTTAGGCTTAAAATCGTTCAAATTTGAATTCCCCTCATCACGAAAGCGGTGAGGGGAATTTTTTATGGGCTTTGTACTTCGAGTGTTACTACGCGGCACGCTTCACGAGGCAGAAGTGCTTTTTACCGCGTTGCAGTAACCAATATTGATCAAACAGTGGGAAGCTCAAACTTGGGTTATCAGCCGCCACTTTTTCACCGTTTACACTGATGGCGTTGTTGCTGATGTGTTCGCGTGCAACACGCTTCGAACTTGCTAAACCCGACTCAATCAACAGCTCAACCAAATCTTGTTGTGCGCTCTCAATGCTTGGTAAACCATCCAACTCCAATTGTTTTAATTCACCCAAACTCAGTTGTTGCACATTACCGCTGAATAAAGCTTGAGTGATGCGCTCGGCGCTAGCTAGGCCGTCTTCGCCATGAACAAATCGCGTCATTTCCTCAGCGAGGATACGTTGTGCTTGTGGCTTACCTTGGCTTGCTTGGTCTTGCGCTTCAATGCTGGCAATTTCTTCGCAGCTCAAGAATGTGTAGTAACGCAAGAAGTGGTAAACGTCTGCGTCTTCTGCGCCAAGCCAGAACTGGTAGAACGCGTAAGGAGAGGTTTTGCTAGGATCTAGCCATACTGCACCGCCTTCGGTTTTGCCAAATTTGGTACCATCGGATTTGGTGATCAGCGGCAGAGTTAAGCCAAATACTTGCTCACCATTTTGACGGCGAGTTAAATCGATCCCGCTGACGATGTTTCCCCATTGGTCATTGCCACCGATTTGCAAACGGCAACCGTATCGACGGTTTAGCTCGGCAAAATCGTACGATTGCAGTAGGGCGTAGCTAAATTCGGTGAAGGAGATACCTTGGTCAGGTCGTTGCAGGCGTTGTTTTACCGATTCTCGGTTGACCATAGTATTGATCGAGAAGTGCTTACCCACATCGCGAAAGAAGTCGATCACATTGATCGCTTTCATCCAGTCAGCATTGTTCACCATGATCATCGGCTTGGTCAGTTGGTGGTTCATCAACTGCTGAATTTGATTAGAAAGATCGTTAACCCAGCCTGAGACGATTTCTTCTGAGTTCAGACTGCGCTCAGTCGCTTTAAAGCTTGGGTCGCCAATCATGCCCGTTGCACCGCCAATCAAGGCAACAGCTTGGTGTCCGGCATCTTGAAAGCGCTTAAGCATAATCAAAGGCACGAGGTGGCCGATATGTAAGCTGCCAGCTGTAGGATCGAAGCCGCAGTAAACGGTTTGTGGCTGTGAGAGAAGTGTCTGAATTTCTTCCAAATCGCTGGCTTGTGCAATCAAGCCGCGATCTTGTAAATCTTGCAGTAATGGTGTCGTCATTCTTTTTGTCTGTTTTAGTGGTTGTTACATTCAGACTAAAACGCGACACCTTTTCTCGATATATCCCTTAAGGGACAGTTTTTTATCTTGAATGGAGAATGAGGTGATTGAGGAAAAGCTGGAATAACTCACTCAATGAAGACACATTTAATTGCGAGTAAATTCGCTTTCGATGATTTTTGACCGTGCCTTGAACTAAGTGTAACCGCGCGGCAATTTCTTTGGTGTCAAACCCTTGAGCGAGAAGCGAAGCCACCTCTTGTTCGCGACGGGTGAGTGATTCTACGCCAAACGTTGCTAAAGCTTGCTCAATGGCTAATCGCATACTGCCAGAATAAGCACTCTGTGCAAAAACAGGCTCAGAAAAGGTAAATTCCGTTTGTTTCCAATGCTGCTGACAAAGCGACTGAATTATCGGGAAATAGGGCTTTAGCTTATTTATTTGTTGCTGAGAAAAGTATTTTCCATCAGTCATATATCCGAAGTACAGCATGACCCAACGGCCAGATTCAACTTCGACTAGCATGCTAAGCTCGTCTTTCCACCCTGTTTGATGATAGAACTGCTCGCAGTATGAGGTGAAGTCAACGCCTTTACGCGCCACGTCTTTGAGCGTAAATACGCCTTGTTGCTTTGTCTCGTTTAGTTTGAGAAAAAAAGGGTCATTTTGAAATGAGTCAGTAAGGTAGCGTTGAAAAAGTAACTCTCGCTCGTTCTCAATTGAGTCGTAGAGATAAATAGGATGTTTACCTTCTCGGTAACCTAAAATAACTGCGCAATCAAAATGAAAAAGAGTGCGAATGACACGCATAAGTTTAGGAGTAAAGTTAGGCGTGTTAAGAGCAGAAATTGCTTCTGCTAGCAGATTATTAAAGTTATTGTCAGGCATGGGATACCGAATTGCAGGTGGTTTTGCGCAAGCATAACCAAAAGCAATCCAACGAGAAAGGGAAGTCGCCATCTTCTGGTGACTTCCATAGAGAAAGTTGCGTAAGTGCTCAGTTTTGAGGAATCATATCCCCGTTAACTTATTGATAAGGGTGCATGACAACGGTTTTATTTAAGCGATTAGTTGCTATGCATTACTGCGAGTTAGTGAGCTCTTCGTTAACCCAATATTTAGAACCAGACACGTTAGCATCGATGAGCAAACCTTTAGCGTTCAACTGATAGACGGCGACGCCGCTGTTAAATTGTTTTGAAAGTTGCTCTGAATCTTCGCCCGCAACAGCAGAGGCTTCACTTGTGGCCTCCCATCCTTCGTTGACGAACGTATCAAAGTCTTCTTTGCTCTCAAACAGAACCACTTGTTGGTAAAATTTTCCGCCAGCCCCAAGTGCAACGCCCAAACCAAACATATTCATATAAGTGCGTTCTTCTGTTTCCTTATTCACTGCGACTCCTGACCCTGAGTTGGTGTGAAACAGCAAAGATAATTTACGAGAATCAAAGACCGCGTAGCCGTGCGCGTTGTCGTAAATAGCTTTTGCCTCCGGCTTTTCATTAAATAACTTGAGCAAAGCGCTATCTGCCATTAAGTCCACGGCTTGGCGAGCTTCTTCTGGCGTATCGCCTTCCATCAGCTCATCAATTTTTTTGTCGGCAGCATCTATCCATTCTTTGCTTTTCTCGATGCTGGCTTCTGTCCATTCGCCTGCGGTATTGATCGCTTCCTCGGACCAATTCGTGAAATCTTGCCACGCTTGTTTTGAAAACGCTTTGGTGTCGTCCCAAGCATCTTGGGCAGTATCAGAAACTGCGTCGCCAAGCTCAGACATTTTATTGGAAATTTCATCCCAATCGGCATAAGCAGGGGATGCCAGGAGCATCAATGTAGTAAGGAGTGCGATAGGCTTTTTCATCAAATTCTCTCTGGAGTTATCAATATACCATTCATTTTAGGTCATCAGACTTTGATAATGAAATTGACTAAATGACGAACTTGAGAGAGGAATCACGAACTGATTGTGAAATGACGTGTGAATAACAAAGCCCTCACAAGGGGAGTGTGAGGGCTAGAGTTTATCGTGTGTTACTTGCTGCTAACTTTACCTAGTTTTAACCAAGTATCGATAACCGTATCTGGGTTTAGTGATACAGAGCTAATACCTTGATCCATTAGCCATTCCGCTAGGTCGTCGTGGTCTGATGGGCCTTGACCACAAATACCAACGTATTTGCCTGCTTTTGTTGCCGCATCAATCGCCATCTGAAGCATCACCTTAACCGCTGGGTTGCGCTCATCAAATAGATGTGCGACATCGCCAGAGTCACGGTCAAGACCAAGCGTTAGCTGAGTCATGTCGTTTGAGCCAATCGAGAAGCCATCAAAGTACTTCAAGAACTCATCGGCAAGGACCGCGTTGGATGGCAGTTCGCACATCATGATGACTTTAAGACCCTGATCGCCACGGCGCAGATCAAACTTCGCTAGCAAATCAATCACTGATGCTGCTTCGCTTGGTGTACGCACAAATGGGATCATGATTTCAACGTTTTTCAGACCCATTTCGTTACGAACGCGTTTGATTGCTTGAGTTTCTAGCTCGAAGCAGTCTTCAAACACTGGAGAAATGTAACGAGACGCGCCACGGAAGCCAAGCATTGGGTTTTCTTCATGCGGTTCGTATGCTTTACCGCCAACCAAGTTGCTGTATTCGTTAGACTTAAAGTCAGACATACGAACAATAACGCGTTTCGGCCAAAATGCCGCAGCAATGGTTGCGATACCTTCTGTCAGTTTGCTTACGTAGAAATCGATAGGATCTTTGTAACCACGAATACGCTGAGTGATTTCTGCTTTTAGCTCATCGCTTTGTGCATCAAAGTTAAGTAATGCTTTCGGGTGGATACCAATCATCTTATTGATGATGAATTCAAGACGAGCAAGACCAACACCTTCATTTGGAATTTGTGCGAAGTCAAACGCACGATCAGGGTTACCCACGTTCATCATCACTTTTGTTGGTAGCAGTGGCAGTTCATCAACAGAAGAGCGTTTTACGTCAAACTCAAGTTCACCTTGGTAAACGTAGCCCGTTTCACCTTCAGAACAAGATACGGTCACGGTTGCACCATCGGTTAACTTGCTTGTCGCATCGCCACAGCCAACGATCGCAGGAATACCAAGCTCACGAGCGATGATGGCAGCGTGGCAAGTACGGCCACCACGGTTGGTTACGATTGCAGATGCTTTTTTCATCACTGGTTCCCAATCTGGGTCAGTCATGTCTGTAACTAGCACGTCACCTTCTTGGACTAGAGACATTTGGTCCAGAGAGTCAACCAAGCGAACCACGCCTTTACCGATGCGCTGACCGATTGCACGACCTTCAACCAAAACATCTGCTTTGTTTTGTAGTTCGTAGCGCTCAATCACATTTTGTTCCGTTTGCGAACATACGGTTTCAGGACGCGCTTGAACAATGTACAGCTTGCCATCAATGCCATCTTTTGCCCATTCAATGTCCATTGGACGCTGATAGTGCTTTTCGATGATCATTGCTTGCTTTGCGAGCTCTTTGATCTCGTCGTCGTTCAATGAGAACGTGTTGCGCTCTTCATCAGAAGTATCAACGATATCAACTTGTTTGCCGATTTCTTGGTTATCTGAGTAGATCATTTTGATCAACTTAGAACCAAATGTTTTCTTAACGATTGGGTGTTCGCCTGCTTCAAGCATTGGCTTGTGAACGTAGAACTCGTCAGGGTTTACTGCACCTTGAACGACCATCTCGCCTAGACCCCATGAAGAGGTGATGAAGACAACTTGGTCGAAACCCGATTCAGTGTCTAGTGTAAACATAACACCCGACGAGGCTTTATCTGAACGCACCATACGTTGGATACCCGCAGATAGCGAGATGCCACGGTGGTCGAACCCTTGGTGAACGCGGTAAGAAATCGCACGGTCGTTAAATAGAGAAGCGTAAACGTGCTTAGTTGCTTCTAGTACTGCGTCGATGCCTTTCACGTTCAAAAACGTTTCTTGCTGACCAGCAAAAGAAGCATCAGGTAGGTCTTCTGCCGTAGCAGATGAACGAACTGCGACTGAAAGCTCAGGATTGCCTTCGATCAGTTCTTGGTAATTTTCACGAATTTCTTGTTCAAGGTCCGCAGGGAAAGGGGCCTCTAATACCCATTGACGAATGTTTGCACCTGTCTTACGCAGAGCTTCTACATCTTCAACGTCTAGTTCATCGAGTAATTGGTGAATACGCTCATCCAAACCTTCGTGGTCAAGGAATTGGTTAAACGCGTATGAGGTTGTCGCAAAACCATTTGGTACAGAAACGCCTGCGTTTGCTAGGTTAGAAACCATTTCGCCAAGTGAAGCATTCTTACCGCCGACTTTGTCGACATCATCCATGGATAGGCCATTGAACCAGAGGGTGTTCTTTTGCATGTCTTTCTCCAGAAACATTGCAGCTTAGTAGGGGGACTTAAATCGATCTAAACAATCGCATGTTGGCTGTTATTACACGTTGACCATACATTGCTTCATTTAGATTGATATCAAAGGCAAACGATTACGTTCTGGCTGAAAAAAATTCAAAAGAATTTTTAAAGCTGTGGTGAACCTAACTGAAAGCCAAACTGATTTATTAATATTATGTGTACCATCCTACTCAAAAGATTTTGAAAAATTAAACAGAAATGCAAATAAATAACCAAAGTCGTGATGTATTCTATGTTTCTGACGGTACGGCGATAACATGTGAGACATTAGGGCATGTTGTTCTCGGTCAATTTCCGTTCATTCCTAACGAAAAAACCTTTCCGTTTGTAGAAAGCCAGGACAAAGCTACTGACGTAGTCAAAGAAATTGAAACTTCCTACCAGCGCAATGGCGTCAAACCTCTGGTCTTTTTCTCAATTGTCGTTCCAGAAGTACGTGAAATGCTGCTTGAAGCGCCGGCATACAGTTACGATGTGTTGGAGAGTATTGTGCAGAAAGTGCAAGACGACATTCAGATGGCACCAAAGCCTAAGTTGCAGCGTTCTCGCAGTGTGGGGAAAGATTCCGACACCTATTTTGACCGTATTGCGGCTATTGAATACACATTGGCGCATGATGATGGCATCACGCTAAAAGGGTTGGAACAAGCCGATATTATCCTGCTGGGAGTATCGCGCAGCGGAAAAACGCCGACTAGCTTGTACATGGCGATGCAATTTGGTTTACGTGTTGTGAACTATCCGTTCATTGCGGAAGATGTGAAGATGATGCGTTTGTTGCCTGAGTTTGAGATCCATCGTCATAAGTTGTTTGGGCTGACTATCGATCCCGAGCGCTTGACTGAAATCCGTGAAAATCGTTTGTCTGGAAGTGATTACGCTAGCACAGAGCAGTGCAAGCTGGAGCTAGACACTGTTGAGGCGTTGTTTAGAAGAGAGGCGATCCCATATATCAATACGTCCTCTCTGTCTGTTGAGGAAATTACTACGCGTATTCTGGAAAAAGCAGGAATGAAGCGTCGCTTGTTTGGCTAACAAGAGACGCTCATGTCGCTATGTGTAAGAGGAGGTAAGGTGTGTACCTCCTCTATCGAATGAACCTTAGACAGAATTAATAGTATTGGAACATCTTTTGGATGTCTTGATAGTTTTTGGTCTGAGTCAGTGACAGCATCAGTAAGATACGTGCTTTTTGTGGGTTCAATGTACCAGCGGCAACAAAGCCGTATTTTTCGTCATCAATTTCAGCATCCAAAGTGGTTGAGCCGCTAGGCGTTCGGGAGCTTCTTACAACAACAACGCCATCTTTACTCGCCTTCTCTAGCTCATCAAACACAGTGTGGTACAAGTTACCATTACCGACACCAGCACTTACGATGCCGTCAAACTTCGCATCCACAAAGGCTTTCACTGGCAAATTGGAGGCATTTGCATAGTTATAAACAATACCGACCTTAGGCAACTTAGTAAGCTTTGATACATCGAATGGGGTTTCTGTCGTATGTTTACGCTCTGGGCTTCGTTGATATTTGGCATCGCTATTATGAATGTAGCCGATAGCACCAAAGTTGGGTGACTGGAAAGTGCTGACGGAGGTTGTATTGGTTTTTGTCACATCTCGCGCATCGAAAATCGTGTCATTCATTGCGACTAGCACGCCACGTCCTTCTGAATCTTCATCGGTGGCTGTTACGACTGCATTGTATAAGTTGACTGGTCCATCAGCACTCATTGCGGTGGAAGGACGCATTGCACCGACGATCACGACAGGCTTTTTGCTCTTGACGGTCAGATCAAGGAAGTAAGCGGTTTCCTCTAACGTATCCGTACCATGAGTAATGACGATGCCGTCAACATCATCTTGAGCGAGTAGCTCATTAACTCTTTTCGATAATTTTAGCCACACTTCATCATTCATATCTTGTGAACCGATACTGACCACTTGCTCTCCAGAAATATCGGCAATGTTGGTCATACTCGGCACCGCAGAAATCAATGATTCAACGCCGACTTTACCTGCTGTGTAGTTTGACTCTGTTGCAGATTGACCTGCGCCTGCTATGGTGCCGCCAGTGGCAAGAATTTTAATGTTCGGAAGTTCGGATTGCGCGAAAGACAAAGAACTAAGGCACAAACCAAGGGTTATCGTACTGAGGCGGAAAAGATTTTTCGTCATGGGAATCACCTGCTGTTAGGTTGGATGTTGGGGAACTCATCTATCCTAAAAACAGTGGGTTAGATTTTTTGAGTACTAGTTCAACAAATTGCAGATGAAGATCGTGATCAACTAATCACTTAAAGAATATCAAATCAACCAGTTAACCTAATTGACGTGCTTCTTTAACAAGTGAGATGTGCTAGTAACGTGCACAACGTGTTAAGCCCTATAATTTATTGATTTATAAATAAAGGAGGTAGGAGTCTCGTGATGAGGTTACTAAACATGAATTTAGCCGTGCAATTTTCCAAAGTTTACAGTGTAAAAAAAAAGCGGCTTTACCCCGGAACAGATAAAAGCCGCTTGCCAATGATGTGTTAATTCACATCTTATCGCATAATCATTTGTTCACGACCAGGACCCACAGACACCATTTTTACTGGTACGCCCATGAGTTCCTCAATGCGTAGAACGTATTTCTGTGCTGCTACTGGAAGCTCTTCAAACTTACGACAACCAGTGATGTCCTCGCTCCAGCTTTCCATCTTCTCGTAGATTGGTGCAAGAGAGGCAGTTTGAGGCCAGATTGGGTTTTCGTTGTGGTCGCCTTCGTAGCCAACACAGATTTTCAGATCGTTAAGGCCAGTCAAACAGTCTACTTTAGTTAGCGCAATTTCAGTTGCTGCTTGCAGTTCAACACCATTCTTAGTAGCGACTGCGTCGAAGTAGCCCATATCGCGTGGACGACCTGTAGTTGCACCGAACTCGCCTGCAAGTTCGCGGAAAGCATCTTGCTCTTCCATTGCAGTGATCAACGTACCAGTACCTACTGATGAGCTGAATGCTTTTGCAACCGCAATAACGCGCTCAGGGCGAAGTGCCGGAAGACCACTGCCGATACCCGCGTACATTGATACAACGTTAGAAGATGTTGTCCAAGGGTACTCACCGTAAACAAGGTCACGACCTGCGCCAAGCTGTGCTTCGAACAATAGAGTTTTGTCTTTCGCTTGTAGTTCTTTTAGAGGAAGCGTTACGTTGCAAATTGAATCGCGCCAAGGTGCAGAGACTTCTAGCAGCCAGTTCGCCAGTTCTTCAGCGGTTTGTTCAAACTCGAACGTCGGGTAAAGTGCACGCAGTTGCGGCAGTTTCCAATCCATCATGAATTGAAGGCGTTCAACCAATACTTCTGGTTGCTTCAACCAACCAACTAGGATGCCTTTCTTCATTACGCGGTCACCGTAAGCAGGTGCAATACCTTGACGAGTTGAACCGTATGCTTTGTCGCCTAAACGTTGTTCTTCTAGCGTATCTTCTAGTGCGTGTAGAGGTAGACACAGTGTTGCGCGATCAGAGATGCACATATTCACTTTTACGCCCGCTTCTTCAACTTCCGCAATCTCCTGAGACAGCAACGCAGGGCTGATAACCATACCCGGACCTAACACTGCCAAACAGTCTGGGTTGAATACGCCACTTGGTAGCTGGTGCAGCTTAAACGTACCTAGATCGTTAACCACGGTGTGACCCGCGTTGTTACCACCTTGGAAACGAATGCTCGCAGAAGCTTGCTCTGCCAAAAAGTCAACGATGCGGCCTTTGCCTTCATCACCCCAGTTTGCACCCACAACAACGATAGACGACATAATTTAATCTCCAAAAACAGATGCAAAAATCTTAAGGTGTTCGCCATAATAAGAGAAATTAATTATACTCATTAACTTGATAAGAATCTCATATCGGAATTGGCAATGTTAGATTTGAACTGGCTGCGAACCTTCGTCACTCTTGCAGAGGTAAAACACTTTGGTAAAACAGCGACGGAACTGCACATGACGCAGCCGAACGTAAGTTTGCATATCAAGCAGTTGGAGCAAGCCACGCGTACGAAATTGATTGAGCGAAATCCCGTGCAGTTGACGCAAGCGGGGAAGCGTTTGTTAGCTACGGCGCAGCGGATGCTCAATGAGCTGCAAATTTGTCAGTCAGATCTCAATGCCATCAACGATCTTACGCAGGGGACGCTTTCTATTGCGGCGAGCGATATTGTTTCACGTTTACTGCTTATCAAACCATTTCAGCAATTCAAAAGTGAATATCCGGGGATCGACTTGGCATTGTTCAACACCACATCTTCTCAAGCGGTGGATTTGGTGAAAAGTGCGCGTGCCGATATCGGCTTTGTTATCGCACAAAAAGAGAGTCAACCGCTGCATTTTACGCCTCTCACGCAGATTCACTGGTGTGCGTTTGGCGATAACTTTTTTGAGTGGCAAGACAATGGAAAAGAGAGCCAGACGCTGATCCTGCTAGGGCACGATACTCGAACCCGAGAGCTGATTGATGCGTCTTTACCTGAGCTAAATCTGCCTAAGCATCGCGTGATGGAAGTGGGCAGTGTGGAAGCACAAATCGACTGGGCGGAAGCGGGATTTGGGACTGCTATTGTGCCGGATTTCTCGCTCGATCCGAGATTAAAGCTTTCTCGTGAAGTTACGCCTTTGCCAAGTTTTCCAAACACTGATTTCGGCTACATCGTGCGTCAAAATCAGGTGTTGTCCAAAGCTGCAAAACAGTTGTTGGCTTGGGTTGGCGAGAATGTGTCGGTGGTTGAGGGCTAAGGCGATGAAAGAAAAAGCCATGAAAGAGACGGAGATTACGATTTCGCTCCCATCCTTGATTCACCGTATTGGTGGCGACCATGCCAAGCGAGCGAAAACACTCGCAGCAGAAAAACAGTGCGATCTTAAGCGAATTAGGCGATCTCGTAACTGGCAAATCTCGGGCGAGGCTTTGGATGTAAAAGCGTTTTTAGATCATCTTAAAAGCGAAGAGGCAGAGGTGATGCGCTTTGCGATCAACAAGATCGAGCAAGCTCTACTCGCTCACCAAGACAAGTTGGAACCTTTGGACGTGAAGTTGATACGTTTGGTGAGACAAAACCCAAACATCACCTTAGCTGAGTTGATGGCAGAAACGAACTGCACGTTGGTTCAAGCTCGCACGGCACGATTTGACGCCGAGTTGCTTTAAGATTGGTTTGTGGTTTACTCACTTTATTAACAGATGTTAGGGTACCGATCAAAATCACTCACTAAGACCATTTTATTATGGATATTTGGCAGCTTCTCTTTTTTATCCCTGCTTGCTTTGCTCTCAATATGGCTCCAGGCCCAAACAATTTATTGGCAATGAATAATGCTCGTTGTTACGGCTTTAGGGCCGCGTTTACGGCTAGTTTAGGCAGAATTGCCGCTTTTTCAGCGATGATTGCGTTGTCTGCATCAGGTCTGGCTGTGATTTTGTATACGTCAGAAATGCTATTTTTGGCAATAAAGTTGGTAGGGGCGCTGTATCTACTATGGATTGCGTTCAACCTTTGGCGCTCAGAGTCCAGCCCGATCTCTGACTTGGACAATTCGCGCAACTACGCAGGACTGGCGAAACAAGAATTTACGCTCGCTGCTGGCAACCCGAAAGCGATTCTTATTTTTACTGCATTCTTGCCGCAATTTGTTGATGCCAATGCCAACGTTCAAGAGCAGTTTTTTGCCCTTGGCTCCACGTTTTTGATATTAGAAATGGTCGCCATTTCAATCTATGCCATCTTTGGTTTGTACTTGAGACACTGGTTTTCAAACCCCAAAATGGCGAAACGTTTCAATCGCGGATGTTCGTTGTTTTTAGCCGCATCAGGTGCGAATTTGCTACTAAGTAAGCAATAACAACACATCATCTCCGTAGATTATTTTTCTATAAAAAGAGCCGCTGATGTTACATCAGCGGCTCTTTTAGTTGATGCATCGATTATTTATTGTTACCACATCAAATCGTCAGGCACGACGAAATCTGCGTATGGATCGTCTTCTGCTGGAATGTCCGATTCAGGTTCTTTTTGTTCGATGATGACGGACTCATCACGCTGAGCAATTTTATTCGCTACTCCACGTGGAATGACAACATAGCTTTCACCAACAATTGCGATTGCCAAAATACCTTTGATCAACTGCTCGCGGATAAGTGAATCTACATAAAGAGATTTCACTAGCGTACCGTGAGTGAAGTTGTATTTGATGTCGCCATCTTTTAAGTCGATCTTGTTCATCTCAATCAATTGATTGATCTGCGCTTTGATCTCTTTATTTAATCGCTCAGCATTTTGCTGCTCGCTCAATTGTTTATCACGCTCTAACTGTTGGCGTTTATTCTCTTCAACCGCCGCTTTTACTTCGCGTGCTTGAACGCGTGATTTTTTAGAGCCTTTCTTCGCTTTCTTTAGTTTCTTTTCATTAACTAAGCCAGCTTTCAGCATTTGTTCTTGAAGGGTAAGTTTTGCCATGTTTTATCCAGTTAGTGCGCAATTTTGGGCATTTTACCCACTATTGCCACTTGTAGTAAATAATAGTGCTTCCTATGGGTCTAAAATGTTTGGTTGGCTTGTTATCTCTTTAAGGAAAGTGCAAAGCGGGCCTTCTCCAAAGCCCGCGAGCGTTACTGAAATCTAGGTGGGTTATGGCTGCCACTGTTTAGATGTGACGAGGTTATCCATCACTTTGTTTACCGCTTGATGCGCTTTGTCGACAATGGTGTCTATATCGTTACGATTCGCGATAAGCGGTGGAGCAAAACCGAGGATGTCACCATGTGGCATAGCGCGAGCGATTAAGCCTTGCTCTAAACAGGCCGTCGCGATTTGCGGGCCTACTTTCAAGTTTGGATCAAAGTGTGCTCGGCGAAGCTTGTCTGAAGAAAACTCCAACGCATGCAACAAGCCAACGCCACGAGTATCACCGACTAATGGATGATCGTTAAACGTCTCTGCCATACGTTGCTGCAAGTAAGCGCCGACTTCGGCCGCGTTTTGCACTAAGCCTTCACGTTCAATGATATCGAGGTTGCAGTTCGCGGCTGCCGCTCCCATTGGGTGACCAGAGTAGGTATAACCGTGTCCGATAGCGCCCCATTGGTCGGTGCCGTTTTCTAGCACACTCCAAACTCGTTCACCGACGATCACGCCAGACAGCGGTTGATACGCTGAGGTTAACCCTTTCGCTACCGTGATGAGATCTGGTTTCATGTCGTAGTGCAGTGAGCCAAAATCGGAGCCGAGGCGACCAAAGCCACACACCACTTCATCCGCAATCAAGAGTACATCGTATTTGTCGAGTACTTTGCGAATCGCCTGCCAGTACCCTGCTGGTGGTGGCACAATACCGCCAGTACCGAGCACTGGTTCCGCAATCATTGCTGCTACCGTTTCTGGGCCTTCTTCCAAGATCATCGCTTCGAGTTGATCTGCGCAATATTGAGAGAATTCAAGCTCAGACATACTCTCGTCTTCACGGCGATAATAATATGGCGCGATGGTGTGTTTGATACGCTCAAGTGGTAAATCAAAATGGGCGTGGAACAACGGTAAACCTGTCAGTGAACCGGACGCGATACTTGAACCATGGTAGCCGCGGTCACGCGAAATGATTTTTTTCTTCTCTGGTAGACCACGAGCATTGTTGTAATACCACACCAACTTAAGTTGAGTTTCGTTCGCGTCGCTGCCTGACATGCCGTAGTAAACTTTGCTCATGCCTTCAGGCGCCATTTTGATGATGCGATCTGACAGTGTCACGAGCGCTTCGTTCGTATGGCCGACGTAAGTGTGGTAGTACGCCAGTTCTTTGGCTTGTTCATAAATCGCATCGGCCATTTCAGTCCTGCCATAGCCAATGTTCACACAATACAACCCGGCAAAGCCGTCTATCAGCTCGATGCCTTCTGAATCGGTGATGCGTATTCCGCTTCCGCTCGAGATAATTCTTCCCGAAAGCTCCCCGGCCGCATACTGCTTCAGGTGGGTTGAGGCATGAAATACTCTCTGACGATCGATCTCTAAAAGTTGTTGGGTTTTGTTACTCATGATCCTTCTCCTCGAATAATTGGATATCCATATTTCGTGCCTCAACTGCCACTGACGGTTGGTAAAGCGCCTAAGCAGCAGTATTTGATTTCACTGTATTCTTCAAATCCGTGACGGCTTCCTTCTCGTCCAAGACCAGACTGTTTCACGCCGCCGAATGGGATAGGGTGCCCTGTCATTTTGACGGAGTTCACGCTCACCATGCCAAACTCCAAACCGCGCATGCAGTGCCAAATTTGGTGAATATCGTGACCATAAACATAGGCAGCTAAGCCGTACTCAGTGTCGTTGCTCATTTCAATCACGGTATCTAAGTCTTGGTAAGGCAATACGCCTGCCACAGGACAAAAATTCTCTTCGCGATACACCGCCATTTCTGGGGTTACATCGGCTAGCAATGTCGGCGCGAAGAAGTTTTCGCCTGGTACGGGCTGGTGGTATCCCGCTACCAATCGCGCGCCTTTGTCGAGCGCGTCACGCACCAAATCATGCGCTTTATCCACCGCAGTGCGATTAATAAGCGGTCCCATGGTGGTTTTTTCGTCTAAGCCATTGCCCAAAACGATGTGGCTCATTTCTTTGGCAAACGCTTCCAAAAACGCTTCGTACTTATCGTCAGGGACGAAAATACGGTTTGCGGCCAAGCAGTCTTGTCCTGCGGTTTGAAACTTCGCATCCACGGCGGCTTTGGCTGCTTGCTCGACATCCATATCTGGCAGCACGATGAAAGGGGCGTTACCACCGAGCTCCATACTGCACTTCTTCACGGTTTGTGCCGCGTCGCGTAGCAATAGTTTGCCTACTCGAGTTGAGCCAGTGAACGAGAGCGCTTTGACTTTATCGGAGTGGCACAAGGTTTGTGACACCATCATCGCATCGCCAGTGATAACGTTAAATACACCAGGTGGAAAGCTAGCTCGGTCTGCTAACTCTGCCAACGCTAATGCAGAAAAAGGCGTTTCACTGGCGGGCTTAATGAGCACCGGACAGCCTATTGCTAGTGCGGCTGCGGCTTTGCGTGTGATCATGGCATTAGGAAAATTCCATGGTGTAATCAGAGCTGCGACACCAATCGGCTCGCGTACCGTCGATAGTTGCGCATTCGGGATATGACTTGGGATGGTTTCGCCATAACAGCGGCGTGCTTCTTCGGCAAACCAACGAACAAAGGATGCGCCGTAGTCAATCTCACCTACAGCATCACCTAGTGTTTTTCCTTGCTCCATCACCATCAAATGAGCAAGGTCTTGCTTTGATTCTAGAATCAGGTCGTGCCAACGCATGAGAATTTCAGCGCGCTCTTCTGCTTGCATTTTTCGCCATTGACGAAAGGCTTGGTCGGCTTCATCAATCGCTTGATAGAGTTGTTGCTGAGATAGCTTAGTGATGTAACCGATGACCGTGCCATCTGCTGGATTATCCACCGGATGAAATTGATCACCACTTACCCATTTGCCATTCACGTACGCTAAACCTCTCACCAAACGTACGTCTTTCATTATCGCCATCATGTCGTGCGAGGCTTTTAATTCTTCAGCGTGTAAGCTGTGCAGTGCTGTCATGAGTCCTTCTCCCAGCATCGTTGTCCATAATGAAACTGTAATGGAGAAGTGACCGAAATAATTTCTGATACCGAGGTTTAAAACGTCAGAACTTTCTTTTTAGTGCCGTTAAATATGGTGTTTTTTCTGTTCACGCCTGATACGCATTTTCCCTTTTATAACAAAGCGTTTTGGTTTACTTCGAATGTGCCCGCATCACGTTTGATTGTTTTTGTCACAATGTAAGTAAAGTAGCGCTCAATGCCCACATCTGAGTCTAACCAGTTGTCGATAAGCCGCTGATATTGGTCGATATCTTCTGACTGAATTTTAAGGATGTAATCGATACCACCGCCCGTGGCATAGCAATCAGTGACTTCTGGTGAATGTTGAACCAGTTGCTCGAAGCGTTTGAACGCTTGGGCGTTGTGTTCTTTGAGCGTAACTTCAACCATAACCGACGTTCGTTTGAACAAAATATCGGTATTTACTTTTGCTCCGTAACCTTCAATGATGCCTGCTTCTTCCAGTTTTTTGACGCGCTCCCAGCAAGGGCTCACGGATAGGTTGATGGCCTCGGCAAGGTGAGACTTGGTGATACGACCATTATCATGAAGTATTTGTAGAATTTTTACGTCGTAGCGATCGAGGCGCATTATGAGTCTCCCTGTTGAATACTAATCATTTCATAAAGGCTGATGACTGGTCGCTGTTATAAGGTGCTTTCCAGTTTGCTTCTGGTATGCCATTTGTTTTGATTTCTTAGTTGGCTTTTCAATCAGCCTATCTCGCCGCAGTCTTCGGCTATAACTGCGATAGTGTCACCGATATTCACCATAGCAGGAAAACGACGTGCCGCGAAAATACCATTGCGCTGTGACTTGTACTCAACGGGGGCGGTACCTGTGCGCTCGGTCGAGAAGATTCTCACTAATACATCGCCCTTTTTGACGGTATCGCCAAGATCAAATAAGTATTCTGTGATGCCGTGGTGTTGGCTTTGCACATAACAACTTGCATCAGGCATACCTAATAACTTAGTTGGTTGGGTTGGTTGTTCGTAGTCACCGGGCAAGTTGCCTGAGAAGCGCAAGAAGTTGCGAATGCCACGGTCGGAATAAGCGATGGTTTCTGGAGTGCTGGTTCCGCCTCCTCTTAGTTCGGTGGTAACAAAGATTTTTCCCTGAGACTCCACGGCAGTGTCATACAGGCTGGTGGCGTCCATTTCGAGCAAGATCATGGTGTAAGGTGCGCCAAACAGTTTTGCACCTAATATGCAGGCTTCTTCTTGATCGAGATTGTCGAGACGATGGGCAGCGGCGAACGGCACGATATCTAACGTTTTACCACCTGAGTGAATGTCTAACGCAAAATCGCACTTAGGAACTAGGTAACGAGTAAAATAATCCGCAATTTTCTCGGTCACTGTGCCTATGGGGTTGCCGGGAAAGCTGCGATTTAAATTCCCTTTATCGATAAACGACGTACGTGAGGCATTTTGTACCGCAGGTAAGTTCATCATGGGTACAATAATGACACGACCTTGGATTTGATCTGCCTGAAGCGAGTTCGTCAATTTTAGCAGGCTGGTGATGCCTTCGTATTCGTCTCCGTGATTACCGCCAGTAAGCAGTGCGGTTGGTCCGTGACCATTTTTGATCACGGTGATAGGTATCATAATACTTCCCCAAGCGGAGTCGTCATGTGAATAGGGCAGCGTTAAAAAGCCGTGCTGTACACCTTCTCGGTCAAAGTCTATGGTGGCTGTGATCGAGCTTTTTTGCATATCAAGTCCTTTTAGTTCTCAGACCTAGCTCAACAGAGCTTGAGGTTTGAAAAATTAGTGTTTAACAAATAAGTGGCGTGGAAAGTCACACAGCGTTTTTGCTCCATCATGGGTAATGACGATACTTTCCGTTGTTTCTAATCCCCAATCTTTGAACCACAACCCCGGCATAAAATGGAATGTCATGCCTTCTCTCAAGATGGTTTTATCGGTGTCTCGCAAACTCATGGTTCGTTCCCCCCAATCTGGCGGGTAGCTCAAACCTATTGGATAGCCACAACGGGCGCCTTCGCGTGAGAATCCCGCTTTATCGAGAACCTGGTTTAGTGCATTGGCGATGTCGGCGCAGGTATTTCCGGGCTTTGCCACTTTCAAGCCTGCTTCAAGCCCTAAAGTTAGGGCTTCGTCGGCTCGTTTAAACTTGTCGTCAGGCTCGCCAAGAAAAATAGTGCGAGAGAGTGGACAATGGTAACGGCGGTGCGCCCCTGCAATTTCAAAAAACGTCCCTTCGCCTTTCTTGAACGGTCTGTCATCCCAAGTCAGGTGAGGTGCGGAAGCATCAGAACCTGATGGCAAAAGCGGCACAATCGCGGTGTAATCGCCAAAGTGGTCTTCATGCCCGAGCACGGCTTGGCGGTTAATCTCGGCAACAAGGTGGTGTTTCGGTAATCCTGGTTCAATCATGTCGAACGCGACACGGTGCATATTTTCAACAATGCGAGCGGCACGGTACATGTACGCCAGTTCTTGATCGGATTTAACGGCGCGGCACCAGTTGACTAGTCCGGTTGCATCGAGAAGTTGAGCATTCGGTAGGTGCGTAGTGAGTGATTCGTAAGCGGTGGCGCTAAAGTAATAGTTATCTTTTTCTACACCGATACGACCACGATCCCAAAGGCGCGGAGCCAGTACGGCTTCGACCAGGAAATCCATCGGGTGTAGCGGCGGATTCATTACATAATGGTCTGGATAGTAGGTGATGTTTTCTGCCGACATATACGCAGTCCTGTATGCTCCGTTGGCATCTTGGCAGCGTCCAAACCAAACAGGTTCATCAGATGGACCAACAACGACACATTGTGGCACGTAAAAAGACCACCCATCATAGCCTGTCAGCCACGCCATGTTAGAAGGGTCATGAATGATAAGGACATCCAATTCTCTTTCTTCCATCGATTGCCGAACTTTCGTTAACCGATCCTGGAACTCATCCAGTGTAAAATGCAAAGCAACGCCTCTCATATTTTCTCCTTGTTAGAAATCCGACGCCTTATGGGCCTTCGGAGACGCTGAGGTATTTCTACCTTCTACCAGCTAGCCAGATCTGCGTTAAAAATGATTGCAATTTACCTCTGGGGTTGTATTTGGATTAAACGATGCTGTTTAACATGTTTGTTTAACCCATACATTTCATGTCAATCATTACAATTGTGGTTTATTTTTGTGCATTTCACCTCGTTTTGTGAGTTAAAGTTCGCCATTTGTTAAATGGAAGTTACAATGAGCATTAAAAATGAATCAATTAAAATATTGTGTCATGACAATTTCTTTGAACCCGATCATTCGGCCAGGCACCGCTAAATACATCTCCATTGGTAACTATCTTGTCGAATGTGTCCGCAGTGGTTATCTAAAACCGGGGACTCGATTACCCACACATCGTGAGTTTGCAGAACAAGTTGGCGTCAGCGTACAAACGGTGAGCCATGCATATGGTTATGCAGAGAAAAAAGGGGCGATCGAGTCTTGGGTTGGGAATGGTACTTTTGTCAAATCAGGTTTTGTGGATGAAAGTACGGACACGGAGTTCATGCTGACACAAGAGATGAAAGAAACGCCGGATGAAATTGATATGTCGATTGCACATCCGGTGGTGACCGATCGCCACATTACGCTTTTTAATCAGGCGTTAATGGAGATTGCTGGGCAAACAAACAATCGTGGTTTGATCAGTAAAGCAAAGCCGGTAACAGGTCAGCCTCATCATATTGAGTCAGGAGCACGATTTCTAAGTAGCCAAGGGCTGGATGTGGGTGCCGATCAAATATTACTCACAAATGGTGCATGCCATGGTTTAACGTTGGCTTTAAGCACAGTTGTTGAACACGGTGATGTAGTTGCTTGTGGTCACTTGGTTGATCATGGCTTGATCTCTCGCTCGAGAATGCTTGGATTTAAGTTGCAACCACTTGAAATGGATGAGTTTGGTATAACGCCGGATGCATTTGAATGGGCATGTAAACACAAACCAATCAAGGTATTGTGTTGCACACCGAGCATGGCTAACCCGACTAGTGCGCATATGGATGTTGCACGCCGAGAGGCGATAGCGAATATTGCGCAGCAATACGACATCTATGTCATTGAAGATGACGTGTATGGAGCACTAGAACCTAACCGTGTCCCACCCCTTGCCACATTGTTACCCGAACAAGCTTTCTATGTCACCAGTTTAACCAAAGTTGTAGCGCCAGGCATGCGCACTGGCTATCTGACGGTCCCACGTCATTTTTTGCAGCACGCGATTGGTCGTTTAGCGGCAACGAGTTGGTCTGCGACTCCATTACCATTTGAAGTTGCTCATTTGTGGATCGAGAACGGTACGTTAAATCGACTTATTCGCTTTCAAGTCAATGAGTTTGCTAAGCGACAGCGAATAGCAAAAGCCGCTTTAGAAGGGCATGTTTATAGCTCGCACCCGAATGGACAGCACATTTGGTTGAGACTACCCGAGCAGTGGAATAGCGATGACCTGGTTGCTTCGGCAAAGCGTTCAGGGGTGCAGATCACTGGATATAAACCGTTTGTTCTCGATACAAATCAGCCAATGCCTTACGTGCGAATCAGTTTGGGAGCAGAAACAAACCGAGGCTACATCAAACACGGGTTATCTGTGATTGCTGAAATTCTCGATACCAACCCTCCCACCTCACACTTTTTGGTCTGAGCGATAGGTTATTTATGCTTTTATCTGATGGGCTTAAACGTTTGTAACTGAGTTTTTTCTTGTCGCCATTGTCTCGGCGATTTCCCCGTCCAACGGCGAAAGTGGCGGCTGAAGACCGCAGTTTCTGCATAGCCCAGTTGCAACGCGATATCGGTAATACTCTGAATATTCTCATGCAATCGCTGTTCGGCGAAATCCTGACGCACTTGTTGTAAAAGCTGCCGATAATTTGTGCCCTGTTGTTTCAGCTTGTTTTGCAGCATTCTCGGATGCAGGTCTAATGCTCTTGCAACGCGCTCAACGCTGCATTCTCCGGTTGAGAGCAGACGGCCAATCATGTTTGCTGCTTGGTCACTGAGATTGTTGGGGTAACGGGTTTGCAGCTCTTTGAAGTGCTGTTGAAAATGGCGCTCTAGTGCGTCTTCATCTTGGTGGTTCTTAGCGTTAAGCAGAGTCGCTTTAAGTAGGATACCGTCAAACTTATCACCGAAACGCAGTTTGTTCTGCTGGGCAAATTCGCTCTGTTCTGTCTCGAAGCTCGCGTGTTGGGTGAGGTGTAAACAGAAGTGACTTGCTTCAATATCAAGTAAGCTCGCAACAAACATGGCTAAGTGCGACACACTGAGCTGCATCAGCTGTGCTATACCTCGTTCGCTGTGCACATCAATATTGAGCGACAACCGTACCCAATCATCTTGTGGCGTCATGTTGAGAGTGACCCCTGACGAATGCAGATAGAGAAAATCATTCACCCGCGCCAAGGCTTCACCGACCGTTTGCGCCCGGGAAACCAGCATTGGCAAGTCTCCCAAGCTCTGTAGGTTTTGACGCTCGGAGAGCAACACGCCAAACAGCGGTTGCTGACAACGAGCAGCCGCTTCCTCCAGCAATTCAGCCAGCCTAGGGTAGGCGAGATACGTATCGGGATTGCGAAACTGCGCCGCAGACAGGCCAACAGCGGCCATTATCTCTTGCGGATTCTGACCTAATTCTGAAACCAAGCTATCAAATTTATCAGCAGCGCCACTTCGTACGATATACATGTCTCGATTTTAAAATGTTAACAGGTTGTAAATCGCAATATATCAAATTTACTTCGTAAAAGGTCAAGTGAGTGCCAGTGAGTTGATCTAAGTTACATTTCGATAACAACAACGCATGGATGAGAAGCAGTATGGAACTTATCAATAAAACTGCCATTGTGACTGGGGCAGCTGGTGGAATTGGCCAAGCCATCATTGCAAAGCTGAGAGAGCAAGGAGCCAAAGTGCTTGCTGTCGATATTTCAGAACAATCATTGCAAATGTACACAAGTTTTGACCCAAAGCAGTTGGGAACCTTTGTCGCGGACGTCACCGATTACCAACAAGTTGAAGCTATGGTGAAGTGCGCGGTTGAACAGTTTGGCTCGCTTGACATCATGGTCAACAACGCGGGCATCGGTGCACCGAAACCTCTGCTTGACCACGACCCAATTGCCGATTTTGAGCCGATCTCTAAGGTCAACCAAAATGGCGTTTACTACGGCATTCTTGCCTCTGGAAGACAATTCCAAGCGCAAGGCACGCCGGGCGTGATCCTCAATACTTCTTCTGTTTACGCACGAATGGCGTCTGAGATGACCTTTACCTACAACGTCAGTAAAGCCGCAGTCGATATGATGACCAAATGCGCCGCATTAGAACTCGCACCATTGGGTATTCGTGTTTGCGCTGTCGCTCCGGGACGCGTTGATACTCCGATGTTAAGGCAATACGAAGAGATTGGCCTGTGGGACCACATCCGCAAAGAACAGATGCGTCAAAACTTCACACAACCAGAAGAGATTGCTGATGTGGTGGCGTTTCTGGTCAGCGAGAAAGCCAACTGTATCAACGGTTGTACCATCAGCGCATCTGACGGTTTCGAGAATTTTAAGTACCCACTTATGGGATAGGCGAGTACGCCACATTACAGCAATAGCGAGGATGTAAGTTATGTCATTACCAGAAGTTATTCAGCACCAAGATTTCTTATTAACTCTTAATACCAATGAGGAGTCGCTCATCAAAGACGCGCTACCGGGTGTGGATGTTTACCCGTTGTTTCTTGACCCAGAAAACGGTACTTGGGTGATTCGTGCCAAATTCAAACCGGGTATCACTCTGCCTAAGCACTTCCACACTGGTGTGGTGCATTTCTATACGCTGAGTGGCGCTTGGCACTACATTGAATACCCAGCTCAAGTCCAAACCGCTGGCAGCTACTTATATGAGCCGGGCGGTTCGATTCATACCTTCCACTGCCCTGAAAGCTCAGGCGGTGCCGACGGTTTTATGGTGATCACTGGTGCAAACATTAACTTTGACGAAGAAGGTAACTTCATCAATATCATGGATGCGGGTTGGATTGAGCAAGTTGTTATTGCAACAGCGAAAGCACAAGGCTTCACTGCGCGCTACATCAAACCGGGTGCGATTGCTGGCCTAAGCGATGAGCTAGCGGAGTAACCCCATGCAACAGATGAACAGTATCATAATGCAGGATGGTAGTGTCCGCCTGAAGCAAGTCGAAATCCCCAAACCTGCAGCGGGACAAGTGTTGGTTCGTAGTCTAGCTTGTGGCATTTGTGGCTCCGACCTTCACATTACTCGACACGCGGATGAGGTATTTGATGTATTCCACCAGCTCGGGTTGATGCCTGATGAAGCCGGTGAGCACGCTCAAGTGATGTTGGGGCATGAGTTCTGCGCGGAAATTATCGAATACGGTGCCGATACGCAGCAAACGTTGTCCGTTGGTAGCCGAGTCACCTCAGTGCCGATGTTGCTCAGCCAAAATGGCGCGGGCGTTGGTGTTACTCCGGGTACTTATGGCGCTTACTCTGAGTATTTCCTGCTTGATGAAGCGTTATTGCTACCTGTGCCAGACGGAATGCCGTCTGAGGCGGCGGCATTAACCGAACCACTAGCGGTCGGTTTGCACGCGGTCAACCGCAGTGAAATCGAAACGGAAGAAACAGCGCTGGTTGTCGGTTGCGGCCCTATAGGGCTGGCGGTGATTGCTGCACTGAAACAACGTGGCGTCAGCAATATTCTTGCGGTCGATCTTCAGGAAGAAAAGCTGCAACTTGCCAGCGAGTTTGGCGCAAATCGATTGATCAACCCGACCAAGGAAGACGAGATCGCCGTCGGGGCACAGTACGCGATGAATTCACGCTTGGTCATTTATGAGTGTGTTGGCAAGCATACCTTGATTGACGATTTTCTGCGCCGCGCTCCTGCCCGAGCGCGAATCGTCATCTCGGGTATCCATACGACACCCGCAATCATTAACTACGCGTACGCGACGGTAAAAGAGCTCGACTTGAGATTCTCTTACTACTACCAACCGCACGAGTTTGAGCAATGCCTACAAGCGATTGCCGAACATAAGTTGCCTTGGCAGAAAATGCTCACTGCCAAAGTAGGGATCGATGGTGTGGAAGATGCGTTTAGACAGTTAATGACTCCCAATGACCACATCAAAGTGGTTATCGAACCTTGGCGCAGCGGCGCGTTAGAAGTGATTTAACTCTTAGCCAGATTAAGCTAGCTAAAACCAATTTTAGTTTGGTGACAGCCCCAACCGTAGCAGCTAGGTTGGGGCTTTTTTGTTAGGCCTGTTCTGCGCATTCCTGTTGCAGAGCAGGGTAATCGGTGTAGCCTCGTTCGTTTCCGCCAAACAACGTTGAGCCATCGAGTTCTGCCAACGGATGGTGATGTTGCAAGCGAGAGACTAAGTCTGGGTTTGCTACGAATGGCCGTCCGAATGCGACAAGATCCGCGTAGCCTTTCTCTAATACTTCGTTTGCTCGTTGAGGATCGTAGCGACCGGCAACAATAATAGCGTTGCGAAAGCGCTTTCTAAGTTCGATTCGAAACGTCTCAGGAATCGTTGGTGCATCGGCCCAATCGGCCTCGGACAAGTGCAAGTAGGCAATGTCGCGCTCCTGTAGCTGTTTTGATGCTTCCAAGATTGTTGGAACGATATCTGGGCAGTCCATATCTTTAAACGTAATGAATGGTGCCAGTCTCACTCCAACTCGATGCGCACCAATAGCGGCGATAACTGCATCCACTACTTCGATAAGAAAACGGATACGATTTTCTCGTGAACCGCCGTAGTTGTCTATTCGATGGTTTGAGTTGGTTCTTAAGAACTGATCGATCAGATACCCATTCCCGCCGTGGATTTCTACACCATCAAAACCCGATTCAATAGCGCGTTTGGCTGCGTTCGCGAAATCACCGACAACTCGGTTGATATCCGCTTGTGTCATGGCGCGTGGCTCAACACAATCGACCATATTGCCGTTGCCTTGTTCATCTGCAATCCAAACTTGCGTCTCTACCGGAGCGAGCGCAGATGGCGCGATAGGCTGTTCACCATTTTGGAATGTTGGGTGAGACACTCTGCCCACATGCCATAGCTGACAAAACATCGCTGCGCCTTGTGACTTGACCGCTTGGGTCACACCCTGCCAGCCCGCCACTTGCGCATCGGTGTAAACGCCAGGGGTGAACGAATAGCCTTGAGAATCGTCCGAAATTTGTGTGGCTTCGGAAATGATCAGCCCGGCAGAAGCGCGCTGTTGATAATACGTTGCCATCATCTCATTCGGGATGTTGCCCGGCTGAGTGGTGCGTGCGCGAGTCATTGGTGCCATGACAATGCGGTTTTGTAGTGACAACGCTTTCAGTTGAGCTGGTTCAAACAGCTTATTTGTTCTTTGTTTCATGATGCGCTCCTTAGATAAGTACTGGCACGTTGGTCGCTTTACGAGCGGTTGCCATCCAGTGAAGTACGGCTGGATCCCATTGCACTTCGGGCGCACTGAAAAAGCCGCGTAGAATGGAAAACATAATGGCTTGATCAACCAGTGACGTTTGCTTTTCTGAACTTAGGTTGAGCAAGGGTTTAGTTTGTTCTATCAAAGCGGCGACTTCTTTCGCAATCGCAGGTGTATCGTTAATCAAAGCTTCAAAATTTAACGCTTCGGTTTCTTTTTTTGCACGCCATGCTTGTTTAGCGGTTTCTGTTGCAAATTCCGGTAACGTCATGTTTGACCAACGCGGATACCCGACTTTTTGTAGCGGTAAAAATGCTTGTTTTTGCCAGTCTAAAACCGGTGTTGAGGGTTGGCTGTTTTCGCTGGAAGATGCCAATTCAAGGAAGTAGTTGATGATGTCTAAGCTTTCCGCCATGGCTTCACCATCGTCTTTGATCAAAAGAGGAACTTGTTTTGCGCCGATGAGGTTTGTGGTGGTGCTCTCGTCGTCATAAGCAATGTTGATGACGTCGAGCTGAATATTCAGCATGCCTGCAACAAAACGGACGCGGGCGCTAAAGGGGCAATGTTCATAAATGTACAGTTTCATTTTTGTTTCCTATCTCTTGGCTGGGCAGGGCGTGTTGTTGTGCGTTGAACAGCGTTACGGCGTTTAACTTTGCCCTGTCACATAACGTTCTGGGTCTAAACAATGTCGATAGGGTCAGTATATGGATTCGATTTAATTTGATAATTGAGTAATATCTGAATTGATTATTCAGTTTTTTCAAATAATAAGGGCGCGAAGATGGATAAGTTTTCGGATATGACGTTGTTTGTCAGCATCGTTAAACATCAAGGTCTGGCAGCGGCGGGAAGGGAGTTAGGTTTGTCTCCGGCGACGGTAACGGCAAGGCTGCAAGCGATAGAAGAACGCTATGGCGTAAAGCTGCTCAACCGAAGCACACGCCACGTATCACTCACGGACGCAGGGGCAATGTACCATCAAGCTTGTCTGAACATCATTGATAGCGTGAAAGAGACGGAAAACTTACTGCAAACGGGTATTTCGGAAGTGCGCGGAACGTTGAAAATTTCAGCTCCACGAGATATTGGCAAACAAATTATTTCGCCGATGGTGTCGGCTTTTTCTGAGCAATATCCGGATGTGACGCCTTATCTTTATCTTAATGACAATTTATCGAACTTGGCTGAATCGGGGCTCGATTTAGTGATTCGTTACGGTGAGTTAGCGGACAGCAATCTCATTTCGCGCAAGCTGGCGTCGAGTCAACGTGTGCTGTGCGCGTCACCTGATTATTTGTCGAAGCAAGGTATCCCAAACTGCCCACAAGATCTCGCGGATCATCGCTGCTTAGCCATGGTGCGCAGCAATGAAGAATTAAAAACGTGGCACTTTAAAGATGAAGAGTCTCACCAAACGATCACGGTCACGCCAAAGCGATTTTCTGATGATGGTGAAGTGATTCGACAATGGGCGTTGGACGGTGCGGGGATTGCGTTGAAATCGATTTTAGATATTCAGCAAGACCTAAAACAACAACGTTTAGTAACGGTTTTGGATGGGTATATGAAAAACTTCAGCGCCTTTTCGCAAGGCGCTGAAGCGGATCTGCATGTCATTTATCAAAGCCGTCAATATCAACCGAAAAGAGTTCGCCTGTTTTTGGACTTTCTAGTTGAGCAATTTAGCGCGCTGAGTGATGCCAGCAATCAGATCTAGATGCGATTCCGAGGTTTCTCGGCGGTGGCGATAAATCCCGACGGTGCCAGGGTTTGGTTCGTTTTCCATGGTTAAGCATCGTAAGCCAAAGGATTCCAAATACGGTTGCAGATGGCGGGTATAAGACATCACCGCGACGCTTTCTTTCAGTACATCAATGCTGGCGAGCAGAGAATCCACTTCGTAAGTCGGTCTGTCATCCAGTTGCTGCCTTTCGCGTTCATTTTGTTTCGGGATTGGGTTATCGATGACGTGAGCGAATTTCTTAGCGTCATAAGTGACCGAAAGAGCGGTGTATTCGTGCAGCATATCTTCGGTGACGGTTTTCCCTAGAAGTGGGTGGTTTGGGGAAACAAAATAGGCATCAACCGTTTGAAATAGCGGAATAAACGTAACATCACATTTAGACGACAAGCCGACAATCTCGTGGCCGATGAAGAATTCAATCTGTTCGCTGATTAATGAATCCATCAAGCCTAAGTGGTTGCCAAATTCGACGTGCGTAGATGCCGATGGCTGCTTGCTCAGATGTTCATTGAGTGCTTTTTTGACGAACAGCGGCCACCACGCATCGCCAGTACCCATTTTAATTTTTCCGACTTTGTATTGTTTCCGTTCATCAATGCTTTGCATCATTTGGTTGTATTCATGCTGCATCGCGTTGCTATGGCGATAGAGGATGCGTCCGTATTCGGTCAATACCATGCCATTAGGGTGACGTTCAAACAGCGTCACGCCGAGATTCTCTTCCAGCTTCTTTAAATTGCTTGTTACCGTTGGCTGGCTTAACCCTGCCATTCTTGCCGCAGCGCTGATGCTTTGGCAGCGTGCAACCAGTAAAAATTGCTGCAGAGATTTGTCCATTTTCTTTCCCCTCTAAGAACGAGGGGTATTTTGCACAATTTCATTTATAAATCACAAATCTGTAATCTCATTTGATTGAAATTATGCGCATTTCATAGATCTACATCACTGTTGGGGTTTGACGTATAGATGTTATCTATAGCTCGCTCCTGACTTCCTATTTTCCCCTCAAAAAGGTGTTCTTTAGACTGTCGCCAAAACAACAATCTAAGGGATGAACATGAAACCGAGTTTTGTTGCGCTTGCTGTCGCGTCTTGTATTGGTCTTGCTGGATGTGGGTCAGATTCTTCTGATGCGCCAGTGCCGGTCGACAAACCAATTATTTCAGCCGACTTATATTTACGTGGTTTAAATGGGGATTGGGGCACGGCAGAGCATGCCAAGCTAAACTATTTGGGTAATAACGAGTACGAAACCGTACTGCGCGTTGCTCGAGGTAGCAATCAGTTCAAGATTGCTGATCCGGGTTGGCAGATCCAATACACCTATTTTGAGGAGCCCGCGGCGTTCGATAAAGCTCAGGAGTACCTGCCAAAACCAGACACGAATGAAGCGTGTATGAACGATGACTGCAACTCTGAGATCACGTTTGAAGACAAAGGGTATTACAAGTTTTCTGTGAGCTTTGCCGATGAAAGTCGCGCGACAATGACTGTGACGAAAGCAACGCAAGAAGAAGCGGAAAAATACTACTCTGATGCGATTCTCGACCCTGCAATGGTGCATGAAGGGCATCAGAGCAAAGAAGTGAAACTGTTCGCCAATTACGATGACTCGAGTGATACCGTGATTTTCTCGGTGAAAGATCCTAAAGCTGAACTGCGTGAATTTGGTATTTCAACGACGACAGAATTGCGTGATGCGCTCGACCAAGGCTTAGTGATTAATGAGCAAACAGGGCCGCGAGTGGTGTCGGGTGATGTCGCGTTTGACGCGTTGTTTGCATTGACGATGAAAGAGCTAGACCAGCTTGCCGTTTCTGAAATCAAAGACGGCAATTACAACTACAACAACCCAATCAAAGCGGAAGTTTTTGAGACGGGCGCGAAGTGGCATTACGTATGGACGCGTGATTTGGCGTACGCAGCAGACCTTTCGCTTGCATTGATGAATCCAACTCGCGTGCAAAATGGTTTGAATTTCAAATTGTCTGCTTTCCGCGACACGACCGATCAGCAATACGATGGCGAGCAGATTGTGCAAGACACGGGCACGGGCGGCAGTTGGCCAATCAGTACCGACCGTACGACTTGGGCGCTTGGTGCAGAACGCTTACTTTCGGCATTGGATGGGGAAGAGTACAACCAGTTTGCAGAGCGCGCATATAAAGCGATCAGTAATACACTTGAAGCCGATCGCCTGGCGGCTTTTGATGCGAAATCCGGTTTATACACTGGTGAGCAATCATTCCTCGATTGGCGTGAGCAAACTTACTCAACGTGGACGCCAAACGATGTCAATGCGATTGGTAGCAGCAAAGCGTTATCGACAAACGTGGTTCACTACCGCGCGATTCAGCTCGCGGCTAAGTTGGCAGAGAAGTACGACTCAACCAACGCGGTCAAATACACCGAGTGGGCTGAGCAGTTAAAAACCGCTATCAACGATCAGTTTTGGAATGCCGAACGCGGTATGTACGTAAGCTATTTGTTTGACAATGGCAAAGACATTGCGGTCGACAAATACGATATGTTGGGCGAAGCGTTGGCAATCATCAGTGGCGTGGCAAGTGATGCGCAGGCGAAACAAATCATGGCCAATTACCCACACAGTGAGTTTGGCGTGCCGGTTTACTTCCCTCAACAACCGGACGTGCCTGTGTACCATAATCGCGCAATTTGGCCATTTGTTACCGCGTACAGCTTGCGCGCCGCGCATCAAACACAAAATGTGGCAGCAGCGAACAATGCCATTCAATCGTTGGTTCGTGGTACGGCAACTAATTTATCCAACATGGAAAACTTAGAGTGGCTTTCTGGTAAGTCATTCATCATCCATAGTGATCATGGTGAAGATCCAAGCATGGATGGCCCAGTTATTAACTCTCAGCGTCAGCTTTGGTCTGTGGGTGGCTACTTGAACATGGTGGTAGAGACCCTATTCGGCATCCATACCGAAACGGGCAAGTTGGAAGTGAAGCCGTTTATCACAAGTTGGGTGCGCAATAACTTGTTGGCTCAGTCTGAACAAATCACGTTGGAAAACTTTGCCTTCAAAGGAAAGAACTACTCGGTAACGATTGACTTGCCTGAAGTAAGCAAAGATGACACAGGTTACTACCCAGTTGAAAATGTCACGATGGACGATGAGGGGCATTTCCACGTGACATTGGGCGCGCTTGTGAATGTAGATAGCAGCATTACTTTAGTTTCTGGTGTGAAACCGTACGCAAGTGAAGATAGTCGCGTTTATTCTCCGCAAGAGCCAACATTGGTGGTAAAAAGCGTTGATAATTCGGTTTCGATTGACGTGACGAGTAAGTACAACGTGAACTTGTATCGCAATGGCGAGCTGATTCAAAAGAACGTGATTGCTCAATCTTATTCCGATACGCCAACAGGTTTTGCTTGTTATTTGGCTGAAAGCATTAACGATAAAGGCTTCCGTTCTAACCCAAGCCAACCTGTTTGTGTCGGTGAAGAGATCCGCATCAAACTTGATGGCGAATATCAGCCACTCAAAGACAATGTCTCAGTGGTTACGGTGAGTAAAGACAGTGGCATCGTAAAAGGTGCAGAGTCGTTTACAGCCCCTGTAACGGGCACTTACCAGTTCGATGCTTGGTACAACAATAACCTAGGGCAACTTAATACTGGCATCACGAACACCGTGAAATTGTTAGAGGTATTGGATGATGCAGGTAAAGTGGTTGGTCAAGGTTACTTGCAGATGGGCCATATTGGTGAAAACCAAGGTATGCGTTACTCAACGCCAATTGAGGTGACGTTGGAGCAGGGAAAAACCTATCAGGTCGCGCTGAAGGACCACTTCAATATGAGTTACCTCAAATCGAATGAAACCTACATCTACGCAGGTGGTATTGAGGGTGAAAAGAACGAAGCGCAAATCGCAGATATTCGAATCACACCTTTAATGTAGGCTGTTTTAACAAAGCTGTGTTCTAAAAACTGTGTTCTAAGAAAGACAAAGCCGCTGAGATTATCAGCGGCTTTGTTGTATTTTCTATCGGGCTGTTTGCAGATTAGTTTGTGGCCTGTGGACGAGGCTTACGACGCTGACCTGATGGTTTGTTTCCTGCAGGTTTAGCATTGTTTGGCTTGCGGTTACCAGACGGTTTACCAGCGTTGCCACTCTTATTACCGTTTGGTTTATTTCCACTCGGTTTATTGCCATTTGGCTTGTTGCCGTTAGGTTTGCGGTCATCTGGTTTACTGTTTGCACGACCTTGGCCTTCACGGTTGCCTTTAGGCTTGCCCGCACCGCCTTGGTTGGTGCTGTTTTTGTTGCCGTTGTTACCACCGTTGAAGCGACGCTTAGGTTTGTTTGCACCATTGCCTGTTTTCTTTTCGGTTGCTGGAGCGTTTTCACTTGCAGCATTTGGCGTTTTTGGTTTTTTTGGCTTCTTAGGTTTTTTCGGTTTGATTGGGCGCGTATCCAGTTTAGATTCTGGCACCACATTGGTTGGCGCAAAACCTTCCAACTCTTTACGTGGTAGTACTTCTTGAATCAAACGTTCAATCGCAAACAACTCAGATGCTTCTAGCGCACACACCAGTGAAATCGCTTTACCTACTTCGCCCGCGCGGCCAGTACGACCAATACGGTGAACGTAGTCTTCTGCCACTTTCGGTAGCTCAAAGTTCACCACTTGCGGTAATTGCGGAATATCGATACCGCGCGCAGCAATGTCCGTCGCGACCAACACACGAATTTCACCCGATTTGAAATCCGCCAGTGCTTTGGTACGTGCGCCTTGGCTCTTGTTGCCGTGGATGGCAGCAGCCGGTAGATTTTGTTCGATCAGGAACTTCGCCAGACGGTTTGCGCCGTGTTTCGTTTTCGTAAACACCAGCACTTGCTTCCAATCGCCGTCTTTGATCAATTTAACCAACATCGGTGCTTTCTTCTTCACGTCTGCTGGGTAGATGCTTTGCTCAACCGTTCTCGCCGTCGAGTTTGCCGGGTTCACTGAAATCTCAACCGGGTTGTTCACCAAGCCTTTCGCAAGGTCGCGGATTTCATCCGAGAAAGTCGCAGAGAACAGTAGGTTCTGACGTTGTTTTGGTAGCAGAGCTAGGATTTTGCGAATATCACGGATAAAGCCCATATCCAGCATGCGGTCTGCTTCATCCAGTACCAGAACTTCTAGTTGGTCGAATTTGACCGCATTTTGGTTGTACAAATCCATCAGGCGGCCTGGTGTTGCTACCAGCACATCCGCACCTTTGCGAAGACGCTGCATTTGCGGGTTGATCTTCACACCACCAAAAACCACCGTACTGCTTAGTGGAAGGTGACGGCCGTACATAAACACGTTTTCTTGCACCTGAGCCGCAAGTTCACGCGTTGGCGTCAGGATAAGTGCACGAACTTGGTTAGCACGAACGCGAGGGCCGTTCGATAAACGCTCAAGAATCGGTAGCGTAAAGCCTGCGGTTTTACCTGTACCAGTCTGCGCTGCTGCCATTACGTCTTTCCCTTCCAAAATAGCAGGAATTGCTTTTGCCTGAATTGGTGAAGGGGTGTCGTAGCCTTTCTCTTGAATAGCTTTAAGGATTGGAGCAGATAGACCTAACGAGGTAAAACCCATATGTATGATTCTCAATTGTAGAGTTAGATAACAACGCGCCGAAAATAAATCGGTGCGAAAAGTGCGACATTCTGAGGCTTTTACGCGCAGGCTTCAACTAATTCCGTCATGGATAAATATTTGAACTGGATCTCATTTCTTTTTGGCAGGCAAAACTGATAACTGGTTTGGTCGATCGATTGAATGGTTTTACGTTGGCGATGCCCATTCTTACATCGCTATCACGGTATGCAGTTTTAGTTTATCAAATGCTGTTCGGAGTGTGGGGGAGGCTTGCTCCTTTCATTACTCCGCTTTTGCATGCGTTAAAAACGCACTCGTCAATTGCTGAAAGAGCGAATCTACCGATGGGCGGTCGGATACATGATGGAAGAGCGGTGTGTGGACATCACCACGAATATCATCGCTGTGACCGCAAAGCTGATTACACATTCGTACTGGTTCGACAATCTTCTCGACGTCGGCATCAATCAGAATGCATGCTTGTGACAATATCACTTGTCCGCCGCCTTTTTTAAGTAAAACACGCTGCGCGGTTCCCACGACTTTTTGCCCGCCAATGTTGAGGTTGTACTCGCCATCGCAGTAGGAATAAGGCGTAGCATGAACATCCACTTTCACGCCGAGCTGTTTAAAGAAAACCGTTAATATTGCACATAAATCGAGATACGCTTTTTTGATGTTGTAAGGCTCGCCTTCTGGCCAGTGGTAAATGTGGGATAGATTGATAATACCTGGCACCTGAGGGACTGGGGCACCACCGGTTTTACGAGAAAAGAGCTTCCAGCCAGACGTATTTAACGCATGTTCTAACTCATTAGACACTGGCCATTTCTTACCCGCGGGAAGCACGAGCGTTGGACTTTTTACTTGCCAAAGCAATAGCACTTGCGAGAGTTGGTTGGACTGAACTTGTTTAATGAGCTCATCTTCTTTGTCAAATGCATCAGCGACTTCCGTAGCTGTGTAGCGAATTAGCTTATTTTTAGCAACCAAACTCTATCCCTCGCGGCTATTTAATCATTACTGTTGTATCTCAGATACAGCTTTATTGCTAGGTTTGAGTGATTAGGTTTTTGCTCGCTAGTTGCATGATCACCTTTTGAGTCTTTTCCGTTGTCCATTAAGTTTGCTTGAACACGCGATAAAAAGTTTTTGCTAGTCATCACATCAGCCATTCATAAAATCTGCCATCTATGAAAATTTTTGGCGATATAAGTATGAAAAAGCGAGTGATGACTCTCGCGTTAGCGGCATCATTAACGGGATGTGTGACGTTCCCAACTCAAGAATCTGAGCAAGTACAGGTGCTTTGGGACAATGTGAATGCGATTGAAAACTGTGAACTAATGGGTACCGTGATCGGCTCAGAAGGACACTTTTACGACTATTGGCTTCATGCCGATAAAGACATGGTTTGGGGTACGTTAAACCAAATGCGCCTCAAGGCGGCAGATTTAGGCGCAGATACCTTGTACTTATATCAACCGTTGAGCTTTTCTACGTCAGTGACGATGTTTGCAAATGCTTACAAGTGCAAACAGTAGCTATTGGCTTGATCATAATTGAAAGACAGGCGCTGCTCGCCTGTCTTTGATGCGCTCTACAAATACTGGAGACTTTGCGTTAATTGACGTTTGCTGTCGCCACCGCTGATGTATCAGAAAACGACAACGTAAAGTCTCGCTCGGTATTAAGTACTTTGGCTGGAAACTCTAAGCTCAACTGTGTATGTGGCGCGACTTCTGAAGCAATGCTAGTAACGAATTTTCGGGTTTCTCCAGGAGAGATCGATATGTCACTTCCACCTTGTGATGAGAGCTCAGCGATACCCATTGTTTCAAGTGTGTTACCTGCAGTATCCGCCAGGTGTAGTAAAGATTCTGACTTGTAGATTAATTCTCCACTTTCTGTGCGATAGGCATTAAACGTGTTGAAATTTGGTTGTAATGATCCTTGTGATCCAATGTTAGTAACGGAAAATGTCACATTAGCGCCATCAAAGTTCTCGACTCTTACGAGTACGTTACCGTCTTGGTAACGAGCGGCTGCTGCCGCGGTTGCTTGTTGTTTCTGCCGCTGTTTCTCTTTTTCAATGTCGCTTAACTGTTTCTGCTCATTAGCGATTCGATTCTTTGCCATGGAGTACGACTGATCGACCATTGCTATTAAAGCGGGGATTGAATACAAAGTGAGGCCTTCCAAATGGTCAAAGTCGATTTTGGCATGTTGAGTACGTTTATGATTAGAAAATTGGCAGTAACCATCAATCAAACTGATGAAAGCCACTTCAAAAGTGCCCTGTAATCGGCTTACTTCCTGTGCTGCTTTCTCTAGATTTGAGCGGACTTTCCGAATCTCGTCCAAACTCTTTTGTGAAAGACGACCGTTTGGCGATACGTCGTTAGAAACCGAAACCAGTTCTTCGGTCACAAATGGATTGTTTTCGGCTGGAATCACCGTAGTTATACGGTTGGATTTGGTGATGTCTTCGCCCAATAAAACCATCATTTTTTGCGATGCGGCGGTTGTGTTGCCCGCTAATACGTCACTACAGTTTGGCGACGTATTGGCATACACGGCGAATGCGGTAAAAAGTGAAAGTGTAACGGACCAGCCGATGGTGACGAGTCCTGTCGTGGTTCGAGTATTCATCCTGATAACCCCTCTGTCATTTGGTGCGATTCACTGACGTAATTGCCAATCAAAAGATTGGCTCGCGACATTCAGAATGGTTCTGGTCAACCCTTCGTAGTGGGTCTGCCCACAGATGCTTTTTTAGTCGTTTATCAACCGCTAAGCCACGATTGATAAAGTGTCTGAAATTGAGAGCATTAACGCTGCGAAGTTGATGTCTTTGACTGAAAGATAGACGTAACTTTTCTAACCATCAAATACGTGATTGAGTTCTCATTTTTATATGATTGAGAGGTTCAAGAGAAAACAGGCACTTACTGTAGAGAGTTGATTTGAAGGAAAAATATAAATTTTTTTGGGGAACTTTTTTGATGCTGCCTTTGAGACTTTTTTGAATCTCAAAGGCAGGTTCTTACACTCGCGTTCAATT
The DNA here is from genome assembly GCF_033339595.1 of Vibrio sp. 2096. Lineage (NCBI taxonomy): Bacteria > Pseudomonadati > Pseudomonadota > Gammaproteobacteria > Vibrionales > Vibrionaceae > Vibrio > Vibrio sp. 2096. Next base: position 248,989 of record NZ_JAWOUX010000007.1, read on the forward strand.
ACAACGTGTTGAGGACATCCGCGAGTCGAGAGACAGCTGTCGTCAGTTCTTCTGGTGTAGCATTGGTAAAGTTAAGACGCAGAGCGGCTTTTACCTTTGAACCTTCTGGATAAAAGACCGGGCTAGGCACTACAGCAACCCAGTTTGCGAGAAGGTTTTTCGCCAGTTCGAAGGTGTCGCATTCTGGAATTTCGACCCAAACGAACATACCACCATCGACGGGTTTGAGTACGCAACTTTCTGGCAGCTGTTTTTGCAGTTCAGCAAACATGACATCGTAACGTGATTTGTAAAGCGCACAGATGGTTGAAATGTGCGTTTCGAAGTTGTCATGTTGCAGCAGGCCATGCAGCAAAGCTTGCATAGGAATACTAGAGTGCAGATCGGCACCTTGTTTAATTTTGATAAGTGGCTCAAGGTAGCTGCTTTTGCCCGTAACTACACCAATACGCAAGCCTGGTGAAGCTATTTTGGAGAAAGAGCGCAATACGATGGAGTGCTGTGGGCAGAAGTCCGAAACCAGTGGAAGCGCTTCACCAGAAAAACGCAGCTCGCGGTATGGTGCGTCTTCAATGAACGCCACGTCGTATTGTATACAAAGCTCGGCAACTTTTTGGCGAGTCTCTAGCGCCCAGCATACGCCCGTTGGGTTGTGAAAATCGGGTACGGCGTAGAACATTTTTGGTTGCTGCGTGGCAAAGCATTGTTCGAGTTCTTCAAGGTTTGGGCCACACTCGGTTTGTGAAACGGTCACGATGTTGGCTTGCACTAGACCGAATACTTGCATAGCACCAAGGTAGCTCGGTGCTTCCATCACCACTTTATCGCCCGGATTCACGTACGCACGCGCAATCAAATCTAGCCCTTGCTGAGAGCCAGTTGTGATCATCGCCAAATGAGATTCTGGCAGCTGGTAATAATCGGTCAAAAAGTTAAGTAGCGGGGCGTAGCCTGCTGTTGCGCCATATTGAAACACCTCTGGCATATTCGCGAGGTTTTCGAGCGTCGGTTTCATTAAGTCGATCGGGAAGGTTTTTTCGTCCGGTAAGCCACCTGCAAGAGAAATGACGTTCTTATCGCTCGCTGCTGCGAGGATTTCTCGGATGTAGGATGACTTAGTTTGTTGTAATGACTGTGCGATTTCCATGTGCTGTGCTTCTCGTAATTGTCTTTTTTTATGTCAGAAATAGTATAGGTAAATTGCCAAGCTTGGTGTGTCCATTTATGCTGTTAAACATGTCCATTTATGCTATTTAAGCGAAAATTTACTCCGTGAGCCACCAACAAGTTTCTAGGATCAATGACGTGCTGTTTTACATTCACCAGGACATTAGCAGAGATTTATCGGCTAAAGAGCTAGCAGATGTAGCAGCCTATTCTGAACAGCACTTCCATCGTATTTTTAAAGATGTGGTAGGGGAGTCTGTCCATCAATATATCCGTCGCACAAGAATGGAATACGCCGCCAATCAACTGATGTTTGATACCAGCTCGTCGGTGTTAGACATTGCTAACAAGTGCGGCTTTAGCTCGGTATCTTCTTTTAGCCGAGCATTTAAAGCAACGTTCGCTATGTCTCCTGGCGCGTGGCGAAAGCATGATTTACAAGTCGCAGAAAAGCCGTATCTAAAAGATCCGGAAGTGGCTGCGGGTTATCATCGGGTTGCTCAACGCGAGTTGCCAGAACCTAAAATTATGGAGGTTCCACAACGCTTTGCGGCTTATGTGCGGCATGAGGGTTATAGCCGTTCCATTCGCAATGCGTGGCTGATTTTGAAGGCGTGGGCAAGCTCTGAGAATCGGGACTTTTCGGTTCAATACGGTTTGCATCACTCCAACCCCGCTTGGGTCGAGCTCGATAAGTGTCGCTATGTGGCTTGTATGGCGATTGATAAGCCGCTTAAAGTACGCGGTGTCGTGAATCAAATGACGATTCCGGGTGGTTTGCATGCTGTTTTTCGCTTAACAGGGGTATATGGAGAGCTTCTTCCTCAATTGAGTATGGTGTTAGAGAAGTGGTTGCCGAATTCAGGCTTTAAGCAGCGTTCTACTCCCGCTTATGTTCACTATCATAAAAACCATTTCCTTAGCCATGATGAGGCGTTTGAGCTGGACTTCTATCTGCCCATCAGCTTTTTCTAATTGGAGTCTTTATTTACTATCCGTAAGGAATAAAATGCTAAGCTCTATATGATGATTTTTTACAAATAATTGAAAATTAAATGAACATCGATCATGTAAAGCTATTTGTCCGTTTGGCTTCGACACACAACATCAGCATGGCTGGTCAGGAGCTTGGACTTTCTCCTGCTGTCGCTAGTGCGCACATCAACAAACTTGAGGACAGCTTAGGAGTTCGTTTAGTTCATCGCACCACACGCAAAGTTTCCTTAACTGAAGAGGGGCAGGCTTTTTTACCTCACGCGGAGGAGGTCCTTGCAACAGTGGAGGCAGCAAGGGGAGCTGTTGGCTCAGGGCAGAGCGCGCCAACGGGAGTATTACGTATAACCGCCTCTGCAACTTTTGGTCGCTTGCATATTGTGCCCGCATTAAAAGGTTTTATGGCGCGTTACCCAGGGTTAACCGTGGACTGCCGATTTTCTGATTCCATTATGGATCTGGTTGAGGGAGGTTTTGATGTCGCCATTCGTGTCGCTGAGTTGAAAGATTCTTCATTGGTCGCAAGAAAGCTTGCGCCAGATCGTCGTATTATCGTTGCATCACCAGATTATATTGAACAATTTGGGAGACCCAACAAGCCCCAAGACTTGACGAATCATGAGTGTATTAACTTAGTTGGAATGAATAATTGGTCATTCAATACAAAAGATGGAATGTTCAATGTAAGAACTTCTGGTCGTTTTAAAACCGATAATGGTGATGCGATGAGAGACGCGACGGTAAACGGGTTAGGTATTTCTATCAACTCGGTTTGGAGTGTTTATCAAGAATTACAAAGTGGTCAGCTAGTGGAAGCACTCGAAGATCACCCTTTAGCGATGGATGCTGGGATTTGGGCTGTGTACCCAAGCTCTCGTTTAATTGCGCCTAAGGTGCGTGCCTTTATTGATTACTTTGCTGAATACTATGGCACGCCACCTTATTGGGAGTTTGCGGAAAAGTGATAACAAGTTTCACTTATCGAATACATTGTTTTTAAGGTCCGAATAAAAAACGAACCTCAAGATAATTCTTAATTGTTATTAATAGAGTTTGCTTAGGATTAATTCAATACTATCAATTATCTGCTGTGTTTTGCTTTGATCTAATGCATCAGGGTGTGGGGGCGCGAATGCTTCAATGTCATTATCGAAGTACATACCATGCGCTTGAGCAAACTCTTCTGATAGCGCAGCGCGAGTTAGAATATCTGCTCCTAAGCGGATATCACCACCAGCAACCCCATAAGCATCTTTAACCATCTTACTACCTAGGAATGATTTTGGGTTTACTGATACCAACATAGGGCCAGTGTTCTTAAGCTTTAGTCCGATTGCTCGTGACCACATCGTTAATGCCAATTTGCTTTGGGCATATGCTTCGCCATCTGACAATGGTTTGTTACCGAGTAAAGCGCTAGTGTTTACTGTTGTTTGTGCAGCTGAAGACAAATTAACCACACGACCCGTATCTCCGAGCAACGGCAATAGCTCTCTAGTGAGTAAGTAGGGAGCAATGGTGTTGACTGCGAAGCGTACATCAAGACCCTCTTTAGTTCTTGGATTTGGTGTTGCGTACACACCAGCATTGTTAATGATGACGTCTAAATGATTGAACCGTTCTGTTATCTCCATCACTATCTGTTTTACCGCATTGGGAGAGGATAAATCAGCAACAAGGCTTTCAACTTTACCACTTTTCATCTCCCTCAAACTTTGCTCAACTTGTTGAACTTTCTCTATATTCCGGCCATGGATTATTACGTGTTGTTCACGGTTAATTAACATTTTCGCGGTTTCTAAACCAATACCGTCAGTAGATCCAGTAACTAGAATTGTCTTTCGCATGATCGCTCTCATTGTTGAGGGTTAATATAGAACGATCATAGTGGCATCTTTTGCATTCGACTATTGAGACTAAAAAGAAAACACTTTCTAGGAAAAATTGAAAATAACTTTGTTGTTCTTTTTGTGGACGGTGCGACGAATTAACGTCTCATTAGATGCTACGGTTATACATGTGGTGCTCAAAAATTAGGCACTATTTTGTACTCAAATAATAGCCAAGAGGTCTCTATGTTAGGTGAAAATCACTCATTAACTCATGAATTCCCAGAACATTTGGATACCATTACTCAGCTTACCGAAAACGATGCATCATTTGCTGAAACCGTTAAAAACTACAATGCTTTAGATAAGGAAATCCGCGTACTAGAACTTCAAGGAAGCCCGATTGATGATCACGAAATGAACGTGTTAAAACATAACCGGGCTGAGCTCAAAGACTGGCTCCACTCGCGAATAATGGGTTCTTAGTGACGAAATGATCATCGGCTCGTAAATTGCGGGCCGATTTTAGTTCCAATGGACGATGCCAAGTGTGCAAACACTAGGATTGCTGAGCAGGAGCTTGGAGTGGCAGGTGGCCTGTTTTTACCCAAATGACCGTTTCTTGCTCTACAAAAGGAAAGTGCTCACTCATATGTGGACTGCGTATCCAAGAGTAGGGAGGATAGGTTCCTAGCTCGTCTTTAAATTCCCCCGATAACACAAAAATTTCTTCACCACCAAAGTGACGGTGTGGTTGAAATTTCTCACCTTTTGGCCATTTAACCAACGCGACATGTTCGTGCTCAAAATTATGCAGCGGCATGACTTGCAACCCACCGACACCACTCTGCCAGCTCGCTTGGTTTGTATTAATGCGAACTGTTTCAAGATCCTCAGATTCGAACTGATTTAGTTTAACTAAAATCACACAGCCTTCTTCGCTAAATGGTGCGTGTTGACTTCCTGGAGGGTTACGAAGGTAAGTGCCGGCAGGGTAGTCACCGTATTCGTCAGAGAATACCCCCTCGAGCACCAATATTTCTTCTCCTTGAGGGTGAGGATGAGTTGAAAACTGCGAATTTGGCTCGTACTTAACGACGCTGGTGGTATGCCCTGATTCTTCGGCTTCTCGTTCCAAAGGTTTGCGCCACACACCTTTGGAAGGGCTGGCGATCCATTCCTGTTGAGCAGTATCTATCACGATTCTTTTTGAAAAATCCATATTCAACATATTGAAATTCCGTTACTTATTTAATTACTAATTCTCATTAGTATACGTATAAAAAACATCAATTGATTCATTTGTTGATAGCCCAATTCATGGATTGAGTACGAACATGAAATCGGAGCCTAATTTAAATTTCCGCTTGTGTAATGAGAATTGTTATATTATAACATCGAAAAATTAAATGTTATAACATAACAAAAAGGAAAAAGTAGTGAATAAGAAATTGGTGTCTCTCGTGATCGGTAGCATTTTTGCATCCCCTGTTTTTGCCGACACACTATCGAACCCACAGATTGGTGTTGTTGTTGATGGCTACTACCAAGATGGCCAACGTCATAATTCTGAGCGCGAAGAAGGCTTTGGTCTAGGCCATACGGAATTAAACTTCTCATCAAATATCGACGACAAGTTTTACGGCGCATTGACCGCGGTTCTTGAAAGTCATGGTGATGATACAGAATTAGAGCTTGAAGAGGCATTCATCGAAACTTTGGCATTGCCATATGGTGTAAATGTGCGCGCTGGCCGATTCCTATCTGACTTTGGTTACCTGAATAACCAACACATGCACACCGATAGCTTTGTTGAGCGTCCAATTGCTTATCGTACTTTCCTTGGCTCGCACTACTACGATGATGGTGTACGTGCAAACATCGTGTTGCCAACCGACCTTTACGTAAAACTTGGTGTAGAAGCGCTCAGTGGTAGCAAAATGTCTTCTGTTGAAGATGGTTCTGAAGTTGGCGTGTACACCACGACGCTGAAGCTTGGTAGTGACTTCTCCGAATCTTCAAGTTGGCAGTTTGGTTTAAGTTACCTGCGTAACGAAAACGGCAAGGTTAAAGAATTCGAAGATCACGACCACGGTCATGAAGAAGAGCATGAGCACGATCACCATCATGGCGCAGCAGTGACAGGTGCGAACCTTTACGGTGCTGATTTTGTTTGGAAATGGGCACCAGACGGTAATTACAAATACAGCAACTTCACGCTATCGGCTGAATACATGCTGTTAGACGGTGTGGTAGACAGCAAATATAAAAACGATGCAGAGTCACCAGACAACTTAAGCGCTTACTATGTTTCGGGTGTTTATCGCTTCAACCCAAGCTGGTCAGCAGGTCTACGTTACGGCGAAGCAGAAAGCTACGATGGTCATGCACACGGCGACCACATGCATTTCACTGAGCTGAATGATAAAGAAATGGATGCGATGATCGCATGGGATTCTTCTCATTTCGGTACTATCCGTGCGCAATACACTCGCATTGATAACCAAGACAGCGAGACAGACAACGTGTTCACTCTGCAATACGTGATGACATTTGGAGCGCACGGTGCTCATGCGTTCTAAGCTGACATTGAATAAATGCAGTTTGGTGATGATGGCGGCAGGAGCTGCCATCATTGCTTCGCCTGCTTCGGCTCTGAACATCTTTGTTTGTGAGCCAGAATGGAAAGCCCTTCTCGAAAGTCACGCCCCAGACGCGACCATCTATTCCGCGACCACCGCCAAGCAAGATCCTCATTATGTACAAGCTCGCCCTTCTTTGATTGCAAAGATGCGCCAAGCCGACATGGCAATGTGTTCCGGCGCGGAGTTAGAAGTAGGATGGTTGCCTATGTTGCAAGTTCGCAGTAGCAATGGTGCGGTGAAAAACGGTTCACAAAGCATGATCTACGCGACCGATTTCGTGCGCATGTTAGACACTCATGATCATGTCGACCGCAGCATGGGGGACATTCATGCGCACGGAAACCCACATGTTCAATTTGCGGCAAATGACATGATTCCATTATCTCGTAAAGTCACGGATCGCCTAAAAGCGATTGATCCCGACAACGCACAAAGTTACCAAGTGAATGGTATGAAGTTTCGTGCTCATTGGCGTAAAAAGCTTAAAGAATGGAATGAGAAAGGGGCTGCTTTAAAGGGTAAGCAAGTTGTCGGTTATCACGCGACGTATCGTTATTTGTACGATTGGCTCGGAATGAAGCAGATTGCCGATCTCGAACCTAAACCGGGCATTTCACCGACCACATCTCACCTGCAATCACTTACCAAGTTAGATGCTGACAGTTTTGATGCGATTGTTTACTCCTCTCATCAGGATCAGCGTCCAGCGAACTGGTTGCAAGATCATACTGACAAACCTGTGATTCAACTGCCATTGACCGTTTCTGAGGGTGAAAACTTGGATGAGATGTACGATCAGGTCATTGATGATTTACTGGATGTGTTAGTGCCGCCCGTTCCTGTGAAGATCTGAGCCATGGCTGATTATGCATGGCTTTTACCTGCGGTTTTGTGTGGTTTAATTGCGTTAGTTGGCAACATCGTTCTGGGGCAACAAGTTCTTAATCGTCAGATCATCTTTATAGATTTGGCGGTGGCGCAAGTCGCGGCATTGGGGGCAGCACTTAGCCACTACTGGTTGAGCCAATACGCGCTGTTCTCAGGCTCATTCTTTGGCGAAATGATTGGCCCTTGGGTGATGTCTTTGATGCTTTGCGGTTTGATCGCCCTTATGGAGAAACGATACCAGCAGCATTTAGAGCCCATGATTGGCAGCTTGTTTGTCGTGTCTGCATCGCTGGCAATCCTGCTGGTGAGCAAAGACCCACACGGCGGAGACTTTATTCAAGGCATTCTTAATGGGCAACTGTTATGGGCGACTTGGGCAGACGTCTGGCCTTTGGCACTCATTACCGCTGCGATGTTGCTATTGGTTTGGTTAAAACCTGCGTTTATGCGCGGTAGTGGTTTTTATCTGATCTTTGCTATTCTGATGCCCATTACGGTCAAGTTAACCGGCATTTATTTAGAATTTGCTTTGTTGGTGATTCCAGCTTTATGTGCGGCAGCATTGAAGGGAACTCGATTCTTTGTCGCCAGTATCAGCATTGGTATTGTTGGGATCTTATCGGGTGTTGCCGCATCGGCTCGCTATGACTTACCGAGTGGTGCGAGTATTGTGATCACCCTGTTTATTGCTGGCATGTTGTTTAATCTCTTGCTTCAGCCTTTTCTGGTGAAAATAACAAAACCAGCTTTTGTAAGAGATTAAGAGACAAGTAATATTGGTCTGATGAAGTAGTATTTGATTAATCAGACCAATACTTTTCTATCCAAGCCCTCCAATCGTGTAACTTTGCGCCTTCCAACACACTTTCTTACGTTGATCTTGCCATAGTCATCAAGTTGCCTTGATTAGTTCACATCCGACTCCCAGACTGTTTCTATAGTTTTTATAAGATATAAAAGACCCTGCGTATGAGAAGCGCAGCTGTAACGCGACTAGGCATAAAAACAAAAACGCTAGGGATACAAGCGAATTTGTAATCTCAACATTTAAGGAAGACCAAGATGAAACCGGAAAAAGTAGCAGTAGTCACTGGTGCGGCTCGTGGTATTGGCCAAGCGATTTGTGAACAATTACTGGAGGATGGATTCCACGTAATCGGGCTAGACATATCGCCCGTGGAATGGAGTCAGTCGGCGCAGCTAAGCAGTTATCAAGTCAACTTGTGTGATGCCGAAGCCGTAAGTGAAGTAGTAGAAAGTGTTGTAGAGCAGCACGGAAGAATCGATGCTCTGGTTAACAACGCGGGCATCACTCGAGATGCATTGTTGCCAGATATGTTAGAGCAAGACTGGGACAGCGTGATCGACGTGAACCTAAAAGCGGTGTTCTTACTCACCCAACGTGTTGCTCCTGTCATGCTAGAGCAGGGCACAGGCAGTATTGTTAGCATTTCTTCTATAGTGGGAACGGATGGTAATATCGGCCAGAGCAACTACGGCGCAAGTAAAGGCGGCGTCATCTCAATGAGCAAAGGCTGGGCGAAAGAACTTTCAAGAAAGGGTGCACAGATACGCGTCAACTGTGTCGCGCCAGGCTTTATCGCCACCGACATGACCAAGAACCTGCCAGAGAAAGTCATTCAAATGATGGAAGGCAAAACCCCATTAGGGCGCATGGGCTCAGTTCAAGATATTGCCAATGGCGTCTCTTTCCTAACCTCAGATAAGAGCGCCTACATCACAGGCCAAGTGCTCAAGATTGACGGTGGGCTGGTGTTATAGCTCGCTAATCAAAACGTCAAATAACAAACGCCCTTTACTTATATGAAGGGCGTTTTTGTTTGAGGAACCCGACTTATGTGAGTACTACTAACTACTAATAGAAAGCTTCGATGCCGCTTCGAGTTGAGTTTTTGAAGCAAAAGGCCAATACGTTTGAATAGCGTCTCCTCTTAAACACTGCATTCCCTAAAGCACAGTATTCCCAAAAGAAAAGCCCACCGAAAAGCGGGCTTTGTTCTCTTCTAATAACGAGAAAAATAACTAGTAGCTCGCTTGAATGCTGACACCGCTATAGTTTGAGTAACCTTGAATCATGACGTGATAACGTCCACTTTGCGTCGCACTGACCGTACATGTTTCATTGTTACCGTATTTGAAAGGTCGGCAGTCCCATGCATTCAGTGCTGGTTTTGCTCCAAAACGGAGATACAAATCCGCATCGCCACTGCCACCATACATTTGTACGGTTAAGCGCTGCCCAGCTTCTACATCAACATAGTAATACGCTACTTGACCAGTTGAACCACTTAAACCACTTACTGGCACGCCCGAGGTTAATTTGCCTTCTGGGTCCGGTGTTGGGTCTGGGCCACCGCAGTCTTGGCCACAATCTGCATCCGTTAAGCTATAAAGTAGCTTGTTCACGCTGCCTCTTGTGTCCGTCACTTTTCCGCTAGTTGCGCGGCTAACGATCAAGGCCTCTACTTGGCTTGGAGACAGTGAACTGTTTTCTTGAAGATACAATGCTGCTACACCCGCCACATGTGGCGTCGCCATCGAAGTGCCACTAATGGTTTTGTAGCCACCGTCATACCATGCAGATTTGATTTGTGAACCTGGCGCAAATACATCCACACAACTGCCCCAGTTTGAAAAACTCGAACGTGCATCCGTGCTAGTGGTCGATCCGACAGTTACTCCGGAAGCAACGCGTGCTGGAGAATAGTTACACGCATCGGCGTTGGAGTTACCTGCTGCTAGCATAAAGCTGACACCTGACTGAACCGCACTTTGCACCGCACTATCCAGAGCGACGGATTGACCGCCGCCTAAACTCATGTTGGCGACTGAAGGTCCGGAAGCGTTCGCAGCCACCCAGTCCACACCGGCAATAACACCAGAAGTAGAACCCGATCCGGTACAGCTCAATACTCTCACGCCGACAAGGTTGACGTTTTTCGCAACACCATACAAGCTGCCGCCAATGGTGCCCGCTACGTGTGTGCCGTGTCCATTACAGTCACTTGCATCTGCATCGTTATCGACAAAGTCATACCCTGAAACTGAGCGACCACCGAACTCAACATGCGCGTTATTCACACCAGTATCGATGACATAAGCCGTTACCCCAGTCCCATCAAAGTTGGCACTGTAGTTGTTATCGAGTGGCAAGTTTCGTTGGTCGATTCGGTCTAGTCCCCAAATGGCATTGGTTTGATTTGCGTCTGCCGAGACTATTGGGTCAAGCGATAGGATTCTGTCTTGCTCAATGTAGTCCACACGAGGATCAGAACGCAGATCTTTTAGTTGCTCAGGACTCAAGTTAGCGACAAATCCACTTATCGAGTGGTCAAAAACCGACTCCACTTTTACCGAATACAAACCAGACATGCGGTCTACGGATTGTTGCGTGAATTGCTCGAATTCCGTTGAGTTGCTCGCCATCATTTGCGGTTGTTGAAATACCACTATGTAGCGATCTGCAATGGCGATCTCGTCCGGTGCGAGCATTAATGTGGCTGGTAATATGTCCGGAGCTTGTTGTAACTCTGCACTGTCCGCAATCTCATTGGGTTGCGAAAAAGCGAGAGAAGAATGAAAACAGAGTGCGGAGGTGATACAACAACTTAGTAGTTTCTTTAACATAAAATGTTCCTCGAAATCATAGTCTTGTTGATTTTTACCTAGTACCAAACTGTCAACACGAAAACACAGACAATCAGCGTAGTGCGTGCTGAAGTGACGTTACACAAGTCAAACTAGACAATGAGCAATCATATGCATAACTGATGATAATTCGCATACTCAGAAACATGATCAATAACCAAGCTTTATTGAAATTGAAATGCAAAGATTCATTTAGACTTAGAGCAAAATCCCTAAAATAGAATAATTCTACACACCTGAAATATTGCCTGTTATATGACTTCATCTTACCGATAATTTACGCAATAAAAACCTAACTATCCTTTTATTGGTCATAACTCAAATCGGTTGATAGATGTTAATATAGCCACCTGATTTCTGATGTTTTTAACTCATGGTTACTATCCAAGTTCAATATCGTTTCTGTAATAAAACAGAGCCCGTTCGTGAACATGGAAAAGGGCATTCTGGCTCTCCTCGCTCCAGATGTATCGAGTGTCGAAAGAGCTTTAACTCGATTACGTTTACGAAGCCCGCAAGCCAGATGTAAAAGAAAAAACTGTTGATATGTCAATGAATAGCTCTGGCGTTAGGGAAACAGTACAAGTGTTGAATGTCGTATACAACACAGTATTGAGTACTTTAAAAAATCTCGCCAAGGTAAGTAACCTCAATGCCTTTCGATAAAGCAAATATAAGACTAATTTGTAAACTTGAAAGGCTAGCTGTATTGGTTGAGGTATATGAGGAAAACACTTCCCCATTTAAGAACTGAAACACACTTTTGTCGAGTAGACGACACCTGTTACCAAGTGTCGTCCCTCTAAGAACCCAGCGTGCAACTTTCACCGCACTAAGCTCA
>NZ_JAWOUX010000008.1:0-50415 GCF_033339595.1 Vibrio sp. 2096
TGGTGATTTCTCCAATTGATTTTCCGGTGTAGCGGTTTCCGACGTCTCGGAAAACCAAGTAGTTCTCTCAAAGTTACCTCTATTAACGACACCAAATTCAGAAGCTTTAGAAAAAAGTTTAAAAAAATAACATTGCGAGATTTAGCTAATAAAATTGAAGAAAAGTAAGAAAAAGTGCTCAAGTTTCCACAAATCGAGCCGAGAGGGCTAAATTGTATAGAAAACCAGCAAAAGGAAACAATTAAAGGTAAGTTCGCAGACGATAGACGTGAAAACTAGAAAAGAAAAAGCCCCTTTTCCTTTGAGAGAACTGGGGCTAGGTTGGTCGCCAGAGCCTATGTGGAGATCAAGAGAAATGAACACATTTCCGGCATACCGAGTGCAACTTTACATTGAAAATGATTGGCAGGTGAGAGATGAGAGAGCCGCTCATTCTATTGTAAAGTTGCTTGCCAAAAGCCTGCATTCCCATCCACGTCTGAATGTATTGAGTACAGGCTAAGTAAACTACTGCAATAGTGACATTGCAGAGTTTGGCAACTGTTTCGCTTGAGCAAGAATCGATGTACCTGCTTGTTGCAAAATTTGTGCTTTGGTCATTTGCGTGGTTTCTTTCGCAAAATCTGTATCTTTAATTCGGCTGTTCGATGCGTCAACGTTTTCTTGGATATTCGCCAAGTTGTTGATGCTGTGACTCAAACGGTTTTGCTTCGCACCTAAGTCTGCACGTTGCGAGTCCACGTATTTCAGTGCCGAATCCAGCACAGAAATCGCGTTTTGAGAACCTTGTACCGTGGTCATATCAATATCTTGTACTGACGTTCTGATAGGTTCATCACTCAGGCCAAGCTCAGATGCTAATCCACCAGAAATGGAAATCTCGCCCTGAACGTTTGGATGCGCGACAAAAACTTGCAACTTGCCATCTTCACTTACAGACGCATTAATCATATCAGACTGACCATTAATGTAAGTGGCAAGCTCTTCGATGTCGTCGCCCGCTTTGGCATTAATGTTGATTTCTAGATCATCAACATTGCCGTCTTCGTCTTCACCCATACCTGGTAGCGTGATCTTCAAGTCAGATTTAGCTGGGTCAACGCTCCAGTTTTTATCTTTACCATTTTCAGATAAGAAGGTCACACCGCCCATGCGAGTATCGTCCGCACGAATGCTGGTGAGTCCCATGATCATGGCTTCTCCTGAGCTCGCACCAATCTGGAATGCTGCTTCACCGAATGAGCCGTTCAATAGCCGACGACCACCAAATGAAGTGGTTTCTGCAATACGGTTTAGCTCGTCAATCAATGCCATTGACTCTTCGTTGATCGCCTGACGCTCAGCCGGAGAGTTAGTACCGTTCGATGATTGAATCGCAAGGTCACGCATTCGTTGCATGACAGAGGTTGCCTCATTCATCGCACCTTCAGCGGTTTGTGCAATCGAGATACCATCGTTCGCGTTACGCATTGCGACATCTAGGCCACGAGACTGTGCAGTTAAGCGGTTGGAGATCTGTAGACCTGCCGCATCATCTTTTGCACTGTTAATCTTATGTCCTGAAGATAAGCGCTCCATCGACGTGTTTAATTCATCAGTCGCTTTGTTTAGGTAACGCTGCGCGGTCATCGCGGAGACGTTAGTACTAACTGTTACAGCCATTTTGCTCTCCTGTTGAGTTCGCAAGCTTTTGCGAAGCGGCCAGCTTTACTCTCATTTGGATAAGCACTGACCGTAAAAGTTACTTGCTAAATCTGCCTTAAACGCAGGGTTTAGAATCTCTAAATCTGTTCTGATATTTTCAATACAATTTGTGTGCCAACTTTCGTAAATTATTTAACCACTTATAAAAGAATCAAATAAACAATAAGTTAGCTTTATCATTAAGCTATTTCCGGTTTGTCAGACTCATCTTAGCCCAAGGGTATTGAACGCTGCCCTGTTGCCGCCCGACTTGCCTCCCGCATCATTGCCGCTTTGGGTAAAATCGTGCCGCATGACATCTCAGACTCTCAGGTTACGTCGACTTATCGCGCTTAAGGCTTTGCACATAAGGCATCAAAATCAGACAATGTGTATGAGTGCCATACTAGATGTAGTTAAACAACGTTAGATCTTTGGTCTTACCGAATGCTTGTTGCGATGCCTGTAACGCTCGCGAGTTTTCACTGAACTCGATCACGGCTTTGGAGTAATCCAAATCCTCAAAGTTGCTCTTCGCTTTTGCCAGAGACAAATTAAAGTCTTCATGATTTTGCTCTTGGATATCCAGCGTACTCAATCGAGCACCGGCATCTGTACGCGCTTTATTCAAATGGATAAAAGCAGCGTGGAATTCTTCTGTCATTTGGTGCAATTTGGCGGTCGCCGACGTATCCGAAACCGATTTGTCTGACCATGCCATTGCATCCTTGAAGGTATCGAAAATGCTGAACTCTGCCCGCTTTTCGATCTCAATGCTGTCACCAGGCGTAATTTGGCCTTTTACGTGCACTTTCAGGCCTTTGTATTCAATCCCTTTCTCTGGAGAAAACTCATCGGCATCCACTACTTTGCCGTTACGCTCTAATTGGTAACCAAATTTGCCGTTATTCATATCGACAAATGTCACGCGATACGCCGCATCATCCTTAGCGTCAACGTTAGTAGCTTTGTTTAGCAACAGCTCAGAGCCATTTTGTAGATCGTAATTCGGCTGATAGTCGCCAAATGGGTTTGGTATCTCCATAAACAGCTTGCTGCCAGGATCGTTCATTGGCATCTCAAGCATGCTGGAGACTTTCATTTTGCGCTGATAATCGTCCCCAGCGTATTGCACGCTACCGTCTTTATCGCGATAAAATGGTTGGCTTTTTGGCTTAGTGCCAGCAAACACGTAGTTACCAGATTCATCTTGCGAGTTCACCAAGTTAAGGAAGTTGTTCGCAATCTCTTCTAGCTCACGCTTCTTTGCTTGTCGGTCTTCCGCAGAAAACGCACCGTTAATCATCTCCATCGTTAAGCGCTTCGACTCGTCGGCAAAATTCTCCGCATTGGCGATATTAACTTCGTGGTTTTCTAGACGATTACGCACCAACACTATCGAGCTAAGATATTGTTGTAGCTGTTCTTGTTGCTGACTAATGTTTTGGATGTAATGCGCAGCGAGGGGGTCGTCACTAGGTTTCAGTAACTTTTTCCCTGAAGCAAGCTGCTCTTGGTTGTGGTGAACCTTATTCTCTTGACGACGCAGATCATTTTGTACGGACTGATAGTTATGGAAACTAGAAATTCGGGTTAGCACTTATCTCTTCTCCTTACCTCAGTTGTAAAATGGTATTGAAGGTATCATTCGCCGCTTGCATCACACGTGATGAAGCCATGTACGCTTGTTGAAACTTCATCATGTTGGCCGCTTCTTCATCGAGGTTAACACCAGAAATAGAAGCAACGCGCTCTTGCGCCGCTTCATGCTCTAAACGAGCGACAGAGGCTAAACGGTTTGCTGTAGAAGATTTCAGTCCAACTTCAGTATTGAGGTTATGATAAACATCGATCAAGGTACTGGATTTTCCATCCATCATCTTGTCTGTTTGGATCTTCTGCATTTTTCTCAAGTTGCCGTTACCACCTTCAGAAGGCACCAAGTTTGCGGTGAATTTATCATTCATCAGAGCGCCTTCGCTCAACTCAAACACGGTTGCATCGCCGTTTTTATACAGCGGATGGCTTTTCGGCACTGAGATTTCAATCATCGGGTTATCTTTATCTAACGGGTATGAGTATTTGTCCGATAGTAAATTACCCTTGTTATCCGTGATCTTTAACCACGGCTTATCATGCTTCTCGTCGGCTGGTTGTACGGTAACCTCAAACTCTTTAACATCCCCCGCCTCACGAATTTTAAACTTGGCGTTACCTTGTGCAAAAGTGGTTGAGGCTTCATAACTTTGTGCGGCAATAGCTTTTGCGTCATTGGTTTCCATCTTTATGATGGCTGCACCACTTCTCGTTGGGCGGAGCAATACGCGCTCACCGGCGGCAAGGCCTTCACCAATTTGCACTTTCATACCATCCAGAACAAATGACGAATCCGAACGGTCGATGTTCAACGACATTTGCTCACCTTTCGGTGTTGTCACGCTGTATTGATCGCCATCATAACGCAGCGAATATTCACCACCTTTGATCTCGGAAATATCCTCAATGTAAACCGCAACATCAGCTTGGGAGTCAGGCGCAGCAAAAACTCGAGATTTTGCTACCAGCTCAGAGTTCGCGTCGGTAAATACGTCTTTACCTATCTTACCGTTGAGATCCAGACCTTGAGATTGCAGCTGATTAATTTTGTAGGAAAAACCCGTCGCTAAACGGCCCATTTCATCTTGCAGTTGTGGGATGTGTTTGTCGCGCATTTCAAGTAAAGCGCCGATTTTGCCATCCATATCATCAGACTTGATCGCTTTAATGCCATTCCCTTCCACCATTGCTAATCGTCTTTGATGAACATCCGGATAGCCATCGATCATTTTGAGCTGGCTTGCTTCCGTGCCAGAAACAAGAGTGTGTCCATTGCCGATATGAACATTAAACCCTTCCGCATTTTTGCGTGGGGTTACGGTAACTTTGGTGTACTCTGACAGCTCAGTAACCAGCTTTTCATGCTGATCCATCAGGTCATTATGTGGGCCAGGGGTGCGCATCATCAGTCGATGAATATCGCGAATTTCCAACGCAAGTTGGTTAACGCGCTCAATGCCCATATCCAATTTTTTATTGGTGACATCAGATTGCAGTCGAACGGTTTCGTGGAAATCATTTAATGTATCAGAGAAGATTTTCGCCTTTTCCAATACCACTTTTCGTGCCCCTAAATCGTTCGGGGTATCTGCCATGGTTTTTACCGCATCGAACCACTCATTCAGGTTCTCGGGAATTTTCTTCGATGCCACTGAACTCAACATGCTAGAGAGCATATCAAGATTGTCTTGGGTATCCGTTTTGTTGGCATTGTTGGTCGACGACAGGTTCAGTTCATTCACGGCAAACTGATCCCACGAGCGGCGAACATTTTCCACATGCACACCCATGCCGTAGGTAGAACCACCAAACATGCGCGGATCATTCGTGCCTTGGATAACAGACTGACGGCTATAACCCTCTGTATTAACATTAGAAATGTTATGACCAGTGGTGTTTAATTGTCTCTGAGCAGTAAGCACACTTTGAGTACCTACATTCAGAAGATCTGACGCCATACATGCCCCCGAAAACGAAATATAAATCGGCAAAACCGATCACCTAGACACATTAAAAGCAAAAGATGTGCCAAGTGATAGAAAGGCGTAGATGTTCAGATAAAGTGAAGGCTTGCACTATGGCAAGCCTTCGAGAACGTCATAAATTGTCGCAGAGACATTACATACTTTCGATTTTATCCTTCACCTGCAGGACTTTATCTGCGTAATTCGGATCGGTCGCGTAACCCGCACTGTGGATACCGCGAATAAACAACTCTGAATTCCCGCGTTTCTGCAATGCTGTCTCGTAACGTGGGTTGTCATTCAAAAATCGTACAAAGTCATTAAAGCTGTCTTCGTAACTTGAGTAGGAGCGAAACGCTGCCGTCTCTTTCACTGGCGTGTTATCGTGGAACTCTAAAGTTTGAGTCGTCACTTTGTCACCCTGCCAGCTTCGATCTGCTTTGATATTAAATAAGTTGTTGCTGCTGCCACGCGCGTTCTTCACGACCTTTTGTCCCCACCCCGTTTCCAAAGCGGCTTGCGCAAGTAGCAGAGATGGCTCGACACCTAAGGCTTTCGCAGCTTTCTCCGCGTATGGCTTCATCGAGTTAACAAAGGATTCTGGTGAATCGAATCGAGTGGGTTCATTGCTTGGTCGAGATAGCTGACCAGACTCAATCAAGCGCTGTTCAATCTCGCGCGCTTTTTTCGGGTCAACACGACGATATTCCGCAGCATTGTTTGCCGCATCACGCATAGCCGTTTCTTTTTTGTCGTTCCCTTGCCCAGCCGTTAATTGCTTAACAATCATATCGGCCAGTCCCATTGAACCAGACGAACTCAATTCACTCGCCATCTGTTCATCCAACATTTGTCGATAGAACTTCTCGTTTTGGCTGTTCATCATGTTGGACTCAAAGCCCTCATTGGCTTCTCGCATGGATTTCAACATCATGGAGGTGAAAATAGATTCGAACTGACGAGCTGCTGCACGCAGTGCTTCTTGCTCGCCATCTTTACCTTCCTTCACTGCTTTTTGACGCAAGGTATCCAGCGAACTGATGTCATGAATAAAACCAATGTCGTTAGGATTGTTCATTATACCTACCTCCTAACCATTAAATGATGATCAACTGGCCTTCAATGGCACCAGCTTGTTTCAATGCTTGCAAGATAGCCATCAAATCCGACGGCGCTGCGCCGACTTGATTCACTGCACGGACCAAATCATCCAACGTTAAGCCTGGCTCAAACTTAAACATCTTGCCCTGCTCTTCGCTGACTTCGATATCCGAGTCTGGTACGACAACGGTTTGCCCACCAGAAAAGCCGTTAGGTTGGCTAACATTCAGGTTTTCTTTGATCGCAACCGTCATGCCGCCATGCGTTACTGCTGCAGGTTTAAGACGCACATGCTTACCAACTACGATGGTGCCCGTTCGTGAGTTAACGATGATTTTGGCTGCACCATCTGCTGGGTCGAACTCTAGGTTTTCGATTGCCGATAAGAACGCAACACGCTGGCTGACGTCACGAGGAGCACGCACGCGCACTGATGTCGCGTCAACAGCGCTCGCCATTTGTGGGCCAAGGAAGTTGTTTACCGCATCCGCCATACGTTGAGCCGTTGTGAAGTCTGACTCAAGCAAGTTGAACGTGATGTAATCGCCACGACCAAATGGGTTTGGAATTTCGCGCTCTACTGTCGCACCACTAGAGATAAGACCAACGGTTGGATTGTTACCTACGATTTTTGAACCGTCAGCACCTTCAGCACTGAAGCCGCTCACTACTAAGTTACCTTGAGCAACCGCGTAAACTTGACCGTCGAGACCTTTGAGGAACGTTTGCAGCAAGGTGCCACCACGCAAACTTTTAGCACTTCCGATGGAAGAGACAGTCACGTCCACTTGCTGACCCGGTTTAGAGAAAGGCGGCAATTCGGCCGTAACCATGACTGCGGCAACGTTTTTAATTTTTGGCTTTGTGCCCGGCGGCATCTGAATGCCGAAGTTTTGCAGCATGGCGGCGAAACTTTGCTCTGTAAACGGGTTCGCTTCACCCGTACCAGGTAAGCCTGAAACCAAACCATAACCCACGAGTTGGTTGCTTCGTACACCTGCCACTTGCGCGACGTCTTTGATACGTGCGGCTTGGGCTACGGTAGAAAACAGAGCAACGCTCATCAGTACTAAAAGGAGTTTTTTCATGCTTACTTATCTCTTGCAGTCAAATTGCCGTCAGCACGGCGTGTTATAGCGCTACATTAAAGAATCGTGCCAAGAAGCCTGGCTCTTGCATATCTTGTTGCAAACCAGTGCCAGAGTACTGAATTCTTGCGTTAGAAACGCGATTTGATGCAATGGTGTTGTCGAAATTAATATCATCCGGACGAATAGTGCCACTTAAACGTATGTACTCATCACCCGTATTTAGCGTCATCCACTTCTCACCGCGGATCACGAGGTTGCCGTTTGCCAGTACTTCGATCACCTCAACAGTGATGTAACCACTGATGCTGTTGCTCTGCTTTGCAGAAGAGTCACCTGCAAATGAGTTGGAGTTGTTTAAGTCATAAGAGAAATTATATTTTCCGCCAATTTGCAGCTCTTCTCCGCCCACTTGAAGCGGGTCCATTTGCGCTTCATTGGTTTTCGATAAATCGGCATTTGCGCTTTTCGTCGCACTGGTTGTCTCATCCAGTGTTACGGTAATAATGTCGCCAATACCACGTGGTTTAGAATCGTCGTATAGGTCGGTAATGTGCTCGGCGCTAAACAACGAACCTGTTGCAGCAGCGTAATGCTCAGGCTTGTTTTTCGGATGAATTGGAGCCCAAGCAGGGTCGCCAGCAACCGGATCACTTCTACCACGTAAAGTATCTACAATACCGCTGCTCTCTTCTTTCGATTTATCGCCTTCTACTGCGTCGACCACAGTGGTTGCTTGTGTCACTTCATCCGTTTCAATCGGTTCCAACATGGCACAGCCCGACATCGTAGCAATCAAAGCGAGTAGGCAAATACGTTTCATCGTGAGCTCCTCAAATCTTGCTCTTAATCGTTACAATTGCTGGTTAACGAAGCTCATCATTTTATCGACTGACGAGATCACTTTTGAGTTCATTTCGTAAACGCGCTGGGCTTCGATCATGTTGACCAACTCTTCCGTTACATTCACGTTGGACGCTTCCAGCATGGATTGACGAATTTCACCCAAACCGTCCAAACCTGGAACACCCTCTTGTGGATCGCCACTGGCACCCGTTGGTAAGTAAAGGTTCTGACCAATTGGCTCTAGGCCACCCGGGTTAACAAAATCTGTAATGGTTAACTGACCAACGACTTGGTTGTCTTGCTGCCCTCGGACGCGAACCGACACTTCACCATCCGTACCGACAGTAATAGAAATCGCATCTTCTGGAATCACAATTTCAGGCTCTACAGGGTAGCCAGAACCCGACGTGACTAACGTGCCTTCACCATTTAGCGTGAACTGACCGTTACGGGTATAACCGATGTTGCCGTCCGGCAATGTCACTTGAAAAAAGCCGTCGCCTTCCACCATCATGTCCAGTGCGTTGGTCGTTGTCTGTGCATTGCCGTGCGTGTGCACTTTTTGCGTCGCAACCACTTTAGAACCCGCACCTAGCATCAAGCCACTTGGCAGTTCCGTGTTCTGAGATGACTGGCCGCCAGGCTGGTTGATGTTCTGATAGAACAGATCTTCGAATACTGCACGGCTCTTTTTGTAGCCGACAGTAGAGGCGTTCGCCAAGTTGTTCGAAATCGTGGCAATGTTGGTTTGTTGGGCGTCTAGACCTGTTTTACTTACCCATAGTGCTGGATGCATAGTGAACCTCTAACTCTGTTAACTCATACGAAGCAGTGAATCTGAAGATTTATCCATTTCTTCAGCTGTGCTCATCATCTTGACTTGCATTTCAAACTGACGTTGTAAGTCAATCAATGCGGTCATTTCACCTACGGCATTCACGTTACTGCCTTCTATCGCTCCCGTCTGGAGGCTAACAGTCGCGTCTGCTTCGTAAGGTTGGTTTGGAGTTTTATGGCGAAATAAGCCATTGGTGTCTTTAAACAAGCTTTGATCATTAGGCTTAACAAGCTTAATGCGATCAACCGCTTGGAATTCTTCTGCCGGGGCACCTTGAGGAAGTACAGAGATGGTGCCATCCCGACCGATTTCAATTTTGGAGAGAGGGATAGGCAAAGTAATCGGCGCGTCGTTTTCACCCAGCACCAAATGACCACTTGCGTTGGTAAGCATGCCATTTTGATCGACTTTTAGGTTGCCGTTACGGGTCAACCCTTCTTTCCCTGTATGATCGAGTACCGATATCCAACCGCTGCCTTCAATCGTCACATCCAGATCACGCCCTGTTGTAATCACGCTACCTTGAGCAAAGTTATGCCCTGGACGCTCTGTCATGCTGAATACACGTGAAGGATGGCCTTCACCATAAGCCTGCATTGAGCGAGCCTGTGCTAAATCAGCCCGAAATCCGGTCGTGCTTACGTTAGCCAAGTTATTAGCGCGCAATTGTAGTGCCTGCATATTTTGCTTGGCGCCACTCATTGCGAGAAACAGTGCGCGATCCATAAATTACTCCAAAAAATCTCTCTGTACACGGAGTAAAAAGCAATAGTTATGCCAAAACAAAAATAGACTTATTAATCAATACTTTGAATTAAAAATCAACAATGAAAAGAGGTCAATAGAGGCAGAAAACTGTAACGAGAGGCAAGGTTTTGATCCATACGGCGGCAACAGCGGCAAATCGTAGATCAAAGCATGCTTAGCCTGAGTGAGGTGTATTCAGGCTAAGCATCAGATGAATGTCATGATGAAAATGAACAAAGCGGCAATTACTAAGAAGCAATCACACGCCATTGCTTACTCAAGCAGAGTATCGAATGACCCAGCTAGTGCTCTAGCGGATCTGTAAGATATTCTGTTGTAGTTGGTTGTGTACTTCTAGCGAACGTGAGTTTGCTTGGAAGTTACGCTGAGCAGAGATCAGGTCCACCAACTCCTGCGTCATATCAATGTTTGACTGTTCCAGCATACCGTTATTGATGGTGCCGAAAGAGCCTTTATTTGATTCACCCCAGATCTTGTCACCAGAGAACTGCGTTGAATCCCATTGAGTGCCGCCTTTCTTATCCAGACCTTGCTCGTTTGGAACACGTACGAGAGCAACACGACCCAATGTAACGTTTTCACCGTTTGAGTAAGTTCCCAATACGCTGCCGTTTTCATCGAAGTCAACTTTGGTTAGGAAGCCCGTCGTTGCACCGTCTTCGTCAAACTTAGTCAGTTCGAACGGAGCCGCAAACTGTGTTGCTGAGCCTAAGCCGAAGTTAAGCGTCTGCGCAGGATCGGCACCATTCATATCGACTGGTGTCGTGTTCGTCGCCGGATCGCCCAGAGCCACAGAAGTGATTGGCTGACCATTGTTCAAGCTCGCCAACGTACCATCGTTGTTGAACTTCATGGTATGCCCCACATGACCTGTTGGCGTTTGCGCATCACCAGCCGCAACATTTAAAGGCTTTTCACCTTCTTTATCTGTCACGGTGTAGTAAGTGTTCCATGTATTTGGCTGAGTCTGATCTTTCAAGTAATACGTCGTTAGCTTGTAAGACTGACCCATCGAGTCATAAATTGTCGAAGAGGTTGAACGGTTGTATGTATCTGGGTCTGAAAAATCAAACTGCGTTGGATCTTTCAAATCGCCGTTCGCTGGCAAGTTCACACCCACTTCAATGTTTGCTGTTTGTTTTGGCTTACCAAATTCAGCAGGAATATTGATGGGTTGTGGCTCGTATGAAGAAACCTCACCAGAGCTTGGGTCCACTTGGTAACCTAATAAGAACTCATCGTTCGCGGTCACCATGTAGTTTTCTTTATTTAAGTGAAATGCACCATTACGTGTCAGTTCATTCTGTTGTGGAGTTAGACGCTCTTTCGCTACAGCGAAAAAACCTGTCCCCGAAACACGCAAATCCATTGGGTTGTTGGTGTAAATGCTAGAGCCTTCATGGAACTGCTGTGCCACTTGGCTTGCTTGCGCACCACCACCCGGTGTGGTTTTTGCGTTAGTAAATAAAGAGTTAGAGTAGACATCAGCAAACTCAGCACGGGACTCTTTAAAGCCGTAAGTGTTGGCGTTCGCAATGTTGTTACTGGTGGTGTTCAAATCCAGTTGGGCGGCGGACAAACCGCTTAAAGATACATATGACATTCCAAAATCTCCTAATCTAGCGAGCTATGACTACGCTTTGCCGACTTCCAATACTTCTGCAAGTCGAACTGGCGATTCAAAACCAGCCAGATTGAGTAATACGTTTCCGTCACCTTTGCCAAGCAATACGCTGTTTACGTTGGCGTATGTCGATACTGGGAACTCTTGCGACTCCCCTTCAACTAAGCCAGACGCTTTCACTTTGTATTTGCCAGCTGGCAGTGGATTTCCGCTTTCATCTTTACCGTCCCAAAGCACACGCGTGTCGCCGGCTGGTTTCGCCCCTACCTCAAAGGTACGAACCAGTTGGCCAGCTTCATCCTCTACACGAACAAACAGATTATCGATAGATTGTGAAAGCTTAACCATTGCCGCCATTGGTGCGTCGTCCTGCTTCACACCTGCTGCTCCTGGGACCAATACGTCACGCCCTACCAAAGAGGAAGCTTGTAACGCTTGATTTGATGTCATTGACGAATTCAAACTCTCAAACTGAGTGTTCATCTTGCCAATGCCATCAACGGTCGCAAATGAAGCCATTTGCGCAATCATCTGGTCATTACTTACCGGCTTAAAAGGGTCTTGCTGAGACAGTTGCTTCGTGAGCAATGATAAGAAGTCTTCCTGTTTTAGGTCCTGCTTACCCGTGCTCTCTTCCGCTTTCTTGTTACTCTCTTGTAGACTTTTAAGCTGGTCGATATAGGACAAGCCGCTTTGACCAACGTTGTTAATTCCGGCCATACGCTACCCCCTTATCCTTATTGACCCATCTGCAGCGTACGCAGCAGCATTTGTTTACTAGAATCAGCGACCTGTACATTAGTTTGGTATGCACGAGAAGCTGAGATCATGTTTGCCATTTCTTCCATTACATTGACGTTAGGCTTGTAAATGTAGCCTTCTTCGTTTGCAAGGGGATGGTCTGGGTTGTACTCCGCACTCAGCGGTTTATCACTTTCTACAATACCCATCACTTTCACTGGCACCGTATCACCGCCACGCATGGCGTTACTTAACTCAGCACCAAACACGGCATGACGCGCTTTGTAAGTGTCTTTCGCAGAGCTGCTGACACTGTCGGCGTTCGCCAAGTTGCTTGAGGTAGTATTCAGACGAACGGATTCAGCGCTCATTGCGGAACCTGTCACATTGAAAACGTTAAATAAGCTCATCTAAATTATTCCCCTTTGATTGCTTTGGTTAAGTTCTTGAATTTGCTGCCTAGAAAGTCGAGTGATGCTTGGTGTCTGATTTGGTTTTGCATAAACAAGTTACGCTCTAAATCCAAGTCTACCGTGTTGCCATCTCCCGTATCTGGTTGCGTAGGAAGACGATATAACTTGTCCCCAACCAACGTTGTAGTGGCAGGAATATGCCGACCATCTGTGCGACTAAGACCAATGCTTGCCCCAGATGTTGCCGCTTGCAATTCCTTCGCAAAGTCTAAACCTCTTGCTTTGTAACCAGGCGTGTTTGCTTGTGCGATGTTGGTGGAAATCACCTCTGCATTGCGCTCACGTACGCCCACCGTGTGCTGGTGGATGCCTAGTGCATTGTCAAAAGATATAGCCATGTTTGCCTCTACAATTAAGAACTGACCGTGATTGATAACCAAAAAGCAATTAGCATGCCAAAACCTAAAGCATTACACCAACCTAGTGGTTACCGTGAATTGAAATAGCAATAAGTGAGCCAAAGTAACTGGAATGTCATGTCGTATCACTTTGCTCACTTAATAAAGATACACCGTGTTGAGGGCACAAGGCAAAAACGCGCTTCAACTAATTGAGTGATACATGAAGCGCTCGGCGCAGAAAGGTAACAAACAAAAAAGCCTGACACGAAGTCAGGCTTTTCTATCAATGAAGAGATACCGCTATTTAAGCTTGTAAATGATGCCCGGATTACAGCGCACCATTTCAAATTTATCAGTCAGACCAGTTAGCGACTCTGATGCCCCTAACAGCAAGTAGCCACCAGGGTTTAAACTGCTCGCCATTTGGTTAAGCACTTTAGATTTCATTTCTGGAGAAAAGTAAATCAATACGTTACGACAGAAAATGATGTCGAACTTACCCATCAGTGCGTAACTGTCCATCAAGTTTTGTGGACGAAAGTTCACCAAACGCTTGACGTTATCTTTGACTTTCATGCGACCACCGTCCGCATTTTCAAAGAAGGTGCGACGACGTTCTGGTGAAAGCCCGCGACCCAAAGCCAAGTTGTCGTACACCCCTGCACGACACATCTCGAGCATACTTGCCGAAATATCTGTGGCTGTAATGGACACGTTTGGTAACAAGCCCGGCTTGCGCTGTTGCGTTTCCAGGATCGTCATTGCAATAGAATACGGTTCTTGGCCCGATGAACTGGCAGCAGACCAGATCTTAATTGGGCGCTTACTTGCCGCTACTTCTGGCAATAATTTGTCAGCTAAAACCGTGAACGGATAAGTATCTCGAAACCACAAGGTTTCGTTAGTCGTCATCGCATCCACAGCGGCGACTCGTAATTCTCGATTACGCCCTGTAACAACATCACGTAGCAAATCTGATAACGATGCGAGCTTAAACTTCGTCACTAAAGGACTCAGTCGGCTACGCACGAGGTATTGCTTGCTATCACCTAACACGATGCCACATTGCGATTCTAGAAAACGGCTAAAGTCACGATACTCTTGATCACTGATTGTAATAGCAGTCATTAATGTCTCTTTTATTGTGTTAATGCAGATTTAACCGCGTTACCCAACTCATCTGGGTTAAATTTCGCAATGAAGGTGTTGGCACCTACACGCTCAACCATAGCTTGGTTGAATACACCACTTAATGAAGAATGGAGGATAACATAAAGGTCTTTCAAATCGGCATGTCTGCGAATTTCAGCCGTTAAGGTATAGCCGTCCATTTCTGGCATTTCAATATCGGAAATAACCAACGAAATTTGATCGTAGATATTGCCTTCTTGAGCCATTTCAATCAACTTATTGTACGCTTCTTTGCCGTCTTTGACAGATACGACCTCAAAACCGATGGATGTAATCGCACGCTCTACCTGTTTACGCGCGACCGTCGAGTCATCAGCAATCAGTATGCGGCGTACAATAGGCTTTTCTTGCTCTGCTTGTGCGATTTCTTCGCCAATAGCGGAATCCATCGTTTCATCAACTGGCGCAATTTCTGCCAGGATTTTTTCAACGTCAAGGATTTCAACCAGCTCATTGTCAATGTTTGTCACGGCAGTCAAGTAGTGCGCTTTACCTGCGCCGTCTGGCGGTGGCAAAATCGCTTCCCAATGCATATTGATAATACGCTCAACCGATGATACCAAAAATGCTTGGATCGTACGGTTAAATTCTGCAATAACAACAAAACATTTATCTAAATCAGTGGTTGGGCGGCCACCAATTGCCAGGCTCAAATCAATAACGGACACGGTATGGCCGCGGATATGAGCGATACCTTTAACCAGAGGGTGTAGATTTGGCATTGAAGTCAGCTTAGGGCACTGTAGTACTTCTTTCACTTTGAATACGTTAATGCCGTAGCGCTGTCGGCCCATCAGTCGAAAGGTCAATAATTCCAATCGGTTCTGACCGACGAGTTGCGTACGCTGATTCACCGAGTCAAGAATCCCCGTCATATGCTCATCTCCATCTCAAACTTTTTGTTTTTAAATGATACTCTACCACTGGCAAGCACGATACCAGGGAGACAGTATGGCGTATTTCACTTTCACTTCGACACCATTGACTATGACAATATGTAGAGCGCTAATTACAAAGTACGCTAAGTCTATCGGCATTTTGCTCAGTATGTTTAGCTTTTTTGTTCATTCAGCTTCAGATAATCAGATCGAGCAAATAAAAACAGCAGCAGAACAACATATTCTTGCTACGGTTGATCAGCCTGATGGTGGCGAGCTATCTGTTAATGCGGCAGAGATCGACTCGAGAATAAAAGCAACGGATTGCCCTGTTCCGTTAGATACATCTGCCTCTTCCACCAGCAGCACGAGAAGTAACATCAATGTGTTAGTGGAATGCCAACCGGATGACTGGAAAGTCTATGTCCCTGTGAGGATCTCGGTATCAGTACCAATGATCGTCGCGACACGAACATTAGGGAGAGGAGAAATCGTCAGCGCATCGGATGTTACCACTTCCATGATCGAGCTACAGCGCTTTCGTAAAGATGGATTTTCTAGCTACGATCAAGTGGTTGGGGCAAAGCTAAAGCGTAACGTTCGTTTAGGCGATGTCGTAGAGAGAAATGATGTTTGTGTGGTATGCCGAAATGAAAAGGTCATTATCAAAGCGGTGAATTCTGGCATGACGATCACAACGCAAGGCACAGCATTGCAGGATGGTTCAGCTGGCGATCAAGTAAGAGTGAAAAATGATAAGTCACAACGTATAATAGAAGGCATAGTGACTGACATTGCGGAAATCACTGTTAATTTTTAATACCCACTGGTAGCGTGTTTAAACTGATCAATAAAAATGCAAAAAATGACTAAAGTTATTTTTGCGCTGGTCGATAGTCTGGATACCAGTATTACGATACAAGGCAAAGGTTAAACATGGCAGGTATAGATAATATACGTTCAGGGCAAATGATGACGACAACAAGTCGCGCACCTGCACGTAACGATTCCAATGCTACCAGCACGACAGAATCAAAAAAGGCGCCAGCGCAACAAGACGCAGTATCACTCAGCCAGCAAAGTAAAGCCGTCAGTAAACTCCAGAAGGATATGGCAGCTTCTCCGGCATATGACAGCGCCAAAGTTGCAGCAATCAAAGAAGCTATCACAAACGGTTCATACAAAGTCGATCCTGAAAAATTGGCTGACAACATGATTAAGTTTGAAAACGAATTGCAAGGCAAAAGCTAACTGACTTAGGCCGAAGGTAAGTATTTTATGGCAGCATTAGTCGATCTCGTTAATTTCCAGCTAGAAAATGCTAAGGCACTTTCCGCTGTTTTACGCCAAGAAACACAAGCAATCACGGCGCGTGTCTCTACCGAGATTGAGAACATTGCCAAACAGAAGATGACGCTCATTGATCAGCTCAGAACAACTGATCAGCGAATCGCCTCTCACCCGCACGTCAATCAACTTACTGAAGATGAGCACCTAAGTCAGGTTGTTGCTCAGATCCAATCGATCGTCCTCGACTGTCAACAAGTTAACCAAGTAAATGGCGAATCGCTTAGTCGCGCACAGCTGAGCTTCAATAAACTCAACAACATGCTTCAGCGAACTCATGGCAAAGTTGGCATGACCTACAATGCGGGCGGAAAAACCCACACCATCTCGACGCTTGGCACCAATATAAAAGCTTAAACGTCACTCTTACCCTCAATTCCCGCGCTCACGTAGATATAAAAAGCGACTCATTGTTACCAATCAGCCGCTCAAAAAGATTATCTGTCTAGTGAAATGGTTTAAAACAAGGTTTGCTGACGCTTCTCAGGCACCTGCTGAACTTCTCCATAATCACGTAGCTTATCCATCTTACGGATATCCAGGCGCAGCTCAGTCACATAACTGTCTTCAACAAGATAACTACGCACAACTTCTGCACCACGAATTACACCATCGACGGCACCAGTGGTGCTTTCAATACCCAAACGCTGGTCTTGCAGCTCTGCACGTCCACTAACACGCATGCCATAAACTTGCTCTGCTAGCTCACGATAAGCATCAATTTTTGATGCGCGCATTGCTCGTACACGCTTTTCTTCAACTGTGCGGCCTGTTTGCTCACTGACGCTGGCATAACCCACCGCCACTAAGATTTCATCTTGACGCATCTGTTGTAATGGCTGACACCCAACCAATATCAGTGTGGCAACAATAAATAATAACTTCTTCATGCTTCTATCCTATGGACGGAGAATCACAGTGTACGGCTGACGAATAGTAGGGTCAGAACGAATCAACACACCATCTTGTGTGCGGATGCTATTTAACGTATCTAAGTCACGCCCAATACGGTCAGCCGGAAGGAAACCTTGCGCTGTCGCTACAACTACACGGCTTTGCATGCCAACCACGCGTGCATTGACAAGCACTCCGCCCTCTTGGCGCAGCATTGTTCCGGTCAGTACATACTGAATTTGCTGCTCTTGAGCTAAATCTTGCCAATCACGACTTAAAGCAAAATCGCCCTGCTGCGTCACTTGAATAGAGCCCGTAGTTTTGAAATCAACCACTTTAAACCCTCGGCGCTGAAACTGATGGATAAAACCTTCAGAGACCGAGTTACCTAACCAGTTTGTTGCATCCATATTTTGTAGATCAACAAACGAGGTAATCGCAATCGGTGTCCGCGCTGATACTGCCACATTAGAAACCATCAGGTCTTCTGTCATGCTCTCAATGAAAAAGTCCATCGTATGACGCGGACTATCCATCAGCATGAACTGGCTTCCCGAGTACGGTTCTTTACCATTGTAAATCGGTGAGTACGCGCACGATGTCAGAAGCGTCATCATCGATGCGGCGACAAGCCACTTTTTCATGGTTTGATTCTCCAGATAATCTTAGGTGATACCGTTCTTTATTAATTCCTTTCCAAGAAAGTGAATATTGGAACAGTCTTTGCTTTTCTTTGTTTGCCTAACGAAGAAAAACCCACCAAACTTCACTGAATTTGTTAAAGCAATATTTATACCCGAACGGTTGTAACCAATGAAAAAAATATTAAACAGTCTGTTTTCAATCACTTTAGTGATGCTTGTGCCTTTTAAGGTAATGGCATCTTGGTATGAAGTCACAGGCGTTGCCACCATCGTTTCTTCAGAAGAGACGGCAAGGCTCCATGCGTTGGAAGACGCGCTGTTCAAAGCCGTCAATTTTTCGGGCGCAGATATTGGCAGTATTAGCAACTTGATGCCGCTATTAGAAGAAAGCCGCAACGAATACCAGTTTACCAATCATGAAGTCCGTTACATTTTGGTCGAGTCTGAACGCAAACGTCGCGGTAAAGTCGAGGTAAAAATCCGCGTTGATATTTATCCATCGGCAACGGGTTGCCACACCGATCAATACAAAAAGACAATGCTGGTCGGCAATATTGAGGTCGCATCACCACAACAAGCAGTGATGGGACAAATTTATCAAGTTGGTGACGATTTTAGCCACGTAGTGAACCGTCAACTTGATCAAACCTCACGCAGCTTTGTGTCTGTTGGTACAACGGACTACTCAATAAGCAGCAACTATCCTGCTCGCACTCAAATGATCGCGCAAGACAATGGCGCACAATACATCATTGGAGGGGTCATCACCGATCTCACTGCAACGGTCGAATCTCAACTATTGCAAGATGACATCATCAATCGTCAGTTTGCGTTAGAAATGAAAGTATTTGATGGTAAAACTGGCCATGAAATCTTCAACAAAGCCTACCGTGAGGTCGCGCGTTGGCCATTTGCTAAGACGAGTCAAGTGGACACTCGTAGTGCACGTTTTTGGGCATCGACCTATGGCGAGATGATGCTTCGCGTTAGTCGCAATATTATG
The DNA here is from genome assembly GCF_033339595.1 of Vibrio sp. 2096. Classification (NCBI taxonomy): domain Bacteria; kingdom Pseudomonadati; phylum Pseudomonadota; class Gammaproteobacteria; order Vibrionales; family Vibrionaceae; genus Vibrio; species Vibrio sp. 2096. The sequence goes on from NZ_JAWOUX010000008.1 coordinate 19,021, forward strand.
TTGGATCTGGAGTCGGAGCTATCTTGCAAAATTACACTGCCAGAGGTTGTGGCAGTCTTCGGTAATACCGTAACGATGGATCTCGGCCGTATGCACGGCGTAAAAGAGGGAGACAAATTGCAGCTTTGGCACACCGCGTCGTTTATCGACCAAAATGGATTGCCAAGAAACAAAGTCTCGCAAAGCGAAATTACATTAACGGTATCACGCATATACGAACACGAAGCGGAACTGACGATTGATCAGCCAAATTTAGCATCTAGCGTTCAAATTGGCGACGTAATGAACAAGATCCTATAAAAGCAAACATTAAGTCTTGAGATATGCTCACTTTTGAATATCATAGGCAGCGCATCTTATTTGATTATACCAATGACCGTAGCGAATCGTTCAACGTGATGCTGATACAGATCTGGTAGATTGCTAGATTTGAACTCAGTAAAACAGTGCAATGAACTGCAACTATTGGTATTACGCCCCCATGGCACAGCTGGATAGCGCAGTCCCCTCCTAAGGGACAGGTCGTAGGTTCGAATCCTACTGGGGGCGCCATATCATAGCCTTAGCTCCCACTTGAGCTAAGGCTTTTTTGTATCTTCAATTTCAAGCCTCGCACTGCTCCCCCTAGTACACCGTGTTAGATAATCTTCCCAGTAATCAATATGATCGGATCGGGTGTTTCGGTTACGGGATAAACCCTTCTACTGATCTGACTTCTTCCCCTTGAAATCATTTCAACAAGCCCTATTTACAGTTTTGTATTTTATTACTTTAATTATCTATGAGTTTTGCTTACCCTTTTAGCTATTAATAAAATTATTAGTTAGCACTATGTCTAAGAGCAATTTAATAACTAACACTGGACACCGCTTTATTTCTAAAGGCAAGACAGCCTTTAAGATACATATCCATACCCCCGAGGATACGGTACTACACCGCTCGGTAGGATTTGTTCGTATTGGAGAAAAGAAAGGCTTACAAAAAGCCATTAAGCTGAGAAACGAGTTAGGCCGGCAAATGTGGGGCAAATTCTGGCGACGTCTTTTGAAAGACCCTTACCTAATGACTAGGCTTCCACATAGCGTTGAGCCTAAAATCGTTCACAAGCCTAACCCTACTCTTGAAAACCCTGACAACCGAGATACGTGTTACATCGCCAAGTGGCGAGAGTTCAATGATGACGGTGAGTATAAATATAAAACGGTGGTTCGCTCTATTAGTAAGTACGGCAAACTTGCCGCCTACATGCAAACCAAAAAAGCGTTGTTAGAAGCACATAAAGATAACTTGGAGATCCTGACATTTATGGGGCGTTTAAACAGCATTGATCTTAAGTAATACCTGGCCACTTTGAACATTTCAGTCAGTTTTTTGAAGAGAAATAAAAAGCCCCAAAGAGCGAACTCTTTGGGGCTTTCAGCTTCAGTCTTCTATACTACGGTCGAATAGGAGCTTATTGCTGAACTTGGTATTCAAATTCTGGAACAACGACTTCTACGCGACGGTTTTGTTGACGACCTTCACGAGTGTCGTTTGAAGCGATTGGGTTGTTTTCACCTTCGCCACGAGCTTGGATACGTGATGAATCAATACCTTTTTCAACGAGTGCGTTAGCAACAGACTCAGCACGTTTTTCAGAAACTTTTAGGTTGTAAGCTGCTGGACCAGACGTATCTGTGTAACCTACAACTTCAACGTTCGCTTGTGGGTGCTCGTTTAGGAAAGCAACTAGGTTATCAAGTTTTGCAGCGCTCTCTGGTTTTAGAGTTGTGCTGTTTAGATCGAAGCTACCAGTGCCGATTGTTTGAGTTTCGAATGTTTTCGTTACAACTACTGGCTCTTCTACCACTTCTTCTACAACCACTTCTTCAACAACAACTGGCTCTTCTACGATTACTGGCTCATCGTTGCCGCCGAATTTGAAAGAAACACCTAGTGTTGCAGTGTTACCTGTCGCACGAGTTACATCGTTGCTGATGTCAGTCAGTGTTTGGTATTCCGCACGAGCTGTTACGTTTTGGCTTAGGTTGAATTCAAGACCAGCCGCGCCTAGGTAAGAGTAATCATCTTTGCCATCAAACATTACGTAAGCGCCACCCACTTTACCGTAAAGTGCGATGTCTTCAGTGATTGGTAGGCTAAATTTAGGAGCAAGAGTGATTGCTTCTACGTGGCCACCGAAAGAAGTTTGGTTAAAATCACCGATGTTGTCGAAACCCGCTTCTACTGCGAAGTATTTATTCATTTCGTAACCAACAAAAGCGCCAAGAGTAGAATCGTCTTTGTCACAAGCCTGGCCCGCTACACACGCGTCTTCCATCCATGACTTACCCATCTTACCACCAACGTATACTTCTGCTTGTGCTGCTGAAGCCATAAGTAGAGACGCTGAAATTACCGCTGCTAATTTTTTCATTATTGATTCCTCTAAAGAAGTTCTTTTGTTAGATGCCGAAATGCGCCGTCTGACTGACGTTGTATTTCAATTCTTTTTATTCATTCCTTGAGTGAGATACTTAGTCAGCTTCTTTTTATGCACATGCATTTTTTTTATGGAAGCAACTTACGTACATTTCCTGTTCAGTGATACATATCGCCATCTCGGTATCGCTGACGGGATGAACTATAACGCTAAGAAATCGCGAGAAAAATCCCAATTCTGTCAATTTATTGTCATCAAAAATCTCGACAACATGTGATCTTAAGCAAAAAAATCCCCACGCAATCACGACGCAAACGTTTGCTTTATTTTTTGAAACAACATAGCTAAAGCAAAGGTTTTTCTTAAAAATGAGACAAACAAAATGGAACTTTAAGGAACATGGATAAAAATCAATCAGATACTTGATATATAATCGCTCGTTTTTTATTCATGCCAACGATATTTGGATTAAAAAATCTTATCCATATTGAGGTAAATTACAGGTGAAACCATCTCTTCATTCACCAATATGAGAGAAAGTTTCTCGTTATCTAAATTGAAGATACAAAAAAGCCGCGGTTGCTCACCGCGGCTTTGTGACTATTTATTCAAAAGAACGTTCAGTTCAAAGCAATTATGCGTTTGCTTCACGCTCAGCAATGAACTCAAGCGCCATCTTAATGCGAGCAATACAACGCTCTTTTCCAACCAGCTCCATTACTGCATCGACAGAAGGAGACTGACCGCCTCCTGTTACAGCAACACGTAATGGCATACCGATTTTGCCCATGCCGATTTCCAACTCTTCACATACTGCTGCGATAACGCCATCTTTGATGTTCGCTGTCGTCCACTCAGTTAGTGCTTCCACTTTCGCTAATGCAAGTTCTAGAGGCTCTTTAGCCACGCCACGTAGGTGTTTCTTCGCTGCGCCCGCTTCAAACTCAGAGAAATCTTCATAGAAGTAACGGATTTGCTCAGCTAGCTCAACTAGTGTGTTGCAACGCTCACCCACCAGCTTGATCACGTCAGTAATAGCAGGACCATTCGTTACGTCTAGTTTTTGTTGGTCTAGATGCCATTGTAGATGCTCAGCAACGTACGCAGGATCTGAGTTCTTGATGTAGTGGTTGTTCAACCATTGCAGTTTGTCAGTGTTAAAAGCAGACGCTGACTTAGATACTGCGTTTAGGCTAAATAGATTGATCATCTCTTCTTGAGAGAAGATTTCTTGGTCACCATGAGACCAACCAAGGCGCACTAGGTAGTTGTTTAGTGCCGCAGGCAGGTAGCCCATATCGCGGTATTGCATGACTGATACAGCGCCGTGACGTTTAGACAGTTTCGCGCCGTCATCACCCAGGATCATTGCACAGTGTGCAAATGTAGGTACTGGCGCACCTAGTGCTTCGTAGATGTTGATTTGACGAGGGGTGTTGTTGATGTGGTCTTCGCCACGAACAACGTGAGTGATACCCATGTCCCAGTCATCCACTACTACACAGAAGTTGTAAGTAGGTGAACCGTCTGTACGACGAATGATTAGGTCATCCATTTGATCGTTGCGGATTTCAATGCGACCACGGATTTGATCATCAAATACTACGCTGCCTTCTTTCGGGTTACGGAAACGGATAACACATGGATCACCATCTTTTGCCGCTTCGTTTGCTGCTTTGATTTTTGGATGGTTAGCATCGTAGCGAGGCATTTCTTTATTTGCTTCTTGCTCTGCACGGATTTCATCTAGCAGCTCTTTAGACGCGTAACATTTGTAAGCTTTGTCTTCAGCAAGAAGCTTATCAACCATTTCGTTGTAACGGTCAAAACGTTGAGTTTGGTAGTAAGGACCTTCATCCCACTCCAAGCCTAGCCATTCCATGCCTTCAAGAATTGCATCAACCGCTTCCTGAGAGTTACGCTCAAGGTCTGTATCTTCGATACGTAGAACGAATTCACCACCTTGGTTTTTAGCGTATAGCCAAGAGTAAAGTGCAGTACGCGCACCACCAACGTGTAGATAGCCAGTTGGGCTAGGAGCAAAACGAGTTTTAACCGTCATTTGAGTTCCTTAGGGGTAATGAGCAACGAGAGATCTCTCGTTGTAATGTCAAGGATAAAAGTGGCGACATTTTACCACCGTAAGTCAATTCTACAATCGGTTTGACAACAGAAATAAAAACAGGGCAGAACCAAAAAGGCACAGCCCTGCTATTTACTGTTAAAGCACGAGACGAAATTACTTCAGGTTACGCATTGCCCATTGCATAAATTCTTGCTGCTCTTCACGGCTCAATTCATTAAACGATGCTTTGATTGTTTTGGTTTCCGCTGGAGAAGACGCAATGCTTGCCTTAGTCGATTCTTTATTCATTGCGTTATTATAGTCGGCAACTTCTCGTTCGTAATCACGAAAACCTTGCAAACCACCTTTACGAAGTTGAACCATAGAGAATGCCACTTCTTTTCCGTTTTTGTCTTTCAATACCACTTTAGGATCGAGTTCGAAGGCTCTCGCCTCTTCAATAGTACGGAATGTTTGATAAGTCAGAGAAAGCTCGGTGTCTTTTTCTGCATCAAACTCTAATACCAGCGGCTGCGAATCGAATTTACGGCGCTTTCCATCTTCAAATACGATTTGTCCAACCGTTACCGCTAATTGGTTTTCCCCATCTTTTAACTCGATGCTGTTGTTCTTGGATATCCACTCAGGGTAGACGAACTCGCCGTTGAGAACGCGAGGAACTAATTCAGATTGCAGAGTGAGTTGAGCAGCAAAAGCTGGCGCCGAAAGCATTGCGCAAAGTCCGAGAAGTGTCGTTGTTTTTTTCATCATGGTTTCTCACTTTATACCAATTTAGATAAGCCTCTAAAATTTACAGGCCAGTCATTTCAAAGGCTTATTTGAATAAGTATCAAGATAAAAAGGGCGTTTCCGCCCTTTTAGCTGCTTCTTTAATTAGAAGTAGTATTCAACACCTACAGAGAACTCGTCGTAGTCAGCAGACTTCCAACGTGCTTCTGTTGGTTTATCTAATTGAGACGCACCGTCGCCAAAGTCTAGAGTACGAGCACGTACGTACAGCACTGCCGATGGGTCTACGAAATACATAACTTGTGCTGATAACACATCGTCCGCTGTATCGTTAATTTTCTTACCATCACGCTCTAGATCAAAGTTAGCGGCGTAAGCCAGTTTGTATTGCCAATCACCCGTGGTGTACATGATAGCGGCAGACATTGCATCTTGCTTTTCACTCACACCATTGCTTGCGTCCGCTTCCATGTATTTGTATTGCGCAAAGAAAGAGATCCCGTTATCAAACCAGCCTTGTGCCCCTACCAAGTACGTGTTGTTTTCCCACGTTTGGCTTTCCATCTTGATATTACGGTTACCTTCATATGCCGCATCTAACTGGATAGGACCAATTTTGTAGTGTGCTGCGATACCACCCCAGTAGTCATCCCCTTCACCTAGACCTGCTTTATCACCTGCACCAGCTGCGATATCTAGGGAGAATTTGTCAGCAAACATTGGAGAGTCCCAGCGGATAGTGTTTGATTGACGGTCTTGGTACTTGGCGCCACCAATAGCACCACCCCAGTCGTATACATCGCCGAGGCCAGGGTTAGATGCTGGCCAGTCAACCAATTCGTACATAGGTGTCAAAACGCGACCCAGGCGAATTTGCCCCCAAGATGCACTTTCAAAACCGACGAATGTGTCACGTTCACCAAGACCTGCGCCCTCGCCACCAAAGCTAGGGTCTACATAACCGCCTTCGATTTGCCAAATAAAAGTAGGGTCGAAGTTAGCAAATTGTTTTTTACCACGGAAACCAATACGAGACTCGTTGTTTAGCTGCATGCCACCCAAATCATCGTCCGTTGCTTTGCTGCCAGAATCGTAATCGCGGTACGCGGCCTGCATCGCGATGATTCCGTAAACTTCATAAGAAAATGAATCTTTGGTTAGAAACTCTTTTGCTGCGTCACTGTTTGCACCATCAGCAAATGCAGCACCACTGAACATCATGCCGGTAATTGCCGTGGCAAGTAGGCTTTTCTTTAGGTAAGACATTATAAACCCCTATATTTTTAGTTTTTTCCATTTTCAAATTCACTAACTAGGACATGGCAGGAACTTGAAACAGTGTTTGGACGGGGCAAATATGACAAACTTTTTTCGCACTAAAAAACTTTCCCTACAGCAATCTGAGCGACTTCAAAATGAGAAGATCAAAAATAAAATAAATCAATAAAAAACAATTAGTTAAAATCAAATATAAAAAATAAAAAACGTTAAAAGTACGTTTTGACACTGAACTGACATTGAGAGCATCTAAAAAACGTGAGCGACTTCATTCATCTTTTAGGTGTTTTAACGGAACTTTATATTCAAAGAGAAAAAACCTTGAGATCACTCGCAAGTAAAATGACCGTGCACTTGTGGGATTCGAGAGATTTTGACGAAATTGTTGTGAGTAGCAAATGGGTATTGACCTTACCCTTGCAGGAAGGTTTAAGCTCATAGCATCACTACTATTGAGGTGCAGATTATGTATCAGTTAGTTATACCTTTATCAGGGCTCAACTGCATGGGCTGTGCGAGAAAAGTTGAGAATGCTTTACATGCGAATCACGATGTGGAGATCCTCAATTTGTCCCCGACGCAAGTAGAGGTCAAAACCGAGTCTTCTCTTAAAGAGCTCGTCTCGTCGATTGAATCTCTTGGTTACCAAGCAGGAAATCACTACGAACTAAACCTTTCAGGCTTAAGCTGTGGCGGTTGCGTCAAAAAACTTTCATCTTTATTAGAATCTAATCAAGACGTTATTTCTTTTGAGGCTTCAACAACGCACTTAGAGATTCGTACCCTCCTCTCCGAGCAACAAGTGATCGACTTAATAGCAACACTCGGCTATACCGCCAACCTTGATTCTGTTGAAGTAGAGAACGAAAGCTCACCAGAGACCGAACAGGTAGAACAGCAAAGCAATATTAAAGATACGCAGGTGCCACCAGCGAGTATTCAATTGCAAATGCTGATTCAAGGCATGACGTGTGCGAGTTGCGTATCTTCAGTAGAGAAAGCACTTACTAACGTGGAAGGTGTTGAGAAAGCACAGGTCAACCTTGCAGAACAAAGCGCACTAGTATTCGCAAGCCAAGACTCTGATGACCTCCTTAACGCAATTGTTGAATCGGTAAAACAAGCCGGTTACCAAGCAGAGATCCTACAAGACGCCGCAACCCAGCAAGAAAAGCAAGCACAGCAACAACGTCAGCAACAAAAACGCTTTAAACTGGATGCTATTGCTGGCCTTGTCGTCGGAGCCCCTTTAATGATTTGGGGCGTTGCTGGCGGCAATATGATGATTCGCAACACCAACGACCAATTAGCTTGGGGAGTGATCGGTATCGTATGTTTACTCCTTCTTGCCACAGCAGGGAAACACTTCTTCAGTAACGCTTGGTTAGCTGCTACTCACAAGCGCGCCACCATGGACACGTTAGTCGCGCTCGGTACTGGCGCAGCGTGGTTCTATTCGATGCTTGTGGTGATTTTCCCAGGCTGGTTCCCTCTTGCTTCACGCCACGTGTACTTTGAAGCGAGTGCAATGATCATCGGCTTAATTTCTCTTGGTCACTATATAGAAGCAAAAGCCAAAGCAAACACAACACGCTCATTGCAAGCTCTGATTAACCTGCAACCTCAGCAAGCTACGGTAATCACGGAACAAGGCGATCAACAAATAACGGTTGAGCAAATCACGCTAGGCATGAAACTGCGTATCAAACCAGGCGAGAAAGTGCCTGTTGATGGTGTTGTGATTCAAGGTGAATCATACATTGATGAGTCGATGCTCACTGGTGAACCAGTACCAGTGTTAAAAGCGCAAGAGGCTCAAGTGTCTGCTGGGACATTAAATACCGATGGTGGATTAGTCATTGAGGCAACGGGCATTGGCGCAAATACCATGCTGGCTCGTATCATCCGCATGGTGCGCACAGCGCAAAGCAGTAAGCCAGCCATCGCGAAACTGGCAGACCAGATTTCATCGGTGTTTGTCCCTGTCGTTGTTGGCATAGCAATACTGGCCGCGCTCGTTTGGTTTGCCGTTGGCCCAGAGCCAAAAGCGAGTTATATGCTGGTGGTCACCACAACCGTCCTGATCATCGCCTGCCCTTGCGCTCTAGGCTTAGCAACCCCACTTTCTGTCACGGTGGGAGTGGGTAAAGCCGCAGAGCTCGGCATTCTGATCAAAGACGCCGACGCCCTGCAATTGGCAAGCAAAGTCGACACGGTTGTGTTCGACAAAACTGGCACGCTTACCCAAGGTAAACCTAGCGTTCAGAAAGTGTTTACTCACGCCACCAGCCAAGAAGATCTATTGGCTTTAGCGTATGCGGCAGAGCGTCAGTCTGAGCACCCACTGGCAAAAGCGGTATGTGATTACGCCAAACGACACGACGCAAAGGATGTCTCATTAGACAAGTTTGAGAACGTTCGCGGGCGCGGCATTTGGGCGACGTATCAAGATAAACCGCTACTCATTGGTTCGCTTCAATTTATGCAAGCAGAGAACGTCGAGACTAGCGCACTAAAATCTGCCATCGATGAATGCGCAAAAAATGCGTGGACTCCGGTAGCTGTGGCATTGAACGGCGAACTGATCGGTCTGATCGCCATTGCCGACCCGATCAAATCAGATGCGAAACAAGCGCTCTCTGCATTAAAATCGCAAGGCATCAAAACGGTAATGCTGACGGGCGATAACCAACACGTTGCCAATGCTATCGGCCAAGAACTTGGTATTGATGAAGTGATTGCCCAAGTAATGCCAGATGATAAAGCTCAGCACATTGAGCAACTTCAATCTCAAGGACATGTCGTGGCAATGGTGGGGGATGGCATTAACGACGCCCCTGCTCTCGCGTTATCCAACCTAGGTATTGCCATGGGTAGCGGCAGTGATGTCGCCATTGAAAGTTCGCAAATGACCATCCTGAACACGTCACCAATGGCGGTAGTACATGCGATTGAACTCTCTCGCGCTACACTTAAGAACATGAAGCAAAACCTATTTGGTGCCTTTGTTTACAACTCGTTGGGTATTCCAGTTGCCGCTGGTGTGCTTTACCCAGCGTTTGGATTTTTGCTCAGTCCTGTTGTCGCAGGAGCGGCAATGGCACTGTCTTCAATTACTGTCGTTAGTAATGCAAATCGACTACGACTGTTTTCAGTAAAGTAACCACTTCTTTTTGAGGGTATTATGAAGTTGAAACTATTGACCTTTGCAATGCTTGCGACCGTGTCCGCCAACGTATTGGCAGCCGATGTCATTAACCATAAATCGCCATACTGTGGCTGTTGTGGAGAATGGACAAAACACATGGAAGAGAACGGCTTTACGGTCGAAGAAAAATTGCACGATGACATGAACGCCATCAAACGCGATCTAGGCATCAAGAATGAACAGCTTTACTCTTGCCACACGGCAGAGATCAACGGCTATCTGTTTGAAGGTCACATTCCAGCCGAAGACATTAAAGCGTTTTTGAAAAATCCACTACGTAACGCAAAAGGCCTATCAGTACCGGGCATGCCAATGGGCTCCCCTGGTATGGAATATGGCGACAAAAAAGACAGCTACACCGTTTACGCCTTTAACGAAAAAGGCCAAGTGTTCGAATATAGCCACCACGAAGGCAACGACCAATAAAAACAAAGCCCAGCGAGATAAACCGCTGGGCTTTTTCTTAATGGACAGTTAAGACAAATATAAAATTAGAAGCCGTAAGAGGCACCAAATACAAAAGCGTTATTCACTAGGCTGTCACCACTCGCGTTTTCTGCACCGTGTGCTTGACTACGGAACTCAAAGTAAGGTTGAACACCTTTACGAGTCCACGTTGCACGAAGCTCGTGGTCCATGGTTTCCGCTTCAATCATGTAGACGTTGTTGTAGCTTAGCGTCACATCCTCATTCATCACGTAACCGATGCGGTTGTCCATGCGGTAATCTGTATCCGCATCTGCGTCTGTCGCATCAATGTGCGCACGAGTACGGTTACTTAAGGAGATGCCGTTATCGAAGTTGTAACCGATCTTAACCAATGGACGGTACTGTACATTCTCGCCAGCAGAGAACAGGTGTTGGTAACCCGCGGCAACCCATAAATGATCGGTAATATTAAATGAATGCTCACCACCCACAGTGATTGCTGGTGTTGTGTTACCTGCGCCACCGTTTTCTGTTTCCAGTTTACCCAACTGAATACCATCAAATTCGGTGTAAACCGTAAAGCCGCCGAATTGGTTATCAAAAGTATGGCCAGCTTCCAGTGTAGACGTAACGTCCGAACCATGAATTCGACCATCATCGTGGAATTGAACATTACCTGTTACGTAAGAAGAACCAGCAAAAGCGCTAGAAGCGAAAGCGAGAGAAAGAGCACTCAGTGCAAAAATGTTTTTCATAATTACTGCCTTTATTTATTCACGTTATGCGATAGTTTTAGAGGGCATCTCTTCCCTTTTATCGCAAACTTTGGAATGTGCCTCCTTGGCGTTCGCAATATTGTTTCAATTAATTCGCGATGAAAAATAAAACATTTTAAAAAGTGATCTTGTTCAAACCGAAGCTCAACAACCCTGATAAAAACATGGGAAATACAGGCACTTATCGTATTTTTATAAAATTATTCAAAAAATAGAAGTGTGATCGTAAACAGATAATTTATTGATATTTAGCAGATTAAGTCGATCCAGTTCACAATAACCTTGACCATTACAACCAAAAACTTATTTATCAATGAAAAATAATTAGACATCGATCACGCTTAATTTCCTCAAAAAATAAAGAAAGCCCCAACATGAGGTTGAGGCTTTGCCAAAAAATTAACTTACAAGAATTGAGTTATTTCACGCTGGTCACTCGACTTGCTTTCTCACCGGTTGCTGACACAGAACGGATAAACACTTCACCTTTCACATTTGGACGAGCATTATCTGCGTAAGTTAGCCAGTTCTTGCCGTCTAGAGAGTATTGAAGCTTCACCCCTGGGAACTGAACGTTCATTGCTAGCTTGCCATCTTCTACTTTCGCACCTGGTACAGGCAGGCGGTAGTCGATACCTGATTTTTCTAGCTTAGCCAGTTCACGTTGGCCAAGTACGTTCGCAAAGCGGTTGTAGTCTTGGTTTAGCGCAGCTTTGTCTACTAGGTTAGAGTTTTGCGAGTATTCAACACCCACTTTGTAGTCGTTTTCCCAATCAGCACGGTGCCATGCACGCTCAGCGGCTGCTAGTACGCGAGGGAATACCATGTACTCATATTGCTCGTCGTTACGTACTGTCTCAGACCACAGCTGTGCTGATAGACCATAGAAAGGTTTCGCTTCGATTTCACCTTTACCAGTGAAGCCGTTACCATCGCGGTCTACAGAGGTTTCTGCGTTCTGAGGCATGTTCTCTGGTGCAAAACCAAACATCTTACGAGTATCTGTTGCACGCGTCGCCCAGTAGTAACCACGCTCTTTCGGGTCAACTTCGTACGGCATGTCCATGTATACGTAGTCTGGGTTAGAAACGATAACGTCGTAACCTTTCTTAGACCATTCGTACACTGATGATGTGCCACCCCAGTAAAGAACGTCCCAGAAGTTAACACGTGTGTTTTCTGTTGCGAACGCTTTCTCACCTTCACTGTGCTTAAGGCCATCTTGCCAAGCTTGGAAGTTTGGAATGCCTTTCTCTGCCACCATCTTCGACACTTCTTCTGCAAAGTGGCTTGGTAGATGAGCAAAATCGCTTACCGTACCGTCTGCAATTAGCGTCTGACATTGTGGTGACTGTGCGAATGGCTTGTCTTGCTTAGACAAATCAATGTTACCCTTCCAGCTTACTTTGTCTTCTGCGTTGATGTCTTGCAGACCAGCGCCTAGCTTGATGTTCTTCGCTTCGTCACCACCAAAGTGCCATGTTGTTAGCGGCGTGCCCGCTTCTTGGTGCATTGCTGCTACTTCTGAAATCACTTTATCAACAAAGCGAGTTGAAGATTCCATACATGGGTTGATGAAGCTTTGCTTGTTGTAGAACTGAACCGTCGTTACGTTCGATGTATCTTGAGGGTCCATCAGGCGGTACTCGTTCGCTTCGGCTTCTTTGCCTTCTTCCATCAGACGGTCGTAACGTGCTTCCATTGATATCACTGCTGCACGTGCGTGCGCTGGCATATCGATTTCAGGAATCACTTCGATGTTACGCGCTTTCGCGTACTTCAAGATGTCCACGTAGTCTGCTTTGCTGAAGAAGCCAGAGCCAAAGTTGTCTGTCGTTGCGCCTGAGCCAAGCTGAGGCAGTAAACAGCTTTTCTCTTCCAAATCGAAACAACGGTTAGCACCCACTTCAGTCAGCTCAGGCAGACCCGGGATTTCTAAACGCCAGCCTTCATCATCCGTTAGGTGAAGGTGTAGTTTGTTCATCTTGTACGCGGCCATTTGGTCAAGCGTTGCAAGAATTGCGTCTTTAGAGTGGAAGTTACGAGCCACGTCCACCATCACACCACGGTAATCAAAACGCGGCGCATCTTTAATAGACAGTTGTGGTAGAGAATCAGCATTTTGGCTATCTACCAGGCCAAAGATAGATTGTACTGCGTAGAAAGCACCTGCTTGGTCAAACGCTTTAATCGCAATACCGTCGCCTTTGATGCTCATTTCGTAAGCACCAGATTTTGCCAATTCACCGGTGAAGTCTGCAGGAACAACAGTGATGCTTACAGGAAGATCACCACGAACATCCACACCTACCACTTCTGCACGACCTTGAATTGCTGCGTATTGAGCCGCATCGAATGCGTCTTTAGGCAGCGCAATACCCGCCGCGATATCTACCGTACCTTTACCTGCTTCAACAGACATTGGCGTTGGTAGTAACGTGGTTGATACGTCTTGTTTTGCTAGATCTTCGTTCTTCTCGAAACGAGACACAGCGCTCGCAAATACGTTGTTGTCATCTGGCGTACGTTTTAGGTTGTTACCCTCAAGGCCAGTCACGAAAGATGCAACGTCTTCTGTGTTAAGAGAAGCGATCATCTTAGGCTCTGCATTTGGTGCAGCAACGAAAGCGCCTGGCATGAAGTCAGTTTCAAATAGCTGCCAGTATTCAGCAACAAGAGGAAGCACAACCTCTTCACCCGCAGCAAAACCATCAAACTTATCTGTTGGTTCTAGTTTGTGTAGATCACCCGTTACGCGAGAGATTTTAAACTGTTCGTTTTCAACATCCAGAATCAGACGAATGCTATGGAAGTAAATAGCCCAATCTTTTGAGTCAACCGCTTCACCTTGGTTAACCAGCGTCATGTTTACCTTGTTACAAGACGCCCACTCAGCCCCTAAGTCCTGACAAGCAAGACCTTCGTTTGCACCGTGGTTAGTCAACACTTGGTATTGAATATCAAGATTATTAGCCAACGAATTTACAACTTGTTGTTCAGAGCTTTGCAGCGCAGAGCAACCTGCTAATGTAGTGATAACAGAAACAGCAATCAGACTAGGTTTAAACATCTTACTTCCCCAAAAAAGTCAGTGGTTCAAAACGACAATGATAAAAATCTCGGCCCCTCAAATGCGAGGTGCCTAACCGTTACATTCAACATACAACCTGTTATTTCTAAGCGTAAAATAAATAGAAATAGGAAGTGATCCAGTTCAAAAAATGACACTCAGAAAAAATAATAAAAACCTAATTTTCATGGAGTTACAATACACGTCAAAATCGAACAACTTGTTTTGACGAGTTTGCTGCGATCTAGGTCACTTATATTCATGAGTTACGACTGATTTTGTAAGATTTGGATCACGCCTAATTATTTTGTGAGCCATTAGTAAGCGAATTACCTATTTACCTTTCGTGAAGTGACTCTCATTTATTCGTCGTCAAAACTCGTCAATATTTTTAGAAATGACGATTTTGTCGAATACCCCACTGGAGAAATTGCACTTAACCTCACGCTATTTTGCGTATAAAGTTTAAAGGTATCTTATCTGAGGACCATTCTATGTTTCGTCTCTTGACGCTCATATCATCTCTACTTGTTACTTTGACTCCTTTTTCATCTTATGCAGAGCCACAGCATTGGTTAGCAAAAAAAGGGGAAACCGAACTTATGATTATTGGCTCGGTACATGTGGGGGATAAAACGATGTACCCACTCCCTAGAACGGTCATCCAGCATTTAAGCCAAAGCACAGGGTTGATTATTGAAGCAGACGTCAGGAATTCTGAAGGCTTGGTTTACCCACAAACAACCATTCTTTCTAAAGATGTTTTAGACAGAGCTCAACGTCGCCACTTAATTGAAATTGCCCAAGATTTAGGTTTGCCAGAAACTCAACTCCTAAATTCCCCACCTTGGATGGCCGCATTCACCATCCAACTCGCTTTAGTCAACAAACTGGGGTATGTCTCTGATAAAGGGGTCGACATGCACTTAATAGGACTCGCTGATAAAAAGCAAATCCCGGTCATTCCACTAGAGTCCGTGCAATTCCAAATCGATTTAATCGCAGGTCAATCAGAAGGCGGTAAAGAGATACTTCTCTCATCAATTGAAGAATATGATGGCGGAGAAGAGTTGGTTCAATGCTTGATAGAGAGTTGGAAGAGTGGTGATGGTAGCATGTTGGTCGAAGCCTCTTTGACCGATCATACAACAGAAGAGTTTAACCAAGCCTTTTTATACGAGCGTAATCGAGATTGGGCTAAAAAACTCGACACTGGCAGTGTTCTACCTCAGCAATCGGGTCGTTACACCGTTGTTGTTGGTGGCTTGCATTTAGTAGGTAAAGATAACCTGATTGAACTGCTTAAAAATCGGGGATTTAACATCAAACCACTGGGTAAGACGCGCCAAGCAAATTGTGATATCTAGTGATTGTTTGAAAAATGCCATTTAAATACAATTATTTAAATACAACCATTTAAAATTCATTCAAACTTTCTTATAAAACGCCGTTAAGCTAAGTGGATACAAAACAACTCATATGAAATTTAAATATTTATTCCTATACACGATTGGAATTATGCTCACTTCTTCGCTGTCTTATGCTAAACCGCCATGCAACGTAGAAGCTTTTCAAGCTATTGATATAACTCCGGAAGTAAAAGGCGGTGTTTTAGATAAAGAGAGTGGTCAATTTCTTATTACCGAAAAACCAATGATGCGTTGCGCGAACATCACGTTTTCAACAGCCCACACTCGAAATCGCGTTGCACATATGATGAACCAAGGCTTTGAAGCGGTTTACTATGATGGAAATACAAGCAAATCTCACTCAGTAACGTTTGATGAAGACGATTTAAAAGCGGGTTACGTCAAGATTGGGCCAAATCACCCAAAGACCGCTTATGTCTGTTTCACTACTTCTGAAACTCCTATCAATACTATCTCGTGTGACATCAAGTAATAAATTTACTCGCTCTTAAAAAATGAAAAGGCCCTACATTTCTGTAGAGCCTTCCTCTCAATACGTGTCGGTGAAGAGCCATGTTCTAACTTCAAGCGAACCCCATTTGGTTCGATACTATTGAAGTCTAAAATTACTAGCACTAAAAACGACGAAAGCCTGCTCATTGAGCAGGCTTTCTGAAAGTGGTCGGTGAAGAGGGATTCGAACCCCCGACCCTCTGGTCCCAAACCAGATGCGCTACCAAGCTGCGCTATTCACCGAGATGTTTAACTGAGGAATTGTCTCCGTCAACGAATGCGTATATTACGGATTCTGAACTGTGGCGCAAGTGCTTTTTACAAAAAAACCTTAGGTCTTAATTCGTTTGATGAATAACTGAACACTAGCACGTAAAATGTGACTGATAACTCACAACAAAATACAGTTTATTAACCTTAGCAACATAATTGATCCAGATCAGTGTGCAACAAGACACCGCCATTTAGTTTATTCCTGTCGGGAACATCTTGGAGGAAACGTATGGACTTTTGGCTTGATCTCCTATTTGGTAATGCAGTGGGTCTATCGTCAATGATAGTAATTTTTGGGGCAATTGGTCTGATGTTATTTTACGGCGGTTTCTTCATATACAAGATCATGAACGACAAATCTCCTCACTAGATCTCGCTTAGCTCTAGAAACGCTTTGCACCGGAGTCGGTTACTTGCCTACTCCGGTTTTTTATTTGATCTCAATGCACCACTCATTGATATAATCCTATTATTCTTCCCTGTTCTTAATGAGATTACTGCTATGTCTCACGACGACGATTTTGATCTATTTCAACAGATGATGGGCGATGTAAAGCCAATCACTCAAGACACCACCGAACACAAAAAAGTACACCAAGTAACAGAAGCACAGCTCGCAAAACGCGAAGCAGCAATCTGGTTAACGGAAGATGACCCAGAATACCTATCACTTGATCACGCTGAAATGCTCAAGCCAGAGGACTTTGTTGAGTTCAAACGTGATGGTGTACAGGACGGGGTTTACCGCAAACTTCGCCTTGGTAAGTATCCAATCCAAGCTCGCTTGGATTTGCACCGTAAAACATTGAAAGAAGCACGCGATGAAGCCGTGACGTTTTTAAAGCAATGCCTATCAATGGACATTAGAACGGTCGTTATCGTCCATGGTCGAGGAGAACGCTCAAATCCACCTGCAATGATGAAAAGCTTTGTTAGCAGTTGGCTACGACAAATTAAGGAAGTCCAATGCGTCCATAGTGCGCAACGCTTTCACGGTGGAACTGGAGCCGTTTACGTCCTACTTAGAAAAAGTGCGGAAAAGAAATTAGAAACCCGCGAACGTCACCAAAAACGGTTAGGCTAAATTTCACCCTAATGCTAGAATGCCCGCCCTTATTCTTCCTTCCCCTTAAAGGAAGGGAGCTTCATTCGCCGTTGTGAAACGTTAGGAGACAAAAATGTCACAAGACAACGCTAAACGATTAAATAAATTCATCAGTGAAACGGGGTTTTGCTCACGCCGTGAAGCAGACAGACTGATTGAGCAAGGCCGTGTCACCATTAATGGCAACAAACCTGAAATGGGGACAAAAGTGCTACCTGGTGATGATGTTTGTGTGGATGGTAAGCCAGTGGCAGCAAAAGAGAAGCCGATTTATATCGCTCTCAATAAACCAACAGGCATCACCTGTACAACTGAGAGAGACGTCCCTGGAAACATCGTTGATTTCATCGGCCACCAAAAACGTATCTTTCCGATCGGCCGCTTAGACAAACCCTCTGATGGTCTGATCTTTTTGACCAACGATGGCGACATCGTGAATAAAATCCTTCGCGCAGGCAACAGCCACGAAAAAGAGTACGTCGTACGCGTGGACAAGCCAATTACAGGCGAGTTTCTCAAACAGATGTCGAGTGGCGTTAAGATTCTCGACACAGTCACCCTACCTTGTAAGGTAACGAAAGAAACTAAATTCTCTTTCCGTATTGTGCTCACTCAAGGACTTAACCGTCAGATCCGTCGCATGTGTGAAGCGCTGGGCTATGAAGTATTCAAGCTGCGCCGCGTACGCATCATGAATATCTCTCTTGATGGTATTCCCAATGGGAAATGGCGTTATCTAAGTGACGAAGAAGTGGCAGAGATCCTAGCAATGTGTGAAGGCTCGGTAGGTACAGAAGAAGCATCAAAAACAGACTCTAGAGGTCGCAACATTCGTAAAGCGACCGACGCGAAGCTGTTTGATAGCCGTGAAGAAAACCAAGATTCTACTGCTCGTCGTAACCAGAAGACACGAACTTTCCGTGGTAACAATGCTGATGAATTCCGTCATGCACCAAACTCGAAAAAAGGTCAACAAAAGCGTCGTCAGTGTGATGATGAAGGCGGACGTCCAGCTAAAGAACATTACAAAGCGAAACCACAAGGTGAACGCAGCAGACCGCAAGGCGAGCATGGTAAATCACACCGTAAACCAGATGCATCAAGCAATACGCATTCAGTAAACAAGCCTCAATCACCGAGTAAGCCCAAGCAGCATTACATGAACCCAAATGCCGCGAAACCAAGTAAACCAGCTAAACGCATTGGTGGTACATTGAGTCTGAAGAAGTAACGCTTCACTGACAGGCAAGATCAAAAAAGGACGCTCATGAGCGTCCTTTTTATTTGTCATGAGTTTACAAACAAAGAGGTGCAAACTGACCGCGAGTTAAGCTCAGCAAATCTCTCGGGGCTAACTCAATTTCTAAACCACGTTTACCAGCACTCACACAGATTGTGTCTTGCTCTGCTGCGCTTTCGTGCAAAAAAGTAGGTAAGGCTTTCTTCTGCCCTAGTGGGCTAATTCCACCAACGACATAACCTGTGGTCTTTTGGGCGATTTCCGGATCAGCCATATCGGCCTTTTTGCCCTTCGCTGCTTTCGCCGCCAGTTTTAGGTTCAGCTTTTGATCAACAGGGATAATCGCAACCGCAAGGTTCTTTGGCTCCCCGTTCAAGCAGAACAGCAAGGTTTTAAATACTGTTTTCGGATCCTGCCCCAGTACTTCAGCAGCCTCCAAGCCATAACTATCGGCTCTAGGGTCATGCTCATACTGATGAATCGTGTGTGGAATTTTTTTCTTTTTCGCAAGATTAATGGCCGGAGTCATCAAGATTCTCCTCATAAAAACAAAAAGCGCAGATTGAATTGGATCTGCGCTTTTAGTTAATGATATCAGCGAGTTTGAGTCAATCGCTTTTTATCTGTTGGGTTACTGATCAATCGCCGTATCAACTAAATACGTGATTTCACCTGAAGGGGCATACTCATTAACATCAATAGGGCTATGTGTTTCTAAATAATCCTTCAAAACCTCAGCATCGGTAAAACCTGTATTTACATACCCTGGATGATCGTCGATTTTAGGGTAACCATCTCCACCAGCAGCATTATAGCTTGGTACGGTAAAGCGGTAATTACCATCTAAGCGAAGTTGCTTATTACCAATGAACACATTGGTTACCTCACCATTATTGATACTCATCGCAATGCCGGCAAACTGCGCGTAAGCTCCAGAGTCGACAGGTTTAGTTGCAACGACATTTAGGTAATCCAATACTTCTTTGCCCGTCATATCAACGTAAGAGACCATATTGCCAAATGGCTGAACAGTCAGCACGTCTTTATAAGTAATATCACCCGCAGCAATCGAATCTCGAACACCACCAGAATTCATTACGGCGAAATCTGCTTTCGCACGTTCCATGTGAGCCGTTGCAATTAATCGGCCTAAGTTTGTTTGCTGGTAACGAACCACATTGCGGTCACCCTCAAGCTTACCGTTAGATTCTGCAATCTTCACGTTTAGTTTGCCCTGACCTTTTTCTTGATAAGGACGAAGAAACTCAAGCATCATTTCGTCTTGTTTAATCTCTTCTTGGATCAAGACTCGTTGCGACTGACCATCAACTTTAACTTTCTTTTTCAAGTTTACAGGGATTAGATCGTAGCTCACCATCGAGAGTTCGCCATTACGAAACTCGTAATCGGCGCGTCCCACATATTTCCCCCACTCATGTGCCTGAACAATAAAGGTACCATTTTGTTTATCGGGCTGACATTCATCACCTGGTTTAAAGCTCTTTTTGATAACGTTTGGACCTTCCATGCACACAGGTTCTTGTGAGTGTCCTCCAACGATCATGTCGAGATCGCCGTCATTCAAATAACGAGCTAACGCCACATCGCCAGGAGCATTGATGCCTCTATTACCATTTTCATAGTGTCCCATATGCGTGACAGCAAAAATCAGATCTGGATACTCTGTTTCTTTCAGTTCTGCAATCAGCTTCTTGGCTTCTTCTTTTGGGTCACGGAAGTCAATTTGTTCAATGAATTCAGGGTTGCCAAGTTTCGCTGTGTCTTCGGTTGTAAGACCAATGACCGCAATTTTAATGCCCTGCTTGTTAAACATCGCGTATGGTTGGAATAAACGCTTGCCAGTATTTTTATCGTAAATATTGGCAGACAACATCGGAAAGTTTGCCCACTCTTGCTGCTTGAATAGCACGTCCAATGGATTATCAAACTCATGATTACCTAGAGCCATCGCATCGTAACCAATTTTGCTCATGCCTTTAAAATCCGGCTCGGCATCTTGTAAATCAGACTCAGGTACTCCTGTGTTGATGTCACCACCAGAAAGCAATAACACGCTCCCCCCCTCAGCCTGTATTTCTTCGCGCAAATCATCGATTAACGTTTTACGCGCCGCCATGCCATATTCACCGTATCGATTTTGCCAAAAGCGACCATGATGATCGTTAGTGTGCAACACGGTCAATTTATAGGTTGTATCGGCATTCCATTCTGGTGCAGGTTGCGTAGCACACCCAGCTAACGAGGCCAAGATAGCGGCACTCAAAACAGTTTTGATCATCAGACGCTGATTCATTTATTTACCTTTTTCTTATTGGGATTACTGACGCACATTTTAAGCATTCGATCTATTTGAAAACCACGTGCACCCTAACACATTGATTTAATAATTATGATGCATTGTTTAGCAATAACAAATTCATCAGTAACAAGTTTGAGAATTTACAGTTTTTCAGATAAAAAAATAGCCAACACTCGGTTGGCTATAGTATTTGTTACCACCAGTCATCTGGCGTTTACTTGATATCTATATCTGCAAAGCTCTTGATTAGATCATCAAGCGATTTCATTTGTGCTAAGAATGGCTCTAACTTGTCTAGAGGCAGTGCAGATGGGCCATCACAACGCGCTTGGTCTGGGTTTGGGTGCGCTTCGATAAATAGACCTGCGATGCCTGTCGCTAGACCCGCTTTTGCAAGCTCAACTGTCTGCTCACGACGGCCGCCAGATGCTGCGCCTGATGGGTCACGCATTTGTAGTGAGTGCGTTACGTCAAAGATGATTGGGCTACCTTTTGAAGCATTTTTCATCACACCAAAACCAAGCATATCAACCACTAAGTTGTCGTAGCCGTGGCAAGAACCGCGCTCACATAGGATGATCTTGTCGTTACCGCATTCTGCGAACTTCTCAACGATGTTACCCACTTGACCTGGGCTCATAAATTGAGGTTTCTTCACGTTGATAACCGCACCTGTTTTGGCCATAGCTTCAACAAGGTCAGTTTGACGAGCTAGGAATGCAGGAAGCTGAATAACGTCTACCACGTCAGCAACAGGTTGAGCTTGTGCTTCAGTGTGAACGTCCGTGATGATCTTTACACCAAAAGTGTCTTTCAGCTCCTGAAAGATTTTCATACCTTCTTCCAGACCTGGACCACGGTATGAATGAACAGAACTGCGGTTTGCTTTGTCAAACGACGCCTTAAATACGTAAGGAATACCAAGTTTTTCCGTTACTTTTACGTAGTGCTCACAGATCTGCATCGCAAGATCACGAGACTCAAGAACGTTCATACCTGCAAATAGGGTGAATGGCTTGTCGTTAGCAACCTGAATGTCGCCGATATTAACGATTTTCTGTTCCATTTTGATTCTCTTTTTCTGTCCACGATACGCCACAGTTCGGCACATCGATAAAATTAGTGAAGTGTGACGTGCGTTTCACTCATCACATTAACTTGTGATTTTAGTAGCTCAGAAGCCGGATCGTCAGGGCATTGGTCAATAAAGTACTGAAAATCTGATACCGCTACTTGAGGGCACTCTAGCTGTTGGAAAATAAAACCACGGTCACGAATTTCGTATGGATCATCTGGCACAAACGTTAGAGCAAGATTCGTACAACGTAATGCCAGCGTATAATGCTCTTCGCGCAACATCGCACTTTTAATCAATGCCAACCAGCGACCAATAATTGTTGGGTTGTCAGCTTCCTCAAAATGTTCAGGCTTTAGCTGAGCTAGCGGTCCTTCCTGGCCAATAAGCCAAGCTTGAAGAATCCTTTCACCTACATACTCACCATTAAATGGGTTGACGTAGTCTGGCTTCTTATGCATCCAGTCGACTTTTAACAGGAACTGAGTAGGGAAAGTAACTCCCTTCAATGGGAACCCCAGCTTTTTGCCTAGGTATAACAAAATCGAACCTAAGCTCACAGGAATACCTTTTCTGCGCTCCAACACTTTATCGATGAAGCTGTTGTCCGAAATAAAGTATTCCTGCTCGTCGCCTTTGAACCCCCACTCGTGGAAAAACAGTCGTAGGAATGCATCAAATCGTTGCTCTTCATCGGTTTCATGAACAAGCGTGGCTTCTGCATCTTTGTAAAGACGCTCTAACTCTTGTTTCGCCCAATGTACTTTGGTTTCTGGGTTAATCGCTTTGTTTAGCTCAAGCGCACCTTCCACCAACGGTATATTGTCAAAATCTTCGTCAAAAAACTCTAACATGACGTCTTATCCAAATAACGTAGGGCTCTTAGACACAGCAATGTTTGCAGCCATGACCAACCAACCTAATGCGCCGAAAAAGCCAAATATCTTCAGTAGGTTGTTTTTCGCAAGTTTCAATGAGAAGAATCCAAGCGCAATGTACGCCAGTACGCAGGTGATTTTGTTTGTTAACCACGGTGCGGCATCGGTAAACGGGATGAAACCAGTAATGAAAATAAGCGCGATACCTGACACTAGCAATGCAGTATCAACGATGTGGGGAAACCCTTTCAAAAAGCGATTATTTCGCTTCGGTGAGTTCATCATCATTAACACGAATCGGATCGATAGTAGCGTCGCGCTGAGAGCGATCGTCACTAAGTGTATGTGTTTTAGAGCTACGTACATTTTTCTTCTCTTTTTAGTTAGTGTTTGCTGACTTCCATGATTAACTGGCGAGACAACCAAGCGTTACTCGATCGTTACCGCCATAATCTTTTTCCGTAGCGACCTGTTGGTAACCAAAGCCACGCATTATCTCACGCACCGCCTCACCTTGATCATAACCATGTTCAAATGCCAGCCAACCGCCCACTTCAAGGTACTGACGAGCAAGATCCGAGATATGACGAATATCAGCTAAGCCATTCTCTTTAGCAACTAATGCAGATTTTGGCTCAAAGCGCACATCACCTTGGGATAAATGTGGATCTTTTTCATCAATATATGGCGGGTTGGAGACAATTAAAGCAAACTTCGTACCTTCTGTAATAGGCTCAAACCAACTGCCTTGAGCAAAGGTCACATTTTTGATGTTTAGCTGCTTAGCATTGTACTCTGCAAGTGCTTTCGCTTCTTGTTTGAGATCTACGCCCATCACTTGACGTTTTGGCATTTCAGATGCGAGTGCGATAGCAATTGCCCCCGTCCCCGTTCCAAGATCTAAAATAGGTCCTGTTTGCTCATAGGTCTTATCGAGTGCAACCTCGACCAAACGTTCTGTATCCGGTCTTGGGATCAAGGTAGAGGGAGAAACTTTGAACGGTAAAGACCAAAACTCTCGCTCACCAATAATATAAGCGACGGGTTCACCAGTTAAACGTCGTTCAAGTAGAGCGTCGAATTTCGCTTGTTGCTCTGCTTCTAATGCTTTTTCTGGCCAGGTCAGCAGGTAAGTTCGTGGTTTGCCAAGGACATGGCAAAGGAGTACAGCTGCATCGAGAGAAGGCGACTCTTTGCCGCCTTCTGCCAGTTTCGCCGTCGCACTTTTCAGTGCTTGCTCAATCGATTGAACTTGGCTCATCGATTAGCCGTTCTCTGCGAGCGCCGCAAGTTGGTCTGCTTGGTGCTCTTGAATCACAGGATCAATCAAGCTCTGCAGGTCACCTTCCATCACTTCGTTCAAACGATAGATGGTCAGGTTGATACGGTGATCAGACACACGACCTTGTGGGTAGTTGTATGTACGAATACGGTCACTACGGTCACCAGAACCTAGAAGGTTACGACGTGTATCAGACACTTCTGCGGCACGACGCTCTTCTTCCGCTTGAACGATACGAGCAGCAAGAACCGCCATTGCTTTCGCTTTGTTCTTGTGCTGTGAACGCTCATCCTGACACTCTACTACCGTACCCGTTGGTAAGTGGGTAATACGGATTGCAGAATCCGTGGTGTTAACGTGCTGACCACCCGCGCCAGATGCACGGAACGTATCGATTTTCAGGTCTGCTGCTTTGATTTCTGGCAGATCCGCTTCAGGGATTTCCGCCATTACTGCTACTGTACAAGCAGAAGTATGCACACGACCTTGAGACTCTGTTGCTGGAACACGCTGTACACGGTGACCGCCTGACTCAAATTTCAACACGCCGTACGCACCGTCGCCGCTTACTTTCGCGATCATCTCTTTGTAACCACCGTGCTCTGCCTCGTTTGAAGACATGACTTCGATGCGCCAGCCACGCTTTTCTGCGTACTTGCTGTACATACGGAATAGATCACCCGCGAAGATACCCGCTTCGTCGCCACCCGCACCTGCACGAATTTCTAGGAAACAGTTACGATCATCGTTCGGATCTTTTGGCAGAAGAAGAATCTGTAACTCATCAGTAAGACGCTCAATCGTCGCTTTCGCTTCTTTGATTTCTTCTTGCGCCATTTCACGCATTTCTTCGTCGTCTTCGTTTGCCATCTCTTCAGCGGCGACAAGATCTTCTTGTGCTTGTTGATAAGCTTGGAAGCACTTGGTTACTTCTTCTAGCTGAGAGTACTCTCTTGATAGAGCACGGAATTTGTCCTGATTTCCAATTACATCAGGATCACCAAGAAGATGTTGAACTTCTTCGTAACGTTCTACTAGCGTTTCTAGCTTAGTCAGAATAGAGGCTTTCATAGTGTCGTTTTCTTAATAAAAAGCGTGAGTTATAGATCATCCAAGCCAAGTGTTTGGCGGATAATCGTTAATTTTGCTGGTTCGCCTTGCTCTGCTGCACTTTGCAATGCGCGAGTTGGAGCGTGAATCAGTTTGTTGGTGAGTTTATTACTTAGCTCGCGCAGCACTTTCTCCGGATCTGCGCCTGCCGCTAAAGATTGCAAACTTTTGCTCAGTAACTCTTCACGAATTTCGTTGGCTGATTTGCGATAGTCGCGAATACTATCGACGGCTTGCAGTGAACGCAACCATGTCATAAACGCAGCGCTTTCTTCACTAACAATCGCTTCAGCTTGAATCGCTTCGACTTTACGCTGCTCAATGTTGCTGTCGATGATAGATTGCAAGTCATCAACAGAATACAGATATGCGTCGTTCAGTTCACCGACTTCCGACTCTACATCTCGCGGCACCGCAATATCGACTAACAAGATAGGTTGATGTCGGCGCTGCTTTAGAGCCGTTTCGACCATACCTTTGCCAATAATAGGCAATGGGCTCGCCGTTGAGCTAATCACAATATCCGCTTTCGCCAAATGTTCAGGAATTTCGTTCAAACTGATCACTTCTGCGCCAAATTGGTCCGCTAAGCCTTGCGCGCGCTCTTTAGTGCGGTTCGCGACAATCATTTTTGTGCAACCGTTGGACGCTAAATGCTTCGCGACCAATTCAATCGTCTCACCCGCACCAACTAAAAGCACGGTTGAATCTGATAACGACTCAAAAATATGTTTTGCCAGTGTACATGCCGCATAAGCCACGGACACGGCATTACCACCAATATCTGTCTCTGTTCTCACCCGTTTGGCGACTGAGAACGTCTTTTGAAACAGTTTATCAATCGAGGCATCGACAGCTTGATGATCTCGCGAGTCAGAAAATGCTTGCTTTACCTGCCCCAAAATTTGAGGCTCACCCAACACCAGAGAGTCAAGACCGCACGATACGCGCATCAAATGCTTTATTGCAGCTTGTTCTTCATGAACATACAAACTCGGCATTAAATCTTCGCGGCTCACTTGATGAAATTGAGCAAGCCAATCGATCAACTTGTTTCGCGCTCCTTGCTTAACATCGCAGTACAACTCAGTTCGGTTACAGGTTGAAACAATCACACTGCCGTTAACTGCTTCGTGCTCTCTAAGTTGCTCGAGTGCAGGGCCGAGTTTATCCGGACCAAACGCCACCTTCTCTCGCAAGTCGACAGACGCTGTATTGTGATTAATTCCAATAGCAAGCAAGGACATCTAACGTGGTATCTCTGGGATAGGTTATAAAATAGGTCCAGAATTTTACTGTAAGCACGCATTTATTGAAAGGGTAAGCCGGATTTGTTTTCCTAAGTGCGACTTTTCAATGCTATAGTTGTGAGCGATTCCCGATGAAACTGATTAATAAGCCATCAAACATGACGTTACGCTCCTTTATTCTTTTTTTCTTGTCGAGCTTACTGCTCGCTGGTTGTTCGTCCGTTCCTGAAAGTGTTACCAGCGTTGAATGGCAAGCTCATGAGCAGCGACTCGAAACCATCCAAGATTTTCAAGCAACGGGGAAACTTGGTTATATTGGCCCAGACCAAAGACAAAATTTAAACTTCTACTGGAAACATTCTTCAGCACTAAGCCAGTTGCGTTTAACAACGATTCTCGGACAAACGGCATTAAAGCTCACCATCACCCCACAAGGCGCCACAGTAGAAACTTACGACGATCAGGTCCTTTCTTCTCGCAGTGCTAACCAGCTGATTTACCGTCTTACAGGGTTGATGATGCCCGTCGATCACATGCCTGACTGGCTATTAGGTCTACCGACCGATGCCGACAAATTCCAACTGTCTCCAACCAATACACTGCAAGCGTTAAACAAACAAATTGGTTTAAATGATTGGAGCATTGCATATCAACGATATGGCGACGTTCAATGGCATGAACAGTCTCTCCCTCTGCCAAATAAGCTGAAACTCACCACAGCTGATGTCAAAATAAATCTAGTGATCACAAAATGGAACATCACCCAATGATTGAACTTTCAACACGCTGGCCATCACCAGCGAAATTGAATCTCTTTCTATATATCAACGGCCGTACAGAGAATGGCTACCACGAGTTACAAACCTTATTCCAATTCGTCGATCACGGCGATGAGCTCACTATTCAAGCGAACTATTCTGGTGATATTACAATTTCTCCAGAGATAGAAGGTCTGCCTCTTCAAGACAATTTAATTTGGAAAGCAGCAACCGCGCTTCAAGCTTACTCAAACTGCCCTTTTGGCGCGCATATTGAGCTACAGAAAGTGCTGCCTATGGGTGGAGGCATTGGTGGGGGCTCATCGAATGCAGCTACAGCATTAGTGGCACTGAATTACTTATGGCAACTGAATCTAACTGACGACGAACTGGCTGAAATTGGTTTAAAACTGGGCGCAGACGTGCCCGTATTTGTGCGCGGATTTGCAGCTTTTGCTGAAGGTGTTGGTGAAAGACTCTCTCCTGCTTATCCCGAAGAAAAGTGGTATTTAGTCGTCAGACCGAATGTATCTATCGCAACCGTCGACGTTTTTTGTCATCCAGATCTGACGCGAAACACCCCAAAACGAGATCTAGAAACACTTTTAAATACGCCAAGCGTAAACGATTGCGAAAAAATTGTACGAATGCTCTACCCAGAGGTTGATAAGCAACTTTCTTGGCTGCTACAATACGCGCCGTCAAGATTGACGGGGACAGGATCTTGCGTTTTTGCTGAATTTTCGAGCAAATCTGAAGCAGAAACTATCCTTGCACAACTCTCTGATAAAGTCTCGGCATTTGTCGCTCAAGGGCGCAATATTTCGCCATTAAAAGAGACTTTGGCTGAATACCAATCAGCCTCACACCGACCTATTTAAACTGGACGCAAACCCGAGGTTTCCACCGTGCCTGATATGAAGCTATTTGCTGGTAACGCAACACCTGAACTAGCCCAACGTATTGCTGATCGTCTTTACATCTCTCTTGGTGATGCATCTGTTTCTCGCTTTTCTGATGGCGAAGTTGCAGTTCAAATCAATGAGAATGTTCGTGGTAGCGATGTTTTCATCATTCAATCCACTTGTGCACCGACTAACGACAACCTAATGGAATTGGTTGTTATGATTGATGCAATGCGCCGTGCTTCAGCAGGCCGTATCACTGCAGTTATCCCTTACTTCGGCTACGCTCGCCAAGACCGTCGTGTGCGTTCTGCGCGTGTGCCAATTACTGCAAAAGTTGTTGCTGATTTCCTATCTAACGTTGGTGTTGACCGCGTTCTAACTATCGACCTACACGCAGAGCAAATTCAAGGCTTCTTCGATGTACCTGTAGACAACATCTTCGGCACGCCAGTGCTACTTGAAGATATGCAGGCTCGCGGTCTAGATAACCCTGTAGTGGTATCTCCTGACCTAGGTGGCGTTGTTCGTGCTCGTGCAACAGCAAAAGCACTAGGCGACATCGACATCGCAATCGTAGATAAGCGTCGTCCACGTGCAAACGTTTCTGAAGTAATGAACCTAATCGGTGATGTTGAAGGTCGTGACTGTGTGATCGTTGATGACATGATCGACACAGGTGGCACACTATGTAAAGCAGCTGAAGCACTAAAAGAGCGCGGTGCTAAGCGTGTATTCGCTTACGCTACTCACGCAGTATTCTCAGGCAACGCTGCGGATAACATCAAGAACTCAGTTCTTGACCAAGTTATCGTAACTGACTCTATCTCTCTGTCTAAAGAGATGGCTGCAACAGGTAAAGTGACAACACTAAGCCTATCTCGCATGCTGGCTGAAGCGATTCGTCGTATCAGCAACGAAGAGTCAATCTCTGCAATGTTCAACTAATACGAACATTTCAGTTACACTGATTTCAAAAGCACCCCTCTTTGGGGTGTTTTTTTATTTGTACTGATAACTAGAAAATCCCTTGGTCGCCCACCGCGAGTTTTCTGTGCTATCATACTGCGCTTTTTGAGATTCCAGAGAGATCCTAACCTTGAGTCAACAAATCAAACTTCTTGTTGGTCTTGCTAATCCAGGACCAGAATACGCCAGAACTCGTCACAATGCGGGCGCTTGGGTTGTAGAAGAATTAGCACGCGTTCACAACGTTACACTGAAGAACGAACCAAAGTTTTTTGGTCTAACAGGACGCATTATGGTCAATGGCCAGGATCTCCGTTTGCTTATCCCAACCACCTTCATGAATCTATCAGGTAAATCGATCGCAGCGCTTGCGAAATTTTATCAAATTAAACCTGAAGAGATCATGGTTGCTCATGACGAGCTAGACTTACCGCCAGGTGTCGCTAAGTTTAAAAAAGGTGGGGGTCACGGTGGACACAACGGTCTGCGTGACACCATTAGCAAACTGGGCAATAACAAAGATTTTTATCGTCTTCGTATTGGCATTGGTCATCCGGGACACAAAGATAAAGTGGCGGGTTTTGTATTAGGTAAAGCGCCAGCTAAAGAGCAAGAGCTTTTAGATGCAGCAGCTGATGAGGCTGTTCGTTGTCTAGATATCCTGATTAAGGATGGCCTATCTAAAGCACAAAATCGCCTCCACACGTTCAAAGCTGAATAAGGTTACTATCATGGGTTTTAAATGTGGCATCGTTGGTCTACCTAACGTAGGTAAATCAACTCTGTTCAACGCACTAACTAAAGCGGGTATCGAAGCAGCAAACTTCCCGTTCTGTACCATTGAACCAAACACTGGTGTGGTTCCTGTGCCAGATCTACGTCTAGACGCACTAGCTAAGATCGTTAACCCACAGAGAGTTCTTCCAACGACGATGGAGTTCGTGGACATCGCTGGTCTTGTTGCTGGTGCATCACGTGGTGAAGGTTTAGGTAACAAATTCCTAGCTAACATCCGTGAAACAGACGCGATTGGCCACGTTGTACGCTGTTTTGAAAACGAAAACATTGTTCACGTTTCAGGTAAAGTTTCACCTATCGAAGATATCGAAGTGATCAACCTTGAACTTGCAATGGCTGACCTTGATTCTTGTGAGCGAGCGATTCAACGTAACGCGAAGAAGGCAAAAGGCGGCGATAAAGACGCAAAATTTGAACTAACCGTACTAGAAAAACTGTTACCAGTACTAACTGAAGGCGGCATGGCACGCACAGTTGAGCTATCTAAAGAAGAGTTAGCAGCAATCGGCTACCTAAACTTCCTAACACTGAAGCCAACTATGTACATTGCAAACGTAAACGAAGATGGCTTCGAAAATAACCCATATCTAGATGCGGTTCGTGAGTTCGCAGAAAAAGAAAACAATGTCGTTGTACCTGTATGTGCAGCTATCGAATCTGAACTATCTGAACTAGAAGATGAAGATCGCGAAGAATTCCTAGCAGATATGGGGATCGAAGAGCCGGGCCTGAACCGTGTAATTCGCTCTGGTTACGAACTACTGACTCTACACACCTACTTCACAGCAGGTGTTAAAGAAGTACGTGCTTGGACAATCCCTGTTGGTGCAACTGCGCCTCAGGCGGCAGGTAAGATCCACACTGACTTCGAGAAAGGCTTTATTCGTGCAGAAGTAGTTGGTTACGACGATTTCATCCAATTCAATGGTGAAAATGGCGCAAAAGACGCAGGTAAATGGCGTCTAGAAGGTAAAGACTACATCGTAAAAGATGGCGATGTTGTACACTTCCGCTTCAATGTTTAATTAAATGAATGAATTCTAAACACTTCATTTACACTAAAAGCCAGCTGTTAAGCTGGCTTTTTTAATACCTTAAGTAAATGAACAAAAATAAATTACGCAACTGCAAGCTAATTTATTTCCAGTTTTAGATCATAAACACGCCTCTTTGTTTAAAAAGGAAGCGAACGAGGTTTTTTCCGAAATTTATTAAAAAAAACTGTTGACGGATCTCACTCAACTTCGCATAATGCGCGCCGTTCCCAACGACAAGGCAACAAAGCGTTGAGAACAAAAAATATGGTTTTGGCTACGTAGCTCAGCTGGTTAGAGCACATCACTCATAATGATGGGGTCACAGGTTCGAATCCCGTCGTAGCCACCATGAACAACGTTATTTAGGTTTTTACCAATTACCTTGATAACTACAGAATAAGTTGCGGAAGTGGCGGAATTGGTAGACGCACCAGATTTAGGTTCTGGCGCCGCAAGGTGTGAGAGTTCAAGTCTC